>NZ_PZJL01000016.1:0-3389 GCF_003206585.1 Salinicola sp. CR57
TAAACGCTCTTTAACAATTTGGATCATGCTGACAGTTCTTCTCGCAAGAGAAGAACGAAAGTGATACGTCTCAAGCGTATCCGGCAATTGTCGTTAGACTAATCGCGCGACCAGACTCCTTCGGGTTATATGGTCAAGCGATTAAGCGCACACGGTGGATGCCTTGGCAGCCAGAGGCGATGAAGGACGTTGTAGCCTGCGAAAAGGTTCGGTGAGGTGGCAAACAACCTGCGACCCGGACATGTCCGAATGGGGAAACCCACCCAGCATAAGCTGGGTATCCCACACTGAATCCATAGGTGTTGGGAAGCGAACCGGGAGAACTGAAACATCTAAGTACCCCGAGGAAAAGAAATCAACCGAGATTCCCCTAGTAGCGGCGAGCGAACGGGGAGTAGCCCTTAAGCATGTGACTGGTTAGACGAACGCGCCTGGAAAGGCCGGCCATAGTGGGTGATAGCCCCGTAGTCGAAAACCTGAATGTGTGAAATCGAGTAGGTCGGGGCACGTGAAACCCTGACTGAACATGGGGGGACCATCCTCCAAGGCTAAATACTCCTGGCTGACCGATAGTGAACCAGTACCGTGAGGGAAAGGCGAAAAGAACCCCGGAGAGGGGAGTGAAATAGATCCTGAAACCGTGTGCGTACAAGCAGTGGGAGCCGACTTGTTCGGTGACCGCGTACCTTTTGTATAATGGGTCAGCGACTTATATTCAGTGGCGAGCTTAACCGTATAGGGGAGGCGTAGAGAAATCGAGTCTTAACTGGGCGACCAGTCGCTGGATATAGACCCGAAACCGGGCGATCTATCCATGGCCAGGGTGAAGATTGAGTAACATCAATTGGAGGCCCGAACCCAAGTATGTTGAAAAATGCTGGGATGAGCTGTGGATCGGAGTGAAAGGCTAATCAAGCTCGGAGATAGCTGGTTCTCCTCGAAAGCTATTTAGGTAGCGCCTCACGTATTACCGCCGGGGGTAGAGCACTGTTTCGGCTAGGGGCCCATCCCGGGTTACCAACCCGAGGCAAACTCCGAATACCGGTGAGTAGAGCGTGGGAGACACACGGCGGGTGCTAACGTCCGTCGTGAAAAGGGAAACAACCCAGACCGTCAGCTAAGGCCCCCAAATTCTGGTTAAGTGGGAAACGATGTGGGAAGGCATAGACAGCTAGGAGGTTGGCTTAGAAGCAGCCATCCTTTAAAGAAAGCGTAATAGCTCACTAGTCGAGTCGGCCTGCGCGGAAGATGTAACGGGGCTCAAACCAGATGCCGAAGCTACGGGTTCATCCTTTGGATGAGCGGTAGAGGAGCGTCGTGTAAGTCTGTGAAGGTGTGTTGAGAAGCATGCTGGAGATATCACGAGTGCGAATGCTGACATGAGTAACGACAAGGGGAGTGAAAAACTCCCCCGCCGGAAGACCAAGGTTTTCTGTTCTATGTTAATCAGAGCAGAGTGAGTCGGCCCCTAAGGCGAGGCTGAAAAGCGTAGTCGATGGGAAACGGGTCAATATTCCCGTACCGGATGTGGTTGCGATGGGGGGACGAAGAAGGCTAGGTGAGCCAGGCGTTGGTTGTCCTGGTGAAAGTCAGTAGGCTGAGGACTTAGGCAAATCCGGGTCCTCAAGGCCGAGAGACGAGACGAACGGACTACGGTCCGGAAGTCATCGATGCCACGCTTCCAGGAAAAGCCTCTAAGCTTCAGATCACATGCGACCGTACCCCAAACCGACACAGGTGGTCAGGGTGAGAATCCCAAGGCGCTTGAGAGAACTCGGGTGAAGGAACTAGGCAAAATGGCACCGTAACTTCGGGAGAAGGTGCGCCGGCTTAGGGTGAAGGACCTCGCGTCCCGAGCTCGAACCGGTCGAAGATACCAGGTGGCTGCAACTGTTTATTAAAAACACAGCACTCTGCTAACGCGTAAGCGGACGTATAGGGTGTGACGCCTGCCCGGTGCCGGAAGGTTAATTGATGGTGTTAGCCGCAAGGCGAAGCTCTTGATCGAAGCCCCGGTAAACGGCGGCCGTAACTATAACGGTCCTAAGGTAGCGAAATTCCTTGTCGGGTAAGTTCCGACCTGCACGAATGGCGTAATGATGGCCACGCTGTCTCCACCCGAGACTCAGTGAAATTGAAATCGCAGTGAAGATGCTGTGTACCCGCGGCTAGACGGAAAGACCCCGTGAACCTTTACTATAGCTTCACACTGGACGCTGATGTTGCTTGTGTAGGATAGCTGGGAGGCTTGGAAACCCGGACGCCAGTTCGGGTGGAGCCAACCTTGAAATACCAGCCTGGCATCATTGGCGTTCTAACTTGGCACCGTGATCCGGTGTGAGGACAGTGTGTGGTGGGTAGTTTGACTGGGGCGGTCTCCTCCGAAAGAGTAACGGAGGAGCACGAAGGTACCCTCAGCACGGTTGGAAATCGTGCATTGAGTGCAAGAGCATAAGGGTGCTTAACTGCGAGACAGACACGTCGAGCAGGTACGAAAGTAGGTTCTAGTGATCCGGTGGTTCTGTATGGAAGGGCCATCGCTCAACGGATAAAAGGTACTCCGGGGATAACAGGCTGATACCGCCCAAGAGTTCACATCGACGGCGGTGTTTGGCACCTCGATGTCGGCTCATCACATCCTGGGGCTGAAGTCGGTCCCAAGGGTATGGCTGTTCGCCATTTAAAGTGGTACGCGAGCTGGGTTTAGAACGTCGTGAGACAGTTCGGTCCCTATCTGCCGTGGGCGTTGGAGATTTGAGAAGTGCTGCTCCTAGTACGAGAGGACCGGAGTGGACGCACCTCTGGTGTTCCGGTTGTCACGCCAGTGGCATCGCCGGGTAGCTATGTGCGGACGGGATAACCGCTGAAGGCATCTAAGCGGGAAGCCTCCTTCAAGATGAGATCTCCCTGAGACTTCGAGTCTCCTAAAGGGTCCAGCAAGACTAGCTGGTTGATAGGCACGGTGTGGAAGCGCTGCAAGGCGTTGAGCTAACGTGTACTAATGCCCCGTGAGGCTTGACCATATAACCCCAAGGGGTTTTGGAAAGAGGCGTTGTGGCGAAAGCCAGGGCGCGAGGTCGAGCGATTAGTACGACAATGACTGGATACGCGGGCCGAGAAAGAGCCGGCCAAACGAGACGTAGCCGTCAGCATGATCCGAATCAGTTGAAGCGATGCGAGCAAAAGATCGCTTCAGCGTCAGTTTTGCCTGACGACCATAGCGAGTGGGAACCACCTGATCCATGCCGAACTCAGAAGTGAAACCGCTTAGCGCCGATGGTAGTGTGGGGTCTCCCCATGTGAGAGTAGGTCATCGTCAGGCACTTATACCGAACCCCCGGCTCAGGCCGGGGGTTCATTCGTTTAGGGGTCTCTCCCTGAAGAGTAGC
>NZ_PZJL01000017.1:0-86735 GCF_003206585.1 Salinicola sp. CR57
GGGTGCGGCGTCCTCGTTTATGGCCACAGGAATGACCCTATGGCGAGCGTCGGCGCTCAACGCGCGGGCCGGCTACTCGCCACGTTCGAGCCGGTCGATGAGCTCGTCGAGTTCGGTTTCATCCATGTGCGGTTCGCCCGGAATGCGGTGAGAACCATCCGCCCAGGCACCCAGATCGATCAGCTTGCAGCGCTTGGAGCAGAATGGCCGGTAGGCGTTGTCGGTCGTCCAGGCAACCGGTTGCTGGCACTGGGGGCAGGGGACGGTCAGCCCCTTGCCGGCGACGTTGTCGTTGCTTGGATCGTTGGATCGAGTCATGGGGGAGATATCGTGTCGGTGGCTAACGTGTCGAAGGCCTGGGCGCCGGAGCACCATCATTCCGCTGGAGCGTGCAACTGACGGTACTTGGCATCCAGCCGAGCGACCTGATCGAGCAAATGTCGTCGAGTACTGCCATTGTCGATGACGTCGTCGGCCGCTGCAAGGCGGCGCTCCCGGGAGCTTTGGGCGGACAGGATGGACTCCACCTGACGCCGGTCGACGCCATCCCGTGCCAAGGTGCGCTCGATCTGAATCTCCCTGGGAACGTCCACGACCAGAATCCGGTCGACCAGTTCATGCTGGCTCGATTCGATCAGTAGCGGCGACACCAGCAGGCAGTAGGGCGCGCCGGCAGCGCGCAGCCGCGCCAGGTGGGTCAGCAGCCGTTGACGGATGCGCGGGTGAGTCTCCCCCTCCAGCCAGCGGCGTTCGGCTGCATCGTCGAAGATCCGGCTGCGCAGCGCGCGGCGATCGAGGGTGCCATTCGGCTGGAGGATGGTGTCGCCGTAGCGTTCGACGATGGCCGCCAGCGCGGGCTCGCCAGGCATCACGACCTCACGGGCAACGTGATCGGCGTCTATCCAGCCGATGCCGAGGGCGCCGAAGGCGTCGGCGACGGCACTCTTGCCGGAGCCGATTCCGCCGGTGAGCCCCACCACCATGGTTTCGTGAATGGTCTCCTGCGCGTTGACCGTCATGGTCACCCCCAGCTTCCCAGCAACAGGTTGCGGTAGGCCGCCAGCAGCGGTTCGCCCACCAGCAGCACGATCCACCCGGCGAGCGCGATATAGGGACCGAAGGGCATTGCCTGGTTCCGCTCTTGTCGCTGAGTGGCGATCAATGTCACGCCGGCGACCGCGCCGACTCCGGCCGAGAGCAGCAGCAGCAGCGGCAGGCTTTGCCAGCCGAGCCAGGCACCGAGGGCGGCCATCAGCTTGAAGTCGCCATAACCCATGCCCTCCTTGCCGGTGATCAGCTTGAATAGCCAATAGACCGACCACAGCGAGAGATAGCCGGCGATGGCGCCCAGTACGGCGCTCTCCAGCATCCATGGCGCGAACAGCCATTGATAGAGCAGGCCAGCCCAGAGCAGCGGCAGGGTCAGGACATCCGGCAGCAGCTGGGTTCGCCAGTCGATGACAGCCCCAGCCAACAGCGTCAGGCAGGCGCCGACCAGCCACAGGCTCTGCCAACTGACCCCGTGTATCCCGATGGCCGTCACCGCCAGCATCGCCGAGGCCAGCTCGATCAGTGGATACTGCACGCTGATCGATGTGCCGCATGCCGCGCAACGGCCCCGGCGCTTGAGCCAGCCGATCAGCGGCAGATTGTCGTGCCAGGCAATGAAGTGCCCACAGCCGGGACAGTGCGATCTTGGCGTCGCCAGATTGTAGCGCGGGCTGGCCTCCGCGGGTTGCTCCAGTGCCGCCAGCGCTTCCGCGCGCCAGCGCCGCATCAGCATGACCGGCAGGCGCACGATGACCACGTTCAGGAAGCTGCCCAGCACCGCGCCGAACACGAACGCCAATGGCCAGGTAAACAGCGGGGGAAGATCGGACAACGGAGACTCCACAAATGTCGGCTAAAGGGTCAGCGCTCAGGGTAACGTAACCATTCGCTGACCGCTTTGGTCATGAGGATTCGTTTGATGGATTACGTGGTCGTCAATGAGGATCGCGAGCGCGCTTTCAACAACGGCTGGTCGAGCGCAGCCCGTTCGTACCTAAATGGCTGAGCCCATCTGGAAAATGGGCAAATACATCGACACGACCAGCCCTCCCACCATCGTCCCCAATACCACCAGGATGAAGGGCTCCAGCAGCGAGGTCAGCGCGTCGACCTGGTTGTCGACCTCTTCCTCGTAGAACTCCGCCACCTTGTCGAGCATGGTGTCCAACTCGCCGGCTTCCTCGCCGATGCTCACCATCTGGACCGCCATAATGGGGAAAATTCGGGTGCGACGCATGGCGAAGTTGAGCTGCTGCCCTGTGCCCACGTCTTCGCGGATACTGGCGATGGCGCGCTGGTGAACGCGGTTCCCGGTGGCCCCGGCGGCGGTCTCCAGCGCTTCCACCAGCGGAATGCCGGCATTGAACGTGGTGGCCAGGGTCCGCGAGAAGCGGGCGATCGATCCCTTGTCGACGATGTTGCCGAGCACCGGCAGCTTGAGCACCAGTTGATGGGCGCGATAGGCGAAGGCGGGGGAACGCTTCATGGCCTGGCGCAGGCCGAGAAAGATCGCTGTTGCGGTGAGAATGGCCTGCCACCAGTAAGCCTGGGTCAGTTGGGACAGGTGTACGGTGAATTGGGTGAATGCCGGGAGCTCGGCGCCGAAGCCCTGGAACAGGCTCTCGAACTGCGGCACGACCTTCACCAGCAGCAGCGCGGTGACGCCGATGCCGACCAGGACCACCGCGGTCGGGTAGTAGAGCGCCTTCTTGACCCGGCCCTTGAGCGTCTCGATCTTCTCGCGATAACTGGCCACGCGCTCGAGCATCTTGTCCAGGGAACCCGACTGCTCGCCGGCGGCGACCATGTTGACGAACATGCGATCGAAGCGGGAGGGATGCTTGGCCAGGGCCTCCGAGAAACTTGAACCGGCGCTGATATCGTTGGCCAGCGTCTCCACCAGGTTGCGCATCGCGGGATTCTTGAGCGTCTCGGCGACAACCTTGCAGCCCTGGAGCAGCGGCACGCCGGCCCGGATCATGGTCGCCAATTGACGAGAAAAAAGCGTGATGTCGCGCGCCTTGATTCGCCCCAATCCGAACATTCCCGTCTTGCGGGTGATGCGCTTGACGATGATCCTCTGGCGCGTCAGCTCCTTGCGGACCTCGTCGATATCGGAGGCAATGAGTTCACCGGCTACGGTCTCCCCGCGCAGGTTCTTGCCGCGCCACTTCCAGCGGTGCATCACCACCCGCCGCGGCGCCTTGGGGGCTTTCACTGCCTTGGCTGACTTGAGGGTCGTCGCCATGATCGCTTCCTGTCTGGTAAGTCGGGCGTCAGTCGGTGCCTTTAGTCCGTCGTTACGCGGTTGATCTCCTCGAGGCTGGTCAGGCCCTGGAGAACCTTGTCGAGTCCGCTCTGGCGCAGTCCCGCATGACCGGCATCCCGTGCCGCGCGGGCCAGTTCGAGGGCATGGCTGTCCGCCATGATCATCTGGCTCATCGCCTCGCTGACCGGCACGACCTCGTAGAGACCGATCCGACCCTTGTAGCCCAGCGTGCAGTGGTCGCACCCCACCGCGCGGTAGAGGGTGGCGCCTGCCAGCCGCTCGACTGGGACGCCTTCCCGGTGCAGCACTTCGGCGGGGATCTCCGCCGGCGTCTTGCAGCGCGGGCATAGCCGTCGCGCCAGGCGCTGGGCAATGATCAGCGATACCGAACTGGCGATATTGAAGCTGGCGACGCCCATGTTGCGCAGGCGGGTCAGCGTCTCGGCGGCCGAGTTGGTGTGCAGGGTCGAGAGCACCAAGTGGCCGGTCTGGGCCGCCTTGACCGCGATCTCGGCGGTCTCCAAGTCGCGAATCTCGCCGACCATCACCACGTCCGGGTCCTGGCGCAGGAAGGCGCGAAGGGCGCTGGCGAAGTCGAGACCGATACGCGGCTGCACGTTGACCTGGTTGACGCCGGGAACCTTGAGCTCCACCGGGTCTTCCGCGGTCGAGATATTGCGCTCCTCGGTATTGAGCAGATTGATACCGGTGTAGAGCGTCACCGTCTTACCGCTACCGGTGGGGCCGGTGACCAGGATCATGCCCTGGGGCTCAGCCAGCGCGGCCTCGAACAGCCGACGCTGATCGGGAGCGAAGCCCAGCGCGTCGATGCCGAAGCTGGCGGTCTCGGCATCCAGCAGACGCAGCACGATCTTCTCGCCGAAAACGGTGGGCAGCGTATTGACGCGGAAGTCCATGGCACGCTTGGCATCTAGCCGGATCTTCATCGCGCCGTCCTGGGGCAGGCGGCGTTCGGAGATATCCAGGCGTGCCATCACCTTGAGCCTCGCAGCCAGGCGGGTGCGCAGGTTGAGCGGCGGGCGCGCGATCTCGACCAGCATGCCATCGACTCGAAAGCGGATCCGATAGCTGGACTCGTAGGGTTCGAAGTGAATGTCGGATGCGCCGCGATGGATGGCGTCGCGCAGGATCTTGTTGACGAAACGGACCACCGGCTCATCGTCGTCGCCGCCCTTGTCGAAGGCGGCGGCCTCGTTTTCCAGATCCGCTTCGCTGGTATCCAGTGTCAAAGCCTCGCTGGCTTCCCCAAGCGCCTCCAGCATTCCGGAGGTCTCATGGTTCTGATAGCGCTTGGCCAACGCCCGTTCCAACTGATCGAACGGCACCAGCACGCCCTCGATCGCCAGCCCGGTGGTGAACTGCAGCTCATCCAGGCTGGCCAAGGTGGAGGGAAACGCGATCGCCACGGTCAGCCGCCGGTGGTCGCGGGCCAGCGGCAGCACCTGGAAGCGACGAATGACCTTGTCGGCCACCGGTTCGATGGCCGGGAGCTGATCCCAGTCGATCTGCTTCAGGTCCAGGAACGGCAAGCCGTACTCGCGAGCCGCCAGCACGCTGGCCTGGCGGGCGTCGATCCGGCCTTCCCTCACCAGGAACTCCAGCAGCGTCAATTGCCTCTCGTCGGCCTCGCGGAACGCCTGCTCGCAAGCCTCGGCGCTGATCAACCCCTGCTCGATGAAGCGCTGGGCGAGCCCGCTTTGCGCGCGGGAGGGTATGGCGTCCGGCATGAAAAGGCACCCCTTGGATGACGATGTGAGCAGCGGAATCGACCGCTCAAGGAGGGAGGTTGAGCGAGCGACGACGACCGGCGACGCAGGGCCATGACGAGGAAAATCATGGCCGGGATGACCGTGCTATCGGCTTGAAGCCATTTTTCTTTAAGTATCCTTCGCGATCTGCCGATAAGCCGATTGAAGTGTCACTAAGAGTAACTTTGCGTGTCGTCGTGTGTGTGGCGGCTGACAGCCGCGAGCGACCATGACGGGTCGGGGGCTGGAGACCGACGAGTGCGCGGTACGCAAGGCAAGGGGACGTCCGGTGGGCGACGCTGATGGCGCCAATCCTACCGGCTCAACATTGGCAAGAGCAGGGAACCATGATGCAGCAGAACCCGAAAACACCAATTCGCCGGCAGGGCGGCTTCACCCTGATCGAACTCATGATCGTCGTCGCGATCATCGGCATCCTCGCCGCCATCGCGATCCCGCAGTATCAGAACTATATTGCTCGTTCTCAATTCGCTGAATCACACACTTTATTGGGTGGTGCACGTGTAGCGCTGCAGGAGAAAGTTGATCAAGGTGCTACCACAGCGATTCCTGATAATCTCGGTATCAACACTCAGGGCCAGTATGGTGCAATTATTTCAACTGATACGAATGCAATAAGTACTGGCCCGGTAGCAACTTTGACTTATCAGTTTGGTGAAGGAACCGGTGTTGAGGCTAGTCCTTCATTGACAGCAGCTGGGGCAAATCAGGTAACTTATACTTACGAAGACGGGACCAATGGTTGGGGTTGGTCATGCTCCACTACGGTACCTCAGGCATTTGCTTCAAATTGCAGTGAAGCTACCCCTGCCGGTGGCGGCGCCGACACACCTTAAACTAATTAAAGGCCGGCATCCGCCGGCCTTTCTTTTCTTACTTCTTCCAGCTTAAAACTTATCGCTTCAGTAAAGCGCCTTCTCCTCCCCCACGACCTCCCGCAATACCTCCAGAAACAGCCGGTCCGCCTCCGAGTGCTCGCTCGGGTCTTCCGGAATGTGCACGCTGGTGGTGTCCGAAATCTCGTTGGCGATGGTCGCCCAGGCTTTGGGATCATTGCTGCCATCAGAGTGACGCTTGGCGATGGTCAGCGAGTTCTCGAGGATGCCGGGCTCCTGCAGCAGCTTCTTGATGAAGGCGCGCAACTCCTGGATGACGCGGTTTTTCTGCATTTCCGAGGCGGAACTCATGGACGACTCTCCTGTGGTGGGCGGCGCGGGCGGTGTCGGGGTCGGCGTATCGCCAAGCCTCCGTGCCCAGGCGTTCTGATGGCGCCACCATAGCATATCTCGCCGCATCGCCAGAGGCTGCGGGGCTTGCTGCAGGGAGGGGCAGTAGTCACGCTGGTCGGGCGCTCTTCACCGGCGGCGTTTCTTCACGCCGCGATGCGGGCGGAACAGAGCCGTGCCGACAATGAGAAAAGCGGGCAAGGCCGTGTCTTGCGCCGCGTGATGGCCTATCATCGCTGCGATTTATTCGCCGCGACGGGGGAGTCCCCTGCGGGCGGAGGGATCGGACTCGAGTGGACGGAACCGGGAGGAAGTCTTGCGAGACGCCAAGCCGATTTTCAAGATTCTGGCGCTGCTGTTGATCGTTTTGGCGCTGTTCATGGTGCCGCCGGTGATCCTGCTGGGGCTGGAGAACGATCCCGATCTATGGGCATTTCTCAAGTCGATGGCGGTCGTCGCGGTGGTCTCGGGTTCGCTGCTGGCATGGACGTGGCGGACGGCGGTCGAGTTGAAGACGCGTCACATGTTCATCCTGACCACCTCGAGCTGGGCGGTGATCAGCGCCTTCGCCAGTCTGCCACTGGTGCTGGGGGCACCGCAGCTGTCGTTCACCGACGCGGTTTTCGAGTCGGTCTCCGCCATTACCACCACCGGCTCCACCGTGCTCTCCGGCATCGATAACCTCTCCGACGGTCTCAAGCTGTGGCGCGGATTGATGCAGTGGCTGGGCGGGATCGGGATCATCGTGATGGCGATCGCGATTCTGCCGTTCCTGAAGGTCGGCGGTATGCGCCTGTTCCAGACCGAGTCGTCCGACTGGTCGGACAAGGTGCTGCCCCGGGCCGGCGGCATCGCCAAGGCATCCACGGTCATCTATCTCGGCCTCACGCTGGCGGCGATCCTGAGCTATCGGCTGGCGGGCATGGGCACGCTGGATGCCATCGTCCATGCCATGAGTTCGGTCTCCACCGGTGGCTTCGCCAACTACGACGCCTCGTTCGGCATCTATCACGATCGACCGCTGATTCTGTGGCTGGGCTGTCTGTTCATGCTGGGCGGGGCATTGCCGTTCGTGCTCTATATCCGGCTGCTGCGCGACAGTCGCGGTGCGCTGTGGCAGGACCAGCAGGTGCGGGGGCTCGTCGGGCTGCTGTTCGTGGTGATCGCAACGCTGACACTCTACCGGGTCCTGGCCTTCTCGGATGCGCCTTTTCAGGCGCTGACGGATGTCGCCTTCAACGTGATCTCGGTGGTGACGACCACCGGCTACGCCAGCGCCGACTACACCCAGTGGGGACCGCTGGCCGTCACTACGTTCTTCTTCATCACCTTCGTCGGCGGTTGCAGCGGCTCGACCAGCGGCGGCATGAAGATCTTCCGGTTCCAGATTGGGGGATTGCTGCTCGCCAACCAGTTGCGCTATCTGGTGCATCCCAGTGGCGTGTTCGCCCAGCGCTATAACGGCCGGCCGCTCAACGACGAGGTGGTGCGGGCGGTCATTGCCTTCTCGTTCTTCTTCTTTCTCACCGTGGCGGTGCTGGCGCTGGCACTGGCCGCGTTGGGGCTCGACATGGTGACCGCGATTACCGGCGCGGCCACCGCCCTGGCTAACGTCGGGCCGGGACTGGGGAACACCATTGGCCCCGCCGGCAACTTTGCCTCGCTGCCGGACGCCGCCAAATGGTTGCTGTCCCTTGGCATGCTGATGGGGCGCCTCGAGATCCTCACCGTGCTGGTGCTGATGACGCCCTTCTTCTGGCGCAAGTAGCGGTGGGTCGGGGTGTCACCGGCTGCCTTGGTCGGTCGAGGCGAGACGACCGCGTTCATGGCAGTGGCTGGCAGCAGCGATACCGGTCGGGCAAAGGCAGCCGAGCGGCGCCCGTCAGGAGGCAGTGCGGTCGCGAGAGAGCGTCGCCCATGAGCCCGCTTGGGGTCCAGACGCCGCCCTCGGCAGAGGGGAGCCATTAGAGAAGGGGGGTCCCGGCCGAGGCCGGGACGAGGTGATCCTGGCGCCGGCGTCTCAGGCGTCGTGGCGCTGGGCCTTGCCGGCTCGATTCAGGATCGGATTGGCGTACTGCAACAGCCACCAGCGCCGCAGCGGCTCGGGGACGGCTGCGAGCTGGTTGCGGAACTGCTCGCGATCGCCGGGCGTCACGCCGGTCAAATCCACCAGTTCCGGGGCTGCCCCGGTCTCCGCCAGGGCGAGCTGGTGGCTGGGGAAGGTCGGATAGTTCTCCAGCACCTGACGGTCGATCTCGTCGGCTACCTCGTCGGCGGTGCCAAAGTCGGCCGCTAGCGGCGTCCCGAACACCAGCTTGACCCGGCCCTTGTTGCCGGTAATGCCGGAGACGATGGAGAAGATGTCCTCGAACTCCACCTTCCGGTAGGTGCCGTCGGTCTCCTTGGCCTGCAACTCGCGAGCCTTGTTGATCGCGCAGGGGTCGTACTCGTAGCTGATCGACACGGGGACGATCTTGAGTTCGCGTACCGCGTTGCCGATATCGCTATCGCCTTCATCCAGGCGGCGTGCCATGCAGAGCATCTTGACGATGGCGCTATCGGTTCGATCGACGCCGTCCTTGGCCCGCCCTTCGCGCTGGGCCAGCCACACCGAGTGATTGTCGTCGGTGATCGAGTGGCGAATGTAGCCCGAGAGCGACTGGTAGGCCGCCAGCATCGCCCGTTTGCCCTTGATCGAGCGCGGCACGATGAAGCTCTTGTTGAGCCGCATCAGGTCGGTGACGAAGGGTTTCTGCAGCAGGTTGTCGCCGATGGCGATGCGCACGGTGTCGTGGCCCGCGAGGTAGAGCGCGTAGTTGACGAAGGCCGGATCGAGGGCGATGTCCCGGTGGTTGCCGATGAACAGGTAGGCCTGATCCGGATCCAGCCGCTCCAGGCCCTCGACATCGAAGCCCTGGGTCGTGCGACTGATCATGTGGGCCATGTAGTCGGCGATGCGCAACTGGAAGTCACGCACGGTGGTCACGCCACGCATCTCGCGCTGCAGCCGGAAGCTGGCGAGCATGCGCGCCAGCGGCGGGGCGAAGCGTGCCAGCCGCGGCAAGCGGTAGCGGGTGATCGCGTCCAGTAGCTCGCTGTCGTGGGCGAGGCGGGCCAGCACGGCCTCGACCTCTTCGTCGTGATAGGGACGAATGTCGGCGAACCGGTCGAGATCGATCGCCGCCTCGGCACTGTGTGGATTCACGATCATGCCGCTACTGCCGGGGTCGGTGTTCTTGAGGGTATCGGGATGAAGCGTCATGGCGTCGGTGCTGCCGGATCGGCTTCGCCGCCCAGCCATTCGATCAGTTGGTCGACGAAAGTCGCCAGCGTCTGCGACATCAGCGCGAAGTCGGTTTCCAGGGAGACGATCGGGTCTTCACCGTCGTCACTCTGGCTGGCTTCGTCCAGCAGGGCATCGTCGAACTTGAGAGACTTGAGCGCCAGATCGTCGTGCAACATGGCACGAAGCTGACCCTCGCTGCCGAGGCTGAGCTGGCTGGCCTGTCGTCCGTTCTCCAGCAACGACTGGATCTCCTCGCTGTCGAGGTCGACCTGGCGCGCGCGCAGGACGCCTTCGTCTTCGGCCGCGCGCAGCTCCACCTGGTCGCCGAGCATCAGGCTGGCGGGGCGGCTGGCGGGATCGCTCAACCACTGGGTCATGCCGCGAGACGGCGGCGTCTTCGTTGCCAATGGCGTCACCTTCAACGAGCCGAGCGTCTGGCGCAGCAGGTCCAGCACCTCCTCGGCGCGCTTGCGGCTGGAAGCGTTGATGCCGATCAGGCGCTTGCGGGTGTCCCACCACAATTCGATGCGCTGGGTACGGGTGAATGCCTGGGGCAGCAGCTCCTCCATCACCTGTTCCTTGAGCAACTGTCGCTCACGACGCGATAGCGGCTGGCCTTCGGCCTGCTCGCGCGCCTCGCTGCGTTCGGTGACCTCATCATTGACCACAGCCGCTGGCAGCAGGCGCTCCTGGCGCAGCATCGACAGCAGTCGATGTCCCTGAACCTCGTGGGCGCGCTGATCGCTGCGACGGCCCGCTGGTGCACTCCAGCCAACCCGGCGCGCCTCGCGCGGCGAGACGGGGCGAAACGCGAATTCTGCCAGTGCGGTTTCCAGATCCTCCAGGGAGAGAACCTCGACGTCATGGCAGCGATACAGATGACAGTGCTTGAACCACATGCGCCCGCTCCGTTTGAAAGGAGGCATATTATGTCGAAACGACCCTGGTGTTACCACCGAGGTTGATCGTTGATGTTTGCGCGACTGTTTCAAACGGGCGTATGTTTTGGGCTGCGAGCGACAGACGATCGGCAACTGAACGGACGTAGGTGCCGCCTTGCCGCCGCGGCGTCTACAACCGTCATCACGGAGGTTTGCATGGATTCACGTATCACGGTAACTGAGGTTCGCGTCCGGGGCTTTCATCTCGACGGCTACGGTCACGTCAATCATGCCCGCTATCTCGAGTTTCTCGAAGAGGGGCGCTGGGCCTACGTCGATGCCCATCCCGAATTCGCCGACGGG
The DNA here is from genome assembly GCF_003206585.1 of Salinicola sp. CR57. Lineage (NCBI taxonomy): Bacteria > Pseudomonadati > Pseudomonadota > Gammaproteobacteria > Oceanospirillales > Halomonadaceae > Salinicola > Salinicola sp. CR57. Next base: position 10,866 of record NZ_PZJL01000017.1, read on the forward strand.
TTGGCCCGGGGCGTGGCGCTGGTCGCGGTCAATCTCAATATCGACTACCGCCGCGCCGCCGTCATGAACGACGACCTCAAGGTCGAGACCTGCCTGACTCGCATCGGTGGGCGCAGCGGCGTCGTCGGGCATCGGATAACGCACCTCGGCAGCGGTGAGCTGGTGGCGGCCGCCACGCTGACATTCGTGCTGCTCGACCAGCAGAGCGGCCAGGTGGTCCCGATGGAGGGAGCGTGGGCAGAGCGATTGGGACCGTTGGTGGTCGATGTACCCGAAGGGAAGTAGAAAAGCCGGTCAAAGCACGTCAACGCCTGCCTTTAAAGCCCCTGAAATGGTATGATCTCGTGATTGTGCGGCCAAGTGACTTGGCCGCCTTGCCGGGGCTTTATTAACGCTGCCACGGCCGGACGCCGGTCGTGGCAGCGGTGCAAAGGATTTGACGACCCATGGGTGATATCGCCAGAGAAATTCTGCCAGTCAACATCGAGGATGAGCTCAAGCAGTCCTACCTGGACTATGCGATGAGCGTCATTATCGGGCGCGCGCTTCCCGACGTCCGCGATGGCTTGAAGCCGGTCCACCGTCGCGTGCTCTACGCGATGCACGAACTCGGCAATGACTGGAACAAGCCATACAAGAAGTCGGCGCGTGTGGTCGGCGACGTGATCGGTAAATATCACCCCCACGGCGACAGTGCGGTCTACGACACCATCGTGCGAATGGCGCAGCACTTCTCGATGCGCCATGTGCTGGTCGACGGCCAGGGCAACTTCGGCTCCATCGATGGCGACAACGCCGCGGCGATGCGTTACACCGAAGTGCGCATGTCGCGCCTCTCCCACGAGCTGCTGGCGGATCTCGAGAAGGACACCGTCGATTGGGTCGACAACTACGACGGCACCGAACGGATTCCCGAAGTGCTGCCGACCAAGGTGCCGAACCTGCTGATCAACGGTGCATCGGGTATCGCGGTCGGCATGGCGACGAACATCCCGCCGCACAACATGGTGGAAGTGATCAACGGCTGCCTGGCCCTGATCGACGACTACACCCTGACGGTCGACGACCTGATGGAGTACATCCCCGGCCCCGATTTCCCCACCGCCGGCATCATCAACGGCCGTGCCGGCATTCTCGAGGCGTATCGCACCGGCCGCGGCCGCATCTACGTGCGGGCCAAGCATACCGTCGAGTTCGACAAGAAGAGCGGTCGCGACCATATCGTCATCACCGAGCTGCCTTACCAGGTCAACAAGGCGCGGCTGATCGAGAAGATCGCCGAGCTGGTCAAGGAGAAGCGGGTCGAGGGCATCGCCGAGCTGCGTGACGAGTCCGACAAGGAAGGGTTGCGCGTGGTCATCGAGATCAAGCGTGGCGAATCGGGCGATGTCGTCGTCAACAACCTGTTCGCGCACACCCAGCTCGAGAACGTTTTCGGGATCAACATCGTTGCGCTGGACGACGGTCAGCCCAAGACGCTCAACCTCAAGCAACTGCTCGAGGCCTTCGTCCGTCACCGGCGCGAGGTCGTTACTCGTCGCACGCTGTACGAACTCCGCAAGGCCCGCGAACGTGGCCATCTGCTCGAAGGCCTGACGGTCGCGATCTCCAACATCGATGAAGTGATCGAGCTGATCAAGGCGTCGCCCAATGCCGCCGAAGCCAAGGACAAGCTGCTCGCTCGCGACTGGCAGCCGGGCCAGGTTACCGGCATGCTCGAGCGTGCCGGGGCGACCTCGTGCAAGCCGGAGGATCTCGAGGAGGGCTACGGGCTGTCCGACGACAGCGCCATGTACCGGCTGTCTCCGGCCCAGGCCCAGGCGATCCTCGAGTTGCGTCTGCATCGTCTGACCGGGCTCGAGACCGAGAAGCTGCTCGACGAATACCTGAGCATTCTCGAGAAGATCGCTGAGCTCAACCATATTCTGGCCTCGCCGGATCGCCTGCTCGAGGTCATCCGCGAAGAGCTGGAAGCGATCCGCGACCAGTACGGCAACGAGCGCAAGACGGAGATTCACACCAGTCGTCTCGACCTCTCCATGGAGGATCTGATCGCCGAGGAGGACATGGTGGTCACGCTCTCCCGTGGCGGCTATGCCAAGACCCAGCCGATTACCGACTACCAGGCGCAGAAGCGGGGCGGGCGCGGCAAGTCGGCGACCAGCATGAAAGATGAAGACGTCATCGAGCATCTGGTGGTCGCCTCGACCCACGACACCATGCTGCTGTTCTCCAACCGCGGCAAGGTCTACTGGCTCAAGACCTACGAAATGCCCAACGCCAGCCGCGGCTCGCGAGGCAAGCCGCTGGTCAACCTGCTGCCGTTGGATGCCGGCGAGTCGATCAACGCCATTCTGCCGGTGCGGGACTACAACCCTGACAGCTACATCTTCTTCGCCACCGCCAGTGGCACGGTCAAGCGAACCTCGCTGGATCAGTTCTCGCGGCCGCGCAGCGTGGGGCTGATCGCCATCGATATCGACGAGGGCGATCGCCTCGTCGGCGCCGCGATCACCTCCGGGTCGGATCACGTCATGCTGCTGTCGTCCAACGGCAAGGCGATCCGCTTCGAGGAGAGCAATGTCCGCGCCATGGGGCGTACCGCGCGCGGCGTTCGCGGCATGCGTCTGCTCGATGGCGCCGAGGTGATCAGTCTGATCATCCCTCAGAGCCAGACCATCGATGCCAACGCGGATGCCGAAGCCGACAATCAGGCCGATGCCGAGAACGACGGCAGCAATGGCAACGACGAGCAGATCTACATTCTGACCGCATCGGAGAACGGCTACGGCAAGCGCACCCGGCTCGAGGAGTTCCCGATTCGTGGGCGCGGCGGCCAGGGCGTGATCGCGATGCAGACCACGGCGCGCAACGGCTCGCTGGTGGCGGCGATGCAGGTGCGCTCGAGCGACGAGATGATGCTGATCACCGATCGCGGCACGCTGGTCCGTACCCGGGTCGCCGAAGTCTCGATCAGTTCGCGCAACACCCAGGGCGTGACGCTGATCCGCACGGGTGACGACGAGCGCCTGGTCAAGACGGTGCGTGTCGACGAACCCCAAGAGGACGAACTGGCCGAGGATGAGCTGGCTGAAGCGGGCGGCGACGACAACGGCAACGTCGATTCCGACGCCGAGTCGAATGTTGACGGCAAGGCCGATGACGCTCCCGGCGACCAAGCGGGCGACGCCAGGTCGGAAGACGAGTGAGCAAGGACCGCGCCGGCCTACCGGGCCGGCGCGGTCGACAGCAACGTTCTCCGCGGTGGTCGTTCGTCGATGATGGCCGTTCAGGGCAGTCACCGTGGTTGGCAATGATTCAGATCCAGGAACCCAGGCAATGAGACGTCTGCATAATTTCTGTGCGGGTCCGGCGGCGATGCCGACCGCCGTTTTGGAGCGCGCTCGCGAGGAGATGCTCGACTACCGAGGGCAGGGTCTCTCGGTGATGGAGATGAGCCACCGCAGCCCGACGTTCGAGGCGATCGCGGCCCAGGCCGAGCGGGATCTGCGCGACCTGCTGGCGATTCCCGACAACTACCGCGTGCTGTTCATGCAGGGTGGCGCCACCCTGCAGTTTGCCTGCGTGCCGCTCAACCTGCTGGGGCCGGGCGGCACCCCGAACTACCTGGATACCGGGATCTGGTCCGCCAAGGCGATCAAGGAGGCGAATCATCTCGCCAGCGCACACATTGCGGGCTCGACGCAGGGTAATGGCTACGTCCATGTGCCGCGCCCGGACGAGATCGCGCTGTCGGCCGATGCCGCCTACCTGCATTACTGCCACAACGAGACCATCGGTGGCCTGGCCTACGATTACGTGCCTGAGGTGGACGTGCCGCTGGTCTGCGACATGTCATCGTCGATCCTCTCCGCGCCGCTTGACGTGAGCCGGTATGGCGTCATCTACGCCGGGGCCCAGAAGAACATCGGACCCGCCGGGATCACCGTCGTCATCGTCCGCGATGATCTGCTGGAGCGCGCCCTGCCGCAGACGCCTTCGCTGCTGGGCTGGAAGGTGTATGCCGACAACGACTCCATGATCAACACGCCACCGACCTATGCCTGGTATCTGGCTGGCCTGGTGTTTCAGTGGCTCAAGCAGGACGTTGGCGGTCTAGCCGAGATGGAGGCGATCAACCGGCGCAAGTGCGAGTCGCTCTACGCGGCGATCGACGCCAGCGATTTCTACGCCAATCCCATCGATCCGACCAACCGCTCGATCATGAACGTGCCATTCACCCTGGCCGACGAATCGCTGAATTCGACGTTCCTCGAGGAGGCGGAGTCGGAAGGGCTGCTGAATCTCAAGGGGCATCGCAGCGTCGGCGGCATGCGGGCCAGCCTCTACAATGCCGTCAGCGAGGCCGACGTTCAGGCGCTGATCACTTTCATGCGGGATTTCGAGCGCCGCCGTGGTTGATCAGCGGAGCTTCACCCAACGACATCACCCTACAGTCATCAGGATACGGTCATGAGTGACTCCTCGAATTCGCCGCTGGACCTGGCTGCGCTCCGGCAGCGCATCGACACCATCGACAGCGAATTGATGCGCCTGATCAGCGAGCGTGCCGAGTGCGCCGCCCAGGTGGCTCACGTCAAGACCGCGGACGACCCCGATGCCGTCTTCTATCGCCCGGAGCGCGAGGCGCAGGTGCTACGCCGGGTGATGGAGGAGAATCCCGGGCCGCTTCACCGCGAGGAGATGGCCAGACTTTTTCGCGAGATCATGTCCGCCTGTCTGGCGCTGGAAAAGCCGATCAAGGTCGCCTACCTGGGGCCGGAAGGCACCTTCACCCAGCAGGCGGCGCTCAAGCATTTCGGCCACAGCGCCATCAGCTTGCCGATGGCGGCCATCGACGAAGTGTTCCGTGAAGTCGAGGCGGGCGCGGTCAACTACGGCGTGGTGCCGGTGGAGAATTCCACCGAGGGTGTCGTCAACAACACCCTGGATTCGTTCATGGACTCCGGCCTGCACATCAGCGGGGAGGTGGTGCTGCGGATCCACCACCATCTGCTGATGTCGAGCATCACGCGGCAGGACAAGATATCCCGGATCTACTCCCATCCCCAGTCCTTTGCCCAGTGTCGCAAGTGGCTGGATGCCCACTACCCCCACGCCGAGCGCGTTGCGGTATCCTCCAACGCCGAGGCGGCGCGACTGGTCAAGACCGAGTGGCACAGCGCGGCGATCGCCGGCGATATGGCGGCACAGCTCTACGGGCTCGACCATGTCGCGGAGAAGATCGAGGACCGTCCCGACAACTCCACGCGATTCCTGATCATCGGCAACGAGTCGGTGCCGCCTTCGGGCACCGACAAGACCTCGGTGGTGGTCGCCATGCGCAACGAGCCCGGCGCGTTGCACGCACTGCTCGAGCCGTTTCATCGCCATCATGTCGACATGACCCGCCTCGAGACGCGCCCGTCGCGCACTGGCGCATGGAACTACGTGTTCTTCATCGACTTCAAGGGGCATGTCGACCAGCCCGAGATCGCGAGTGTGCTCGAAGAGGTGCGCAGCGGCGCACAGGACATGAAGGTGCTGGGTTCCTACCCGGTGGGCGTGCTTTAAGATGGGGGAGAGCGAGACACCGTCAGCGGACCCCACGGTACTGATCATAGGACTGGGGATGATCGGCGGCTCGCTGGCTGCGGCGCTCAAGTCCAGCGGCTATGGCGGGCGGATCCTGGCCTGCGACCCCAACGTCGAGGAGATCGACACCGGCCTCGAGATGGGAGTGATCGACGACGGGGGGCGTGATCTCGCTGCGCTGGTCGCCCAGAGCGGCCTCGTCGTGGTGGCAGTGCCGGTGCTGGCCATGCGCCATGTCTTCGAGCAGCTGGCGCCGGTCCTCGGCGAGCGCGTGCTGACCGATGTCGGGAGTACCAAGCGCCGCGTCTGCGAGGCGGCGCGGGAAGTTTTCGGCCGGCTGCCGGCCAATTTCGTCCCGGGTCATCCCATCGCCGGCTCCGAGAAGAGCGGGGTGGCCGCGGCCAATCCGGCGCTTTACCGTCATCACAAGGTCATCCTGACGCCGGAGGCCGACACCACGCCGACGGCCGTCGCCATGGTGCGGGGGTTGTGGCAGCGCTGTGGCGCGGAAGTGCTCGAGATGCCGGTTGACCGGCACGATCAGGTGCTGGCGCGAACCAGCCATCTGCCGCACCTGCTGGCGTTCTCGCTGGTCGACACGTTGGCCCGCCAGGACGAGCGGCTGGAAATCTTCCGCTACGCCGCCGGCGGGTTTCGAGATTTCACCCGCATCGCCGGTAGCGATCCGGTGATGTGGCGCGATATCTTCACCGCCAACCGCGATGCGCTGCTGGATGCACTGGATGATTTCGAGACCGGCCTGGGGCGATTGCGCGCGGCCGTCGAGCAGGGCGACAGCGACGCCATGCTGGGCACGTTCGATCGCGCCAGTCATGCCAGGCACTATTTTGAAACGCTGTTGAATCAGACGAGTTATCAGACCATGGAAGCACGACAGGTTCAGTATCGGGTGTCGCCCGGCGGTTCGGTCAACGGCCGGATTCGCGTTCCCGGCGACAAGTCCATTTCCCACCGCTCGATCATGCTCGGTGCCCTGGCCAACGGTGTTACCGAGGTCAAGGGCTTTCTCGAAGGCGAGGACAGCTTGGCGACGCTGCAGGCGTTTCGCGACATGGGCGTGGCCATCGAAGGGCCGCACCAGGGCCGGGTGACGATCCATGGCGTGGGCCTGCACGGGCTGAAAAAGCCGGCCGGTCCGATCTACGTGGGGAACTCCGGCACTGCCATGCGGCTATTCGCCGGCCTACTGGCGGGACAGGCCTTCGATACCGAACTGACCGGTGACGCCTCGCTGACCAAGCGTCCCATGGCCCGGGTGGCCGATCCGCTGCGGCTGATGGGAGCAAGGATCGACACCGCCGAGGGGGGGCGCCCGCCGCTCAGGATCCACGGTGGTCAGCCGCTGAAGGGCATCCACTACGACATGCCGATGGCCAGCGCCCAGGTCAAGTCCTGCCTGCTGCTGGCGGGCCTCTACGCCGAGGGCGAGACCCGCGTCCGCGAGCCGGCCCCCACCCGGGACCATACCGAGCGCATGCTCAACGGCTTCGGCTACAAGGTCGATCGCGATGGCGACCTGGCGACGCTGCAGGGCGGCGGCGAACTGACCAGCGCACCCATCGACGTGCCGTCCGATATCTCTTCTGCCACCTTCTTTCTGGTGGCGGCAGCGATCACGCCGGGCTCCGATCTGGTGCTCGAGCATGTCGGGGTCAATCCGACCCGGATCGGGGTGATCAACATTCTCAAGGCAATGGGCGCCGATCTGCGCCTGGAAAATCCGCGTGAGGTGGGCGGCGAGCCGGTGGCCGACCTGCATATCCGTTATGCGCCGCTCAAGGGGATCGACATTCCCGTCGACCAGGTACCGTTGGCGATCGACGAATTTCCGGCGCTGTTCGTCGCCGCGGCCAACGCCGAGGGCACCACCCGGCTGCGCGGCGCCGAGGAGCTCCGGGTCAAGGAGTCCGACCGGATCCAGGCGATGGCCGATGGCCTCGATATCCTGGGGGTCGAGACCACCGTCTACGACGACGGTATCGACGTGGTCGGCAAGTCCGGCGATGGTCCCAGTTACCAGGGCGGACAGGTGGACAGTCTCGGCGACCACCGTATCGCCATGGCCTTCACCATCGCCGCCTTGCGGGCCGACGATCCGATAGTGATCGACGACTGCGCCAACGTGGCGACCTCGTTCCCCGGTTTCGTCGCGCTGGCCAACAAGGTGGGGCTTGAACTGACGGAGGTATCGGCATGACGACACTGGCGCCGGTCTTGACCATCGATGGCCCGGGCGGGGCCGGGAAAGGCACGATCAGTCGAATGATCGCCGAGCACATGGGCTGGCACCTGCTCGACTCCGGCGCCCTCTATCGCCTGACCGCACTGGCGGCGATGCGCAACGGCGTGGCCGTCGACGATGCCGAGGCGCTCTCCGTGCAGGCGCAGGCGCTCGACGTGGTGTTCGCCGTCGAGGATGGGGCAATGCAGATCCTGCTGGAAGGCGACGACGTGACCACGGCGATTCGCAGTGAAAGCGTCGGCAACGCGGCTTCCCAGGTGGCGGCGCTGCCGCCGGTCCGCGCCGCGCTGCTCCAGCGCCAGCGTGACTTCTGCAAGACGCCGGGACTGGTCGCCGACGGACGTGACATGGGGACCGTGGTCTTCCCAGACGCACCGCTCAAGATCTATCTCACCGCCTCCGCCGAGGAGCGGGCGCGGCGACGCCTGCTGCAATTGCAGCAGGCGGGTGAAGATGCTAGACTCTCGACCCTTTTGGAAGAAATCCAAGCGCGCGACGCGCGCGATATGCAGCGCTCGGTCGCCCCGCTCAAGCCCGCTGAAGATGCGGTAGAGCTGGACACCACGCAGCTGGATATACCGGAAGTCGTGGAGCGTATCGAAACGCTGCTCGCCGAACGAAAGCTGGCCTGAAGCCTACCGGTTCCAGGCCTGCTCTCCGGCAGAAGCCGACGACGCACTTCCGCTCCCGGGGCCCCTGGCAAGATGTCATGACGTGCAACGACCCGACTGAAAAGTCGCTGCAGGTCGAACCAGCGCCAACATCCCCAGGGATATGTCGATAAGGCCCGTGCTCGCTGGTGGTACGGAGGAAGACGGTTTGACCGTCATCAACGTTGATCACGTAGGAATCACATGAGCGAAAGCTTTGCTGAGTTGTTTGAACAGTCTCTCCAGGACATCAACATGGAACCCGGTGCCATCGTCATGGCGACCGTGGTTGACATCGAAGGCGACTGGATCACCGTCAACGCCGGTCTGAAGTCCGAGGGGCAGATCCCCGCGGCGCAGTTCCGCGACGACAATGGCGAAATGACCATTGCGGTCGGTGACGAAGTCAAGGTCGCGCTGGAAGCCGTCGAAGACGGGTTCGGTGAGACCCGCCTGTCACGCGAGAAGGCCAAGCGCGCCGAAGCGTGGAAGGAACTGGAAGCGGCCTTCGAGAAGGACGAGATCGTCAAGGGCGTGATCAACGGCAAGGTCAAGGGCGGCTTTACCGTCGACGTCTCCTCCATCCGCGCCTTCCTGCCGGGCTCGCTGGTCGATGTGCGTCCGGTACGCGACACTGCGCACCTGGAACACAAAGAGCTGGACTTCAAGGTCATCAAGCTCGACCCGAAACGCAACAATGTCGTCGTTTCTCGCCGTGCCGTTCTCGAAGCCGAGAACAGTGCCGAGCGTGAAGCGCTGCTGGCGACTCTGCAGGAAGGCCAGCAGATCAACGGTATCGTCAAGAACCTCACCGACTACGGCGCGTTCGTCGACCTCGGTGGCGTCGATGGCCTGCTGCACATCACCGACATGGCCTGGAAGCGAATCAAGCATCCGAGCGAGATCGTGGCTGTCGGCGACGAGATCAACGTCAAGGTTCTCAAGTTCGATCGCGAGCGCAATCGTGTATCGCTGGGCTTGAAGCAGCTGGGCGAAGATCCGTGGGTCAACATCGTCGACCGTTATCCGGAAGGCATGAAGGTCAACGCCCGCGTCACCAATCTGACCGACTACGGCTGCTTTGCCGAGCTGGAAGAGGGTGTCGAAGGTCTGGTTCACGTCTCCGAAATGGACTGGACCAACAAGAACATCCATCCGTCCAAGGTGGTCCAGGTCGGTGACGAAGTCGAAGTCATGGTTCTCGACATCGACGAAGAGCGTCGTCGTATTTCCCTGGGTATCAAGCAGTGCACCACCAACCCGTGGGAAGACTTCAGCGGCCGCTACAACAAGGGCGACCGCGTTGCCGGTACCATCAAGTCGATCACCGATTTCGGTATCTTCATCGGCCTGGAAGGCGGCATCGACGGGCTGGTTCACCTCTCCGACATCTCCTGGAGTGAGACCGGCGAAGAAGCCGTTCGCCAGTTCAAGAAGGGCGATGAAGCGGAAGCGGTCATCCTGTCGATCGACCCGGAGCGTGAGCGCATCTCGCTGGGCATCAAGCAGCTCGAGTCCGATCCGGTCTCCGAGTTCCTGGCTGTCAACGACAAGGGTGCCGTGGTCACTGGCCGCATCATCGAAGTCGATGCCAAGGAAGCCCATGTCGAGCTGGCGACTGATGTCGTGGCCGTGCTCAAGGCATCCGAGATCAGTGCCGATCGTGTCGAAGACGCTCGCAACGTGCTGAACGAAGGCGACAGCGTCGAAGCCAAGATCGTCAACGTGGATCGCAAGAGCCGCGTCATCAACCTGTCCATCAAAGCCAAGGACCAGGTCGATACGCGTCGCAACATGGGTAAACTGCGCGATCAGGACGTCGAGCCCAACGGCCCGACCACCATCGGTGATCTGATCAAGCAGCAGATGGGCCAGGACTGATTCAGCGAATCCGGTCTCTGCCTAACAAAACAGCGCCTTCGGGCGCTGTTTTTTTTGGTGCATTGTTTGCGCGTTCGCGGCTGGCAGCGCCCGGCGGGCAACGAGACGAGCGCGGTCGGCGCCGGGATCAGCGGCCGAACCAGGTCCGGAAGCGTGACGACGAAGTGGCTGGCTGCTGCGGGCTCGAACTGACGGAGAGATGCTGGGCTGCCTGCCCCAGCGGCGCGGCAATGGCCTGGAGATGATGTCGGCAGAGACGCTGGTCGAGGGCGCCAGGGCACTGCGCCATCAACAGCCCGCAGTGGTAGATCGCCTCTTCGAGTGGGGCATGAACGGGCTTGAATGGTGAGGCATTGAGGCGGCAGCGCTGCAGTTCACCCAGCAGCATCTGCAGGGTCTGGGCATCCAGCCAGCAGCGGCTGCTTTCCTCGTGCCGAGCCATGATCGAACTTTCGATGGCCTGGAAGGAGACCTGCAGAAAGACGCAGGTGTAGTAGAGCTGGGAGCGTTCGGCGGTCATCACAGGCATCGCTTTTTGATGAGATCGATTCCCATTCTCTATCCGGCCGATCTGGCTGTCAAAGGACTTTGCCTGAGGATCTAGTCGCCCCGGCTCGAACTCTCCAGCGCATTGAGCACGCCACGCAGAATCGAAAGCTCCTTGCGACTGGGCTCGGCACGGGTGAACAGGGCGCGGAGATGAGCCTCGGTCCTGGCGTGGGGTTGGGTCAGGAACCCGGCACTGTCCAGGGCCCGGTGCAGGTGGGCGTAGAAGTGATCCAGCTGCTCCATCGTGGGATAAGGGCCGCTGGCCTTGGGCATCTGTTGTGCTCCCCCCTGAATGCGAGATTGCCGGAACGCCTCGTAGGCGACGATCTGCACGGCCTGGGAGAGGTTGAGCACGCCATAGTCCGGGTTGGCAGGAATGTTCAACTGATGCGTACAGTGGCCGATCTCTTCGTTGGTCAAGCCATATCGCTCCCGCCCGAAGACGATGGCGACCGGCCCCTCCGGCAGTCGGCGCCAGAGTTCGGCGGCCATCTGCTCCGGTTCGTGGTAGCAGGGCAGCGGCAGGCTGCGCAGACGGGCGCTGGCGCCGATGACTTGTACGCAGTCGCCAATCGCCGCCGGCAGGGAGTCGACGACGCGGCAGCCCTCGACGAGGTCGGCAGCGCCGGCGGCGAGCCGCGTCGCCTCCTCATCGGGAAACTGGCGTGGAGCGACCAGGACCAGGTCGCTGAGGCCCATGGTCTTCATCGCGCGCGCGCTGGCACCGATATTGCCGGGGTGGAACGTCTGGACGAGAACGATGCGAATGCGATCCAGCATGCGCGAAAAACTCCTGGGAGCAAGAATTCAGGGTGTCGACGACTGCCTCCGGGCGGGCCGAAGGTCAAGCCGACGGCGGCAGAACCAAAAAAAGCCCCGCCAGAAGGCGGGGCTTTCCATGATACCTGAAAGGATCAGGCGATGGCGGGGCAGTGATTACATCATGCCGCCCATGCCACCCATGCCGCCCATGTCCGGAGCGCCGCCACCTGCCGGTGCATCTTCCGGATCTTCGGCCACCATCGCTTCGGTGGTGATCATCAGGCCGGCGACGGAAGCCGCGGACTGCAGCGCGGTGCGCGTCACCTTGGCCGGATCGAGGACGCCCATTTCGAACAGGTCGCCATACTCGCCAGTCTGCGCGTTGTAGCCGAAGTTGCCTTCGCCTTCCTTGACGCGATTGACGATGACGGAGGCCTCTTCGCCAGCATTGGTGACGATCTGGCGCAGCGGGGATTCCATGGCGCGAAGCGCGATGGCGATACCGTGAGTCTGGTCTTCGTTGTCACCAGTCAGGCCCTGGATCAGGGTCAGGACGCGGACCATGGCGGTACCGCCACCAGGCACGACACCTTCCTCGACCGCAGCGCGAGTAGAGTGCAGCGCATCTTCGACGCGCGCCTTCTTCTCCTTCATCTCGAACTCGGTCGCCGCACCGACGCGGATCACGGCAACGCCACCCGCCAGCTTGGCGACACGCTCCTGAAGCTTCTCGCGATCGTAATCGGAGGAAGTCTCTTCGATCTGTGCACGGATCTGCGCGACGCGCGATTCGATGTCGGACTCGACGCCGGCACCATCGATGATGGTGGTGTTTTCCTTGGACATGGTGATGCGCTTGGCGCTGCCCAGGTGGTCGAGGTTGGCTTGCTCGAGGCTCAGGCCAACTTCTTCGGAGATCACGGTGCCGCCGGTCAGGATCGCGATGTCCTGCAGCATGGCCTTGCGGCGATCACCGAAGCCCGGTGCCTTGGCCGCAGCAACCTTGACGATGCCGCGCATGTTGTTGACGACCAGAGTCGCCAGCGCTTCGCCTTCGATGTCTTCCGCGATGATCGCCAGCGGCTTGCCGGCCTTGGCGACGGCTTCCAGTACCGGCAGCAGTTCGCGGATGTTCGAGACTTTCTTGTCGACCAGCAGGAGGTACGGGTCTTCGAGCTCGACCGCCATCGTGTCCTGGTTGGTCACGAAGTACGGGGAGAGGTAGCCACGATCGAACTGCATCCCTTCGACGACTTCCAGTTCGTCTTCGAAGCCGCGACCTTCGTCGACGGTGATGACGCCTTCCTTGCCGACTTTCTCCATCGCTTCGGCGATGATCTCACCGATGCGCGCGTCGCCGTTGGCGGAGATGGTGCCGACCTGAGCGATCGCCTTGGCGTCGGTGCAGGGCACGGAAAGCGCCTGGATGTGCTTGACGGCCTCGATGACGGCCTTGTCGATGCCGCGCTTGAGATCCATCGGATTCATGCCGGCAGCGACGCCTTTCAGGCCTTCGTTGACGATGGACTGAGCCAGAACGGTGGCGGTGGTGGTGCCGTCACCCGCGGCGTCGGAAGTCTTGGAGGCGACTTCCTTGACCATCTGAGCGCCCATGTTCTCGAACTTGTCCTTCAGTTCGATTTCCTTGGCCACGGAGACGCCGTCCTTGGTGACGGTGGGCGAGCCGAAGGATTTTTCCAGAACGACGTTACGGCCTTTCGGTCCGAGCGTCGCCTTGACTGCATCAGCGAGAACGTTGACGCCACGTGCCATGCGCTTGCGAGCATCATCAGAGAACTTGACTTGTTTAGCTGCCATTGTTCGATCTTCCTAATGTAATGCGTGAAATCTTGATGAATCGTCGAGCTTCGGCCGATCAGCCTTCGACGACGGCCAGAATGTCGCTTTCGCTCATGATCAGGACTTCTTCACCGTCGACCTTCTGCTTTTCGACGCCGAAGCCTTCCTTGAAAATCACGGTGTCGCCAACCTTGACGTCCAGTGCGCGAACTTCGCCGCTCTCGAGGATGCGGCCATTGCCCACTGCCAGGACTTCACCGCGCGTCGGCTTCTCCTGGGCACTGCCCGGAAGCACGATGCCGCCAGCAGTTTTCTGCTCTTCTTCTTTGCGACGTACGATGACGCGATCGTGCAAGGGACGGATTTTCATTGCTCACGTTCTCCTGATGGTTGCATGTGACAAATGCACGTTCCCACATGAGCCTGGCTCAAGGGGCGAAGGCTTTCGCCTTCCGGTTAATGGGCCTGACGGCCTAAAACTGTCGCTGCTGCCTTGATTGGGTCTGGCCAGCCGGTTTCAAGGGGCGGCCTGAAAATTTTATCGCCGGAGGTGATGGGCGGCGACGCTTCACCGCTCCTTGCCGAGATACTCACCCTCGATGGGGGCGGCGTCATCGCCGGCTCGACCGTCGCTGGCGGTACTGTCCGAATCGCGCCGGTGGGCATCCCAGTCGCCGGGGATTTCGGCACCTTTCGGGCCAGCGCCTCGGCTGCCTCGGGTGGACCAGCGACGCATCAGCTGACCGCTGCCGGGGGCCAGGCATATTAGACCCACGATATCGGAAAGAAAACCGGGTGCTATCAACAGGATGCCAGCCAATACGAATGACGCCCCCGCCAGGATTTCGTCCGAGGGAATTTCACCGGCTGCCATGCGGGCACGGGCTCGCTGAAGCGTCAGCAGGCTCTCACGGCGAATGAGATGAATACCGAGGGCGCCACTGGCGACAATCCACACCAGGCTTGCCAGCAGGCCTATTTTTGCGCCCAGGGTGAAGAGCACGGCGAAATCCGCGATCGCGAATAGGGCGATGAGGATGAGCAGGGGCATGATGTCTCCGTCGTTGACGCTGCCTGACTTGGCAAGATGGAGACGAATGGGGGAATTGCAACCGTTCGCCACTCCGGGGCCGACGAGACGCCGGCCCCGGAGCAGGGCTTAAAACGTCGCACTGTCGGCGAGGTTGGCCACCGTGGCGTTGCCGATTCCGTCGATGCGAGTCAGGTCTTCCAGGCTCTTGTAGTTGCCATTGGCTTCCCGGTCGTCGACGATCGCTTGTGCCTTGACCGCACCGATCCCGGGTAGCGTCGTCAACGTCTCGACCGACGCCTCGTTGATGTTGACGGGCGTATCCTGAGCTAGCACGGGGAGGGCGGCGAAGCTGAACAGCGAGAACAGCACGGCTTGGAGCAGCGTCTTCATGAGCATCTCTCTCGGTTGTAGTGGAGTGAAAGCCGGTCTCGTGACCGGCTTTCACTATCTTGTATCGACGCTGCTTCACGATTTTTTATCGGAAAAAAGCGATCATTTCTGTCAGCCAATTTCTACTCGATTTCGCTAAAGTAGCTGGCATGGATGTGGCGGGAAGGTCCTATCCATTGCCGGGTCGGGTATACTCCCGCCCGAATTCGACTGCAGGAGACGACCCATGTCCGCCCCGGAATCGCCGCTCATCATTGCGCTCGACTACCCCGACCTGGACGCGGCGCTACGACTGGCCGACGCGCTCGATCCTGCCCGTTGCCGGGTCAAGGTCGGCAAGGAGCTGTTCACCCGTGCAGGGCCTGCGGCCGTCGAGGCGCTGCACCAGCGGGGTTTCGAGGTCTTCCTGGACCTGAAGTTTCACGATATCCCCAACACCGCCGCCGGAGCGGTGGAAGCTGCCGCCGATCTGGGCGTGTGGATGGTCAACGTGCACGCTTCCGGCGGTCGCCGAATGATGGAGGCGAGCGCCGAGCGATTGGCGAAACGCGGGCTCGAGACGAAGCTCATCGCGGTCACCGTGCTGACCAGCATGACGGATGAGGAACTTCAGGAAACCGGCGTCGCCGGCAGCGCCCTGTCTCAGGTCGAGCGCCTGGCCAGGCTGGCCCAGGAAAGTGGACTGGATGGGGTCGTCTGCTCGGCGCGCGAGAGCACCCGGCTGCGTGAGCTGTGTGGGGCGGGGTTTCTCAAGGTGACGCCGGGGATTCGTCCCCCGAGCGCGGAGCAGGGGGATCAGCGGCGGGTGATGACCCCCGATGCCGCGATGGCGGCCGGCAGCACGCACCTGGTCATCGGTCGAGCGGTGACCCAGGCGGCCGACCCGATGGTGGCGCTGGCCGATATCGAGCTCTCCCTGGCAGGCAGGTCGTGATCATTCGCCTTCTAGGCCCGTTACCGGCTTGCTGGTACCCCAACTGCGACAGCGGGGACACTGCCAGTGCAGCTGTTCGGCACCGAAGCCGCAGCGCTGGCAGCGATGCCTTGGTCGGGTGCTCAGTAATTGCCGGGTGTGCTGCTTGAGCAGCTCCAGCCGATCCCGCTCGGCGGGATCGCTATCGTCCAGATAGAGGTCCATCAGGTAGTCGACGCCGCGCAGGCTGGGGTGGTCGCGTAACTGATCGCTGACGAACGCGCAGGCGATCTCCGTGCCTTGGCGGTGTCTTAGCGTGTCTGCGGCCATCATGACGACCGAGGTTTGCGGATCGTGTTGCAACTGCTTCTCCAGAAATTGCCACCAGCCGTCCTCGTCATCGAGCAGACGGTAGGCATTGCGCAGCGGTTCCAGCACGATGGTGGTGAAACTCGGGTCCTGTTCGGGAATTCGCTGCCAGCATCGGGCCGCGTCGCGGTAGTGGCCGATATCCCACTCGAGCTGGCCCAGCATCCAGTTGGCGCGAACGCAGCGTTCATCGGTATGCAGTGCCTGTTTCAATGCCTTTCTGGCCAGTGACGGACTGCTTTCGATGCGATGCTTGCTGGCCAGCTCGCAGTGCCAGTGCGCCGCCGCCCGGCGGATGTCGGGGTCCTGACGCACCAGTTGTGGCTGGGCGGTGTCGAGGGCCTGGGCCCACTCCTTTTCCCGTTCGAACAGGTCGACGAGCAGACGTTTGGCGGCGAGCTTCTGCGCGTCGTCGACCTGGCTCTTCTGCAGTGACAGGAGTAGCCGCTCGGCTCGGTCGAGCAGCCCGAGGGTGAGGAAGTCGCGCGAGAGTTCCAACTGGACCTGGCCGCTCTGAGCGCTGGACAGTGCCGGGCGGGCGAGCAGATTCTGGTGAATGCGGACCGCGCGATCGGCTTCGCCGCGCGATCGGTAGAGATTGCCCAGGGCGATATGCGTCTCGACCGTGTCGCTGTTGACTTCCAGCGCCTGGGTGAAGGTCTCGATGGCACGATCCGGCTGCTCGTTGAGCAGATAGTTGAGGCCGACGAAATAGTCTTTCGGCAGGGCGCCGCTCGGCATCTCAGGGCGTGGCCGGCGACGGCCACGCCCCGATTCCCAGCGCCCCAGCAACCAGCCGATGGCGATGGCTGCCACCAGCAACGCCAGCAGCAGAGGATCGCTCATTCAGGTGCTTTCCTTGAACTCCTGCGTCCGTAGACGATCGAGTTCTTTGCGCTGTTGCTGATTGTGACGCTGGGCACGGGTCAACAGGGTTCTCAGACGAAGGTACATTCCCGTCATTGCCAACATGCCGAGAATCACGCCACAAGCCAGGGCAACCAGGAGCCACAGCGACAACGAGGCGGGGGGGAGCTGCACCCAGATCAAGTCCAATGGCAGCGGCTGTTGGTTGTTGACGGCAAACAGGATGCCGAGCAGCAGCACGACGATCAGGATGATGGCGAGAATGACGCCTTTGAGCCAGCGCATAGTAATTCCTGGTAACGCACCGCGACGGTCCGGTCGTGATCAGTCGTCGCGATGGCAGCCGTCGAATCGGGCGACGGATGCAATGACTGGGGAGATCAATAGCCCAGCGCGCGGCTGGCATTGACCTGTTCGCGTAGTTCCTTGCCCGGCTTGAAGTGCGGGACGTATTTTCCGTCGAGGTCGACGGGGTCGCCGGTCTTGGGGTTGCGTCCGGTCCTGGGCTCGCGAAAGTGCAGCGAGAAGCTGCCGAATCCGCGAATTTCCACGCGCCCACCGTCCGCCAGGGCGTTGGTGATATCATCGAGAATGACGCGCACCGCCGCTTCGACTTCCTTCGCCGATAACTCGGGGCGACGGGTGGCGATCTGTTCGATCAATTCAGACTTTGTCATCGACATTCTCCGTGAGGCCTCTGCCTGGCGGCCAAGAACCGCGTAATGGGCGTCCGACGTCTGTTATTGTCGTTTCAGCATACTTCGCAACTTTCGAGAAAACAACGCATTAGCCGGGCGAGCCGGATGACTGAATAGTGACCGGCAGTTCACTCGGGTATAATGCTGTGTATTGCAGTCACTCAGCACATCGGATCGAGGGTAGTCCATGTCAGACAACGAAGATGTCACGCGACGACGGCTTTACTGGCATTCACGACGTGGCATGTGGGAACTGGATCTGCTGCTGATGCCGTTTCTCGAGGAGCGCTACGACCAACTGACGCCTTCGGATCAGGTGTTGTATCGGGAGTTACTGGCCAACGAGGATCAGGATCTCTTCACCTGGCTGATGCGGCGCGAATGGCCAGAGAATGCCGAGCTGCGGCGTCTCGTCAAGATGATCGTTGAACATGCGGAAACCACTGACAACAGTCGTCGTCAGGCGCTCTAGGCTGTCGCTGACTTGCCAGGGGCTGCTGGCACTGGCGTTGTCCGGCTACGCCGGGTGGTGGGTCGACTGGCGGCTGGCCGTGTTGATGTCGCTGACCGCCCTGGCATTGGTCGCCCGGCAATTTCTTTCGACCCCGAGACGGCGCTATCTGCGATGCATGATGGCCGGGGAGACGCCGGTCTGGGAGTGCTCGGTCGATGCCCGGATATGGGAGCCGGCCCCATGCCGGCTAGTGCGCCTCGGGCCGATGCTGTCAGCGGTCGACCTTTCCGGTCGGCGCCTGTGGTTGTGGCCCGATAGTGGTGATGCGCACTCGCTACGTTGTCTGCGCGAGACGCTAGCCGGTCAAGCCGACTGACCAGATTCTGCACGTCAGACGAGAAACGGCCCCACCAGCTCTGGCAGGGCCGTCATGGTCACACTTGGCGTTCAGCGGCGGCCGACGAAGAACCCGATGGCAAATCCGGCCAGCGCGGCGACGCCGATGCTGCTCCAGGCATTGCGGTGAATATAATCGTCGGTCTCGCGCCAGGCTTCTTCCGCATGTTCTGCCAGCTCGTGGCTGACATCGTCTGCCCGATGCCTCGCGCGTTCCAGGCCTTGGCGGCCTCGGCGCTTGGCGTCCCGGTAATAGTTCCGGCTCTCTTCCCGATAGTTACGGCTCATGGATCATCCTTAATCGTTGGTCGATAATGGTGGTTCGGGGCAGGACTTGGGTCCTGTCGGTTCGAGCTGTCAACGCCGGCTCAATATCAGCGTCAGCAAGGCGCCACCCAGCGCGGCGATGCCGACGCTCTGCCAGGGTTTGCGTTGGACGAAGTCGTCGCAGCTCTGGCAGGTGTCGTTGATCTGCTCGTCCAGACGCTGGCGCGAGCGATCCGCCCAGCTGTGCTGGGGAAAATAGGTGGCAGCGTGGGGGGACGGCTCGTCGATGCTCTCCTCGAGAGGAACATCCCGCGATGCCAGTGCGGGTTCCTCCCGGATTGGATCGTCCCCCAGGCGAGGCGCACGCTCGGCGGCCGCTGCCATATCTTCATCGATACGGCTGGCCTCGCCTTCCTTGTCGTCACGATGGAACAGGCTCATGTTCATCCTCCGGTTCGGTGAAACGGCCTCCCTACGATTCACGCGACAGCATCATGTCGGGCATGGGCGTCGCTACAGAAGTGTAGTTGCATTTCCATGACTCGCTAGGACCTTTCCTGCCTCGGCGCGTCGAGATTCAGCTCTCGCTCCAGTCGCTGACTGACATCGCCGGGTGAGCCGGTCCGCCGCGCGAGCATGTCATAGGCGACCGGGACGACGAACAGCGTCAACAGCGTGGCAACGGCGACCCCGCAGAAAATCACGGTGCCGATGACGATGCGCGATTCGGCCCCCGGGCCGAAGGCCAGAATCAACGGTATCGCGCCGGCCATGGTGGTGACGGTGGTCATCAGTATCGGTCGCAGCCGTGTCACGGCCGCCTCGACCAGCGCATCCGAGAACGGCGCTCCCTCGTCGCGCAGTTGGTTGGCGAATTCGACGATCAGAATGCCGTTCTTGGCCGCCAGCCCCACCAGTACGACCAGCCCAACCTGGCTGTAGATGTTGAGAGATTGGCCGCTGGCCCAGAGCCCAAGCAGGGCACCGCTGATCGCCAGCGGCACGGTGAACATGATGACCAGTGGGTGGATGAAGCTCTCGAACTGGGCCGCCAGGACCAGGAACACTACGACGATGCCCAGCAGGAGCAGAAAGGAGGTGGCGCCACTGGCCTCCTGGTAATCGCGCGAGGGGCCCTTGTAGTCGATGACCGCCTCGCTGGGCAACTCCTCGGCGGCGATCCGCTGGAGGTAGGCGAGCGCGTCACCCATGGCGGTACCGCTCTGGAGGTTGGCCTCCAGCGTGATGGCGCGCATCCGGTTGAATCGATTGAGTTCGCTGGCACCCGCGAATTCGGAGATGGAGACCAGACTCGCCAGTGGAATCAGCTCGCCGCTGACCGTCGAACGGACCTGCACGTTGTCCAGTGTACTCGGCGCTCGCTGGCGCTCGCGCTCCCCCTCGAGGATGACGTCGTACTCCTCCCCGTTATCGACGTAGGTGGTGACGTTGCGGCCGCCGAACAACGTCTCGAGGGTGTTGCCGATGGTGCTGACGGTCACGCCCAGGGCGGCTGCGCGGTTGTAGTCGATCCGGATACGGAGCTGTGGCTGGGTCTCCTTGTAGTCGCTGTCCACTGCCTCGAGCCCGGCGTTACCGTCCTCGCGGATACGCTCGAGTAGACGGTCGCGCCAGTCGACCAGCTGCTCGTAGGTACTGCCGCCGATCACGAACTGAATCGGCTTCTCGACTCTGCCGCCGAAACCCTGGCGCATGACCGGCGTGGCGGTGACGCCGGGAAGGTCGTCAAGGCGCTGCCTGACATCGGCCATGATGTCCCACGCCGAACGCCGTTCGCCCCAGTCGTTGAGGGTGACGATGGCCATGCCGTCGTTGAAATTCTCGACATTGCCGAAGCCACGTGGGCCTCGAATCGACACCTGGTTGATATCGCCGGCGTCGACCAGGGACATCAAGCGGGTCTCTATCTCGTCATAGTAATCCTGCATGTAATGGAAGGTCGCGCCGGGGGGGCCCTCGATCAGCACGAAAAAGGCGCCACGGTCCTCCCGGGGGGTGTACTCGTTGGGCAACTGCTGGAACAGCCAGGCGGTGAGGGCCAGGATGAGGGCAAACAGGCCGACCATGAGCCAGCGGAAGCGCAGCGCCCGGCGCAGCCAGCGTCGGTAGATCGTCTGCGAACGATCCAGCAGCCATTGCACGCCGCGACTGATGCGGCTTTCGTGCATGTTCGGGTTGAGTAGTTTCGAACACAGCATCGGCGCCAGCGACAGTGCGACCAGGCAGGAGAGCCCGACGGCGGCGGCGAGGGTCAGCGCGAACTCCGAGAACAGGCGTCCGATATCCCCCTGCAGTAGGCTCAACGGAATGAATACCGTGATCAGCACCAGGGTGGTGGCGATCACCGCAAAGCCGATCTGGCGCGTACCGCGATAGGCCGCCACCAGGGGCGTTTCGCGATGGACCGCCATGCGCCGGTGGACGTTCTCGATGACCACGATCGCGTCGTCGACGACCAGACCGATCGCGAGGACCAGCGCCAGCAAGGTCAGCAGGTTCAGGGTGAAGCCGAACAGGGCCAGGAAGATGAAAGTGCCGATCAGCGATATTGGCACCGTCACCGCCGGCACCAGGGTCGTGCGCACGTTGCCCAGAAAGAGAAAGATCACCACCACCACCAATCCCATGGCGATGAACAAGGTGGCTGCGACCTCGTGCAGGGCACCTGACACGAACACCGAGGAATCGAAGTTGAGCGACAGCTGCATGCCGTTCGGCAGCGTCGGCTGCAGCCGAGCCATTTCCGCCTTGGCGCCGTTGGCGACCTCCAGCACGCTGGCGGTCGACTGCTTGATCATGCCCAGGCCGACCATGGGAACTTCGTTGCCGCGATAGAGCGAACGTTCCTCGACCGAGCCGACCTCCACCCGGGCGACATCGGCCAGCCGTACCAGGTAACCGTCGTCTCCTCGCGCGATCACCAGGTTCTGGAAGTCGGCGGCGGTGGTGAAACTGCGCGGAATGCGCAGCGTGAACTGGCGGTCGCGGGATTCGAGAAAGCCGGCCGGCAGCTCGACGTTCTCGTTCTGGAGCGCACTGGCGACATCATCGACCGTCAGCTGTCGCGCGGCCAGGGCATTGCGATCGAGCCAGACCCGCATCGCATACTCCTTGCCGCCGCTCAGGCGTACCCGAGCCACACCGTTCTGGGTCGAGAAGCGGTCGACGAGATAGCGATTGGCGTAATCGGTGAGCTCCGGGATGGTATAGCCCTCGCCGGAGAGCGACAGCCAGATGATGACGTCGTCGCTGCTGTCGCTCTTCTCGATCTCCGGCGGCTCGGCCTGGTCGGGCAGGTTGTCGGCCACCGACGAGATGCGATCGCGGATATCGTTGGCGGCACCGTCGATGTCACGATCCAGCGAGAATTCGACATCGATCTCCGATTCGCCGTCGGCGCTGCTGGACTCGATCGAGACGATACCCTCGATACCGGCGATGCGGTCCTCCAGCAGTTGGGTGATCCGGGTCTCGACCACGCTGGCGGAGGCACCGGGGTAGTTGGTCTCGATGCTGACGATGGGCGGGTCGATCGCCGGATACTCCTGCAGCGGCAGGCGCTCCATGGCCAGCAGGCCGAAGGCGATCAGCAGTAGCGAGACGACCGTCGCGAAAACCGGGCGGCGAATCGATAGATCGGAAATTCGCATCAGTCGCTCGCCCGGGATTCGGTGGCGCGGCGCTGACGCTCCAGCACATCCCTGATGTCACCCTCGCCGACATCTTCCGCGACCAGCTCGACCGGATCCCCCTCGCGTACCTTGAGCGTGCCGTGGGTCACGATCCGCTGCCCGCCATCGAGCCCCGCGATGATCTCGACCTCCCCCTGTCGGCGTTCGCCGGTGGTGACTTCCCGGCGCGTCACATGGGCCGGCTGACCCGGTTCGATCAGCCAGACCGTCTGGCGTTCGCCATCCGGAACCAGCGCGCTTTCCGGGATCGTCAACGCCTCGCGCGCGGGCTGGTTCAACTGCACTTCCATCAGCATGCCCGGCAGCAGCCGGCCGTTGGGATTGGGCAGGTTGGCGCGGACCACCAGGCTGCGCGAAATGGGGTCGATGCGCGTGCCGAGGGTCGCGACCTCGGCGCGGAAGACCTGGGCCGGGTAGCTCGGTGTCGTGGCGCTGAGTGTCAGGCCGGGGTGGAGCACCGACAGCAGCGTCGCCGGGACGGTGAAATCGAGCTTCATGGTGTCCAGCTTGTCGAGCGTGACCAGCTCGGTGCCGGGGGTGACCAGGGCGCCCACGCTGATCTCGCGCAACCCCACCGTGCCCGCGAAGGGGGCCTGCAGGCGGTGATCGGCGAGTCGCGCGCGGATGGCATCGATCTCGGCCTCGCTCTGCTTGACCAGTGCGGCATTGTCCTCGAGCGTGGCGCGTACCCCGAGGTTGCGATCCTGGAGCTGCTGGGCCCGGTTGAGCGCACTCCGGCGCTGCCCGAGTAGCGCCTGGGCGGCGCGCAGCTCGGCTTGAGCCTGGGCGTCGTCGAGCTGCACCAGCCACTGGTTGGCTGCGACCTCGTCACCATCCTCGAAGTTGAGTGCGCTGACGGTGCCGGTGAGCGTGGAGGAGAGGGTGACGCTCTCGTCGGCTCTCAAGGTTCCCAGCGCCTCCACGGGGTCCTGCCAGGTCGAAGCCATGACGGTGGCGCCGATCACGGCGACTGGCGGCGTCTCCTGGGCGCTCGCGGGGGGCGGCCCCGGCAACCATGTCGCTATCACGCAGAGGGCCAGTGCCAGCAGTGGCGGTAAGCGGGTTTCGCGTCCGAGCGTGAAGCGCTCACGAGCTGCCGAATTCGTTGTCATGGTTAGCGGATATCTTGTCAGCGTTGCGTTGGGCGGGCGAGTACGCGCCACTCGTTAGTACCTGAACCTCCGGCGAATGAAAAGGGCATCTCGAAAAACGCCTCTGTTAGAATGCCTGCCCATTCAGTGAGGCAAGTGCGGTGCGGAGATGAAAACCTACGACGTGGTCGTTATCGGCGCTGGCGCGGCGGGACTGATGTGCGCGCTGACCGCGGGTTACCGCGGCCTTCGCGTGCGAGTCGTCGATCATGCCAGCAAGGCGGGAAAGAAGATTCTGATGTCCGGCGGTGGGCGCTGCAATTTCACCAATCTCGCCACCACGCCGGCACATTTCTTCTCACGCAACCCGCACTTCTCGATTTCGGCGCTGAAACGCTATACGCCGCACCATTTCGTCGAACTGGTCGAGCGTCACGGCGTCGAGTACGTGGAGAAGGCGCCCGGCCAGCTGTTCTGTGCGCAGTCGGCGAAGGAGATCGTCTCGCTGCTGCTGACCGAGTGCGAATGGGCGGGCGTGGAAGTCTCGCTCTCCACCACGGTAGGCAGGGTCGAGCGCCTGGGTGAGGGGATGCAACTAGAGATAGATGGCCGCAGGACGGCAGCGGGGGCCGTGGTCGTCGCCACCGGAGGTCTCTCCGTCCCGACGCTCGGCGCCAGCGGTTTCGGCTACGATCTGGCGCGTCAGTTCGGGCTGGCCGTAACCGAGACGCGGGCGGCACTGGTGCCATTCACGGTGACGTCGCAATGGAAGGCGTCGCTGGCCTCGCTCTCCGGCCTCTCCTGTCCGGTGGTGGCCAGTTGCGGCGACGGCGCCTACCGTGAACCGTTGCTGTTCACCCATCGCGGTCTATCCGGGCCGGCGATGCTCCAGGCCTCGAGCCACTGGCAGCCGGGCATGCCGGTGGCGATCGACTGGTTGCCCTCGATCCCGGTCGCGGAGACCCTGGTCGACCTTCGTCGATGCGCGCCACGGCGGCGGCTGGGTAGCTGGCTGGGTGAACTGCTGCCCAAGCGTCTCTCCCAGGCGCTGATCGAGTGGCAGGGGTGGCAGGACCGGCCATTGGCCGAGCTCTCCAACGCCGATATCGACGCCGTGGCGAGCGGTCTTGGGGCATGGCAGTTCAAGCCAGCAGGTACGGAGGGATGGCGCACCGCGGAGGTCACCATGGGCGGCGTCGACACGGACGCGGTGTCGTCCAAGACCTTCGCCGTCGACGCGGTCCCCCAGCTCTATTTCATCGGTGAAGTGCTGGACGTCACCGGCCAACTGGGTGGTTTCAATTTCCAGTGGGCCTGGTCGTCCGGCGTGGCCTGTGGCCAGGCGGTTTGAGCCCGAACGAAAGATGGCCACTGATTGCAGTGGCCATCCGATTCGGCTGGCGGGAACAGCGCGACTTGCGACTAACGGTTTCTCCCGCGGGTCGCCCGGTAAAGCGCCCGGCCGCGGTTGTACATCATGAACCCGGTCAGTGCTCGCTTGAACAGTCGACCGGTCGACCGTGGCTTGCGCGCACTGCGCATCGCCAGCAGTCCGCCCGCCGCCACCAATGGAACGCGCCAGCTCATCAGCTTGTCCCAGGCATTGTCGATCGGCGCCGTGGCATCGCGCCACTCCCGCATGGCGGCGGTCATGTCCAGGCGTTGCTGGAGGATCTCGTCCTCCAGCTCGTCCAGCTGCCGTTGTCGCGAACGTTCAGTCATGAGAGCTCCCCAATGCCTCACGGTCGCGATCGAGGTGATGCAGGGTCGCGGCCATCAGCTTGCGCTGCTTGGCGACTCGCTTGGCGGAGAAGATCAAGATGCCTGACAGGACGAAGAGCACCGCCGAGCAGATACCGATCGCCTGCAGTCGGTGATCTTCCCAGTAGACCACTACAACCAGCAGCAGCAGCATCCCGATCGCGAACGACAGTACGATCAGCCCCGCGCCGGCCAGTAGCAGAAGCGTCAGCATCCGGTCGCGCTCCGCCTCCCACTCGACCACTGCCAGGCGCAGTCGTGTCTGGCCGGTGGCGATGAGGTTGGCAATCAGTCGCCTGGCGGCGGAGATCACGTTTTCAGCCGGCCCTGCCATCAGCGACGTCCCAGCAGCAGTCCCAGAACCACGCCCGCCGCAGCGCCGATGCCGATGCTGGTCCAGGGGTTTTCATGCACGTAGCGGTCAGTGGCGTCAACCTGCCCCTTGGCGCTGGAGTAGAGAGCCTCTCCGCGCGCTTCCAGACGTTCGCGAGTGTCATGCAGACGTTGCTGAGCGCGTTCACGCAGTTCGGAGATATTGCTGCGGGAGTCGTCCGCCGTGGCGTGAATCAGCTCCTCGACCGTGTGAGACAGATTGCGCAGATCTTCCTTGAGTTGTTCGGTAGAGGCTTCGCGTTCACGCTCGGGGCCGTTGCCGCCGATAGGTTGCATGGTCATGGTTGTCATCCTTTGACAGTCGAGTGGCATGGGTGAAACAGACAGGCTTCAGCATAGATTGGCAATCTGCCGGCATCAACGCGTACCGGGAATCCCGGCCAAAAAGGTGTTGATGCTGAAGCCAAGGCCGAAGCGTTGCACGTCGTGGTTGTAGTCGATCAGGCTCTCCCCGTATCCCTTGTAGTACTGCAGATAACCGCGCACCTTGCCGAACAGCGGGAAGGAGTAGTCGAGCTGCCCCCCGTAGTGCGCCTTGCCCGGGTTGCCACGAACCATCAACGAGACTTCCTGATCCCCGAACGCACGCACCAGGGTCAGGTCCCCGTAGCCGATGTAGTTTTCCAGGTCCGGGTTGTCGTCGTCTTCGGCGTTTTCCGGGATACGCCAGTGCGGGGCGACGCTGAAGGCCCAGTCGCCGCGCTGGAATATCGATTCGGCGTAGATCCGGTTCCAGCTACGGGACAGCGGATCCGAGCGGCCATTGGACTGGTGCGCGAAGCCGACACGATTGATGGTGTTGGTCCATCCCAGCACCGTCCAGCGGTTATCGAAACTGATGAAGCCTTCAGGTTCGTAGTTGGTTTCGCGGAAGGGTGCGGAGGCCTCGGAGTTGTAGGCCTGCCACCAGCTTCGCTGGGTATAGGCGAAATAGAGGTCGCCGTTGTCGCCGAAGATGTCGTCGAGCAGTTTGACCTTGAAGCTCAGCTGGAACTTGATCTCGGACTTGTCGACGTTGCCCTCCGAGGTGATCTCCCGGAAGTCGGATTCGTCCGGGTTGCTGTTGTAGGTCCAGGGCAGGATGTAGTTGCGACGATAGGTCGTGACCGCCAACGGGTTCTCGGCAGTCTCCGCCTCGAGATTCCGGCGCACTTCCGCCTGTTCGTTCGCTTGCTGGACCGGGTCGCTGCTGGTACTTGAATCCTGAGCCACTGCCAAGGACGAAGTCACCATCCCGAGGAGAAGAATGCCGGTATGGCGCAGCGAACGAGTGGGCGTCATAAGACTGTCCTGTCAAGATGATCCAATGGGGTGGAAGCATGATCCGGCTGATGAAAATCAGGCTTCTTTTCGGTAGTGACGATTTCTAGCATGTCGCCGACTTAATTCAAACTCGGGAAGCGCGCCAAGCAACGCCTCGAAACCCGCACGCGCTGACGGTAAACTCCGCTATCGATAGGGGATCGCACCGTTGTGAAGCGGTGGTGGCCGTATGTACGGAGTTGACGAGGAGTCGGCATGTCGGATGACCCGGTCGCGGGTAAGTATTCTGGGCAACCAGGCTTTTCTGCACGAGCACCGTTCAGGCCGGCGGCGTTGCTGTCGGCAAAGGCCGCCCCGGCGCGCGCCAGCCTGTTGAAAGGGGTCGAGCGTAGCACGTTCCTTGCACTCGTATTGTGCATACTCATGACAAGCGTCGTCGCCTTCGCCCAACAGCAGGACAGTCTACCCACCGAAGACGAGCTCCAGGCGCAGCAGCAGAAGCTCGAGAAGATCGAGGCACCCAGCGAAGCGCAGCAGACGGACTTGGCTGATCTGCGTATGGCTCAGCAGACGCTGGCGTCGTTGAAGGCTCTGCGCAAGGACCTGGAGTCGCTCGAGACCTCGGCTCGACAAGCCCCTCAGCGGACCCGCGAACTCGAGCGCCAGCTTGCCGGGCTGAGTGACCGGAAGGCGCCAGACGCCGACGACCTCGACCAGCTCTCCGTGGAGGTCCTGGGCCAGAAGACCACCGAGTCGCTGAATCAGCTCGAGGCGCTGCAGAGCCAGCTGGCATCGGTCAACGCCCGGCTGATCAGCGCGGAGACGCTGCCCGAGCGCGCGCAGTCGGCCATCGCCAGCGCGATGAACGATGCCGAGCAGGCGCGGACCCAGCTTCAGACCTCCAGTGACGAGGATTCCCAAGTCCTCGATCCCGCCGAGGCTCGCTATCGGTTGCAACTGGCCTTGGCCGACCTGCAAGCCGAATATCATCGACAGGAGCTGGCCAACAACACGGTGCTTCGCGAGCTCGACGTGCAGCGGCGGGACCTGCTTCGACGCCAGGTGGCAATCGAGGAAGCGCGGCTGGATTCGCTGCAGGCAGCGCTCGATCGCCAGCGCCGTGCCGAGTCGGAGAAGGCGGTCGCGGACATTAGCGAGGAGGACGCCAAGGCGATCGCGGCACACCCGGTGCTTCGCGAGATTCAAAAGACCAACCGCGAGCTCAGCGACCGGCTTCTCGAAGTGACCGACCGGACCAACGAATTGATTCGGCAAGCCATCGATACTCGTTCCCAGCTCGATCGCGTGCGTCAGGTCAAGCGCACGCTCAACGAGCAGATCGAGGCGATTCGTGGCAGCCCGCTGCTGTCACGCATTCTCAACGAGCAGCGTCGAGCCCTGCCTGACATCGATGCACTGGGCGGTCTGCAGGAGGAGATCGCCGCGACTCGCCTGAGTCAGTTCGATCTGGTCGATCAGCGGGATGCGCTGCGTCACCCCCGGGAGCTGGCCGAGAAAAGCCTGGCTGACACCGATATCGAGGTCACCCCATCGTTGGTCGACTCGCTGGTGAAGCTGTTCCAGTCACGCGGCGAAGTGCTCGAGCAGTTGGATCGGGAGTACGGCAACCTGCTGACCGTGGCCATCGATCTCCAGCTCAACCAGGAGCAGCTGGCGGGGCTCTCGACATCGATCCGCGGTGTGATCGAAGAGCAGTTGTTCTGGGTTGCCAGCGCGCGCGCGCTGACCCTCGGTTGGTGGCGTGACGCCCCCGGTATTCTGGCGAAACAGGTGCGCGGCGGTGAGTGGCGGCCGGCGCTGGCGAGTTTTTGGCAGGTTCCGGACTTCCGGGCCCTGGCCGTGGTTCCCTTGCTGCTGCTGGCGGGGGTGCTGCTGATGCTGAGACGTCGCATCAAGGTTCGCCTGCTCAACCTGCACGAGCAGATCGGCCGGCTCAAGCGTGATACTCAGATGCACACGCCCCGGGCAATCCTCTACAACGCGCTGCTGGCCGCCCATGGTCCTCTGATCCTGGCGGCCGTGGGTGGCGTGTTGAGGCTGGGTAGCGATGATTTCGCCGGGCGTTTGGGAGAATCCCTGTTGCAGCTTGCCCTGGCCTGGGGCGTGCTGGGCTGGGCGCGCAGGCTATTGGTGTCCGACGGCGTGGCGACACGTCACTTCCACTGGTCGGCGGGTTACGTGGCACGCCTACGGCGATTGCTGTTCTGGCTCGGCATCTCGCTGATTCCGGTCATCCTGATCAGCGGGACCTCCCCCGGCAGCCAGGCCGAACTCTCCAGCCGCCCGCTGTTCCTGCTGTCGCTGCTGGCCGGCTTGCTGGCGATGAGCTGGATTCTGGTGCGGTTGATCCTGGCCCACGTACCCTATTTCGGCCTCAAGCTGTTCCGGCTGCTGCTGGGGTTGGCGCTGGCGATGGTGCCGCTGGTGCTGGGTGGCCTGATCGTCATGGGCTACGAGTATGCCGCCCTGCGTCTGATCGGCCGCTTCATCAATTCGCTCTATATCTTTGGCCTGTGGATCCTGGTCGAGGCAACGGTGGTGCGGGGGCTGGCGGTGGCGCAGCGCCGGCTGGCCTACCGCCGTGCGGTCGCCCGACGGCGAGCGCAGATACAGGAGGGCGCCGAGGGCGGGCTCGAGGTGGTCGAGGAGCCGCCGCTGGACATGGAGCAGGTCAACCAGCAGTCGCTGCGGCTCTCGAAACTGATTCTGTTCATCGGCTTCACCTTTGCCTTCTACCTGATCTGGTCGGACCTGCTCGAGGTCTTCTCCTATCTCGACCAGGTCAGCGTATGGGAGATCGAGCGGGGGCAGGGCGAGGCGGTGACGCTGGATCCGATCACCGTGGCGGATGTGATCATCGCACTGGTCGTGGTGGCGTTGACCATGATGCTGGCACGCAACCTGCCTGGGCTGCTGGAGGTCATGGTGCTCTCCCGGCTGACGCTGAAGCAGGGAAGCGCCTACGCGATCTCGTCGCTGCTCTCCTACACCATCGTCGGGACCGGCGTGGTGATCTCGCTCGGCACGCTCGGGGTCTCCTGGGACAAGCTTCAGTGGCTGGTGGCAGCGCTCGGTGTGGGGCTCGGTTTCGGTCTTCAGGAGATCTTCGCCAACTTCATCTCGGGGCTGATCATCCTGTTCGAGCGTCCGATGCGGATCGGCGACACCATCACGCTAGGCCAGCTCCACGGCTCCGTCAGCCGAATTCGTATCCGTGCCACCACGGTGACCGATTTCGACCGCAAGGAGATCATCATCCCCAACAAGACCTTCGTCACCGACCAGTTGATCAACTGGTCGCTGTCGGACAACGTCACCCGGGTGGTGCTGACCTATGGCGTGGCGCACGGATCGGACCTCGACGAGGTGCATCGCCTGTTGCGCCAGGCCGCGGACGAGAATCGCCGTGTGCTGCGAGATCCCGAGCCGCAGGTGTTCTGCATCAGCTATGGGCCGACCTCGTTCAACTTCGAGCTGCGAATCTTCGTCAACGATCTGCTGGATCGACTCTACGCCAGCGACGAGATCAATCGCCGGCTGGACCTGCTGTTCAAGCAGCACGGCATTCGTGTGGCGTTCAACCAGATGGACGTGTGGCTGCACGGCGAGAACGGGCAGTCTGCGCGGGTCCAGAGTGCGGATGGGGAGGGGGCGCCGCTGGGGGCCAGCGCTTCTCCGGCCGGCTCGGCTGTCGACACGCCCCGTTCCCGCCAGTCCCGCAGTGGCGATGACGGTCACCTGGGTGACGGCGACGTTGGTGGCGCGGGCCCGGATGGCGGCAGCGAAGGCGGTGACGGCGGGCGCTGACAGGAGGTCAGCGGCGCAGGGCGTGGAGCAGGAACTCGTGGTTGCCGTCGCCGCCCAGGATCGGGCTCTCCTGCCAATGATCGACCATCAGGCCGTGTGACTGGCAGGCCTGCTGGAGGGTATCGGCCACCGTCGTGTAGAGGGTGGCGTCGCGCACGATCCCTCTGGGGTCGACCTTGCCGGGGCCTACCTCGAACTGCGGCTTGACCAGGGAGTAGAGCTCCCCGCCGGCGTGCAGCACCTGGGCGATCTCCGGCAGGATCAGGGTCTGCGAGATGAACGAGACGTCCATCACCACGACATCGATGCCGTCCGGGGCTATCCTCTCCAGCTCGGCGAAGGGGAGCCGGCGCGCATTGACGCCCTCCAGACAGGTGACCCTGGCGTCGTTGCGTAGCGAAGCGTCCAGTTGGTCGTGCCCCACCTCGATCCCGATGATCCGCTCGGCGCCGTAGCGCAGCGCGCAGTCGCTGAATCCGCCGGTGGATTGGCCAATATCGAGCACGGTGAGGCCGTCGAGGCGGCGCGCCAGCGTTTCCAGCAGAGCCTCCAGTTTCAGGCCGGCTCGCGACACATAGCGCTCCTCCGGCGCTTCGGCAATCCGCAGGTCCACGGTATCCGGCAGCTTCTCTCCCGGTTTCAGCGCCACCCGCCATGCGCCGCCGTCGTTGACGCTGACGTAACCCTGGCGAATTAGGCGCTGGGCCCGGGTACGGGAACGGACGTGGGCGGTCACCAGTTGATCGAGTCGGGTCATGAGCGGCTCACTCCGTTGCAGCGTCGGGCAGGGGGGAAGGGTCGGCAAGGGGGCCGTCGGCATGTGTCGGCCGGTTGTCGAAGGCCTGCTGCCACTGTTCCAGCAGCGTCTGGCGCTTGAGCGTGTCCAGCGTCGCCAGCAGGCCCGGACCGATCTGAACCGGTCGGATCGCCTCTCCCAATCGGTCGCGCAGGTCGGCCGCGGTGCCGGCGCCATCGACGGACGGGTGCACGGCCCCCAGCGTGGTCTGGGTGGCGAGCAGGCGTTGCGCCGATGCGCTCAGCAGATAATCGATGAAACGCCGTGCGGTGTCGGGGTGAGGCGCATCCCGCGACATCATGACCAGACGCTGCAGCACCAGGGCGTAGTCCTTGGGCACCACCATCACCAGCTCGGGATGTTCGGCCACATAGTCCTGCACGTAGGAGCCGATCAGGTTGTAGCCGATCCAGTAGCGTCCCTGGTTGAGTCCCTCGAGCATGGCGGCGGTGGTGGTCTCCAGGACACTGTGGCTGTTG
The DNA here is from genome assembly GCF_003206585.1 of Salinicola sp. CR57. NCBI lineage: Bacteria > Pseudomonadati > Pseudomonadota > Gammaproteobacteria > Oceanospirillales > Halomonadaceae > Salinicola > Salinicola sp. CR57. Next base: position 43,077 of record NZ_PZJL01000017.1, read on the forward strand.
CCCAGTGCCTCGACCAGGTCCCAGTAGCGGGCGGAGATCCTGGCGTCCTCGATGGCGTAGGTGTAGCCCGCGCCGCTTCGCCGCGGATCGTAGGTGACCACGCGGTGGTCGAGCATCCGGGGATGCTGCCGTAGCAGGCTCAGCAGATCGGCGTGACTTTGCGGTGGCGTCATGTGTCGTGCCAGATCCCGCCGATAGACCATGACGATCGGCTCGAACGTGAAGCCGAACAGCTCCTGGCGCCAGCGCGCCCAGCTCGGCCAGTCGGCGGCGGCGGGAGAGTCGACCGTGCTCGACAGCCCTTCGTTGGCGAGTTGGTACTGCCAGGGCATCGCGGGGGACATGATCACGTCGGCGCGCGGGGCGTCACGCTCCTGGAGGACGCGGGCGTGCAGCGCCAGTGTCTCCAGGTTGTGGTAGTCGATCGCGATGTCGGGGTGGCGGCGATGGAAATCGGAGAGCAGCGGCCGAACCTGTGGTGCATCGAGCACGCCGTAGATGGTCAGGGCGCGGGACGGTTCGGTATCCGCGGCGAAGTGCAAGGTCCTCGCCTGCGCCTGCGCCTGCGCCTGAGCCGTCAGCGCGAGCGTCAGTGCCAGCCACACGACACCGAGGCGTCGGACGCAGCGGGGGAGTCTCAGTGGTCGGTGGGAAAGATCAGAACGACGCATAAGCCAGGGCGCTCGGGGTGGTCGGGGTTGGCGGTTTGCAGGAGCAGGCGAGTATCGTGGGCGCGCGCGATGCTGTCGACGATCGCCAGGCCCAGGCCGGTACCATCGCCCGTTTCCTGGCCACGGTGGAAGGGGCGCAGCACCAGCAGACGCTGGGATTCGGGGATGCCGGGGCCGTCGTCGGTGACGATCAGGCGCGTCGGGGCGTCGGTAACCTGCACCGTGATCTGGCGGGCGCCATAGAGCGCGGCGTTCTCGATCAGGTTGTTCAGCGCCTCTTCCAGTTGCCAGTCGGTCGCCGACACCATGACGGGATGGTCGGGCACTTCGACCCCGAGATCGATGCCGTGACGGTAATGGCGCGCGAATGACTCCCTGACGCAGCGCTGCGCCAGTGCGGCGAGATCGACCGAACGCCTGGCCGGCGCCGCCTCGGGGTTGTTGAGACGGGTCATCGACAGTAGCTGGCCGGCCAGTCGCGCCGTCTTGGTGGCGGTGCCGTGCATGGTGACGAGCGCGTCGCGCCACGCCGCCGGCTCCGACTGGCGAATGGCCAGCTCCGCGCGTGCTGATAGCCCCGCCAGTGGCGTGCGCAACTGGTGAGAGGCATCGCCGATGAAGCGTTCCTGATTGGCCCGGACGCGGCGCATTCGCGCCAGTAGTTCGTTCAATGCCTGGCGCAGTTCCGCCAGTTCCCGGGGCAGCGCCAGTTCGAGCGGGGCGAGCGTGCGAGGATCGCGCTGGCGGATGGCGCGTCTCAGCCGGGTCAACGGTTCGAGCGCGAAGCGGGCCGACAGCAGCACGACCCCCATGGCCAGTACGGCAATGATCACGATATTGACAAGGCTCGCCAGAAACAGCTGGTTGGCCAGGGCCTGTCGCCCCTCGAGACTCTGGGCCACTCTGACCTCGAACCGGTCGCTGCGATCCCATCCCTCCAGCCGGGAGCGCAACACGCCCAGGCGCAGCGGCATGCCGCGGGAGAGCACATCGCCATAGCTCATCTGGCCGACGCCGGCGGACGGTAGCGAGGGGAGCGAACGATTGCCGGTGACGAAATGGCCCTGGGCATCGTAGAGCGCATAGAACACCCGCTCCTCGGCGTCGGTGGCGAGCATCTCCAGTGCCGAAGGCGGCAGGTCCATCCACAAGCGGCTCTGCTGCCAGCGAACCTGCTCGGCGATGGAGAGCGAGGCGGCGTCGAGCAGCCGGTCGAAGGCGCGGTCGGCGGCCTCGCGAGACGCGAACCAGGCCTGCAGCAGCATGATCGCCACCAGCATGGCCAAGGGACAGAACAGCCAGATCATCAGCCGTCGATAGAGGCTGAGATGCGACAGTCGCCAGCGTCGCAACAGGGTCACTCGGCCTCCAGCAGATAGCCGATGCCCCGGACCGTGCGCAGGGTGACGTCGGAGTCGGCGAGACGTCGGCGCAGACGGTGGACATAGACTTCGATGGCGTTATCCCCGACCGGCTCCCCGGCGAAAGCCTCCTCGAGCAGGCGCGCCTTGTCCACCGGCTCCCCCGCATAGCGGATCAGGCAAGCCAGCAGGCGGTGTTCCCGCGGCGGCAGCGGCAGGGCGGCGTCCCCCAGGGTGAAGTGCTGGCGATGGCGGTCGAGTCGCAGCGAGCCCAGCGAGATCGATTCGCTCTGGTCGTGCTGGCGGCGTCGCAACAGGGCGCGGACCCGCGCTTCCAGCTCGTCCAGCGCGAACGGCTTGGCCAGATAGTCGTCCGCACCCAGGTCGAGCCCCCTGACGCGATCCTCGATGGCGGCTCTAGCGGTCAGGATCAGCACCGGGGTCTGTCGATCGCGCGAGCGCAGTGCCGCCAGCACGTCGAGACCGCTGCGCGTCGGCAGGTTGAGATCCAGGAGAATGAGATCGTAGTCGTGATCGATCGATAACCGGGCAAGGGCTTCGCCGCCATCGCCTATCCGTTCGATACGTTGATTGTCGACCGCCAGCGTTGCGGTGAGCGTGCTGGCGAGCAGAGGGTCATCCTCTATCAGCATCAACTTCGGTGCCATGGAGAACTCCAGCCGGTGAAGAGGGGGAGGCGCGTGATCCGGGTCGGGCGATTGTAAACGAATCGATTCGCAGGGCATTGAACTTTAGTTGGCTTTTACCGCCCGGCCGTTGACCGTTACAAGGGTTCACCCTAATTTCCGCTGACGGGAACAACGTTCTACCTTACGAAACTGTAAGGTAGGCGTCAGCCACGAATAACTCCGCTCCATCAGCGAGGAGAAGCAAACATGTTTGCAGCCAAGACAATCAAGTGGGTGGCCGCCGCGACGCTAGCCTTGACCGCCAGCAGCGCCATGGCGTTCGAGCCTTCCGGCAAGGTCGAGTGTATCGCGCCCTCCGACCCGGGCGGCGGCTGGGACTTCACCTGCCGTAGCGTGGGTAACGTGCTCGAGGAGCTCGACCTGGTCCCGGCCAGCGTCCAGACCATCAACATGGCTGGCGCCGGTGGCGGTGTCGCTTTCGCCCACACCGTGAGCAAGCGCAAGGGCGACGACCAGCTGCTGGTGGCCGCTTCAACCGCTACCACCACGCGTCTGGCCCAGAATCAATTTCCGGGCATGAATGCCGACATGGTCAACTGGATCGGTGCGGTGGGCGCGGACTATGGCGTCATCGCGGTCTCCAAGGATTCGCCTTACCACAACCTCAATGAGCTGATGGACGCGATGAAGCAGGACCCGCGGGCGGTCAAGTTCGCCGGCGGCAGCGCCAATGGCGGCTGGGACCACCTCAAGGTGCTGATCGCGGCCAAGGCGGCCGGGGTCGAGAACCTGCCGCGGATTCCCTATCTCTCCTACAACAACGGCGGCGAAGCGATGACCCAGGTCATTGGCGGTCACGTCGACGCCTTCACCGGTGACGTCACCGAGACCCAGGGCTTCCTGAAGTCCGGCGACCTGCGCGTGCTGGCGGTGCTCTCCGACGAGCGCCTGCCGGGCGACCTGGCCGACATTCCCACCGCCAAGGAGCAGGGCATCGACGCGGTCGGGCCCAACTGGCGCGGCTTCTACATGCCGGCCGACATCGATGACGACGCCAAGCAGTACTGGGTCGATGCCATCGACAAGCTCTATGCCAGCGACCAGTGGAAGAAGGTCATGAAGAGTAACGGCCTGATGCCGTTCCACCCGGACTCCAGCGAGTTCGAAGCCTTCGTCAAGCAGCAGATCCAGGATATCCAGGCGCTTTCCAAGGAAATCGGGCTGATTCAATGAGCAAGTTCAACGACCGCGTCTTCGGCCTCGTCATGCTGGTGATCGCCGTCGCCTACTACTACGGCGCCACCCAGTTTCCGGTCCCCTTCGGGGGATCGGAAGCTGTGGGTCCCGAGACCTTTCCCAAGCTGCTGGCCGTCATCCTCGCGATCTGTAGCCTGTACATGATCGTCAAGCCCGACCCGGACAACCACTGGCCGGTGGCCAGGACCTTCCTGGAGCTGGGCATCGCGGTTGTCGTGCTGATCGCCTACGCGCTGCTGCTCGAGCCGCTCGGGTTCATCCTCTCGACCATGCTCGCTGTCGGCACGCTGTGCTGGCGCATGGGCGCGCGCCCGGTGAAGGCCTATCTCACCGGACTGATCAGTGGCGTGGTGGTGTTCGTGCTGTTCACCTACGGGCTCGAACTGCCGCTGCCACTCGGCCTGCTGGAGATCCACTGATGGAGACGTTGCACTATCTCTCGCTCGGCTTCGGCGTGGCGCTGCAGCCCGAGAACCTGATGTTCGCCCTGATGGGCTGTTTCATCGGCACCCTGATCGGCGCGCTGCCGGGTCTCGGCCCGGCCAACGGCGTCGCAATCCTGATTCCGCTCGCCTTCACCCTCGGGCTCAAGCCCGAGACCGCCCTGATCATGCTGACGGCGGTGTACGCCGGGGCGATGTACGGCGGACGAATTTCGTCGATCCTGTTGAACATCCCCGGTGACGAACCGGCGATGATGACCTGTCTCGACGGTTATCCAATGGCGCGCAAGGGCAAGGCCGCCGAAGCGCTGGCGATCTCTGCGATCGCCTCGTTCATGGGCAGCCTGATCGCCACCATCGGCCTGATCCTGCTGGCGCCGCTGCTGGCCCGGTTCGCGTTGACGTTCGGCCCGGCCGAGTACTTCGCCCTGTTCGTACTGGCCTTCGCGACGCTTGGCGGTATCACCGGCAAGAACCCGATGAAGACACTGATGGCGGCAGCCATCGGCTTGATCATCGCCACCGTGGGGATCGATCTCTCCACCGGCACCCAGCGCTACACCTTCAACGTGCTGGAGCTCTACGAAGGGGTCGATTTCATCATCGCCATCGTCGGTCTGTTCGCGGTCTCCGAGCTGCTGTTCTTCATCGAGGAGAAGGCCGGCAAGGGGCGCGAGATGATCAAGGTCAATCCGCTCAAGCTGAAGTGGCGGGAGATCCTGTCGATCATGCCGACCACGCTGCGCGGCGGCGTGCTGGGCTTCATCGCGGGCGTGCTGCCGGGGGCCGGGGCCTCGCTGGGCAGCTTCATCACCTACACCCTGGAGAAGAAGATCGTCGGCAAGAAGGGCTACTTCGGTGAAGGCGACCCGCGCGGTGTCGCCGCCCCGGAGGCCGGCAACAACGGCGCCTCCAGCGGCGCGCTGGTGCCGATGCTGACCCTCGGCGTGCCGGGCAGCGGCACCACGGCGGTGCTGCTGGCGATGCTGGTATCGCTCAACATCACCCCCGGGCCGCTGATGTTCACCCAGAACGCCGACCTGGTGTGGGGCGTCATCGCCGCACTGCTGGTGGGCAACTTCATGCTGTTGCTGCTCAACATTCCGCTGGTCGGGGTGTTCGTGAAGATCCTGTCGGTGCCGCCGATGTACCTGCTGCCGATCGTGACCATGGTCGCGTTCGTGGGCATCTACTCGATCAGCCACTCGACCTTCGATCTCTACTTCATGATCGCCTTCGGCGTCGCCGGCTATATCCTGCGCAAGCTGGAGATACCGCTGGTGCCGGTGATTCTGGGCTTGCTGCTGGGACCGGAGATGGAGAAGAACCTGCGCCACGCGATGCAGATTTCCGATGGCGACTGGTCGATCCTGTGGAGCAGCGGTCTGTCTATCGGGCTGTGGCTGGTGGCGATCATCGGTCTGCTGCTGCCGGTGATCGTGGGGCCGATCCTGCGTCGTCGGATGCAGGCGGCCAAGGAGAAAGTCGGCTGACCATGTCATAGCCGCGATTCGAGCCCCGTCCGGTGATCCGGCGGGGCTTTTTCGTGGCCGGTCGCCTGCTGCCGGGGGAGAGCCGTCATCCCGCGGCTGACAGCAGCAGGGCGTGCTCTTTCAGCGCCGGTCGATGTCTGCCGGTTGTCGCCAGGCGATGACGCTGTTATAGTGCCGCTCGCTCGGCAACGTCTTGATGGAACAGGCTTTGTCGACCTTCGATCTCATCCATGTCTCAGGATGCGTCGAGTTACGGTGGCCCTTACCGGTCCTCCCGCAACGCTAAACCGCAAACCCCGCCAGGCCCGGAAGGGAGCAACGGTAGTGGTGGCCGCGTGTGCCGGGATGTGGCTGGTCGGGGCCGCCTCCATTTTGGGCCCGACATCGATGGGCGCCGTCGATCTCACGGCGGTCCGAAAGTCGTTCTCTCCTGCCTCGTCACGCTTCTGCCGACCCTGCTAGAATGGTCCGATCACTGTCTCGGATATCGATGCTGGCATCGACGTTTTCGGTCGCGCCCGCACCGTCTCTCAACGATCACGTCCAGCCGCGAACCTACCTGCGAGGAGTATCGCGCCGCATGAGTTATCAGGTTCTGGCCCGCAAGTGGCGCCCGCGTACCTTTCACGAACTGATCGGCCAGGAGCATGTCAGCCGTGCGCTGGTCAACGCGCTCGACCAGGGCCGGCTGCACCACGCCTATCTGTTTACCGGTACGCGCGGCGTCGGCAAGACGACGCTGGCCCGGATCCTCGCCAAGTGCCTCAACTGCGAGCAGGGGGTGAGTTCGCAGCCTTGCGGCCAGTGCGAGACCTGTCGCGATATCGATAACGGTCGCTTCGTCGACCTGATCGAGGTCGATGCCGCATCGCGGACCAAGGTGGAGGACACCCGCGAGCTGCTGGACAACGTTCAGTACGCGCCGACCCAGGGGCGCTACAAGGTGTACCTCATCGACGAGGTGCACATGCTGTCGACGCACAGCTTCAACGCGCTGCTCAAGACGCTGGAAGAGCCGCCGCCGCACGTCAAGTTCCTGCTGGCGACGACGGACCCCCAGAAACTGCCGGTGACGGTGCTGTCGCGCTGCCTGCAGTTCACGCTCAAGAATATGCCGCCGGAGCGGGTCGTCGAGCATCTGACCCGGGTGCTGGAGGCCGAACAGGTCGCTTTCGACCCGCAGGCGCTGTGGCTGCTCGGCAAGGCTGCCGACGGCTCGATGCGGGACGCCATGAGCCTCACCGATCAGGCCATCGCGTTTGGGCAGGGTGAAGTGCGCCGTGAGGATGTGGCCGCCATGCTCGGCACGCTGGATCACGCGCATCTGATTGCCCTGGCCCAGGCCCTGGCGGATGTCGACGCCGAGCGACTGTTGGCGGAAGTAGCGGCACTGGCCGAGCAAGGGCCGGACTTTGCCGGCGTGCTCGACGAGCTGTCCGGGCTGATGCACCGCCTGGCCATCGCCCAGATGGTGCCCTCGGCCCTGGACAATGGCCATGGCGATCGCGAGGAACTGCTGGCACTGGCCGGCCGGTTCACCGCCGAAGACGTCCAGCTCTACTACCAGATTGCCCTGCAGGGGCGCGGCGACATCGACAACGCGCCGGACACGCGTTCGGCGGTCGAGATGACGCTGTTGCGCATGCTGGCCTTCCGTCCCCAGGGGGTGCCGACACCGCCGCAGACCGACCTGCCGCTGCGCGGAAATCCGCAGGACGAAAATGATGGCGGTCGTGACGCCCAGCGTGAGACGCGCGCAGGCGGTACCGCTGCAGAAGACGCGCGGGCCGATGATCCTGCGCCGGCCGAACCGATGGCATCGGCGGCCAGCGCTACGGCTCCGGAATCGGTGGCTCCGGAATCGGCGGCGTCGGGACCGACGAGCGTGAATCCTAAGGAGCCGGCGCCGCACGAGCCGCCACCTGCGGTCGATCAACGACCGGTCGGGCCGGGTGCGGCACCGGTTGCATCGTCCCCGGCCGCCGTCGAGCCGCAGGCGGATGACCGTCCGCCCTGGTCGGTCGATGTCGAGGCACCTGGTGCAACACAGCAACCGGCGCCAGCGACGGAGGAATCGACGTCGTGGGAGGCGGAGTCATTCTCAGCTGCGGATTTCTCTACGCCAGGCGTCGAAGCCGGCGATGTCGGTGCCAGCGACGGCAGCGATGTTAGCGGCGATGCCGAATCCGGCCGCGAGATCGATTTCGACAGCGATGCAGATCTGCAGGATGACGCCTACGCCTGGGCGGAGCAGTCGAACGTCTCTCGCGACGAGTCATTGGCGGCGCTTCCCGATAGTCACGACCCGGCGCCGGCCTTGCCGGTCGACCCGAATGCGTCATCCGCGCACCCGGCCGACATGCCCTCCGAGCGCGATGCCGCCGAGATGCCGCGGGCAGCCGCCAGCGCCGGGGAATCTTCATCTCCGGCGGTCATCGACGAGTCGCCTGAACCTGCTGGGGTAGTCGCCGCGACGACACCGTTGACGCATGATCTCTGGCTCGAGCGTTTCGATCGGCTCGACATCGGTGGTCTCACCCGCAATCTCGCGGCGCACTGCGTCATCGACAGCGACGACGGGCACGTGCTTCACGTCACGCTGGACCCCGGACAGTCTGCGATGCTGTCGGAGCTGCATGTCGATCGCATTACCAAGGCGCTGGCGGGTATCGGTTATGCTCGCCGTCTCGAGGTCAATGTCGCCGAACTGGATGGTTCGCGCGAAACGGCCAAGGCCAGACGCGACCGAGAGGCTCGCGAGCGTCATGCCCGCGCCGTTGAAGCGCTGCGGGTCGACCCACATATTCAGGAACTGGAAGCGCGCTTCGGCGCCCGTCTGATCGAAGAGAGTGTCACCGCCGACCGCGTGTGACACTTGCCAACGACCCCAGTCTCGAAAATCCCATCTCGAAGGAGTTCGTCATGTTCAAGGGTGGCATGGGTGGCCTGATGAAGCAGGCCCAGGAAATGCAGGAAAAGATGCAGCAGGTGCAGGAAGAGATCGCCCAGATGGAAGTCTCGGGCGAAGCTGGCGCCGGCATGATCAAGGTCACCATGAATGGCCGTCATGACGTCAGCCGGGTCGAGATCGATCCATCCCTGATGCAGGAAGACAAGGAGCTGCTGGAAGACCTGCTGGCGGCCGCTGTCAACGACGCGTCTCGCAAGGTGGAGAGCCAGTCAAAGGCGAGGATGGAAGAGGTCTCTTCCGGACTCAACCTGCCTCCTGGGATGAAGATGCCGTTCTGATGAGTTTCTCACCGCTGGTCGAGCAACTGCTGGATAGCCTTCGCGTGCTGCCTGGCGTGGGGCCCAAGACGGCGCAGCGGATGGCGTTGCATCTGCTGGAGCGGGAGCGCGATGGCGGGCGTCGGCTGGCTCAGTCGTTGACCGAGGCGATCGAGCGGGTTGGCTACTGTGAGCGGTGTCGAACCCTGACCGAGGAGACCCTTTGCGGTGTCTGCCAGGATCCGCGTCGCGACTCGGCGCTGCTGTGCGTGGTCGAGTCGCCGGCGGACATGCTGGCGATCGAGCAGGCCGGTGGCTACCGGGGCCAGTACTTCGTCCTGCATGGTCACCTCTCGCCACTCGACGGCATCGGGCCCGACGATATCGGTCTCGACCAGTTGGAAGCACGACTCGCCCAAGAGACCGTCAGCGAGATCATCCTGGCGACCAATCCCACCGTGGAAGGCGAGGCGACCGCCCACTACATCGCGGAGCACCTGGTTGGGCGAGAAGCGAGGCTCTCGCGGCTGGCGTATGGTGTGCCCATGGGTGGCGAGCTGGAGTATGTCGATGGCGGCACGCTCAGCCGGGCATTTCAAGGGCGCCAGCCGTTCTCTTCCGAGTGAAGCCTGGGCGCGGCGGGGGCTACTGCCGCGCCCAGGCTCTCTCCTTTCGTATCGCAGGGCCACGTCCGTGGCCGCAAGGAATCTGAATGAGCGTTGACTATTCGCTATGTTGGGTCGACACCCCGGAAGGGTTGCAGGCCGCTTACGAGGTGCTGGCCGAGGCGGATGTCGTGGCGCTGGATACCGAGTTCTTCCGAGAGACCACCTTCTTCCCCGTGCCGGCGTTGATTCAACTGACGGCTGGAGAAACGGTGTATCTGATCGATCCGCAGGCAGTGGCGGCCAGCGAGACGTTCCAGAGGTTGCTGGGCGGCGGGCCCTTGAAGCTGATCCACGCCTGTGGCGAGGATCTGGACGTGCTGGCGCTGTGGGCCGGCGTGACGGTGGCGCCGTTGGTCGATACGCAGATCGCCGAGTCTTTCTTGGGCAGCGACCCGGCGATCGGTTACCGGCGGCTGGTCGCCCGACGCTGTGACGTCGATCTGCCGAAGGAGGAGACTCGCTCGAACTGGCTGGAACGTCCACTGACGCCAGCTCAGCTCGAATATGCGGCGCTGGACGTGGTATTCCTCCCCGCCATCTGGGAAGGCCAGTCGCGTGAGCTGGTCGAGCTGGGGCGGGCAGAATGGCTAGAGGAAGAGTGCGCGGCGTTGAGCCGTGGGCACGAGGGTAACGCCGACCAATGGTATACCCGTCACCGTCAGTTGTGGCGGCTGAAGCCGCGCCAGATCGAGGCCTACCGCGAACTCACTGCCTGGCGGGAAGTGGAGATACGTCGTCGCGACGTCCCGCGCGGCTGGCTGGTCAAGGATGCCGTGCTGTTCGCGGTCGCCGAGGCCATGCCGCAGAATCGCTACGAGTTGGCGGCCATCGAAGGCGTCACCCCCAGCCTGGTCAAGCGCGAAGGCGACACCTTGCTGGCGCTGGTCAAGGCCGCGCAGCATCAGGATGAATCGGCGCTCTGCGAACCGCTGCCGGTGCCGACCTCGCCCCCGTTCAAGCGTCGCGTCAAGGCGCTGAAGCAGGTCGTCCAGGCCCACGCCGAGGCGCTTGGCGTCGCGCCGGAGCGACTCGCCAACCGAGCGGAGATGGAGGCGATCGTCACCGCCCATCTCAAGCGGGCGACGCTGCCATTGCCGACCGGATGGCGCGGGCGCGTGCTGGCGGCCGACTGGGAACGGGCGCTGGCTGAACAGGAGGCGGCGTGATGGACGCCTCCCGGCTGATTTGCGAGGTGGTCAAGAGCCCGCGTCGAGACGAGATGTATCTCTATCTCGACAAGGCCCAGGGCATGGCGCCGGTGCCGCAGGCGCTGCGTGAGCGGTTCGGGCCGCCCATCGCGGTGATGACGCTGTTGCTGAGGGCCGAGCGGCCGTTGGCGCGCGTCGACGTGGTCAAGGTCATGGCGGCGATCCGCGACCAGGGCTTCTATCTGCAGATGCCGCCGGCCAAAGATCCGGAGATGCTGGATCTGTTCACGCCGCGGGGGGAGTGATGAGGCGTACCACATCCCCTCGGCGCACGTTCCCAAGGCGAGAGTGCGGTGAGAATCACCGGGGCGGAGGTCGATATGCGTGATCGATTCTGGGAACGCTTTTCCCTCGAGGAGCTGACCCAGCAAGAGTGGGAGGCGCTCTGCGACGGGTGCGGCAAGTGCTGTCTGGTCAAGATGGAAGATGCCGACACGGGCGATGTCGCGACGCTGAACGTGGCCTGCCGCCTGCTGGACATCGGCAGTTGCCGTTGCAGCGACTACGAGAACCGTTTCGAGAAAGTGCCCGAGTGCACCCAGTTGAGCCTGCAGAACCTCGACGAGTTCCACTGGCTGCCTCACAGCTGCGCCTATCGGCGTCTCTCTGAAGGGCGCAAACTGGCCAGTTGGCATCCGCTGCGCAGCGGCGACGATCGTCGCATGCACGAGCGCCAGATGAGCGTGCGCCATTTTGCCGTCAGTGAAACCGATGTCGACGAGGCCGACTACGAAGCCCACATCATCGATATCATCCCGCTCGACGAACAGCGCTGAACTTGAGCGGGGTGCATCCTCATCGGCCGATGCGCCTTATCCGGCGCTACTTCTCGGCGAGTCCCAGCGACCATAGGATGAAGGCATCCTGGCGTGCATTGTCCCGCCAGGCCTTGAATCGGCCCGATGCCCCTCCATGCCCGGCTGCCATGTCGGTGCGCAACAGTACCGGCCCCCGGGCGCTACCCAATTCGGTCACGCGCGCGTAGAGCTTGGCCGGCTCCCAGTAAGGCACCCGTGAATCGTGCCAGCTCCCCTGCAGCAGCATGCTGGGGTAGGGCTGGGCGGTCAGGTTATCGAGCGGTGAATAATCACGAATGCGCCGGCGTACAGCGGGCTCGTCCGGATTGCCCCACTCGGTGTATTCCGCCGTGGTGAGGGGGAGGTCGGGATTCTCCATCGTCCGCAGCACGTCGACGAAGGGAACGTCGAGCACGGCGGCGCAGAAGGCTTCTGGCTCCATGTTGAGGCTGGCTCCCACCAGCAGGCCGCCGGCGCTGGCGCCATAGGCCGCTACCCGGTTCGGGTCCGACAGGCCTCCGGCGACCAGCGCATGACGCGCTGCCAGGAAGTCCCTGAAGCTGTTTTCCTTGTGCTCGAGCTTGCCCGCCAAGTACCAGGGCTCGCCGCGATCGCCACCGCCGCGTACATGGGCGACCGCGAACGCGACGCCCCGGGAGAGCAGTTCCAGGCGCGCGATCGAGAACCAGGGATCGAGGACCTCGCCGTAGGCGCCATAGCCGTAGAGCAGCGTCGGCATCGGCGCCTTGCCCAGGTCATCGGCTCTGGCGACCACCGAGACAGGGATGCGCTCTCCGTCGTGGCCCTCTGCCCATAGCCTTTGGCAGATCAGGTCCTGGGGCCGAAGATCACCATAAAGCGGCTGCGTCTTGAGAACGCGCTGCTCGCCGCTGTCCAGGTCATGTTCGATCCATCGCACCGGCAGGGTGAACGACTCCTCGCGCAGGTGAAGCTTGCGGGTATGGAAGTCGGGTGTATCACCGAGTGCAAGGCTGCAGGGGGCCTCGGGCAGCGGGAGTCGCGAGCCCGGCAGCGCCTCCGGCCGCGGGGTGCCGTCCTCCGATGGCCCAGTATCCGGGAGTTCGATCACGCGCAGGTATACCTGGGCTTCGTGATGGTCACGCTCGGTGATCACCAGGCCCCAGGCGAAGGCGTCGATGCCCTCCAGGGTGACGTCGTCGCGATGCGGTACCAGGGGGGTCCAGCTCGACGGTCGAGACGTCGGGGCGGTGTCCAGGCGGAAGTGAGAGGCATCGCGATTGTGGAGCACGTAGAAGGTGTCGGCACGGTGATCCAGACCGTATTCGACCCCCGCCTCCCGCGGGCGCACGCACTGGGGTTGGGTGCCGGGTGCATCAGCCGGTATCAGGTGGCATTCGGCAGTGTCCTTGGAGGCCGTCTCCAGGATCAGCCATTGGCGAGAGCGCGTCTTGCCCAGGCCCACCCAGAATTCGACATCGGTTTCCTCGAAGATCTTCTCGCAGTGGTCGTCGCCGGGTCGTAGCAGCCATACGCTGGCGGGGCGCTGCGTGGCGTCGTAGCGGGTGAACAACAGCGTGCGGTTGTCCTGCGCCCATACGAGGTCCGGGCCGATGCGACGACGCAGGCGGGTTGGCTCACCATCCGGTAGCCGTTTCAGGTAGAGGTCGAAGTATTCGTTGCCGCTGACATCCTCGGTCCAGGCAAGCCACTGCTCGTCCGACGAGATCGCCATGTCGCCCAGCTCGAGGAAGTCGTGGGCCTTCGAGCGCGACTCGATGTCCAGCAGCAGTTCCGGTTCGGCCTCTTCGGCGATCGGCTGTCGCCACCATCGCGGATAGTCCGCGTCGCCGGCCGTTTCACTCCAGTAGCGGAAACGCTCCAGCGCCATGGGCAGGCCGACCACCCTGAGTTCCCGTCGCGCCAGATGGCCCTCGTAGAGAGCGTCCTCCAGCGCTGCGAGGGGAGAGAAGAACGCATCGCTTTCGCGATTGGCGGCGCGCAGGAACGCCTTGACCTGAGGGTCGTCGCGTGACTCCAGCCAGTGCCAGTCGGGGTCATCATCACGCCGGAAGTGAACTGCGGGAAGCACTTGGGTCGTCTGCGAGCGGGACATGGGACTATGCGGAATCCTTGCGAGCTGAGGCTGTCGATGAAATGGACGTCATCTGGCCGGGCCGGGCGCTAGAAGCGGTGTGCCGGGGCCGGGTTCGCGAATCCGCGGAGGCGTGCCCGGAGTGCGGCGACTGGACGTCGAGTCACGCATCCGATGGCGCCGGTGCGGCTGTGCTTTGACTGGTTGGAGTGTACCATGTGGCAAATCGTATGAATCGAGAGTCATTACCATGCTGTTTTCCGATTCGCTGCCGCAGCTCTGGCTGAGTTATGGGGTCCTTTCGCTGATCGTTCTGGTGACCGGCTATCTGGCGGTGCGCTGGATACCGCTGCTACCGCGTCTGATCCTGGTCGGCGTCGTCGCCGGCGGGTTGTGGGCGGTGGCGCCGTTCTCGCTGCCGCTGCTGCAGCAGGGGGAGGCCTACTCTGGCCTGGCCCCGGCCATCGTGGTGATGGCGGTCGGGGTCATCCAGCACGATGGCGGTCAGGTCGCCGGTGCGATGCCGCTGCTGCTGGTCGGCGCCGCGCTGGGTGCCGCCCTGGGGCTGGGAGCCTGGCGCCTGCTTCGTCGCCGCCATGACGATACCGGCAGTGGGTCTGGCCACGGCCGGAAAAAGGGGCGGCCGACGGGTGCCGCGGCACGGGCTCCCGGCAAGCGTGGCGATGCCCATGGCAAGGCGGATGGCCGCCGCGAGCCGGTGGTCAACTGACTCTCCGGTCCGAAGGGCTGTCCAACGATACTACTGGACGAGGATGTCGTGACCTCGTTCTCGGCGTGTGTTTCGACAAGGAAGCGAGAGATGCGTGCGTTGTTGTTGATGGTGATGCTGGCAACGGGGCTCGCCCCGACCTGGGCGCTGGCGCAGTCCGCACCGGACGTGCGGATCGTCGTCGATGTTTCAGGCAGCATGAAGCAGAACGATCCTCAGAACCTGCGGGCCAACGCCCTGGGCTTCGCCGCGACACTGTTGCCGCCCAGCGCTAGGGGGTCGATCTGGACCTTCGGGACCACGGTCGCCAATCCTCTCCCGAGTGGCACGGTGGCGGACGCCTGGCGGGGTCGCGTGGCCAGCCTCTCGCCGCAGTTGACCGACTATCAACAGTTCACGGATATCGAGCGGGCGCTTCGCCAGGCGGCCGATGCAGCGCCTGACAGCGCCAACCGACATCTGATCCTGCTGACCGATGGCATGGTCGACTTGCCCGCGTCAGGCAGCGACAAGGCGCAGCGCGACAGTGCCTCGCGCCAACGCATCATCAACGAATTGGCGCCGGAGCTTGCCGGGCGTGGCGTCGTCGTCCATGCCATCGCGCTGTCGAACAATGTCGATCTGCCGCTGCTCGAACAGGTCGCACAGACCACTGGCGGGCTGGCGGCGGTCGCCGATACGCCGGAAGAACTGCTGCGTGCCTTCCTGGACGTTCTCGACCGTATCCTGCCGGGGGACCAGATTCCCATCGACGGGCAGCAGCGGTTCAGCGTCGACGACGATATCGACGAATTCAACGCGCTGCTGTTCCACGCCCCGGGCGTCGATTCTCCGGTGCTGGTGGGTCCCGATGGCCAGCGCTACTCGCGCGGCGACCATCCCGGTGCCGTGGAGTGGCAAAGCAGCGATCGCTACGACCTCGTCACCGTGCCAGATCCGGCCGCCGGTGAATGGCGGATCGAGGGCAATATCGGTGCCGATAGCCGTATCGGCATTCATGCCGACACCGTGCTGCGCAGCTCGCCGCTTCCGGCAACGCTCTATCGCGGTTTTTCCACGCCGCTGGATGTCTGGCTGGCGTCGGACGGGGAGGTGCTGGGAGCGGACAGGCGCCCCGAAGGGCTCACCGTTCGGGCTGAACTCAAGGATCTGGACGGAGCCGTCCTTGCCGCCACGCCGCTGGAACCGTCGGACAACCACTTTCGCGGCGAACTGCCGGGAGTGGATCAACTCGGCAATGCCCGGCTGACGATCACCGCGCGCAGCGATCGCATGATTCGCCAGCAGGTCCAGACGGTCAACGTGGTGGCCGCGCTGAGTGCGGTGCTGAGCGAGGACGGCTCGCAGATCGTCGTGCGTGCCAATCATCCCGACCTGGACGTCAGCAATACCCAGCTCAGTGCAAGCCTTACCGGCAGGTCGCTCGACGTGCGCCAGACCGGGGAGCGGGAGTGGACGATTGCGGTGCCGCAGACCGATCCAGGTCAGTCACTGCCGGTCACCATCGCCGCCGACGCCCGTGTCGGTGGACGCACGTTGCACTTCGAGCTGCCGGTCGTGCGGCTCAACCCCGAGGCGTCCGTCGGCTTGAGCGGCGCGGATCTCGAACGAGGCATCACCAGCGACTCCCGTCAGCAGGACAATAGCCTGGGTTCTGACGATGGCGATGACTTCACCGATGGGTTGACCGCTTCGCAGATGGCCGATATCGCCGTCGACAAGGCGCAGCAGGGGTGGCGAATCGCCAGGCCGTACGTTGAGACCTACGGTCAGCGGCCGGTGACCTGGATCATCATCGCCGTCATCGTGTTGTCGTGGATACTGCTGCGCTGGCGGAGCGCCGTCAGACGGCGGCGACTGGCCCGGCGCGAGGAGCCGTCGATCTAGCCGTCGACGGTGGTCTCGCCATTGCCTGCGACGGCCGGGTCGAGCGTCTTACAACCTTGGTGGCAGCGCCTCACTGCCCGGATCCTGTTATAAGAGCGATAACCGTCACGAATCAAGGAGATCCTATGAGCGACAGCGTCAGCCCGTGCATCGAAACGGGAGCGCCGCTGGAGGGCATGGAAGCGTTCGAGTCGATCAACGACATCATCGCCGAGGCGTGCGATCGATTCGCCGACAAGCCTGCCTTCAGTTGCCTGGGTCACACCTTGAGTTATCGGGATGTGGATCGGCTTTCCGGCGACTTCGCTGCCTGGCTCCAGCAGGAGACCGACCTGGAGCCGGGCGATCGCATCGCCATACAGCTGCCCAATGTGCTGCAGTTCCCGGTTGCCGTGTTCGGTGCGCTGCGTGCCGGGCTGGTCGTGGTCAATACCAATCCGCTCTATACCGAGCGCGAGATGCGTCACCAGTTTCGCGATGCCGGTGTCAAGGCGGTCGTGGTGCTGGCGAATATGGCCCACAAGCTGGAAAAAGTACTCGAGCAGACCGACATTCGCCATGTCTACGTGACTGAAATGGCGGATCTGCATCCCTGGCCCAAGCGGATGCTGATCAACCGGGTGGTGCGACACGTCAAGAAGCTGGTGCCATCCTACTCGCTGCCGGACGCGGTCGGTTTTCGACAGGCGCTTGCCGCCGGTCATCGGCATCAGGCCAAGGTGGTCGCCAGCCGGGCAGACGATGTGGCGGCCCTTCAGTACACCGGTGGTACCACCGGCGTCGCCAAGGGCGCCATGCTGACCCACCGCAATCTGATCGCCAACATGCTGCAGACCAAGCAGGTGGTCGGCAGGGCGCTGGTGGAGGGTGAAGAGACGATCATCGCGCCGCTGCCCTGCTATCACATCTATACCTTCACGGTGAACTGCCTGTTCGCGATGGTCACCGGCCAGCACAATATCCTGATCCCCAACCCCCGCGATATCGCCGGCTTCGTCAAGACGCTGTCGAAAACGCCGTTCACGGTCTTCGTGGGGCTCAATACCCTGTTCAACGCGTTGTGCCAGCGCGACGATTTCAAGGCGCTCGATTTCTCGCGCCTCAAGATGACGATCTCCGGCGGCATGGCGCTGACCCAGGTCGTCGCCGAGCGCTGGGAGCAGACCACCGGGCTCGGCATCGTCGAGGGCTATGGCCTGACCGAGACCTCACCCATCGCGCTGGTCAATCCCCCCGAAGCGCCCCAGATCGGCACCATCGGCAAGCCGGTTCCCGGAACCTCGATCCAGGTCGTCGACGACGACGGTCGCGCCCTGCCGCGCGGCGAGCGTGGCGAGCTCTGCGTCAAGGGACCGCAAGTCATGAAAGGGTACTGGAACCGTCCCGAAGATACCGCCAAGACGCTGGATGACGAGGGCTGGCTGCGCACCGGCGACATGGCGATGATTCTCGACGACGGCTACGTCAAGATCGTCGATCGCAAGAAGGACATGATTCTGGTCTCCGGATTCAACGTCTACCCCAACGAAATAGAGGAAGTGGTGGCG
This sequence comes from Salinicola sp. CR57, assembly GCF_003206585.1. Taxonomy (NCBI): domain Bacteria; kingdom Pseudomonadati; phylum Pseudomonadota; class Gammaproteobacteria; order Oceanospirillales; family Halomonadaceae; genus Salinicola; species Salinicola sp. CR57. The sequence goes on from NZ_PZJL01000017.1 coordinate 61,091, forward strand.
GGGCATCCCGATGTCGTCGAGGCCGCCGCCGTGGGGGTGCCCGACGAGGAGACCGGGGAGGCCGTCAAGCTGTTCGTGGTCGCGCGCAACGAGAGTCTCGATCCGCAGGCGCTGCGGCAGTGGTGCAAGCAGGAGCTGACCGGCTACAAGGTGCCCAAGTTCGTCGAGCTGCGAGACGAACTGCCCAAGAGCAACGTCGGCAAGGTGCTGCGACGAGAGCTGCGTGACGAGGCCTCCGGGGATGGGGCCGACGAGGCCGGCAAGGCGGGCGACAAGCCCTCGGCATGAGATCGGTTCTCCCAGGACGTGAGTTGGTCCGCTGACGGCGCTACAATGACGGGTTCGTCACCACTCTGGGTGGCGGCCCGTTCTCGCCGACGTAGAGGATCTCTTGAGCGCTATCGCTTCCCCCTCGCTGCAAGCCCTGAATGACCTGGAAACTCGCCTGGACGGCTGCCTGCTGCGCGATGCCCACGAGCTGCGTCGGCGGCTCCAGCGCCTGGCGCAACGTGCCCGCGACGGCAAGCCGATCGACCGGTCGCTGAAGGAGGTCGAAACGCGACTGGCGTCATCCAGTGAGCTGCTGGCGCGTCGCCAGCGTCAGCCGGTGACGCTGGACTACCCCGCGGCGTTGCCGGTCGCCGCCAAGCGCGAGACCATTCTCGAGGCCCTGCGCGAGCATCAGGTGGTGGTGGTCGCCGGCGAGACCGGCTCCGGCAAGACCACCCAGCTACCCAAGCTCTGCCTGGAGCTGGGGCTGGGGCGGCGTGGCATGATCGGTCACACCCAGCCGCGCCGCCTGGCGGCACGTTCGGTGGCGGCTCGCCTGGCCGAGGAGCTGCAGGTGCCGCTGGGCGAGCAGGTCGGCTATCAGGTGCGCTTCACCGACCAGAGCAGCGACGACACCCTGGTCAAGCTGATGACCGATGGCATCCTGCTGGCCGAGACGCAGCACGACCCGGACCTGATGCGTTATGAAGCGATCATCATCGATGAAGCGCACGAGCGCAGTCTCAACATCGACTTCCTGCTCGGCTATCTCAAGCGCCTGACGGCCCGACGCCCCGACCTCAAGGTGATCATCACCTCGGCGACCATCGACGTCGAGCGGCTCTCCCGGCACTTTGCCGTCGAGCGCAGCGGCGAGCTGCGGCCCGCCCCCGTGGTCGAGGTCTCCGGGCGCGCCTATCCGGTCGAGGTGCATTATCGGCCGCTGGTCCGGGAGTCGCGGGACGAGGAGGACCTGACCCTGCAGGAGGGCATTCTGGCGGCGGTCGACGAGGTCGAGCGAATCGAGCGCGAAAAGCGCTGGTACAGCGGCCCGCGGGATATCCTGATCTTTCTGCCGGGCGAACGCGACATTCGCGAGACGGCGGACGTGCTGCGCCGCGCCGAACTCAAGAGTACCGAGATCCTGCCGCTCTACGCGCGGCTCTCCAATGCCGAGCAGAACCGGGTGTTCCAGTCCCACGCCGGCCGGCGCATCGTGCTCTCCACCAACGTGGCCGAGACCTCGTTGACCGTGCCCGGCATACGCTACGTGATCGATCCCGGCCTGGTCCGCATGAGCCGCTACAGCGCGCGCGCCAAGGTCCAGCGTCTGCCGATCGAGCCGGTGAGCCAGGCCAGCGCCGATCAGCGCAAGGGGCGTTGCGGGCGCGTGGCCGAAGGTGTCTGCATCCGGCTCTACAGCGAAGAGGATTTCCTCTCTCGCCCCGAATTCACCGAACCCGAGATCCAGCGCACCAACCTGGCCTCGGTCATTCTGTCGATGCTGTCGCTCAAGCTGGGTGACGTGTTCGATTTCCCGTTCGTCGATGCCCCGGATGCCCGCTTCGTCAAGGATGGCTACCGGCTGCTGTTCGAATTGGGAGCCGTCGATGACGGCGAGCGCATCACCGCCATCGGGCGGCAGCTGTCCCGGTTGCCGATCGATCCGCGCCTGGCGCGAATGGTACTGGCGGGCGAGCGCTTCCAGTGTCTGCGCGAGGTGTTGATCGTGGTCAGTGCGCTGGCAACGCAGGATCCCCGCGAGCGGCCGGCGGAGAAGCGCCAGGCCGCCGATCAGCGTCACAAGCAGTGGGAGGACCCCAACTCCGACTTCGTCGCCTGGCTCAATCTTTGGCATGGCTTCGATGCCATGCGCGAGACGCTGTCGAGCAATCAACTGCGGCGCTGGTGTCGCGATCAGTATCTGAACTACCTGCGCCTGCGCGAATGGCACGACACCTATCGCCAACTGCGCCAGTTGACCCGCGAGATGAAGCTGGAGCCGTCGAGTGCCATGCAGCCCGACACCGAGGAGCCGGGTGCGGTGGCGGGAGCGGAACAATCGCCGGCGGAGAAACCTCGGATCGATACCCAGCGTCTGCATCAGGCGCTGTTGTCCGGTCTGCTCTCCAACCTGGGGCAGTTGCAGCCGGAAAGCCGGGAATTCCTCGGTGCCCGCAACCGGCGCTTCCTGATCCATCCGGCGTCGGGCCTGTCGCGCAAGCCGCCCAAATGGGTGATGGCCGGCGAGATGGTGGAGACCAGTCGTCTGTTTGCGCGTGACGTGGCGAGGATCAAGCCGGAGTGGATCGAGCCACAGGCCGCGCACCTGGTCAAGCACAGCTACAGCGAACCCCACTGGGAGCGCAAGCGGGCCCAGGTGGTGGCGCTGGAGCAAGTAACGCTATTCGGCCTGCCGATCGTCACTGGTCGCCGCGTGGATTACGCCAAGGTGGCGCCGGCGGAAGCTCGGGAGATCTTTCTGCGCCGGGCGCTGGTGGAGGGCGACTACCAGACCCGGGCGGCGTTCTTCGAACACAACCGCGCGATGATGGCGGAAGTGGAGGATCTCGAGGATCGGGCGCGCAAGCGTGACATCCTCGTCGACGAGGAGACGCTGTTCGCCTTCTACGACGAGCGGGTCCCGGCGGACGTCGCCGGCGGACGCAGCTTCGAGAACTGGCGCAAGCAGGCCGAACGTGACACGCCGGATCTGCTCAAGCTCGATAAAGCGGCACTGATGGCGCGCGATGCCGACGACGTCAGCGTCGAGCAGTACCCCGACGAGCTGGTGTTCAACGGCGTGCGCTACCCGCTGAGCTATCACTTCTCGCCGGGGGCGGGCGACGATGGCGTTACCTTGACCGTGCCGGCGGTGATGTTGGCGCAGCTTCCGCAGGGACGGCTGAGCTGGCTGGTGCCCGGGCTGCTGCGCGAGAAGTGCATCGCGCTGCTCAAGGCGCTGCCCAAGGCGATGCGTCGACAGGTGGTGCCGATTCCCGACTGGGTCGACGCTGCCTTGGCATCGATGACGCCGGACGAGCGTCCGGTCGAGGAGGCGCTGGGCGAGTTTCTGCGGATCAAGACCGGAACCCGGCTGGACCCGTCGGCGTGGCGTCACGACCAGCTCGATCCGCACCTGGTGATGAACCTGCGAGTGGTGGATCACAACGGCGAGGTGCTGGGTGAAGGACGTGACCTGCGCCAACTGCAGACGCGGTTTGGCGAGGCCGCCGCAGCGGGTGCCAAGGCGCTGGCCCAGACGCCGAAAGAGGATGCCGAGCGTCTCGACGACCTGCCGGTGACGCCGCTGCCCGATTCGCGCACGACCCGCCAGGCCGGGATTCAGGTCGAGGTCTATCCGGCGGTAGTGGTGGAGGGCGACGAACTGCGGGTTGCCTGGTTCGACCACGCCGCGCGTGCCGAAGCCGCCCACCGCGACGGCATCGTCAACCTGGCCCGGCGCCGGTTGCCCGACATCGTGCGCTACATCCAGCGCGAACTGCCGGCACTCAAGCAGTCCGCGCTGCTGTTTGCCAAGGTCGGCAGTCACGAGCAGCTTGCCCGCGATGTGATCGATGCCTGCCTGGCCCAGACCGTGGCGGTCGATCCATTGCCGCGATCGCGGGAGGCGCTCGATGCTCGCCTCGAGCAGTGGCGCGGCGACCTGGTCGGCTATGCCGAGGCGCTGTTGGTCGACCTGCACAAGGCGCTGCAAGGCCATCTGGCAGTGACCAAGGCACTCAAGGGCAACGTCACGCTGGCGTTGGCCCTGACCTACAGTGATCTCAAGGCGCAGATGCAACGCCTCGTCTACCCCGGCTTCGTGCGTGACGCCGGCCCCTGGCTGAAACATTATCCGCGCTACCTGCAGGCGGCCGAGATCCGGCTCGAGAAGGCGCCCCGCGACCTGCGGCGGGACCAGTTGTCGATGCAGCAGGTGCAGGCGTGGGAGGAGCGGGTCGATACACGGCGCCAGCAGACCCATCGCGATGGCATCGTCGATGCCGACCTCGTCGAATTCGGCTGGTGGCTGCAGGAGTGGCGAGTCTCGCTATTCGCCCAGCAGCTGGGCACGCTCGAAAGCGTGTCGGAGAAGCGTCTGGCACGGCGCTGGCAGGAGATAACCGGGCAAACCGTGTGATTGGCGGGCTCGAGACACTGCATCCGCCGTCGGCGGGTGTGCGTAATGATGGAGAGCGGCGGATGCCGCGGGAGGTAATAGCCGATGACGCAAGCCGTGATTACCGCGACGGGCCTGTTCACGCCGCCGGATTCGATCGATAACGCCGAACTGGTCGCCAGCTTCAATCGCTGGGTCGATGCCGAGAATCTGCGTCACGCGGCGGCGATCGAGCAGGGAGAGCGCGAGCCGCTGGCGCACTCCAGCGAAGCCTTCATCCTCAAGGCCTCGGGTATCGAGAGCCGTTACGTGATGGAAGCCGGGGGGATTCTGGATCCGGAGCGCATGCGACCGCGCATTCCACAGCGCGCCAACGATGCGCTGTCGGTCCAGGCGGAGATGGGCGTGGCCGCGGCTCGCCAGGCGCTGGAGGAGGCCGGTGTGCGTGCCGATCAGCTCGACCTGATCATCGTCGCCTGCTCCAATCTGCAGCGACCTTATCCGGCGGTCGCGGTCGAGCTTCAGGCGGCGCTGGGCGCGGGCGGCTACGCCTTCGACATGAACGTGGCCTGCTCCAGCGCGACGTTCGCCATCGACATGGCCACCAACGCGATCCGTGCCGGCAGCCTGGAGCGGGTACTGGTGGTCAACCCCGAGATCTGCTCGGCGCATCTCAACTTCCGTGACCGGGACAGCCACTTCATCTTCGGTGACGCCTGTACCGCCATCGTGCTGGAAGCCGACCATCTCGCCCAGGATCGGGAGCACTTCACGGTCTTGGGAACGCGGCTGAAGACGCAGTTCTCCAATGCCATTCGCAATAACTTCGGGTTTCTCAATCGTCTTGCCGACGACGGGCGGGATGATCTGGACAAGCTTTTCGTCCAGGAAGGGCGCAAGGTCTTCAAGGAGGTCTGCCCGATGGTCGCTTCGTTGATCCTCGATCATCTGGAGAGCCAGTCGTTGACCGGGGACTCGGTCAGGAAGCTCTGGCTCCACCAGGCCAACCGTCACATGAACGACCTGATCGCGCAGCGTGTGCTGGGCCGCGAGCCCTCGCTGTCGGAAGCGCCGGTGATACTCGACCGCTATGCCAATACCAGTTCGGCGGGATCGATCATTGCGTTTCATCTGCATCGCGACGACCTGCAGGACGGCGACGTGGGGGTGGTGTGTTCCTTCGGTGCGGGCTACAGTGCGGGCAGTGTGATACTGCGTAAAGGGAATGCGTGTTGATGAAATCGATCCATTGGGTGGGCGGCGCCTGTGTCGCCGCGGCGTTGAGCGGTTGTGCCTCGACGGGGGAAGAGTCGAATCCCCAGGATCCGTGGGAGGGTTTCAACCGTGGTGTCTATCAGTTCAACGACACGCTCGATCGCTATGCGCTCAAGCCGATTGCGCAGGGCTATGACACCATCACGCCGGATCCGGTCCAGGATGGTGTCGGCAACTTCTTCTCCAACCTGGGGGAAATCCGCACGGTTTTCAACAGTGTTCTCCAGTGGGAGTGGGGCAATGCCGGCGTCGCATCCGGACGTTTTCTGGTCAATACCGTGCTGGGCGTGGGCGGCGTGCTCGATCCCGCCACGCGCATGGGCCTGGACGAAAACGAGGAAGATTTCGGCCAGACTCTTGGCGTGTGGGGCGTGGGAAGCGGTCCCTATCTGGTGTTGCCGATTCTGGGGCCGAGCACGGTTCGAGACACCAGCGGTCTGCCGGTCGACATGTACACCTATCCGGTCACCTATGTCGAAGATGACAAGTGGCGTTACGGCCTGACCTTCCTGCGCTACGTGGATCTGCGCGCCAGCCTGCTGGACCAGGAGACGTTGATCCAGGGGGATCGCTACAGCTTCATCCGAGACGCTTATCTGCAGCGTCGCCAGTTCGAGGTCACCAACGGCGCGGCCGGCGAGGATCCGTTCGCCAGCGGCGGGTTCGGTGACGATTTCGAATATAGTGAAGACGACTTCGCCGAGTAGACCTGTGTCCAATACGCTGTCGGACGAGCTGCCCGTGATCGGTCTGATCGATCTGCCGGGGCCGGACCGTGAACGCTTGATCGAAGAACTTTCTCGTCTCGACATCGTGGTGCGGGCGGCCGTCTCGGTTTCGACATTGCCGGCCCATTGCGATCTCGTGGTGGCGCACGTCCGAGCGGTCACGCACGATGGGTGGGAGCGACTGGCCGTCGGGCGTCCGACCATCGTCATCAGCGAGAGCCGGCGCGACGACGACCTGCACAAGGCGCTCGATGCCGGGCTGATCGACTACCTGGTCGAACCGCTCAAGCATGTCGACATTCTGCGGCGTTTGATCGAGCGGGCTCTGGAACTGAAACGGCTGTCGCGCGATCACAGCGAGAGCCGGGCCGAGCTCGAGGCGTTGAACGATCGTCTCGAGCGGCATCTCGAGATGCTCCGGGACGACCAGCGGGCGGGCGGGCACGTGCAGCGCAAGCTGCTGCCACCGCCGGGCGTCGTGCACCTCGGCGTGCGTTGTGACTACTGGTTCGCGCCTTCGCTCTATCTATCGGGTGATTTTCTCGATTTTCAGCGCTGTGACGAACGCTACAGTTTCTTCTATTTTGCCGATGTCGCCGGCCACGGCGCCTCTTCCGCCTTCGTCACCGTATTGCTGAAGTACCTTTGCAATCGCTGGCTGGCCCAATGGCGGACGTTGCTACCGGAAGCGTTTCCGTCCCGGTGGCTGGGCGAACTCAACCGGGAGTTGTTGGAGACCGGTATCGGCAAGCACGCCACGATATTTGCCGGCGTGCTGGACCATGAGCGCCGTTTTCTGCACTATGCGCTCGGCGCTCAGTTGCCGATGCCGATTCTCCAGGCAGAGGGACAAAGCGGATACCTGGGGGGAGAGGGGCCCCCGGTCGGGTTGTTTCCCGACGTCGAGTACCCCATCTATGGTTGCCCGTTACCTGAGTCGTTCCGACTCTGGTTCTGCTCCGACGGCATTCTGGAATGCCTGCCGGAGGGGTCATTGAACGCGCGGCTCAAGGAACTCGAGCACCGCACGACACACTGCACCAGCGTCGACGATCTGAGGGAAGGGTTGGCGTTGGGGGATCCTCTGCCGGATGATCTCAGCATGATGACACTGAGTGGTTTCGACCATGATTGAAGGGCGGATAAGAGCGGCCTTCGAGTCGGGCGTATTTGTGCTCAAGCTCTGCGGCGACGTGCGCTTGACGCTATGTGCGACGTTGGACGCCGAGGCACAGCGTCTGGCGGATCTGCCCGGGTTGCGGGCGGTGATGGTCGACCTGCGCGAGGCGACCAACGTCGACTCCACCGCGCTGGGGTTCCTGGCCAAGGTGGCGATGGCCGTGCAGGGGCGTTTGGATGACCCGCCCACGATCATCGCCGAGCACCCGGACGTTCGGCGGATGCTGGACGTCATGGGTTTTGCACGCTATTTCACGCTGCTCGAAGCGCCATTGACCGAGCCGGCGGAGTTGGATGAGCTGCCTCATATCGAGGCCGATGAGCGCGACATCCAGCAGCGGATCCTGGAAGCCCATCGTATCCTCATGCGCATGAGCGAGCACAATCGGCACGAATTCCAACCCTTCGTCGAACTGCTCGAGTCGCAGCGCATCGACGCTTCCCCGCACGGTTGAGCCACCCTCGGTCGAGACCCGGCCGTAACGAATGACTAGCGTCGCGACGCGGGTGTCGGCCGTCCGTCGCCCGCGCCGGCGATCCGTGCCATTGACGGGGGGCTTCGTCTCGAGGCCGAATCGCAAGGCCCGGGATGTCCGGCGGGTCGCGAGGTTCTCTTGCGATTCCCGGGGCTCGTCTCGCCCGGCGGGGCGAGAGCGTTACCGCGGGGCCGGCAGTCGGCGGACATCGAGATCCCTATCCGTGAGACGATCTTGAAGGAGAACCTGTGACGATCTTGAGTGCCCGGCGGCTGGCGCTGCTGGTGGCTGCCAATACGGCGCTGGCACCGCTGGCGATTGATGCCTACTTGCCGGCGATGCCGGCGCTGGCGTCGTCGATCGGCGCCAGCGTGCACCATACCGAGCTGTCGCTGAGCGTCTTTTTGCTTGGATTCGCGCTCGGGCAACTGGTCTGCGGCCCGCTGTCGGACCGTTTCGGCCGCAAGCCGGTGCTGATGATCGGGTTGAGCGTATTCCTGGTCGCCAGTCTGGCGCTGACCCAGGTGGGCTCGCTGGCGACACTGTGGGGGTGGCGCTTCGTGCAGGCGCTGGGCGGTGGCGCATGCGTGGTGAACTCCGCCGCCATCGTGCGCGATCGCTTCAGCGGTCGGGAGGCGGCCAAGGTGATGTCGACCATGGTCATGATCCTGATGATGGCGCCACTGGTCGCGCCAGCCATCGGCAGTGCGCTGCTGCACCTGGCGGATTGGTGGTTGATCTTCCTGTTTCTCGCCGTCTACGCCGCTTTCGTGCTGTGGCTGTTGGGGCGCTATCTCCCCGAGACGCACGGCCGGGATCCGCGAGCACCCTCGGTGCGGCAGATTCTGGGGAACTACGCCAGCGTGCTGCGCCACCGGGAGGCGATGGGCTACATCGGGGCGGTATCGATGTCGTTTGCCGGTATGTTCGCGTTCATCACTGGCTCGCCCTATCTCTATATGGAGCATTACGGTCTCTCGACCACGCTTTATCCCTTCGTCTTCGGCGCCAATATCCTGATCATGGCCTCCTCCAGCCGGCTCAATATCCGGCTGCTGAAGACCCGCACGCCGCAGCAGAACCTGCTGCTGGGCCTTGGGGTCCAGTTGACGGCAGGCGTGCTGCTGGTGGTGATGGTGGCAACGGGGCTGGATTCCATCTTCACGATTGCACCGCTGATGGTGGTCTTCGTGGGGATGCAGGGGCTGATCAGCCCCAATGCCATGTCCTCGATGCTGGACCACTTTCCCCGCATGAGTGCCACGGCGACGGCGCTGCAGGGCTGTCTGCAGTTTACCTGCGGAGCCGTTTCCGGGGCGCTGGTCGGGGCCTTCGAGCTGGCCAGCGCCTGGCCAACGGTGCTGACGATGCTGGGCGCCACGCTGCTGGGCAATGTCGCGGTGCGGGTGCTGGCTGGGCGTGCGCTCAAGCATCGAGCCGCGGCCACGGACCCGACTCCCTGAGCCGTTACCCGAAGCGGCGCCATCGTTACGCGTTTTGACGCTTGTCATTGAATTGTCATCTAACCTTGTCATGGTGGGTACCGCGAAGGTTGTCATCCATGCGCTTCAGGCAGCACCTCGAGAACCATCGACGATTCTGGGGATCCAGCAGATCGTCGGTGGTTTTTTCATTCGGATAATAACGGCTGTCGGAATGATCTTTTTCATCCATGACATGGCTGTCATAAAACTGTCACGGCACTGACGTACGGTGTGCGCTGAGAGTGCTGGCAACCTTCGCAACGTCGTTACCGCTCACGCATCCAAGGTGGAAACAGGATATCGCTATGCTTAAACACGTCTTCGCAACGCTCATTTCCGGATCAATGGTTCTGGGCGCCGCTGGTGTCCAGGCTCAAGACGCCATTACCGGCGCAGGCGCAACCTTCCCATACCCGGTCTATTCGCAGTGGGCGGACGCCTATCAGGACGAATCCGGCATCGGTCTCAACTATCAGGCCATTGGCTCCGGCGGCGGCATCCAGCAGATCGTCGCCAAGACGGTCACCTTCGGTGCCAGTGATGCCCCGATGACCAAGGAAGAGCTGGACAAGAATGGCCTGATGCAGTGGCCGATGGTCATGGGTGGCGTGGTTGCCGCGTTCCATGTCGAGGGGATCGATGGCGGTTCGCTCAACCTTGATGGTCCGACGCTGGCCGACATCTATCAGGGCAAGATCACCAACTGGGACGATGACGCCATCGCCAAGCTGAACCCGGAGATGGACCTGCCCGACACCCAGATCACGCCGGTCTACCGTGCAGAGGGCTCAGGAACCAACTTCCTGTTCACTCACTACCTGTCGCAGGTCAGTCAGGACTTCGCCGACAACGTAGGTGAGGGCAAGTCCGTCGCGTGGCCGGCAGGCGTCGGTGCCAAGGCCAATGCCGGGGTTGCCAGCCAGATCGCCAACACCAATGGTGCGATCGGCTACGTCGAGTATGCCTACGCCGCGCAGAACGACCTTAGCCTGGTGCACCTGAAGAACAAGGCGGGCAAGGTCGTCGCACCCAGCATGGATTCGTTCATGGCCGCGGCTGCCAACGCCGACTGGAAGGATGCGCCAGGCATGTATCTGGTGCTGACCAACCAGCCGGGTGACGAAAGCTGGCCGATCACTGGCGCCTCTTTCATCCTGATGCACAAGCAGGTTCAGGACGCGGATGCCGCCAAGCAGGCGCTCAAGTTCTTCGACTGGGCCTACGATAACGGTAACGACATGGCGCAGGATCTGGACTACGTGCCGATGCCGGATAACGTTGCCGACATGGTTCGTGACAGCTGGAGCGAGATCAAGGGCCCGAATGGCGAAGCCGTCTGGACCCAGTGATTCTTGACTGACGTACCGCGACGGCTGGTGGGGCAACCGCCTCCGTCGCGGCGCTGCATCAGACGCCGCCTCAGGGCGGTAAGTGGTAAGTGACGAGGAACGAAGATGGCCACCACCAACGCGATTCCCACCAGCAGCCTGGGGCATCTCAGCGATGCCACTCGCAGGCGGCTGCAACGAAAGGCGCGCATCGATGTGTGGTTCGAGCGCACGTTGTTTGCTTTCGCTTTCGCCGTGTTGCTTCTGCTCGGGGCGATTATCGCGTCACTGATGTTCTCCAGCTGGCCCGCACTCCAGCGCTACGGACTGGACTTCTTCACGGAAAACCGCTGGGCGGCGAATGTCGAAGTCTTCGGTGCACTGCCGGCGATCTACGGCACGCTGCTGACGTCATTCATCGCTATCGTCATCGCCGTGCCGGTCTCGTTCGGCATCGCGATCTTCCTGACCGAGCAGTGTCCGGGGTTCCTGCGCCAGCCGCTGAGCACCTTGATCGAGCTGCTGGCGGGAATTCCCTCGATTATCTACGGCATGTGGGGCATGGAGGTGCTGGCGCCACTGCTGCGCACCTGGTTCCCCTCGGTCTTTCCCGCCGGCACCGGTCTGGCGACGGCGGGCATCATTCTGGCGGTGATGATCATTCCCTTCATCACGGCCGTATCACGAGATGTCATCAATACGGTCCCGGCGGTCATGCGCGAATCCGCCTATGGGTTGGGCTGCACGACCTGGGAGGTGACACGTCAGGTCATCCTACCCTCGGTGAAGGGCGGGCTGGTCGGCGGCGTGGTGCTGGGACTGGGGCGCGCGCTGGGGGAAACCATGGCGGTGACGTTCGTCATCGGCAATAACCTGTTCCTCGACGCCACCCTGACCGGGCAGGGAACCTCGATCGCGGCACTGATTGCCAATCAGTTCTCCGAATCCGACGGAACCCAGCGCTCGGCGCTGCTGGCGCTGGGTCTGATCCTGTTCCTGATCACCTTCGCGGTGCTGGCCTTCGCGCGATATCTGTTGCGCAACAGCACCGGTCGCCACGCCTGAGCGGGAGGAGAGAGTCTATGGATACCAATCAAACGCCGCTCTACCGGCGCCGCAAACGCCTCAACCAGCTGGTGATGGTGCTCTGCCAACTGGCGACGGTGATCGGCTTCGTCTTTCTTTTCGCGATTCTCTTCACGCTGGTCACCAAGGGGATCGGGGCGATCTCTCCGTCGACGTTCGTCGAGCGTACCCGCATGAACGGCGGGGGGCTGGGCAACGCGATCTGGGGAACCTTCCTCATGACCTGCGCGGCAACGGTGATCGGCACCGTCATCGGCGTGGCCGCCGGTACCTGGCTGGCGGAGTACAGCGGCAAGGGCTTGATGGCCAAGGTGATTCGTTTCATCAACGATATCCTGCTGTCGGCACCCTCGATCATCATCGGCCTGTTCATCTATGCCGTAGTGGTGGTCCCGATGGGCAACTTCTCCGGCTGGGCCGGCGTGCTGGCGTTGACAGTCATCATCGTGCCGGTGGTCATTCGTTCGACAGAGGACATGCTACGGTTGATACCCAACTCGCTGCGGGAAGCTGCTGCCGCGCTTGGGGCCCATCGCTGGTGGATCATCGTCCGAGTCTGTTACAGCGGCGCTCGCGCGGGGATCATGACCGGGATTCTCCTTGGGTTCGCGCGGATCAGCGGCGAGACGGCACCGCTGCTGTTCACGTCGCTGAACTCCAATCAGTGGAACTTCTTCGACCTGGGCAGTGAAATGGCCAACCTGCCGATGACCATCTATCAGAACATGACCATCAACGCCTTCATTCCCGATCTGGTCGCGTTGGCCTGGGGCGGGGCCTTGATCCTGACCGCTGCCATTCTGATTCTGAACATTGCGGCGCGCTACTTCTCGCGCCAGCGATCCTGATTTCTAGCTGCGAGACTGCCATGACAGCCGATATTCATCTCGACCAGAAGCGCAACGCCGGCGCCGCTGAAGCGGCTGCCGCCCCGCAGATCGCCACCAAGCTGCGCGTCAACGATCTGAATCTCTTTTATGGGAAGTTCCAGGCGATCAAGAATGTCACAATGGAAATTCCCGAACGCCAGGTGACGGCGTTCATCGGCCCGTCGGGGTGTGGCAAATCCACGTTGATCCGTTGCTTCAATCGGATCCACGATCTCTACGAAGGGATTCGTACCGAGGGGCAGATTCTGCTCGACGAGCACGATATCTATGAGGCTGGGGTCGATCTCAACCTGCTGAGATCTCGTGTCGGCATGGTGTTTCAGAAACCGACGCCGTTCCCGATGTCGGTCTTCGATAACGTCGCCTTCGGTATTCGTCTCTACGAGAAGCTCTCCGCTCGGGATCTCGAGGAGCGAGTGGAGTGGGCGTTGCGCAAGGCAGCACTGTGGAACGAGGTCAAGGACAAGCTCAAGCAGAGCGGTCAGGCACTTTCGGGCGGCCAGCAGCAACGCCTGTGCATCGCGCGCACCATCGCGGTGAAGCCCGAGGTGATTCTGCTCGACGAGCCGACCTCGGCATTGGATCCGATCTCGACGGGGTATATCGAGGATCTGATCAATGAGCTCAAGAAGGACTACACGATCGTCATCGTCACCCACAACATGCAGCAGGCGGCGCGAATATCCGATATCACCGCGTTCATGTACCTGGGGAGCCTGATCGAGTGTGACGACACCACCAAGATATTCACCCAGCCGCGAGAGTCCCGGACCGAGGATTACATCACCGGTCGCTATGGTTGATCTCCGACGGTCGTAATCTTGCCTGGGATAGGCAGCTGGCGCCCCCGAGTCGACGACTCGGGGGCGCTTGTCGTCAGGCTCGCGGTAAGCCGCTATCTTTCACTCACTTTGCGCCGTAGCAACGTACCCGCCGCGGGATCGTGCTAATGTCGTGGCCCACAGGATGTGACCACCAGGATCTTGCATATGTCGCCCGGACAGGAACCCGCTTTTCGTAATGTTCCCTTCAATCTGATGCTGACGCTGGCATCACTGACGATCATCATCGCCGGGATACGCGCCGCGGAAAGCCTCATCATCCCGATCCTGCTGTCGTTGTTCGTGGCGGTGATCTGCACCTCGCCGGTCCATTGGCTCTATCGGCGTGGCGTCAACTCCTATGCGGCGGTCCTGATCACGCTGTTGATACTGGGAGGGCTACTGGCTCTGTTCGGCACCTTGCTGGGCAACAGCTTCACGATGTTCATGGATAGCTGGCCCGAGATGCAGAAGCAGCTGGAGGGCCATTATCTGAATCTGCTGGAGTGGCTGGCGAATCAGGGCCTTTCGGTCTCCCCGCAGCAGTTGTCCAACATGGTCGACGACTCCGGAGACCAAAGCTGGCTATCCGGGTTCATCAGTGGTCTCGGTCTGGTGCTGTCCCAGAGTCTGGTCATCCTGCTGATGGTCAATTTCATGCTTTTCGAGACGCTGGATTTCCGTCAGAAGGTGGCCAGGGCGCTGACCAATCCGGGGCCGAGCCTGGAGCGCTTCACCGAGTTCAGCTACAACCTCAAGCGGTATATGGCCGTGAAGACGGCGATCAGCCTGATCACCGGCCTGCTGGTCACTATCTCGGCTTGGCTCGTCGGTGTCGAGTTCGCGCTGCTCTGGGGGGCGTTGGCCTTCATACTCAACTACATCCCCAACATCGGTTCGGTATTGGCCGCGATACCCCCGGTATTGCTGACACTGGCGATGCCGGATGGGGGAGTCGTGAAGGCGATGACGCTGGCGGGTGCCTACCTGACCATCAACTTCGTGCTGGGCAATATCATCGAGCCACGGGTCATGGGGCGGACGATGGGGCTCTCGACATTGGTCGCGTTCCTGTCGCTGGTGGTCTGGGGCTGGATCCTGGGGCCGGTGGGAATGCTGCTGTCGGTGCCCCTGACAATGACCCTCAAGATTGCCCTCGACAGCCATCCCGAGACGCGCTGGATCGCGAAGATGCTCAGCCCCTCGGAGCGCCGTCGCCGCCATCAGCGCAAGGTTCAGGAAGCGTTGGACGATCTGGAGGAGGAGGTCGAATAGCGCTCGGGGGGTCTCCGAGTCGACGCGGCCGATCGTCTGCAGGCACAAAAAAACCGCGCTCTCGAGAGCGCGGCTTGTCGATATCTGACGAGGCTCAGCCGTTCTGTTCGAGAAACTGCGTTAGCTGGGACTTGGACTGGGCGCCGACCAGTGACGCCACTTTGGCGCCAGACTTGAACAGCATGACGGTGGGAACGCCACGAACGCCATGTTCGGAGGCGATCTCCGGGGCGTCGTCGACGTTGACGCTGACGACCTTGATGTCATCCGCTTTCTCGTCGGCGACTTCATCGACCACGGGCGCCATCATCTTGCAGGGACCGCACCAGGGTGCCCAGAACTTGAGCAGCACCGGCTTGTCCGCATTCAACACCTCCTGCTCGAAATTGGCGGTGGTGACATCGACGTTGTTGGACATGACGTTAACTCCTGGAGACATTGCGCTCTTCTCGAGCTTATGGGGGCGATGTTAGCCCTTGCGCGGGGTGCTGGCAAATCCCTGGCTTTATCGGAACGATAGCGCCAGGTTATTAAACATCTTTTTTTCATACCCAATAATCGTAGCTCCAGCGCCTTCACGCCCCGCGACTTATTGCGTAAAGTAATCTACGTCATGTTTTTTATGCCGTTTTGAAGATTCTGGAAGCCACGAGGTTGCTCATGAAGCTCCAACAGTTGCGCTACGTATGGGAAGTGACACGGCATCAGCTCAATGTCTCGGCAACCGCTCAGAGCCTGTTCACGTCACAACCTGGAATTTCCAAGCAGATTCGACTGTTGGAAGATGAGCTTGGCGTGGAGATATTCGCGCGCAGCGGCAAGCACCTGACACGCGTCACGCCGGCAGGGGAGGCGATCGTCGAGCTGGCCGGCAAGGTACTGCGCACGGTCGATGACATCAAGCACGTCGCTCAGGAGCACAGCGACGAACGCCGCGGCAGTCTGGCGATTGCCACGACGCACACGCAGGCGCGTTACGTGCTGCCCAGCGTGATTGGCGAATTCCGCCAGAAGTACCCGGATGTCGCCCTTCACATGCAGCAGGGAACGCCCAAGCAGATCGCCCAGATGGTGAGCGAGGGGACGGCGGATTTCGCGATCTGTACCGAGTCGCTCGAGCTGTTCAACGATCTCGTGCTGCTACCGTGCTATCGCTGGAATCGCTGTGTTCTGGTGCCCAAGGGACACCCTCTGGCGAGCGGTGAATTGACGCTCGAACGGGTGGCCGAGCACCCGCTGGTAACCTATGTCTTCGGTTTTACCGGTCGCTCCCAGCTCGACGACGCCTTCAAGTCCCGGGATCTGACGCCCAACGTCGTCCTTACCGCAGCCGACTCCGACGTGATCAAGACCTACGTGCGGCTGGGTCTCGGCATCGGCATCGTCGCCCACATGGCGGTCGATCCGGTGGCCGACAGCGATCTCGTGGCGGTGGATGCCTCGCATCTGTTCGAGAGCTCCACCACCAAGATCGGCATTCGTCGCGGCACCTTCATGCGGACCTACATGTACGACTTCGTCAAGCGCATGGCCCCCCACCTGGATCGAGAGACCGTCGAGCGAGCGCTGGCAGCGGGCCCGAGGCACGAGGCCGAACTGTTCAAGGGAATTCAACTGCCCGTACTTTGAGGGGCACTTCCCCTGTTTCAGCCTGACCGAACGCAGAGCGCCCCGCCGATGGCGGGGCGCTCTGCACTATGTACCTGCTCAATCAGTGCTGCAGGTGCAGCCCGCACTCGCGCTTGTCCTCGACCTTGGTCGGGTCGAAGTAGTCGAAGTTGTTGGGCAGATCATGCTGTTGCAGGTACTGGTACATCTGCTTGGCAGTCCAATGTAGGACGGGCGCCACTTTCAGCAGGCCATCGGCATTGCGCGACAGCGGCTGCATGCGCGAGCGCTCCGGGGTGTCCTCGGCCCTTAGCGCCGTGAACCAGACATCCGGCGCCGTTTCGGCCAGCGCCCGTCGAAATGGTTCCAGCTTGACCTCTTCCGTGAACGCTGCATGCCGTGGGTCGCCGATTTCCGGGGTTGGCCCCTCCACGGACTCCCGATGGGCCCGCGAACGGTGTGGGTGGTAAATGGTCAGGTTGAGATCGAGCCGCCTGGTCAGCTCCTCGGCGAAGCGGTAGGTCGCGGGCGTGTTGTAGCCGCTGTCCATCCAGACGACGGGAATGTCGGGACGAACGCGGGTGACCAGATGCAGGATCACGGCCTCGAACGGACGGAAATTGGTGGTGCAGATCGCCTTCTGATCCAGGCCCAGTGCAAACTCGGTGAGGGCCAGAGGATCGTGGCCGATTTCACGATTGAGAGCATCGAGGTCGAACGCCATGGGTGACTCCTTTGGAGGGCTCGCCTGAGTTGCCGACGAAGCGCAGCGGGGATATGTAGGATGGCTGCCACTCTACCAACCCCCTCGAGGCGCCGACCAATACCGTTTGGTTAGGTTTATATATAACCAAATTATCTACATGTCGATGCGAACCGATCTTCTGATTATTAAGCGCCGAGCGAGCGCAGCGCCGAGAGAGGCGTGATGCGTGGCGGCGCGTCCGGCGGCCACTCGACGTGAGCGTCGATGGCGTAGACCGCCCGCAGCCGAGCTGGCGTCAATACCTCCCCCGGCGTTCCGCTGGCGACTTGCCGTCCCGCCTTGATGACCCAAAGATGGTCGGAGAAGCGGGCGGCCAGGTTCAGGTCGTGGATGGCCAGAATGACGGTCATCGCTTCGCGGCGCGCCAACCGCTGAAGGTAATCGAGCACCTGCAGTTGATGATGGAGGTCCAAGGCGCTGGTCGGTTCATCGAGCATCAGCAGTGCCGGACGCCGCACGATGGCCTGGGCGATGGCGACGCGCTGACGCTGGCCACCCGACAGTGCGACCAGTTCGCGCTCGGCGAGCGGTTCGAGTTCCAGTGATTTCAGCGCGCGCTCGACGGCCGAGAGCGCCGTGGCGGCAGGCTCTGCCACCTGGGTTCGACGCGCCAGCAGGACAGCCTCGAAGACGCTCAGGGCCGCCTGGGTGCTGGTGTCCTGAGGAAGGTAATAGAGTCGCCGGCTGCGCTGCTCGAGCGACAGTGAATCGAGCCGCTCTCCGGCCAGGAGGATGTGGCCGCTGGCACTCTCGATGCCGGCGATCGCCTTTAGCAGCGTCGACTTCCCCGCGCCGTTGGGTCCGATCAGCGCCGTTATCTCGCCCGGCCTTGCGGTCAGGCCGGAGAGGTCGTGCAGTATCCGCTGTTTCCCCAGTGAACAGTCGAGTCGCTCGATTTGCAGGCTCATCGCCAGTTCTCCTTGCGCGAGCGCAGGATCAGCGAAACGAAGAACGGCAAGCCGATCAGCGCGGTCAGGATGCCGATCGGTAGCAGGATGCCGGGGATGAGCGTCTTCGAGAGAATCGAGGTCACCGAGAGGATCAGTGCGCCAGTCAGCGCTGACATCGGCAGGAAGACGCGTTGATCCTCGCCCACCAGCAGCCGGGCGATATGCGGGCCGACCAGCCCGACGAACCCGATGGTCCCCACGAACGCGACCGCCGTCGCCGACAGCAGCGCGCAGCAGAGCAACATGCGCAAACGCAGCCGGCCGACGTCGATCCCCATGGACTTGGCCTGGGTTTCTCCCAGGCGCAGGGCCGTCAACTGCCATCTGGCCCGAATGAAGATCGGCATGGTGGCGAGCAGGGCCAGGGCGGCCAGGGCGACTTTCCCCCAGCTTGCCTTGTTCAAGCTGCCCAGCGACCAGAACACGAGTTGCTGCAGCGACTCGGCGGAGGCGACGTACTGAAGCATCCCCAGCAAGGCGTTGAAGAAGAACATGATCGCGATCCCCATCAGCACCATCGTCTGCACGCTGACCCCCTTCAGCCGGCTCAGCGCCCAGATCATCAGCGACGCGAGCATGGTCAGGGCGAAGGCATTGGCGGTCAGCAGCAGGGTGCCGGCGACGGGCAGGACGCCGAAACCCAGCACGATGGCAAGCGCCGCGCCAAAGCTGGCCGCGGAAGAAATCCCCAGCGTGAAGGGATCGGCGAGAGGATTGTTGAGCAGCGTCTGCATTTCCGCGCCTGCGACGGCAAGACTGGCGCCGACGACGATGGCCATCGTCGCGACCGGCAGCCGGATCTCCCAGACCACCACCTGCAGCACGCGGGAAGCCTGCGACGGCATCGCCAGGGTCTTCACTACGTCGAGTAGCGGGTAGGCGCCTGGCCCGGTGCCGATGTCGATCAGTAGCGACGTCAACGTGGCCATCGCGGTCAGCGCGATCAGCCAGTGCTGACGACGCCGGCGGGAGAGGTAGCGATCGACCGTGGTCTGCGGTGCACTGGCGCGGGGCGAGATCGTCGTGGCTTTCAAGGTGGCTTCGTTGTTGGAAGATGGCGTCGGGCAGCGTAAACCAATGGAATGCTATTGGGAATCGTTCTCGGCCTGGGGGCGATCCGTCAGCGCCTGCATCAGCCTCCCGATCTTGGCGAGGGTCTCCCGGTATTCGGCTTCTTCGTCCGAATCCGCGACCAGTCCACCGCCGCCCCAGATGTGCAGGGTATCGCCGTCGGCGACGACGGTGCGTATCGCGATCGAGGTATCCAGATG
Organism: Salinicola sp. CR57; assembly: GCF_003206585.1. Lineage (NCBI taxonomy): Bacteria > Pseudomonadati > Pseudomonadota > Gammaproteobacteria > Oceanospirillales > Halomonadaceae > Salinicola > Salinicola sp. CR57. Next base: position 80,621 of record NZ_PZJL01000017.1, read on the forward strand.
GCCACGTCGGTCGAGATAGCCCAGGCTGCCGCAGTAGACGCTACGCTGGCTGGGCTCGAGTTCGTCGATGATCTGCATCGCGCGACGCTTGGGGGCGCCGGTGATCGAGCCGCCGGGGAAAGCGGCAGCCAGCAGATCCAGCGGTTGTGCAGGGCTTGCCAGTTCACCGCAAACCACGCTGACCAGATGATGGACATTGGCGTAGCTCTCCAGGCTGCAGAGTTGCGGGACCTTGACGCTGCCGGGGCGGCAGACGCGGCCCAGATCGTTGCGCAGCAGATCGACGATCATGACGTTCTCGGCACGATCCTTGGCGCTCTGCTGGAGTTCCTCTGCCAGCTGCCGGTCCTCGTCGGGGGTCGAGCCGCGGGGTCGAGTCCCCTTGATCGGCCGAGTCTCGACCTGACCGTCGACGACGCCGATGAATCGCTCGGGCGACAGCGAGAGAATGGCCTTGTCGTCCCAGGCGAGGTAGCCGCCGTAGGGCGTGGGCGTGGCGCGGCGAAGGCGGCGATACGCCTTCCAGGTGCTGCCCTCGAAGCGGGCGGTGAAGCGCTGCGCCAGATTGATCTGATAGCAGTCGCCGGCGTGCAGATAGTCGATGACGCGCTGAAAGCGTCTGGCATAGCCGGCGCGATCGATATCGCCGACGAATGGGCCGGTCAGGGCGAAGTCCGGCTGGCTCGGCGTCGCGGCCTCGTGCAGCCAACGCATTACCTGCTGGCGGCGTTCGGCGGTCGCGACCAGCCAGCTACGCTGCGCTTCATGATCCTGGATCAGCGCCCAGTCGTAGAGTCCGAGCCTGGCCGAAGGCAGCTTTGGCCCCGGGCGAGAGTCGACGCGCGGTGAGGAGTGGCCGCTCGGATCGCGCGCGGAAGCCAGGGAATAGCTCCAGTGACCGATCAGTCCACCGAGAAAGGGCAGGGGGGCAGTTCTGGCAGCGAGGTCGGCCGGCAGATGGGGTAGCCATTCGGCTTCGGCGTGATCCAGCAGGGCTCGTTGAGCCGCGAACGGCTCGTCCGGCAGGCGTATCGATGGCTCACATCGTACTTGGCCTTCATCGATGGTCAGCGTCGCCAACGGGTCACTGCTGAGAATGTCGAAGCGGCCACCCGGAGCGTCGGGACGGCCGCTGTCCAGCAGCACGGCGCCAGGACGGCGATGCAGGCGCTCGAAGAGCGGGCCCGGGTCGGGGGTGTAGGGGAAATCGGCTATCTCGAGCCAGGGTCTCGCGCCAGCCATGAACACCTTTTCCTGACGAATGAACGGCGACTCGGCATCGGCAGCCGCATCTCGGGTTATCGGCAGCAAATGCCGGCCGGCAAGTTTATCGAGAGTCTCGGTGATGAGCGAGGGCTTTGCGCGCCCAGCTAACGGCTGCGATTCGACATCGGCAAGGAGGGGAGGGGGACCGACCAGCGTCGGTAGATCCTAGGTAGAAACCATTGATTGTCGACAATTTTAGGGATTCTGTTTCCTAGGGTCCGACTAAAGTGCCATATATTGCACGATTATTACGTTGCCGGGAGGAAAAGTGGCACCTATTATAGGCGTAAGCCCTTTCATTGTTAACAACTTAATGTCCCAATTCCCTACCGATAATCATCAGATCGACACCGAGCTGCCAGCGGTTCGCACCCTGGCCGAGCGGGTGTTTCATCAGCTCCAGCGCGCGATCGTCCGCGGCGAGCTGCCTCCTGGCACCCGTATCACGGAGCCGGAGCTCTCCGCTCACTACGGTATCTCCCGCGGGCCCTTGCGGGAAGCCATGCGGCGGCTGGAAACCTATCGGCTGATCGAGCGCGTGCCGCACGTCGGCGCGCGGGTCGTCAAGCTTTCGATGGATGAGTTGCTGGAGCTGTTCGACGTGCGCGAGGCGCTGGAGAGCATGGCCGCGCGACTGGCGGCGACGTCGATGACTGCCGAGGAGATCGCGGGCCTGCGCAGCGTTCTCGCCTTTCATGAGCGGCAGGAGGACCTGGCCAGTGGCGAGGCCTACTACCAGCGCGAAGGCGATCTCGACTTTCATTACCGCATCGTGCAGGGCAGCCACAATCGCATGCTGATGACGCTGCTGTGCGATGACCTTTATTACCTGGTGCGGCTCTATCGGACGCAGTTCAGCGCCAAGGGTTCCCGGCCGCAACGCGCCTTCGTCGAGCATCATCGCATCGTCGATGCGATCGAGGCGGGTGACGCCGAGCTCGCCGAGCTGCTGATGCGTCGCCACGTCAGCGCTTCCCGCGAAAACGTCGCCGCCCACTACGCGCAAACGCTGGTGGAAGAACCGGCCCCTTCTTCTCATACCTCAAGGATCGAATCATGACGTCGCTGACCCCTGGTGCACGCTTTCGGAAGGCATTGGCCGCCCATCATCCGCTACCCATCGTCGGTGCCATCAATGCCTACAGCGCGATGATGGCCCAGGCGGTGGGTCACCACGCCCTCTACCTCTCCGGTGGCGGTGTCGCCAATGCCTCCCATGGTTTACCGGATCTGGGCATGACCACGCTCAATGACGTGGTCGAAGACGCTCGTCGCATCACGGCGGCCTCCGAGTTGCCTCTGCTGGTGGATATCGACACCGGTTGGGGCGGGGCTCTCAATATCGCCCGCACGATTCGAGAAATGGAGCGGGCTGGCGTGGCAGCCGTTCATCTCGAGGATCAGGTGGCGCAGAAACGCTGCGGGCACCGCCCCAACAAGGAGATCGTTTCGCAGGCGGAGATGGTCGACCGTGTCAAGGCCGCCGTCGATGCTCGACACGATGCGGATTTCTACCTGGTTGCGCGCACCGATGCCTTCCAGAAAGAGGGCCTTGCCGCCGCCGTGGAGCGGGCCAATGCCTGTGTCGAGGCGGGCGCCGACGCCATTTTTGCCGAGGCGGTCCATACCCTGGATGACTATCGGGCGTTCTGCGAGGGCGTCGACGCACCCATCCTGGCCAATATCACCGAGTTCGGGGCCACGCCGCTGTTCACCCAGCAGGAGCTGGCGGAGGTCGGCTGCCAGATGGTGCTCTATCCGCTATCCGCGTTTCGCGCGATGAATGCGGCTGCATTGGCAGTCTATCGGGACATCCATGCCAAGGGACACCAGCGGGACGTCGTGGAGCTGATGCAGACAAGGGACGAACTCTACGCGTTTCTCGACTATCACGCCTATGAACGCAAACTCGATGCGCTCTTCGCCAAGGAAAGCGATCGAGGCGAGTAATAGACAAGGAGGCTTTCATGGCAGAGATGACGAAGAGCACCGGCTTGCGGGGCCAGAGCGCGGGCACCACCGAACTGTGCACGGTCGGAAAGAGCGGCTCGGGGCTGACCTATCGCGGCTACGACATCCAGACGTTGGCGGAAAACGCGCGTTTCGAGGAGGTCGCCTATCTACTGCTGAAGGGCGCGCTGCCCAACCAGTCGCGGTTGGACGACTACATCGCCTTGCTCCAGCATTCCCGCTCGCTGCCAGAGCCCTTGAAGAGAGTGCTGGAGCAGATCCCGTCGGATGCCCATCCGATGGATGTATTGCGCACCGGCACTTCGATGCTGGGTAACCTGGAGACCGAGCAGCGCATGGAGGATCAGCAGCGCCACGCCGATCGACTGCTGGCCGTCATGCCGTCGATGCTCAACTACTGGTATCGCTACTCCCATCATGGCGAACGCATCGAGACCGAGACGGACGATGTCTCCGTCGGCGGTCATTTTCTGCATCTGCTGCACGGCAAGCCGGCTTCGGACCTGCATGCCAGGGTGATGAATGTCTCGCTGATTCTCTACGCCGAGCATGAGTTCAACGCCTCGACGTTCACGGCACGGGTCTGTGCCTCCACGCTCTCCGATCTGCACAGCTGCGTTACCGGTGCGATCGGGTCACTGCGAGGGCCGCTGCATGGTGGGGCCAACGAAGCGGCCATGGAGATGATCAGCCGCTGGTCGACGCCGGACGAAGCGGAGCGGCGCCTGCTCGAGATGCTTGCGCGCAAGGAAAAGGTCATGGGTTTCGGTCATGCCATCTATCGCGAGTCCGACCCGCGCAGCGCGATCATCCAGCAGTGGGCGAAACGGTTGGCGGACGACGTGGGCGATACGCATCTCTATGACGTATCCGAGCGTGTCGAGGCAGTCATGAAAAGAGAGAAGAAACTGTTCCCCAACGCCGACTTCTATCATGCCAGCGCTTACCACTTCATGGGCATTCCGACGAAGCTGTTCACGCCTATCTTCGTCTGTTCGCGGTTGACCGGGTGGTGCGGGCACATCTTCGAACAGCGCGCCAACAACCGCATCATCCGGCCCAGTGCCGATTACGTCGGCCCGGAAAGACGCGACTGGGTGCCGATCGAGCAGCGCCGGTAACCGCGGCTTCGAGCCATGCTCTATTGATCAACGACAATCCAAGGAAACCCCATGAGTGCCAACGTCGATTTCAACCAGCGCCCTGACTACGATCCGGAGCTTCAAACCATCGCGGATTATGTGCTCGATTATCGAGTCGACAGTCGGGAGGCGCTGGAGACGGCCCGGCATTGCCTAATGGATACGCTCGGTTGCGGATTGCTGGCATTGCGCTTCCCGGAGTGCACCAAGCATCTTGGGCCGTTGGTGGAGGGGACCGTCGTTCCCAACGGGGCTCGTGTGCCCGGCACCCAGCTTCGGCTCGACCCGGTGAAAGCGGCTTGGGATATCGGCTGCATCATTCGGTGGCTGGACTACAACGATACCTGGCTGGCAGCGGAATGGGGCCACCCGTCGGACAATCTGGGCGGCATCCTGGCAGTTGCCGACCATCTCTCTCAGCAGCACGTGGCGAAGGGCGAGACGCCGCTGACCCTGCGCCACGTGCTCGAAGCGATGATCATGGCCCATGAGATACAGGGTGTCCTGGCACTGGAGAACTCGTTCAACCGAGTAGGGCTCGATCACGTCATCCTGGTGAAGGTGGCATCGACCGCCGTCGTGGCAAAGTTGATGGGCGCCAATCGTGAGCAGCTGCTTTCGGCACTGTCGCATGCGTTCGTCGACGGACAGAGCCTCCGCACCTACCGCCATGCCCCCAACGCCGGATCGCGCAAGAGCTGGGCGGCAGGAGACGCGACCTCCCGGGCGGTAAGGCTGGCCGACATCGCCCTGCGGGGTGAGATGGGCATCCCCGGCGTGCTCACTGCGCCGCAATGGGGCTTCTACGACGTCGCTTTCAGCAAGACCAACAAGGATCAACGGATCAAGCCGGAGGCGGAGCGGAGATTCCGCGTGTCGCAGGCTTATGGCAGCTACGTCATGGAGAACGTGCTGTTCAAGATCAGCTTTCCGGCGGAGTTCCACGCCCAGACAGCGGCCGAGGCTGCGGTGACGCTGCACCCGCAGGTGCGTGATCGTCTCGATGAGATCGAGCGTATCGTCGTCACCACCCATGAGTCTGCCATCCGGATCATCTCCAAGGTAGGCGAGCTCGCCAATCCGGCCGATCGTGACCACTGTCTGCAGTACATGATCGCGGTGCCGCTGGCGTTCGGTAATCTGATCGCCGAGCACTACGAGGACGATTTTCATCTTGCGCATCCGATCATCGATCTCCTGCGCGACAAGATGGAGGTCGTCGAAGACGAGCGGTATAGCCGCGAGTATCATCAAGCGGACAAGCGCTCCATTGCCAACGCGGTTCAGGTCTTCTTCAACGATGGAACCTGCACCGAGCTTGTGGAGGTGGAGTATCCCCTGGGACATCGGCGGCGTCGGGAAGAGGGAATCCCGCAGCTCAAGGAAAAGCTTCGCCACAATCTGGCAACCCGTTTTCCGGTGCGGCGCTGTGAGCAGATCTTTGAGCTGTACGAAGACGGAGAAAGGTTCGACTCGACGCCGGTGGATGCGTTCCTGGATCTCTGGGTGATCTAGAGACAGATGCATGGGTGGGTGACGGTTTGATGACGCGCAGTCGAAATTTTGGGATTTTTGTTTCCCGACGCTTGCCAAGTGCCGCGGAGAATCGTAAAGTACGCATCCGCTGCCGCCGAGAGAGGTTTTCGGAGGCGGTAAAGAAGAACGCCAAGCAGTTGATTTGATTGAAATAATCGGTTGACGCGAGGCAGGGAAGCAGGCAGAATGCTCCCGCTTCT
>NZ_PZJL01000018.1:0-6282 GCF_003206585.1 Salinicola sp. CR57
GATGGGTCTGGCGTTGAGCGCTGACGATAGGAGCTGTCATGGTCGATGTCTCACGGTCGCCATCAACACGAAGATGGCAGGACGGAATAAGAATAGGGGCTTCCTGGGAGGCAAACCCTAGCGAGACATTGGTAATAACGTCAAAGAATCAAAGATGATCCAAAAAGCGTTTTTAGTTATAAACGATCAGAGCTCGACCCGCTCGACCCAGGTCGACAGTGTTTCGCCACGGAGCTCGAGCACCCGCAGGCCGGGGCGCGCGGCTTCATCGATCGTGAATTCGTGGCTCTTCGGCAGGAACTGATCCGATGTCGACGGGCAGCCATAGACGGCCACGACGTCCTGCCAGGCCGCGAATGCCTGGTGGATGTGGCCACAGATCATGGCCCTGACCTGAGGGTAGGGGGAAAGTGTCTGCCACAGGGCATCCCGGTCCTTCAGCCCGATCGCATCCATCCATACCGATCCGATATCCAGCGGCGGATGGTGCAGGGCAATCAGTGCCGGCCGGTCGTCGGCCTCGAGCTGCAGCGCGAGACGCTGCAGTTGCTCCTGGCCCAGTTCCCCACCGGGTTGGCCGCTGACCCGCGAGTTCAGCAGCAGAACCTGCCACTTGCCAAGGTCGAGTTGCTCGTGAAAAGGATGGCACTCTTCCATCAACTCCGGCTGATCGTGATTGCCGGGAATCCAGAACCACGGACAGCCCAGGGATGAAAACACCCGACAGGCATGACGATAGGCCGCTGAAGTTTCGTCCTGGGCCACGTCGCCGGTAACCAACAGCGCATCGGGCCCCAGTGCCCGGACGCGCTCGAGTACCGCCTCCAGTTGACGCAGCGGCAACCCTTTGCGCGAAGTTCCCTTAGGATCGGCCAGCAGATGGCAGTCGGTAATCTGGACCAGACGCATCAGGGCGTTTCCGGCACGTCAGCGGCGTGACCATGTGCCAGCCCGTGCTGCAACCATTCGCCCAGGAATCGGTTGATCTGCAGCTTCTCGTCCGGCTGATGCATCTGGGGGTTCGGGTAGCGGTAGCGCCCCTGGAAATGGCGCTGGCGCTGAAAATCGGTCACTTCCGCCATATCGGCGTCGTGATAGAGATGCACCGTCATCCGCGGAGAGTCGACGAAACTGTCGAGCACGCCGGTCTGGGACACCCGAGCGACCGTGGTGTAGGGCGCCTGTTCGAGTACCTCGAACCACAGCGTGCCAAAACGGGCATGCTCCCCCGAGAGCGGTACTTCCTTGATCTCACCGGGCTCCATATCCATGACCAGACGGCAGAGCCGCAGATAATTGCTGCTGCACTCGGCCTGGAGCGTCTTGAGATCCGTCACGTAAGCAGTCTTTCTCATGCAGTTCTCCTGGCGCCAGACGACCTGTGAAGGGCGCGAACGCGGACAGCTCTCCCTGTCCCAAATTCATCGCCACTGCCCTTCGCGCTAGGCCATGACTCTCAACGTGGCACGCTCGCGCGCCAGCCAGTGAAAGCCAATCAACGCCATGGCATTGTCCAATTGGCCTGCCATCAATCGGTCCCAGGCATCCAGGAACGACATGACATGAACCAGAATATCCTCGTGTTCGTCTTCCAAGCCATGCACACCACCGATGTTCTGGCTGTCGATCAAACCGCAAAACAGGGTGACCCTTTCGGTACACGCGCCGGGACTGGGGTAATAACGATGGAGTTCGATCAACTCGCGGACGTCGCAACCGGCCTCCTCCCGAGCCTCACGCCGGGCGACATCGGCTGGGGACTCCCCATGCTCGACCAGACCCGCCACCGGCTCCAGCTTCCACGGCGACGTGTCGTCATCCAGCGCGCCTGCACGAATCTGCTCGACCAGCACGACCTCGTCTCGAGTCGGGTCATAGAGTAGTACGCCCACCGCATCACGGCGAACGTGAACCTCTCGATCCAGAATCTCGCTCCATTCGCCATTGAATTTGCGGTGTCGCAAGCGGCGCTTCTCGAGATCGAAAAAGCCCGTGTAGAGCCTCTGATCCTCTATTCGCTCGACATCCTTGGTGTCGAAGCGGTTGAGCGGAACGATCTCGTGACCCATGGGGTGGCTCCTTGGAACTGAAGGCTCATTATTGCGGCAGCCGTCAGCGATTCCAACCGGCGTTGACAGATTCCCGCCACGGAAGGCCCACCAGATTCCGAAAGACATGCTCGTCTCCGAACCCCATGGTACTCGAAGTAAATTTTGACAAGGCCAAATAATTACTAGGCCGCAACATTATTCGCCTAAACATTTATATCTCACAAAATTAATTATGAGTCTAATGACTATTAAAGTTGAATTAAATCCTAACCAAGAGAACATAAAAATACTTAGGATACACAGTATAACTCTGACACTGCCAGTATGAAATTGCTGCAACCAATTGATTTAATTGAAAATAATTGAAGTTATCAAAAAATTACAATAAACAACATTTTTAACAGTTTGCAATACCCTAAGGTCTCTCCTATTCCTGTTTAAAAACCAAAAAAGTCGTTCCTATTGACTACAAAAGCTGACGCTTCCGTATTTACAAGTGATTCAGCAGGGAGAGCCCTCATGCCCATTTCAGCGAAAATCAGCGAGCTCAACGAAGACGTTGCTGCGGCGCCCGCCACCTCGGTTGGAGACAATGGAACGATTGCCCTCGACCAACCTAGGAAGGTGCTGCTGAGCCTCTCCCCGGACGACGTGCAGGAGCTCCAGCGTGACGGCAATGACCTCCTGGTTCGGACCACCGACGGGCAGGTCATCCGTATCGAAAATTTTTATGGCTCAGACCCGGCCACAACGAGCCAACTCTACCTGACCGGTGACGACCAGGAACTGATATGGGCAAATCTCGCTCCCTCCTCCGGGGACGGAATCGTCGCGGCGGATTACCTACCCCAAGGAGAATTCGGCGTATTCGAACCCGCGGCTGTTGCCAGTGAAGGCACCGATGGCGCCTTCATCACCCCGTTGGGTTGGGCCGCCATCGGAGGTGGTGCACTGGCAGCCGGTGCACTCGCGGCTGGTGGTGGCGGTGGCGGCGGAAGCGATGACGATGACGGCGTGGCACCTCCCGATAACGGAGGCGGAGAGACCGACAACACCCCCCCGGATGCGCCGACGATCGATCCCTCAAACGGTGAAACCATCAGCGGTGAGGCCGAGCCTGGCAGCACCATCATCATCACTGACGGTGACGGCAACCCGATCGGCGAGACCACCACCGATGACGAGGGCAACTGGACCTTCACGCCCGACCAGCCGTTGGCCAACGGTACGGACATCGAGGTCGTCGCCCAGGATGCCGCCGGCAATACCAGCGAGCCTGCGACCGGCACCATCGACGCTTTGGCACCGGACGCGCCGACGATCGATCCTTCCAACGGTGAAACCATCAGCGGTGAGGCCGAGCCCGGCAGCACCATCATCATCACCGACGGTGACGGCAATCCGATCGGCGAGACCACCACCGACGACGAGGGCAACTGGACCTTCACGCCCGACCAGCCGTTGGCCGACGGTACGGAAATCGAGGTCGTCGCCCAGGATGCCGCCGGCAATACCAGCGAGCCGGCGACCGGCACCATCGACGCCTCCGCACCGGATGCGCCGATAGTCGATCCGACCGATGGCACCACGCTGACCGGCACCGCCGAGCCCGGCAGCGCGATCACGTTGACAGACGGAGACGGTAACGCCATCGGTCAGACCACGACTGGCGACGACGGCAACTGGTCGTTCCAGCCGGACGCACCCTTGGCCGACGGCACCGAGGTCAACGCCACCGCGACCGACGCCGCGGGTAATGTCAGCGAACCGGGTAGCGCCATCGTCGACGGCGACCTGAACGACACCACGCCCCCGGCCACACCGACGATTGCCGGAGTCAACGACGACGTCGACCCCCAGACCGGATCCGTCGACCGGGAAGCCAGTACCAACGATACCACCCCGACCCTTAGTGGACGCGCCGAGGCGGGCAGCACCCTGACGCTTTACGCCAACGGCGAGGCGATCGGGACCACCACGGCCAACGGGCAAGGTGAATGGACATTCACCGCCGATGACCTCGACGATGGCGATTACACTTTCACCGCCACCGCCACGGATTCCGCCGGCAATGTGTCCGGCGTGAGTGATGGCTATGCGCTGACAGTCGACACTTCGGCACCAGGGTCACCGACCCTCGATCCCAGCGATGGCGGCATACTGATCGGCACCGCCGAACCCGGCAGCGCGATCACGTTGACTGACGGAGACGGTAACGCCATTGGTCAGACCACGACGGACGCTAACGGCAACTGGTCGTTCCGGCCGGATACTCCCTTGGCCGACGGCACCGAGGTCAACGCCACCGCGACCGACGCCGCGGGCAATGTCAGCGAACCCGGCACCCTCACCGTCGACGGCGACCTGAACGACACTACGCCCCCCGCCACGCCTACCATCACGATGGGCAATGACGATACCGCGCCGCAGACAGGCGATCTCGACAGCGGCGACAGCACCAACGACACGACACCGACCCTCTCGGGCCAAGCCGAAGCACGCAGCATCGTCACGATCTATTCCGGCGAGACCGAACTCGGCACGACCATTGCCAACGCCGCGGGAGAGTGGTCGTTCACGCCCGAGGCACTTGACGACGGCGACTACGACTTCACCGCTACCGCCACCGACAGCGCCGGCAATGTGTCGGACGCCAGTGACCCATTCACGCTGACCGTCGATACCCTGCCTCCCGCAGCTCCCGTGGTCAATCCGACCGATGGAGAAATCCTCACCGGGAGCGCCGAACCGGGCAGCAGCGTCACGCTCACGAATGATCAGGGCGACACCATCGCGACCATCGAAGCGGACCGCAACGGCAATTGGTCCTTTGCACCGGAAACCCCATTGGAAGACGGCAGCACCTTCACCGCCGTCGCCAGGGACGCTGCCGGCAATGCCAGCGAACCGGGAAATGCCACCGTCGACGCCGACCTGGAAGATAACCTGCCGCCCTCCGATCCAGTCATCATCACGTCGATCGACGCGACAGACCCGGTAACAGGAAACGTCGATAACGGCGGCACCACCAACGACCCCAACCCCACGCTTCAGGGCACCGCCGAAGCCACCAACATGGTGCAGGTGTGGGCGGATAACACCATGCTCGGAGAGACCCAGGCCGATAACTTCGGCAACTGGAGTTTCAGGATCAATGCTCGGCTGCTTGATGGTACGACGACGTTCCGCGCGCTCTCTACCGACCCCAAAGGCCTGGTTTCGGAACCCAGTAACACCTACGCGCTCAATATCGACACGACGCCGCCGGAGGAGCCGACAGCAACCGTCGTCGATGATGGCACGGCCGTCACCGGTAATGCCGAACCCGGCTCGACCGTTACCATCACCGATGCCGATGGCAACGAAATCGGCTCGATCACGGCCGATCCCGACGATGGTAGCTACCGCGTGCCGCTCGACCCCGCCCTGACCAATGGCGAAAGCGTCACGGCGACGGCCACCGATGCCGCCGGCAATGAAAGCGATCCAGCCAGCGCCACCGCGCCCGACCTAAATGCGCCAGACGCCCCGAGCGTCACAGTCGCCGAGGACGGTACTTCCGTGACCGGTACCGCCGAACCCGGCTCGACCGTTACCGTCACCGATGCCGACGGCAATGAAATCGGCTCGGTCACTGCCGATCCCGATGACGGCAGCTACAGCGTGCCACTCGATCCCGCCCTGACCAATGGCGAAGGCGTCACGGCGACGGCCACCGATGCTGCCGGCAACGAGAGCGATCCGACCAGCGCCACCGCGCCCGACCTGACCGCGCCAGATGCACCGACCGCCATGCTCGCCAACGATACCGGCCTTAACGACGGCGACGGCATCACCAGCGACGCCACCGTCAACGTCGGTGGGATCGAAGACGGTGCCACCTGGGAATACTCCATCGACGGTGGCGTTAGCTGGACCACCGGCACCGGCGACAGTTTCGAACTGCCGGAGGGCGATTACGACACTGGCGTGGTACAGGTTCGCCAGACCGATGCCGCCGGTAATACGAGCGGTGTTGGCAACCTGGGCCCGGTCACCGTCGATCTGAGTGCCGATGCCGCGCCGCTGGCCACTCTGACCAGCAACGATGACGATGGCCTGATCAACGCCGACGAAGCCGGCACGGCCAGCTACACGGTCAGCGGCTTGGATGACGATGTCACCGCCGTGGCGACCTTCACCGACGTCAATGGCGATACCGTCACTGCGACGATCGATGCCGACGGCGACT
>NZ_PZJL01000019.1:0-1896 GCF_003206585.1 Salinicola sp. CR57
GACCCAAACAGTCATTGCTCTTGGCCGATCAGGTAATTGATTGTGGACGCTTGAACCACGTGAAGCTGGTCGTTTAAGGAGGTGATCCAGCCGCAGGTTCCCCTACGGCTACCTTGTTACGACTTCACCCCAGTCATGAACCACACCGTGGTGATCGCTCTCCCGAAGGTTAAGCTAACCACTTCTGGTGCAGTCCACTCCCATGGTGTGACGGGCGGTGTGTACAAGGCCCGGGAACGTATTCACCGTGACATTCTGATTCACGATTACTAGCGATTCCGACTTCACGGAGTCGAGTTGCAGACTCCGATCCGGACTGAGGCCGGCTTTCTGGGATTCGCTCCACCTCGCGGTCTCGCAACCCTTTGTACCGGCCATTGTAGCACGTGTGTAGCCCTACCCGTAAGGGCCATGATGACTTGACGTCGTCCCCACCTTCCTCCGGTTTGTCACCGGCAGTCTCCTTAGAGTTCCCGACCGAATCGCTGGCAAATAAGGACAAGGGTTGCGCTCGTTACGGGACTTAACCCAACATTTCACAACACGAGCTGACGACAGCCATGCAGCACCTGTCTCAGAGTTCCCGAAGGCACCAATCCATCTCTGGAAAGTTCTCTGGATGTCAAGGGTAGGTAAGGTTCTTCGCGTTGCATCGAATTAAACCACATGCTCCACCGCTTGTGCGGGCCCCCGTCAATTCATTTGAGTTTTAACCTTGCGGCCGTACTCCCCAGGCGGTCGACTTATCGCGTTAACTGCGCCACTAAGTCCTTAAAGGTCCCAACGGCTAGTCGACATCGTTTACGGCGTGGACTACCAGGGTATCTAATCCTGTTTGCTACCCACGCTTTCGCACCTCAGTGTCAGTGTCAGGCCAGAAGGCCGCCTTCGCCACTGGTATTCCTCCCGATCTCTACGCATTTCACCGCTACACCGGGAATTCTACCTTCCTCTCCTGCACTCTAGCCTGGCCGTTCCGGATGCCGTTCCCAGGTTGAGCCCGGGGCTTTCACAACCGGCGTGCCAAGCCACCTACGCGCGCTTTACGCCCAGTAATTCCGATTAACGCTCGCACCCTCCGTATTACCGCGGCTGCTGGCACGGAGTTAGCCGGTGCTTCTTCTGCGAGTGATGTCCTTCCTCTGGGGTATTAACCCAGAGGCCTTCTTCCTCGCTGAAAGTGCTTTACAACCCGAAAGCCTTCTTCACACACGCGGCATGGCTGGATCAGGCTTTCGCCCATTGTCCAATATTCCCCACTGCTGCCTCCCGTAGGAGTCTGGGCCGTGTCTCAGTCCCAGTGTGGCTGATCATCCTCTCAGACCAGCTACGGATCGTCGCCTTGGTAAGCCGTTACCTTACCAACTAGCTAATCCGACATAGGCTCATCCGATAGCGCGAAGTCCGAAGATCCTCCGCTTTCTCCCGTAGGACGTATGCGGTATTAGCGTGGGTTTCCCCACGTTATCCCCCACTACCGGGCAGATTCCTATGCATTACTCACCCGTCCGCCGCTCGCCACCAGGGAGCAAGCTCCCCGTGCTGCCGCTCGACTTGCATGTGTTAGGCCTGCCGCCAGCGTTCAATCTGAGCCATGATCAAACTCTTCAGTTTAAAGTCTGATAGTCCTTACTTCTCCCGAAGGAAAAAAGCGGACCAAACTTGGTTCAAGGTCAAACGAATCTTGACGAGTCGCTTGCCTCGATATGTCGTGACTGGCTGTCACGCGAGAACAAGCGCCCACATCAATTACCTGATCGATTGTTAAAGAGCGCCTTACTTTGCCGTTTCGAATCCAAGTGCTTGTCAGCGCTTGTTTTCTGGGCCGCCGTAAGGAGTGGCGTATTTTAAGGATCGAGGCGAGGATGTCAACGTCTTTTTTGTCGAATCCTGCTT
>NZ_PZJL01000002.1:0-63012 GCF_003206585.1 Salinicola sp. CR57
CCGCCGTTGGAACCGGCGATGGCCCTGCCCACATTGGCATCGTTGCCATTGACCGCACTAACGCTCAGGGTGCCACCGTCAACATCGCTGTCGTTGGCCAGCACGCCCTGGGCGGCGGCCACGTTGAGGGTGGCATTTTCACCGGTGCTGCCGGCATCGGCTCGAGCAACCGGCGCATCATTGGTGCCGATGATATTGATAGTAATGGTCTGACTCGCAGAGCCATCAGCCGATTTCACCGTAAAGGTTTCGGTCCTAATCTGGCCTTCACCAAGGTATTGAACCTTGCTGTTATCGACATTGAAGGTCCAACGGCCATCAGCTGTGATGGAAAGCGAGCCCAGCGAGGAGGTCACGCCGTCAGTCGCGCCACTGGCGCCCGTGAAGATCGCGCTACCCGGATTGAAACTCGACTGCCCGGTATCGACGTCTGTCACCGAGAGCAAGCCTGTCGTCGCGAGCTTTCCACCGCTAACGCCACTATCTTCCACGACGCTGCCAACAGCGGGGCCGCTAATGATAGCCACATCGTTCGTACCGACGATCGTCACAGTCAATGTGGCCACTGAAACATTACCTTGACCATCACTGACGGTGTAACTGACCTGGGACGTGGTTTGTTCGCCCGCTGCGAGAGAGTTGTAGGTATTTCCCGGCAGGAATCGATAACTGCCGTCGGATTGCACGATGAACATTCCGCCGTTGGAACCGGCGACAGCTCTCCCAACGCCCTCCGAGTTGCCATCGATGGCAACGACATGCAGCGCAGACCTGTCACTACCCAGGTCAGAATCATTGGCTAGAACACCGTGTACCGCATCGATGCTCAGCGCCTGCTCTTGCTGGGTGGAGCCAGTATCGGCAATCGCCGTTGGCGGCGTGGTGTCGACACCATAAGCGTGGGTGGTCGTTGCGGTGCCGGTATTACCGGCCCCGTCAGTGTGGCTGACCGTGGCATTGACCCGATCAGTACCGGCGTTGGCCAGCACCGCCCCCGGGACAGAGACGCTGAAGATGCCGTTGGTACCCACCGTCGTGGTATAGGTCTGGCCGCCTACCTCGATCGTCACCGTGTCGCCGCTGATCGCATCGCCGCCGGCCCTGCCGCTCAGAGTGACATTCTGCCGTGCTTCTGTGGCATTGATCACGTCGTCGCTGGCTACGGCGTTCAGACTGATCGTGACGACCGGCGCATTGGTATCGACAGCATAGCTGCCGGCAGTATTGGCGGTGCCGGTATTGCCGGCAGCATCGGTGTGGCTGACGACGGCCTGGATCGAACCGTTCTGGGCCAGCTGACTGCCGGGCACGGTGATGCTGAACGAGCCATCGGCTTTGACGCTGCCGCTGTAGGTCTGGTTGCCCACGGTTAGCGTCACGCGATCACCGGCGGCATACTCGCCGCTGACCTTACCAGTCACCGGAATCGGTTGGCCGGCTTCGGCGGCATTGACGACATTATCGCCAGCGATGGTGTCCAGGGTGATGCCAAGCGTCGGTGGCACGGTGTCGACGCCATAGGCGTGCGTGGTGGTGGCAATGCCTGTGTTGCCGGCCGTATCGGTGTGACTGATCACCGCTGTCACCGTCGAGCCCTTTGCAGCCGCCAGGAGACCGCCCGGCACGACGACGCTGAAGGTCAAATCGTCGGCGACAGCCACCTGGTACTGCTGGTCACCGATCGCGATCGTGACAGTATCGCCCGCAACGGCATCGCCGCCAGCGCGTCCCGTCAAGGTGATGGACTCCCCGGACTCGGCAGCGTTGATCACGTCATCACCGGCGATGGTATCCAACTGCACGGTCGGCGCAGGCGCATCGAGGTCGACACTGTAGGGCCGGATCGAGGTCGCAGTGACCACGATACCGTCACCGACATGTGTCAACGTCGCTGTCGCCGAGGGGAATTGCGCCAACACGCTGCCCGGGACGACGACCGCAAAGCTGAGATCCTCGTTCAGCACCGTGCTATAGGCAATACCACCGATGGTGATCGTCACCTGATCACCAGCAACGGCATCGCCACCGCCTTTGCCGCTGAGCGTGATGTTCTGCTCCGACTCCGCGCGGTTGACGATGTCATCGATGGCGATGGCATCGAGGCTGACACTGACGACCGGGGGCGCCGTGCCTCCGCCGCCCGCCGCGCCATCGCCCGTCGTCGTGTTCGCCTCGGGATTGAAGCTGGCAGGCGTCACCGTTACCCGTTCGGGACTAGCCTGCGCCGCCGTATAACGGTAGGTGCTGGACTCTTCGCGCCCGGTCCGGGCGATATCGAAAGGCGCGGAGAAACCACCGCCGCCTGCAATCGTCCCGCCACCTTCTCCGGCACCGGCCGCCGGAGCTTCCTGAATGGCCGTGGGGTCCTGTCCTGAAGCGATGGCCGCTTGAAGTGCCGCTACTTCCGGATCCGTCGCGGCCGGATCCGCCACAGCGACCGTGGCGATGCCTTCGATAATCTGCAAGGTAAACGGTTGCCCTGCGCTCAACGGCAGCACGGTGCCGTCGGCCAGAACGAGTCGACCGCCATCCGGTGAGAAGAGGGTGGCGCCTTCCGGAACCGCCATCCCCTGAACCAGGGGCTTTTGGGGATCCATCAAAAAGACATTGCCATCGACTCGAACGATAACGACGAGAGCAGCCATCGACTTTCACCTCAGCAGACCGAAGACACGGGGAATCGGGGGAGCCCCATTATTCGCGAAAAGTAACCGTTTGGTATCCAGATGCAACAAAATTCTATTAATCATCCTGAAGATCTTTGATTAATCGTAGCTCAGTTTTTACAAACCTTAGCAAATCCAGCGTGTTATAAAATGTTAGCGCGATAGGGCTCGACCAAAGAGACGATTAGCACCTCAAATCGATCGCGTTATAAGATTGGGCGGGCCCACTTCCTCCCCGTGCGAGATCGCCATGCTCGATGCCATACCCGCCAACCTGAGCCACCCCTGCTCTTCCCGTGTTCAAGCGATGCCCGACAACCAGATCGTCGCGGTCGCGGATCTCGCCCGGCACGACGCCTCGGTCGTCAGGCTCTGGATCGGTGAGGGTGACCTGCCGACACCTGAATACATCAAACAGGCGGCAATGGATGCATTGACGGACGACGATACCCGCTACAGCTACTCTCAAGGGTTGCCCGAGCTTCGCCAGGCACTGGCCGACTACCATCGTCGCCATTGGCAGGTGGACGTCTCCAGCGATCGCTTCTGCGTCACCGTCGGTGGCATGAATGCCGTCACCATGGCGATGCAGGCGATTCTCGATGAAGGAAGCGAAGTCATCATGCCCACCCCGGCCTGGCCCAATGCCAGGCAGATGATCGAGATCGTGGGAGGGGTCAACGTGCCGGTTGCCTTCGACTTCTACCCGGATGGCAATATCGAGCTCGACCTGGACAAGCTGTTCGCTAGAGTGACCGAGCGCACCCGTGCAGTCTTCATCAACTCACCGTCCAACCCGACGGGCTGGCGCATGCCGCTCGAGGATATGCGGCGGTTGAGAGACTTCTGCCGAGAGAAAGGGCTCTGGATCGTGGCAGACGAGGTCTACAATCACTTCGTCTATGACGGTGAAGGCCCAGCCTCCTCTTTCCTGCAGGTCTGCGAGCCTGATGACAAGTTGCTGGTGACCAACACGTTTTCCAAGAACTGGTGCATGACCGGCTGGCGTGCGGGATGGATCACGTTCCCGGGCGGCATGGATCAATTGTTCGCCCGACTCTGCCAGTACAACACCACCGGCGTGGCATCGTTCATTCAGCGGGCCTGTATCGTCGCTCTCGAGGAGGGCGATGAGTTCATCGCCCAGCAGGTCGCCCGCTGCCAGGCATCGCGGGACGTCCTGGTCGACGGGCTGACCGCGCTGGACAACGTGACCGTATTCTCACCCGAAGGTACCTTCTACCTCTTCTTCAAGGTTCACGGGCTCGATGAATCCAGCCTGGAGACGGCCAAGCGGATTCTGCGGGAAGCCAAAGTCGGCGTAGCCCCGGGCAGCGCCTTCGGTCCGGAGGGTGAAGACTACCTTCGGATCTGCTTCGCCATCGATCCCGAGCTTGCCAAGGAAGCGCTCGACCGGCTGACTCCGTTCCTTACCGATCTGGCCGACGCGTCACAGGACACCACTGCCTATCTAGAGGGCTGAACGAGACTGCCCGCCATCATTCGGCGGGCAGTCTCGCGCGGGGTTCGAAACCGTTCAGCAGGTCGACAGCCTTGCCAAGAGCTCGCTGCGGCGAGTCTCCGACATGAACGCGACTTCGATCGCGTTACCCGCCAACTGCTTGAAAAGCTCCCGATCCCAGTCGAAGGCCTCGAAACAAGCCAGGTAATTATTCAGTACGCCGCCGCCGAAATAGGCCGGGTCGTCCGAATTGAGCGTGACTTTCACCCCCTGCTCGATCATCGCTGGCAACGGATGATCGGCCATCGTCGGAACGACCTTCAATCGCACGTTGGAAAGCGGACAGACGGTCAGCGGGATCTGGGACTCGCGCAGACGCTCCAGCAGCGCCTCATCCTGCAGGCAGGCGACACCGTGATCGACCCGACAGATATCGAGTACGTCCAACGCTTCGCTGATATAAGTCGCCGGCCCCTCCTCCCCTGCGTGTGCCACGCGAGGAATGCCCAGCGCCTTGGCCCGTTCGAATACCGCCGCGAACTTGGCCGGCGGATTGCCCACTTCCGCGCTATCGAGCCCCACGGCGTCGATCGACTCGTAGAAGGGTGCTGCTTTCTCGAGCACGTCCATCGCTTCGCTCGCATCACGATCGCGCAGGAAGCTCATGATCAGTGCCGTGGTCATGCCCCAGCGGCGCTGTGCGTCTCGCATGGCACGGCGCAACCCTTCGAACGGGATCGCCAGCTCCACTCCCCGGTTCAGATGCGCCTGGGGATCGAATGACAATTCGACATGCACCACGCCCTCTTCGTGGGCACGCTCGAGGTACGCCATAGCGAGATCATGAAAATCCTGCTCGGTGTGCAGCACCCGCATACCCTGGTAGTAGAGATCCAGAAAAGATTGCAGATCACTGAAATCGTAGGCCGCGCGCACTTCATCTACCGTGTCGTAAGGCAGCGCCACGTTATTGCGCGCCGCCAGCGCGAACATCAGTTCCGGCTCCAGTGAACCCTCGATATGCAGATGCAGTTCGACCTTGGGCAGGCCCCGCAGCCAAGTCTTCATGAGCGTTCCTCGCCAGTTGATGGAATGCGATTCAGGATGCCGAAAATGAGTCGGCGAGGAAAGCATCGGCGGGGATGCCGACGGACGTCACGAGCGATACCCCTGGAGGCAAACTCCGTCGAAGAAACACCGTTCACGGGCAGTAAACGAGCATTTTGAGCCGGATTTCAACGCAATGTGGGCGAGCGCAGCTGTGTGCCGGCATTGTCGGGATCACACCCGCGTCGTCAGCACCTTGATACCCAACGCCACCATCGCCAGCCCCAGCACCCGGTCGATCCAATGACTGAAGCGTTTGAACGCACGATGAATTGGCGGAGTCGAGAGCAGTAGCGCTACCGCCGAGAACCAACCCAGTTGGATGAGCATGATCCAGGCGCCGTAGATGGCAATCTGGTATAGCGGCATCGACGGCGACAGCACGATGGTGAACAGCGAGACGAAATAGATGGGTGCCTTGGGATTGAGCGCGTTGCAGAGAAACCCGGTGCCGATGGTGCGCAGCGCCGAGCGCGGCGCCACCACCGGGGCATCACCGATATTCGCCGTCACGGCAGCCGGCCGTGAGCGCAACCCCTTGATCCCCAGATAGAGAAGGTAGGCCCCGCCCAGCAGCTTGATCGCCCACAGCGCTTCGGCGGAATTGGCGATCACCGCGGCGAGCCCGAAGGCGGAATAGACGATGTGGATCGACAGGCCCAGCGCGATGCCCAGGCTGCACAGCAGGCCGATGCGCTTGCCGTGGTTGAGCGTCTGTTGGGTGACGAGGACGAAGTCCGGCCCCGGCGAGGCGGCCGCCAGCAGATGCACGAAGGTGATGACGACCAAACCGTGTAGGATTTCCATGACGACTCCTGCGATACCGAAGAGAAGCGCGAGGTAATCCTGTCATGATCCAACACTTTCGCCATCAGGCCTACTGCAATCTGTGGTCGAACCATCGCCTGCTGACGGCCTGCGCCAGATTGTCGGTGGCCGAGCTACAGGCCAGACGCAGCAGCTTCTTCCCGTCGATCCATGCCACGCTCAACCATATCCTGGTCGTCGACGCCTACTACATCGACGCGCTCGAGGGGGGTACGCTCGGTCAGCGGGCGTTCGAGGACGAGACACCGCACGCGCGCATCGACACGCTTCTGCCGGCGCAGGAGATGCTGGACCGACGACTGATCGCTGTCTGCGACGAGCTGAAACCTTCGACGCTCGCCGACAACGTCACGCTCGAGCGGGCCGACCGTCGACAACTCGAGCCAGCACATCGCGTGCTGGCGCATCTCTTCGTCCACCAGACGCATCACCGTGGCCAGGTTCACGCCATGCTTTCGGAGACCGACGTCGCCCCACCACAGCTCGACGAATTCTTCCTGCTCGACGAAGCGCCACTGAGGCAGGCGGAATTCGAGGCGCTGGGCATCAGCGAAGCGCAGGTGTGGGGTGCACTTCGCTGAAGGCAATCACGCCAACTCGCGATGCGCCTCGGCGAGCGCCGCCATGCTGTTGAAGCGGAAGTCGACCCTCGGCATGTCGCCGGGATTCATGGTCGCGCCGAAGCCTTCCTTGTCGTGGCGACGATAGATCCAGCAGTTGGCCAATCCATAGCGGTTGGCCGGCTGGTGGTCGTGGAACATGCTCTCGGCGGTATGCAGGATTTTCGACTTGTCGATCCCGCGCTCACCGAGTTTTTCCAGCATATAGTCGAAGTTGCGCGCCGCCGGCTTGTAGGAACCGATGTCCTCCGCCGTGTAGACCGCATCGAACTCGACGCCAAGCTTGCGTTGGCTGTAAGCGAAGCTCTCGTTGTCGACGTTGGATAGTACCACCAGCTTGTAGTGCTGCTTGAGATAGCCAAGCGCCTCCGCCGTGTCGGCGAAAGCCGGCCACTGCTTGACGAAGTCACCGTAGGCCAGGCACTCGTCATGGTTGACCGCCACGTCCCACTCTTCCGCCAGGCGCTTGTAGACGACCGCCAACAGCAGCCGATACTGCAGGTGTGGCGTGTAACGCTGCTGGGTCGATTCATGTCGGGCGTGCGCCTCGAGCACCTGGTCGCGGCTCAGGCTCAGCCCGGTGCGCTGCAGCAGCGGCTGCAGCCCGGCGACCATGCCGCTCTCCCAGTCGATCAGGGTGCCGTAGACGTCGAAGGTCAAGGTGGTGAAATCCGTCAATTGCATGGTGTTCTCTCGGGTAGTGTCGAAATGCGTTTCCAGAGTCGTATGTCGATGCTTCGGCTGGCGTTCAACCGGACTCCGCGTTGAGCAGGCGTATGGCGACCTGGAGCTGCAGTCTGGCGTCGGCGTCGTTCAGGGGCATGCCCAGCGCCGTCTCCAGTCGCTCGATCCGATAACGCAGCGTGCTGATGTGGATATCGAGTGCTCGGGCGGTCTGTGCCAACTGGAAGCCGCTGTCCGCCAGCGCCGAGAGCGTCTCGACAGCACTCTGCCGTCGCGCGCCCTGCCCCAGGGCACGGGAAATGCGTTCGAGGAACAGCCGTCGCGCCTCGGCATCGCCTTCCAGCACCCGGTCGAACAGCAAGGCTTCGAAATCCCGGCGCTCCCCCGGCTTGAGGGAGGGCAGCAGACGCGCCACGTCGCCGACGCCCTCGGCAATGGCTGCCGTCCCCCGCGCTTCGCGACTGACCGCCATGGCCGCCGCGCCATCGTTGAGTTCGCGCCATAGCAGTGCCGTCGAGACATCGGTGCGAACCAGAAACAGCAACTGGTTGAGCGAGACGGAAATCAACGGCGGCAAGCCTTGGGTCTCGAGCTGCTCCCTCAGGCGACGCTCCCATTGCTCCCGACGCAGCAGCCCGTCCCGGCTCAGCGGGACCGGCTCGTTGAGCAGGATGGCACAGACATGGTAGCCGGCACGGGGATCCCACCCCTGCAGCGACGCCCGCTCCAGCGCGGCCGGGGTGGGCTCGAACCGCCCTTCCAGCAACGAGTCGACGAAGGCGTAGCCGAGCCGGGTCTCCTGTGCCTGCAGCGCCCGCTGGTGGGACAGGTGTAGTGCGGAGATGAGGGCAGCCTGCTCGGCGGCGCGCCGTTCCAGCTCGCCGACGGGAGACGCCGTCTCGTCGATCCACAGCGTAGCGGCCGGCACCTCCAGAATCCGTACCGGACAGGCCAGCATCCGGCCACCGCCCTCCTCGCCCAGGGAGCGAGCCGAGACCGAGGTCAGAAACTGGGCATCGGCTAGCATGGCCGATGTCGGCAGGCGTATCGTCTCGAGCCCGGCGCTGCCTCCCAGCCATTCGCCCTCCAGACCGGTAAAGAACACATCCCGCTCGAGCAACAGGCTCAATGCCGTAGCGATATCGCCCAGACTGCGCGCAGTCAGCGCCGACCGGGTGAGGTCGCGATGAATCCTTTCCGCCTGGGCGATCAACTGCCCCTGACGAGCGATCAGCCAGGCGTGCACCTCCTCGGTGATCTGGCTGAACGGTACATCCCAGGGAATCTCCAGGAGCGGGAAGTCCAGCGATTCGGCGACGCGACGGCTGGTCTCGGGGAAGGCAGTGAGAAACCTCGGCACCGCCAGCGCCACGCCGGCCAGCTTCTTCTTCACCAGCGCCTCGATCAGCGAGCGCTCGGCGGCCGGTTCGTCGGGCCAGTGGTAGCCGGTGGTCAACAGCAGTTGACCCTCGCGAACCCAGGCGACGATATCGGGATGATCGACCATGTGCACCCAGCGCAACGGCCGACCCAGCGAGCGCTCGCCGGCCACCACGCGAGCGTGACGCAGATTGGTCTCACGCAACGCCGTGGCCAGGTCGAGCTCGACCGGCGGCCGCTTCAGGTCGGTTTCGTCAACCGACACGGCGGTCAGCCATCCAGCCGCGTCGAGACGAACTTGGTGTCGAGATATTCGTCGATGCCGTAACGCCCCCCCTCGCGACCCAGCCCGCTATCCTTGACGCCACCGAACGGCGCCTGGGGCACGGAAGGCGCACCGTCATTGACACCGACGATACCGTAGTCCAGCCCTTCGGAGACGCGCGCCGCCCGCCCCAGGTTGCGGGTCCACAGATAGGCGGCGAGACCGAACGGCGTGGCGTTGGCGGCGGCGACCGCCTCCTCCTCGCTGTCGAAGGCGATCAGCGGGGCGACGGGACCGAAGGTCTCCTCCTGCATGATCTGCATGTCATTGGTAACGTCCGCGAGCACCGTCGGCGCAACGAAGAACCCGTCGACCTCACGCTCGGCCGTCAGGCGACGGGCTCCCTTGGCCAGGGCATCGTCGATATGAGACTGCGCCTTGTCGCGCCCCGCCTGGCTGACCAGCGGACCGATCTGGGTCGTCTCGTCTTCCGGCTGCCCCACGCGCAGTTCGTCGACCGCGGCCGTCAGGCGCTCGGAGAAAGCGTCGAGAATGCCACGCTGAACGTAGATGCGGTTGGCACAGACACAGGTCTGGCCACCATTGCGGAACTTGCTCGCCATCACCTCGGCCACCGCGGCCTCGATGTCGGCGTCGTCGAAGACCAGAAACGGCGCATGCCCACCCAGTTCCAGCGACATGCGCTTCATGGTGGCGGCGGATTTGGCGTAGAGATACTTGCCGACCGGCGTGCTGCCGGTGAAGGTCACCTTGCGGATGCGTCGATCTTCCATCAACACGTCGCTGACGGCTGCCGGTCGTTCGGCGGTGATCACCTGGAACACCTCCGCCGGCCCACCGGCCTGCTGCCAGAGCCGAGCCAGCAGCAGCGCCGTGATCGGCGTCTGCTCCGCCGGCTTGACGATCACCGAGCAGCCTGCCGCCAGCCCCGGCGCCACCTTGCGGGTGATCATCGCGGCCGGGAAATTCCACGGCGTGATCGCGAACACCGGGCCGACCGGCTGACGCAGCACGGTCAGGCGCTTGTCCGGATGCTGGCTGGGCAGAATGTCGCCATCGACACGCTTGGCCTGTTCCGCGTACCACTCCAGAAAGCCGGCGGCGTAATCCACTTCACCACGGGCCTCGCGGATCGGCTTGCCCATCTCCCGGGACATGGTGACGGCGAGGACTTCCTTGGCCTCCATCATCACTTGGTGCCACGCCTTGAGCAGAGCTGCCCGTTCGAAGGCGGTGGTCTTGCGCCACGCTTCGAAACCGCGTTGGGCATTGTCTGCAGCCAGCTTCGCCTGCGCCACGCCGCAATCGGCGACCTCGGCGATCACCTCCCCGGTGGCGGGGGAACGCAAGGCGTAGCGGCCGGCATCGGTGGCATCGAAGCCGACGATGGAGGCGGCGTAGTAGCTGGCGTCGGCGGGAGGGCAAAGCGGCACGGCGGGATTCTGAGAAGACGATGAGGTAGCAGACATCGATCCGGTCACCTGTTCGAAAAGTAGGAAGTCTGGCCATCCTACCCCTAGGGCGACACGAATTCCTCCTATCAGAAACAGGATTTTTCCGCTGTAGAGTTCTACTAAAAAAAGGAGGATCAGACCACGTCGATCTTCGCGATCACCTCTGCGGGCATCCGGTCGCGCCAGGTCCGGCCGGGATCGCCACTGGTCAGCAGGGTGTCGAAATCCGACAGCTCGGCAAAAAATGCCGCACGCATCACGTCGAGCTTGCTCTCGTCGGCGACCAGGATCCTGCGCTCCGCATGCTCGATGGCGGCCTGCTTGGGCGCCACTTCATGAAAGTGGAAACAGCTGGCTCCCTTTTCGGCATGGACGCCAGCGGCAGAGATCAACGCCTTGTTGATGCCCAGGCGTCGAATCGCCGTGGTGACGTCCTGCCCGCCGAAGGAGTCGGAAGCGGCGTAGTAGAGCCCCCCGAGCACCACCAAGCGCATGTTGGGCATGTCGCGCTGGCTGAACGCGTTGGCAACGTTGAGGGCGTAGGTGACGATGGTCACGTTCATCTCGCGCGGCAGCAACGCGCAGAACGGCATCAACGTCGTGCCGCAATCGACGAAGACGGTATCACCCTCCTCGATCATCGACACGACCGCCTCGCAGAGACGTTGCTTGGCCTTCGCGTAGCGGTCTCTCTGCGCATCGAGATTGTAGGCGACCGCGAACTGGGGGTTATCGGCCATCACCAGATGGCCGCCGAAAGAGACGATAGCGCCATTGCTGGCGGCGATATCCCGCCTCACCGTCATCTCGGAGACATCGCACAGCGTCGCCGCGTCCGCCAACGGAAGCGCACCGTGACGCCGAATCGCTTCACGGAGTCTCTCGAGCCTTACGGCGCTGCGGCCATTCATGGGGTTCTCCCGACATCATCTTCCAGATCAGGGTGTCGCAACAGTGTCTCGCGCGGCATGACTCTTCCTTGGAGGCGTATCTGGCAGCTCGGTATTGCCGTCGGTCGATGATCATACCCTGTAACGCAGCGAGGAGCCCGCAGGCTCCCCGTCGACGAATCTCTTCCCGCCAGGTTAGAACTGCCAGCCGACGCCGAAGTAGTAACCCCAGCCGGTGGAGCGCAACTCGAAACTGTCGCCATGACTGTTGGGGAACGGCGCCATCTCGCCATCGTTCCACTGTCCGCCGTTGTGGAAGTAACGCGCCACTGCCATGAACCGCAGGTGCGTGAACTGATATAGCAGCACGTTGGTCGCCACGGTCGATTCGTTGGTACGGGTCGGGTCGTTGTCGCCCAGGTCCGAACCGAAGTCGTGGTTGGTGAAACCGACGTAGACCAGCGACGCACCGTTATCGAAGCTGCCCAGCGGGTAGGAGTAGTTCAACTGGGCGCGATAGCCGTCCCAGGAGTGCTCGTTGGCGGCGCCGTAGTTTTCCCACTGGCGACGCTTGTAGAGATTGAACGAGAGCCCGAGCGGCGAGCCGGTGTCGATATCGGTGCCCAGGCCGGCATAAAGGGTGTTCTGGCGGCTCTCGGTGGTGTGCCCCCAATCGAAGATATAGTCGAAGGCGACGAACCACTCCTTGAACGGGCCGAAGCTGAGGTCCTGGCCGGTCATGTCATCGATGGAGAGGCGCGGCTCCAGCTCCATGAACACCGGCGACCCCTTGTCGAAGATGCCGCTGTCCGCCGCGTTGCCGACGCCGAAGAACTTCGGAAAATCGATATAGCCGTAGAGATCCAGCGGCCCCTTACGACCGAAGAACTCGTACTCCAGATAGATATCGTCGACCTGCTGCGGCCCGAATCGGATATTCTTGCTGCCGATGACGGTGAGGTTCTGATGATACCAGTCGGAAAGATAGGGGCCGTCGGCGGTTTGCCCCTCGGCGGCTGGCCCCTCGTCCGGCGTCTCCTGCTCGATGACCGGCGCACCGCCCTGATCATCGGCGGCCCAGGCCGGAGAGACGGCGAGCAGCATCGCCCCAACCCCTGCCGCCAGTGCCAGTCGCGAATGACGAATTCCCCCGTCTGCCGGCCTCACCGAATCCACCCTCGGCCATGCAAGTCGCTCTATCATGCGATCCCCCTACCTTGTTTGTTGTGACATCGTTGTTCGATTGGTCTGAAAAATCCCCGCGCTCACCCACACGGCGTCTTTGCGCCGATTCTTGCCTTGGCTGACCGACGCTCATCGATTTTTCAAACAGGGCCTACGGCATGGCCGTCTTGATTTTGTGACTATTTTTTCATCTACACCGTCGACCGACACCGCTTTGACACAAGCAAGTCTGGTAACGAAGCAGCCTAAAAAACACCATATATAGGCCTACCCACGGCTCAAAACTACTTTATGGGCTTGTTAAAAGAAAAACAATAAGTGACGAGCAAAACCCAAAAATGTTAAAAATATCTCAGGAACTGCGCTACTCGAGTGCCGGCCATCGTCATATCGGTCCATGACCACAGGCGCCAGGCCACGGGATCCGCTCCCCGCTCGCCGATGCCCTTCATGTGCGCTTCCTACCCACAAAGGCCAACACCAAGGACAACAACATGACACTCCTCATGGGTCTGGTCGGCGTCATCGTGCTACTGCTGATCGCGCTGATCTTCTCGAGCGACCGCAAGGCGATTCGCTTGCGTACCGTCATCGGCGCTTTCGCCATTCAAGCCGGTATCGGCGCCTTCGTGCTCTACGTACCTGTCGGCCAGAGCGTGCTGGGCTCCGTCTCCAGCGCCGTCAGCCAGGTCATCAGCTACGCCAACGACGGCATCGGCTTCCTGTTCGGCAACCTGGCCGACCCGACCAATGTCGGCTTCGTCTTCGCCATCAAGGTGTTGCCGATCATCATCTTCTTCTCGTCGCTGACGGCGGTGCTCTACTACCTGGGCATCATGCAGTGGGTCGTGCGCATCCTGGGTGGCGCGTTGCAGAAGATGCTGGGCACCTCGCGCACCGAATCGCTTTCCGCCACGGCCAACATTTTCGTCGGCCAGACCGAAGCGCCGCTGGTGGTAAGGCCGTTCCTGGCCAGCATGACGCGCTCCGAGCTGTTCGCGGTCATGTGCGGCGGCCTGGCGTCCGTCGCCGGCTCGGTGCTCGCCGGTTACGCCGAGCTCGGCATCCCCATGGAGTACCTGATTGCTGCCTCGTTCATGGCGGCGCCCGGTGGCCTGCTGTTTGCCAAGATTCTAATGCCGGAAACGGAGACGCCGGACGATCGCACCCAGCAGGCCAAGGAGGTCCTGGAAGCCGAGGACAAGCCGGCCAACGTGCTGGATGCCGCCGCTTCCGGTGCCTCGTCGGGGCTGATGCTGGCCGCCAACGTCGGCGCGATGTTGCTGGCCTTCATCGGTCTGATCGCCCTGATCGACGGCATCCTCGGTGGCGTCGGCGGCTGGTTCGGGATGGATTCGCTGAGCCTGTCGATGATCCTCGGCTGGCTGTTTTCGCCGCTGGCGTTCGTGCTCGGCATTCCCTGGCATGAAGCGACGCTGGCAGGTTCGTTCATCGGCCAGAAGCTGGTGGTCAATGAATTCGTGGCATACATCAACCTGGCCCCCTATATCAGCGGGGATACCGTGGTCGAGTCGACCGGGCAGGCGATGTCTCCCCACACCGCCGCGATCCTGTCGTTTGCGCTGTGCGGCTTCGCCAACCTCTCGTCGATCGCGATCCTGCTCGGCGGCCTCGGTACGCTGGCGCCCAGTCGCCGGCCCGAGATCGCCCGCTACGGCCTCAAGGCCGTACTCGCCGGCACCCTTTCCAACCTGATGTCGGCCACCCTGGCCGGGATCTTTCTGTCGCTGGCCGGTACCGCCTGACCCGGGGTGCTTGCCGCACAAACGCCATCAAGCCCCGGCAGACTGGGCGGAAACGCGCTAGGAGCCGGGCCGGCAGGAAACCGGCGCAAAGACGCCGGACAAGGAGATAAATGGATGAGCAGTCTCGAGCACGCCGCCAGCCAGGCGCTGGCAATGATGGACCTCACCTCGCTCAACGATGACGACGACGAGGGTGCCATTCGAGCCCTGTGTCGTCGTACCGACACGCCATACGGCGCCCCTGCCGCGGTCTGCCTCTACCCCGCCTTCATCGACGCGGCGGATCGCGAGCTGACGGCGATGGGAATCCGCGACCGGGTGCGGATCGCCACGGTGACCAATTTCCCCGACGGCAGCGTCAACGTCGAGCGCGCCTGCCGGGAGACCCGGGCAGCCGTCGCGGCCGGCGCCGACGAGGTCGATGTGGTCTTTCCCTACAAGGCGCTGATCGGCGGCGATGCCGAGTCGGGACGCGCCCTGGTCTCCGCCTGCCGCGACGCCTGCGGCGACCGCCTGCTCAAGGTGATACTGGAAACCGGCGAACTCAAGGACCCGGCGCTGATCCGCCAGGCGGCAGACATCGCCCTCGAGTGCGGTGCGGACTTCCTCAAGACCTCCACCGGCAAGGTGGCGACCAACGCCACGCTGGAAGCCGCCGAGATACTGCTTGGCGCCATTCGCGACAGTGGCCGCGACGTCGGATTCAAGGCCGCCGGCGGCATCCGCTCCAGCGACGATGCCAAGGCCTATCTGGACCTGGCCGCCAACATCATGGGCGAGGCGTGGCTCACGCCCGCGCACTTCCGCTTCGGCGCTTCCGGTCTACTGGACGCGCTGCTCGCGACACTCTCGGGCGACGACACCCAACCGACCCGCGGCGGATACTGACACGGTCGATCATGAGCGGAGAGCGCCATGCTGACGCAGGAAATCATTCGACGTAAGCGCGATGGACAGACCCTCGACCGCAAGATGCTCGACCTGGTCATGGGCGGCATCGCCGACGGCAGCATCGGCGACGCGCAGATCGGCGCGTTCGCCATGGCCGTCTATCTCAACGGCATGAACCGGGACGAGGCGGTGGCGCTGACCGAATCGATCCGCGACTCCGGGCAGGTAATGCGCTGGGACGACCTCGCATTTGACGGCCCAGTGCTCGACAAGCACTCCACCGGCGGGGTCGGCGATCTGGTGTCGCTGGTCCTCGGCCCCTGGGTCGCCGCCTGCGGTGGCCACGTGCCGATGGTCTCCGGTCGCGGCCTGGGCCACACCGGCGGCACCCTGGACAAGCTCGAATCGATTCCCGGCTACGACGTGACCCCGTCCGACGCCGTTTTCCGCCGCCTGGTGCAAGAGGTCGGCGTGGCGATCATCGGCCAGACCGGGTCGCTGGCGCCGGCCGACAAGCGTCTCTACGGCGTTCGCGACGTCACCGCCACGGTGGAGTCGATCCCGCTGATCGTCGCCTCGATTCTGGGCAAGAAGCTCGCCTGCGGCCTCGAGACGCTGGTGATGGACGTCAAGGTCGGCAGTGGCGCCTTCATGCCGACGCCGGAAGCGTCGCGCGAACTGGCCGAGGCGATCGTCGCCATCGGTTGCGGCGCGGGCACCCGGACCAGCGTACTGCTGACCGACATGAACCAGCCGCTGGCCGACTGCGCCGGCAATTCACTGGAAGTCTTCGAGGCACTGCGGCTGCTTGGCGGTCATGGCAAGGAGAGCCGCCTCCATCAAGTGACGCGGTCGTTGGCCCAGGAGATGCTGATCCAGTCCGGCCTGGCCAGCAATGCCGGTGATGCCGACAAGCGCCTGGATCGCGCGCTCGACTCCGGCGAGGCGCTCGAGCGCTTCTCGCGCATGGTGCATGGTCTCGGCGGCCCTGGCGACCTGGCGGAGCGCGCCAACCACTACCTCCCCCCCGCCCCGGTCACGCTCGACCTCGAGGCGGATCGGACGGGATTCCTCCGCGCCATCGACACACGCGCACTGGGCCTGAGCGTGGTCGAGCTGGGCGGCGGCCGACGTAACGCAGGTGATGCCATCGATCACCGAGTCGGCCTGTCACACATCGCCCCGCTCGGCCAGCACCTCGAACCGGGACAGCCGCTGCTACGCATCCATGCCGCGGACCGGGCCGATGCCGACGCCGTCAGCCAACGCCTGCGTCACGCCTTCGACCTCGGCGATGCGCCCGTCGAGCTGCCCCCGCTGGTTCACGCCACGCTGCGCCAGGAAGATCTGTCATGAACGAGGCAAAGAGATGAAACGCGCGATTCTGCTGGTCCTCGACTCCTTCGGCATCGGCAACGCCCCGGATGCCGCGGACTTCGGCGATGCCGGTTCCGACACGCTCGGGCATATCGCCCGCTATCGCGCCGATGCCGGCCGGCCGCTTGCGCTACCCAACCTGGCTCGTCTCGGGCTCTATCACGCCCATCGGCTGAGCACCGGCGAATGGGCGGCCGGCGTCGACGTTCCCGACACCGTCGCGGGCGCCTGGGCCTGTGCCCGCGAAATCTCCTCCGGCAAGGACACCCCCTCCGGCCACTGGGAGATCGCCGGCGTGCCGGCACTGTTCGAATGGGGTTACTTCACCGAGCGCGAGAACAGCTTTCCGCCGGAACTGCTCGAAGCATTGATCGAGCGCGCCGAGCTGCCCGGGGTGCTCGGTAACTGCCACGCCTCCGGGGTGCCGGTGATCGAGGCGCTGGGCGAGGAACATATCGCCAGCGGCAAGCCGATCGTCTACACCTCGGCGGATTCCGTGTTCCAGATCGCCGCCCATGAAACCCACTTCGGTCTCGACCGCCTGTACCGGCTGTGCGAGATCGCCCGCGAACTGCTGATGCCCTACAACATCGGCCGCGTCATCGCCCGGCCGTTCATCGGCGAAACGCCGGAAACCTTCGAACGTACCGGCAATCGCCGCGACTACGCCATCGAACCGCCGACGCCGACCGTGCTGCAGAAGCTACACGACGACGGCGGCACCGTACTCGGTGTCGGCAAGATCGGCGATATCTACGCCCACTGCGGCGTCAGCGAGGTACGCAAGGCCCACGGTTTCGAGGCGCTGTTCGACGCCACTCTGAAGGCGATCGGCGACGCTGGAGACCGGACGCTGGTGATGACCAATTTCGTCGATTTCGACACGCTCTACGGCCACCGCCGCGATCCGGAAGGCTATGCCGGCGCCCTGGAGGCCTTCGACCGGCGTCTGCCGGAGGTGATGGCAAGACTCGAGCCCGGCGACCTGCTGATCCTCACCGCCGATCACGGCAACGACCCGACCTGGC
The DNA here is from genome assembly GCF_003206585.1 of Salinicola sp. CR57. Classification (NCBI taxonomy): domain Bacteria; kingdom Pseudomonadati; phylum Pseudomonadota; class Gammaproteobacteria; order Oceanospirillales; family Halomonadaceae; genus Salinicola; species Salinicola sp. CR57. The sequence continues at coordinate 17,625 of NZ_PZJL01000002.1, forward strand.
GCGGGACCGACCACACCCGTGAGCAGGTGCCCATCCTGATCGCAAGTGACACGCTGGCCCCCGGCAGCTATGGCCGCCGCGAAAGCTACGCCGATATCGGCCAGACGCTGGCCGAGCATTTCGGACTGACCTCGATGGACCATGGGCGTTCACTACTGACGGAATCGCCCCAGGGAGACAAATGATGGCAACCCCGCATATCGACGCCCAATCGGGCGCCTTCGCCGACACCGTATTGATGCCTGGCGACCCACTGCGCGCCCAGTTCATCGCCGAAACCTTTCTCGACGATGTCGAGTGCGTCAACCGAGTGCGCAACATGCTCGGCTTCACCGGCACCTACCAGGGCCGCAGGATCTCGGTGATGGGTAGCGGCATGGGCATTCCCTCCTGCTCCATCTACGCCAAGGAGCTGATCACCGAGTATGGCGTCGAGCGACTGGTTCGGGTCGGCTCCTGCGGTGCGGTGCGCGACGACGTCGCGGTCAACGATATCGTCATCGGCATGGGGGCGAGCACCGACTCCGGCGTCAACCGGGCGCGCTTCGGCGGTCACGATTTTGCCGCCATCGCCGATTTCGACTTGGTCCGCCATGCGGCGGACGCCGCCCGCGAACGCGGCACGAAGATCAAGGTCGGCAACCTGTTCTCGGCGGATCTGTTCTACACGCCGAACGTCGAGTTCTTTCAGACCATGAAGCGCCACGGGATTCTCGGCGTCGAGATGGAGGCCGCCGGCCTGTATGGGGTCGCCGCCGAATTCGGCGCCCGCGCGCTGACCGTGTGTACCGTCTCCGACCATATCCTGGCCGGCGAGGCCCTCGATGCCCAGGCGCGCCAGACCGGCTTTTCCGAGATGATGGCGATCACCCTGGAAGGATTGTTGCGCGATGATCGGGAGACGAATCGATGAAACCGGCCGCGACCGATATCCAGGTGTCCGATGAAGTCCGGCGGATGGCGCTGCACGTTCGCGACAACGCCTACGTGCCCTATTCCGGCCATCCGGTGGGCGCAGTGTTGATCAGCGAGAGCGGCCGGATTCACGCGGGTTGCAACGTCGAGAGCGCCAACTACAAGGGACTCTGTGCCGAGGCCAGCGCCATCGCCGGGCTGATCTCCAGCGGCGAGCGCGAGATACGCGAAATCTACGTCATCGGCCCCGGCGAGCACCTCTGCACGCCCTGCGGCGACTGCCGTCAGCGCATTCGCGAATTCGCCACGCCGGAGACCCGGATCGTGGTTCTCGACGGCGATGGCCGCCCGCTCAAGCGCTATACCATGGACGAACTGCTGCCCGACTCCTTCGGCCCGGAAAATCTGAACAAGACCTCAGGGATGCGCTGAGCGGTGTGCAACGAGCTCGCCTTTCGCGTGGCAACGCTCGACGACCTGCCGGCGCTCTGGTCGATTCGTAACCGGGCGGCAAGGGTTCAGTGCGCGGGGCACTACCCGCCCGCCGCACTGGAGACCTGGCTCGCTGCCGCACCGAGCGACGGTTTCCGACATCTCCTTCGACAGGGTCACGCGATCGTGGCGGAACAAGGGCGGAACATCGTTGGCTACACCGTCGTCGACGTCGGCGAACGGGAGCTGGAAGCGCTGTTCGTCGCCCCGGACCATTTCCGGCGCGGTTGTGGTTCGCAGTTGCTGGCCCGGGCCGAGGAGCTGGCCAGCCAGGAAGGCATCGTCACCTTGACGCTCTCCCTCGCTGACTGACGCAACGGTCCATTCCCGGCCGGGATTTCTGCCCTGGAGAGGACCACCGACCGAACCGATTGGGTATACTCGGCGACAAACAACAGCAATCCGATATCACCACCCCGGATCGTGCGGAACGCCCATGTTCTCAAACGGCTTCTCGTCCTTCGAATCACTGCTCGTGAAGAGCGCCAACCAGCGAGAGAGCGCCGAGCTGCTGCTACTGTGCTGGATCTATGCCAACAAGACCGTGACCCTGCGGGAAGATCGCCGATATCTCGAGCGCCTGGCCGGGCTCGCACGCCATCGGGAGGATCTCGATATCCTGCTGTCGGCGGTGACGCAGAGCCGTCTCGACGACGTCCAACTGGCAGCCGAGGTACTGGTGAAGGCACAGGCCGAGCCGGCCAAGGCATTCCTGCGCGAAGCGGTCGTCCTCGCCACCAGCGATGGCGCCCTGAGCCTGCGCAACCATCATATCCTGCGCTTTCTGGCCGACCTGTCATGTGTCTCTCCTGATTCGCTGCGGGCGCTCTACCGGGAAGTCACCGGTCGCACGCTGGCCGCCCCGGAAGACCTCAGCCACCGCAGCCACTGGCAATCTGCCGAAGCGGGGTTCGACGCCGCGAGCGCCGCCGAGCAGCCGTACGCCGGCGCGACGCGACAGACGACTGCCGCGCCTCGAGCCTCGTGGCGTGCCCGCGTCAGGCGACTGGCGGAAAGCCAGTGGCATGAACGCAGGCGCCAGCAGCGGTTGCGTCGCCAGCAGGCCCAGCAAGCCCGGGAGCGAGAACAGCGACGGGAAGCCGCGGCCAAGGCCGAGCGGGAACAACGGGCACGCGCGGAGGCCCGGAGAAGGGCCGAAGAGGAGGCGCGCAGGAAGGGCGAGGAGGAGGCGCGCCAACGGTGGCACCAGCAGGAGCAGCAGCGACGGGAGCAAGCGCACCGACCTGACCACGCAGCCCCCTCCTATCGCGTTAGGCGGGCCCTGATTGAACTCGAGCTGGGTGCCAACGCTTCCCGACAGGAGATCAAGCTCGCCTATCGCCGTCTCGCCCAACGCCATCACCCCGATCGCTTCCACGGCCAGAGCGAGTGGCGAGTCACGCTCGCCTCGCAGCGCTTTCAGCGCATCAAGAGCGCCTACGACCTGCTGATGCAGCATGCGTGATCTCTACCTGCGGCTGGGCATCGCGAAACAGGCGACGCCGGAGGCACTGAGCCGCGCGACCCAGCGCTGTCCCAATCAGTCATTGAGGGCGGATGCGCAAGCCGCCCTGGGCTCGCCCGAGCGCCGCGCCGAGTATGACGACATCCATCGTTTGCTCAGCGATATCGGTCAACTACGGGCCGGGCTCGGCCTGACCCACGCGCCCCACTGGCACGGCGATGCGGCCAACGACTTCTCGCCGATGGCCGCGCCTGCCGCCGCTCGCCAGCAGTTGCTGACCCGCAAGCTGGACGTCGCACTGCGCCATTTCCAGACCCGCCGGCGACGCCGAGCCTGGGCCTCCGGCGCCATCGCCAGCGGTCTGGTCGCCGCCTACCTGGTGGGCCGCCTGCTGGGGTGAGCCGGATCGCCTGGGGCGGTTACGCATGTCAGGGTCGACGCCGGAATGACGGGGCCTGAGGCAGCGATTTCCCATCATCGACCGCCGCAGAACGCAGACCGATATCATCGGGCTGCAGCGGGCCTTGCGGCATCCGCCGCAGGAAAAGTTGTTCGACCGACCCGGCTACTGGCGTCACCGCCGCTCTCTCAAAGGGTCCAACAGCCCACTAAGGCCGTTGTGATCGATCTCGTGCATCAGCGCGAGCAGACGTCCGATCTCCCCGCCCGGAAAGCCCTCTCGGGCGAACCAGTTCAGGTATGGGCCCGGCAGGTCGGCAATCAGCCATCCCTCGTACTTGCCGAAAGGCATCTTGCGGGTGACCAGTCTGGTGAGGTCTTCAGGCTCCATTGCGTCTCCTTCGTCGATTTTCGGCCGCATTCTACAGGGTTCGATAGCAACCGCCGCCACCGCACCCCATGAGCCAGAGGCATACCGTCATTCCCAGCGGCCGCTTGCCCCACCGGGTAGCAAAGGCGTTAGGTTATAGCGCCATAAGCATGGCGTATCGACGCCTACGATAACGATAACGGGAGACGGGTATGCAGACTTCGCTGCGGCCACTGGTATTCTGGCCGACCTTTTTGATACTGCTGGTCGCGGTCATTGCCAGCTATGTCGACCTGGACGCGTTTCTGGCCACGGCCAGCGCGCTCAACGATGCGGTCCTGACCAATTTCTCATGGCTGTTCAGCCTGGGCAGCCTCTATCTGCTGGTCATGGCGGTGATCGTCTATTTCTCTCCGCTCGGCGGTATCCGCATCGGCGGCCGGGATGCCACGCCGCTGCTGTCGCGCCTGCGCTGGTTCTCGATCACCTTGTGCACCACGCTCGCCGTGGGTGTGCTGTTCTGGACCACCGCCGAACCGCTCTACCACTACATGGGCCCACCCGACTCCAGCGGGCTGGAGGCGGGGTCGAGCGACGCCATGCTGTTCGCCATGTCGACCATGTTTCTGCACTGGTCGTTCACGCCCTATGCAATCTACGCCGTGCCGGCGCTGATCTTTGCGCTGGCGTTCTACAATCTGCGCCTGCGCTTCTCGATCTCGAGCATGCTGGAGCCGGTCTTCGGCCCCAGGATCAAGCGCTTCGGCGGCCTGATCGATGCAATCTCGCTTTACGCGCTGGTGGCCGGTATGGCATCGTCGCTGGGCACCGGCGCGCTGACCCTGGCCGGCGGCGCGGGCCAGTATCTGGGCGGTGAGACCAGTCCGCTGCGACTCGGCGTGATCATCGCCATCATCGTGGTGACCTTCGTGATTTCAGCCGCCAGCGGCCTGCAGAAGGGCATCGCCCGATTGTCGTCGTTGAATGCCGTGCTGCTGGCGATTCTCGGCGTTTTCATGTTCATCGTCGGCCCGACCGTCTTCTGTCTGGCCCTGGGCGTCGAATCGTTCGGCGTCTATCTCGACAACTTCTTCACCAAGAGCCTGTTCACCGGCGCCGCGGGCAACGACCCGTGGCCGCAGTGGTGGTCGATCTTCTACTGGGCGGTGTGGTTCGCCTGGGCACCGGTGGCGGCGCTGTTTCTGGGCAAGATCTCCCGCGGCTACACGGTGCGCGAGTTCCTGCGCGTCAATCTGCTCTATCCGGCACTGTTCGCCAGCGTCTGGATCCTGATCTTCTCCGGCACCGCGCTCTACTTCCAGGCTCATGCCGGCACGGGCGGCGCCGACCTCTATGCCGTGCTCAACGATCGTGGCGTCGAAAACGTGCTCTATGCGCTGTTCCGTCAGTTGCCATTCTCCCAGGTGTGGATACCGCTGCTGCTGTTCATCGCCTACATCTCCTACGTCACCGCGGCGGACTCCCAGACCGACGCCATCGGCAACCTCTGCACCCGCGGCCTGACAGCCGACTCCGACCTCAACGCCGGTGTCCCGATGAAGGTGATCTGGGGCGTGATCGTCGGCGTGGTCTCCTGGGTCATGGTCAGTTTCGTGGGAATCGACGGCATCAAGATGCTCTCCAACCTCGGCGGCCTCCCGGCGATGCTGATCGTGCTGCTGGCCACCGGCTCGCTGTGGGCCTGGCTCAAGCATCCTGAGCGGCTCGAAAAAGTACCGACACCTTCAACCCCTTCCCGCACAGCCAAGGACAAGGCATGAAGATCAAGCAGGACTTTCCGCACCGCGTGCGCGAAATCGAGAACCAGTGGATCGTGCTGGCCGACGGCACCCGCCTGGCTGCCAGAATCTGGCTGCCGGAGGATGCCGAAACGACCCCGGTGCCGGCGATCCTCGAGTACCTGCCCTACCGCAAGCGGGACGGCACGGCGGTGCGTGACGAGCTGACCCACCCCTACTTCGCCGGCCACGGCTACGCCAGCGTGCGCGTCGACATGCGCGGCAACGGCGAATCGGACGGACTGATGGAGGATGAGTACGCGGCGCAGGAGCAGGCCGACGCGCTGGAGGTGATCGACTGGATCGCTCAACAGCCGTGGTGCGACGGCAAGCTCGGGATGATGGGTATCTCCTGGGGCGGCTTCAATGGCCTGCAGGTGGCCGCGCTCAGACCCGCCCCCCTCAAGGCGATCATCACCCTCTGCTCCACCGACGACCGCTACGCCGACGATATCCACTACAAGGGCGGCAATATGCTGCTCGAGAATCTCGGCTGGGCCGCCACCATGCTGAGCTTCTCCGCCGCCGTGCCCGATCCGCTGCTGGTCGGCGAACGCTGGCGAGAGATGTGGAAGCATCGTCTCGACAACATGCCGCTGCTGGCCGAGCCCTGGCTGCGCCACCAGCACCGGGACGACTACTGGAAGCATGGTTCGATCTGCGAGAACTATGGCGACATCGAAGCCGCGGTCTACATGATCAGCGGCTGGGGCGATTCCTACATCAATACGATCCCGCGGATGATGGAGCATCTCTCCTGCCCGAAGAAGGCGCTGCTCGGGCCCTGGATGCACAAGTACCCCCACTTCGCGATTCCCGATCCGGCCATCGGCTTTCTGCAGGAGGCGCTGCGCTGGTGGGACTACTGGCTCAAGGGCATCGATACCGGGATCATGGATGAGCCGCCCTGCACCTTCTATCTGCAGGATGGTGTCCCGCCGGCGCCCAAGTATCTGGAACGGCCGGGCGAGTGGGTACGCACCTCGAACTGGCCCGCGCCAACCGACGAGATCGAGACGACGATTCTCGCGCTGAGCGAGCGTGGCCTGAGCCCTGACGGCGAATTGAGCGGTGATCGTCTGATCGCCTCGCCGTTGACGGCAGGCTCGCTGCAGGGCGAGTACATCCCGCTGTGGTTCGGTGCCGACTTTCCGCCGGATCAGCGTCGCGACGATGGCCTGTCACTGACCTTCGACTCCGAACCCTACGCCGAGGGTCTGGATATCCTGGGCCAGCCGACGGTCGCCGCGACGATCGCCAGCGCCGAAGCTTGCGGTCAGTTCCACGTGCGTCTGTGCGATGTCGCGCCGAGCGGCGAGAGCGCGCTGATCACCTACGGCACGCTCAACCTCAATCTCCGCGACGATGCGGGCAGGATCACTCCGCCGATTCCCGGCGAGCCGATGGACGTGCGGCTACCGCTGGATCTGATCGGCTACCGCCTGCCCAAGGGACACCGCCTGCGTCTGGCACTCTCCAGCGCCAGTTTTCCGCTGATCTGGTCACCCCAAAAGCGTGCCGACCTGACGCTCAAGGCTGGCAAGCCGACTCTGGAACTGCCGCTATGCCGAGCCGAAACCATCCCGATGCCGTTCGAACCGCCGGAGAGCGCCACGCCGTGCCGGGTCGAGACGCTGCGCGCCGGTCAACCCAGGCGCACGATCCATGAAGACGTGGGCAGCGGCGAGGTGACCGTCACCATCGAGGACGACATGGGAGACGTGCGCTTCGAGAGCCACGGCCTGCGCGTCGAGCAGCGCGCGAAAGAGGTCTATTCGAGCCACCCCACCGATGCCACCCGTACCCGTGCCGATATCGAGTGGGTCTATCGTGCCAGCCGTGAGCAGGGCGTAGGTCGGTTCTCCGTGGAAGTGACCAGCCGCTATCACCTGCATTGCGACGAGACCACCTTCTACCTGAGCGCCGAGCAGCGCGCGTTCGAAGGTGAAACGTTGATCAGCGATAGATCATGGGAGCGGGAGATTCCGCGAACCGCCACCTGACCGTGCCTCTCGGGGCGTCGCACGACGCCCGTGTTATGCTCCGCAGCCGTCATTCCACGGTTGCGGAAGCCTCCATGTCCACGCGCGATGCCCTGCCACCCCTCACCTGCCTGCGCGCTTTCGAAGCGGCCGCCCGCCATGGCAGCTTCACCCAGGCGGGGAGCGAGCTCAGCCTGACCCAGAGCGCCGTCAGCCGGCAGATCAAGCGGCTCGAGGAGGACCTGGGCCGCCCGTTGTTCGAGCGCCACTACGACGGCCTGCGCCTGACCCCGGCCGGCGAGCACTATTTCCGCGTGGTACAACGCCTGTTGCGTGAGCTCCGCGACGAGACCGCTCGCCTGCGGCGTCGCGGCGACGATCGTCAGTTGACGCTGACGTCGAGCCCGACCATCGCCTCGATCTGGCTGGCCCGCCAACTGCCGGACTTCCAGCGCGCCCATCCCGATATCGAGATCCGCATTCTCACCGTCGAGGACCCTCACCGCCTCGACCTGGCCGAATTCGATCTCGGTATCTACTACCACGTGCCCCGGGAGGTCGACCCGCCAGGCCTCACCGCCGATGCCATCTTCGCCCAGGAAGACGTCGCCGCCGTCTGCAGCCCGATCTATCTCGAGCGTCACGGGGGCATCGCCGATCCGCAGGACCTGCTGAACCGACACACCTTGATGGTGGTCGAGGATCACTATCACGACTGGTTGACCTGGGAACTCTGGTTTCAGGCGCTGGAACTCGACTGGCAGCCACCCCTTCATACCCTGCGCGCCAACAGCTTCCAACTGCTGATGAACGCGACGCTGGCCGGCCAGGGCGTCACGCTCGGCTGGACCCGCCTTCTGGCTGCCGAGATCGCCCAGGGCAATCTCGTTCACGCCCTCCCGCACAAGATCCCCAGTCGCGGCCGGCTCTCGTTGCTGACGCCGCAGCACCGACATCTTACCGAACCGATGCGCGCATTCCGGGAGTGGGTGCTGGGCTGAGCGTCACCCGCGGTGTCAGTCGACGATGAACAGCTTGGCGCCGCTCTCGGTCGAGGAGCGGTGCGGTTCGGCCTGATCGGCAACCTGGTAGCTCTGTCCCGGCAGTAGTCGAAAGACTCGGCCGTCCTCCAGTTCGGTGACGAGCTCGCCTTCGAGACACAACAGCACATGGCCCTTGGAGCACCAGTGATCCGCCAGGTAACCCGGCGTGTATTCGACCATTCGCACGCGGACCGCACCGAACTGCCGAGTTCGCCAGAGCGCCTTGCCGGTCTCACCAGCGTGTTCGGTCGGCGTGATCGCCGACCAGTCCGTGGTGCCGAAAGATATGTCGTCGAGCTGCATGGACTCTGCTCTCTCCTGCAAGGGAATTGAACGAAGCAAGGGGATCGAACCGGGGACATTGCCACAGCGAAACCGGATCGTCTTGCGAATTGCGGCGCCTGTCCCTGCCTGCTCCGGTTTTCAATCGCGCCTCCGGGAGAGACAATCGGCCCATCAGACTACACGAACTTACACTGAGAAACGGATGCGACATCAAAGCGTCAAGCAACTGGCCCGACTGCTGCTGGAGCCTTGCGACCCGGCCAAGGGGCAGATTCCCTCTGCTACCGACACCGCCGACTACCGAGCGCTCACTCGGGGAGAGCGCGGTCGCGTCGATCTGCTGGTGACGCGCACCCGCCGTATCGTCGGATTGCGTGCCCATCGGCGCCTGCCGATCTTCATGCGGCCCTTCATTGCCCTGCGCTGGGGCTGCTTCAACGCCTTCGGTGCCGAGTTCGCACCGCTGGCCTGGTTGACCAACGCCTTCATTCGCGACGTCCCGACCTTCCATCGACCAGAGATCACCAAGGCCTACGTTCCGACGGGATCACCAACCCCGGGGCTCGCGGCGCCAATCGCGCCCTCTGCCTGAATCGCTCCATTTCCTGGGCCCTGAACGCAAAAAACCGGCAGCGCTGACGCTGCCGGTTTTCATTCATTCATGCCGCAAATATTCGATCAGGCGCGATGCCCGGCGCCCGCCTTGTGCGACGAACTCGGTTCCTGCAGGCGGTCTCGCGCCTCGGGCGGAGACTTGTCGCTGCTGCACAGCCGCAGCGCAACGAACAATCCGAAAGCGACGAAGCCGACGACAATACAACCCAGACTGAATAGACTCATTGCGCACCCCACGTATCGAAATCGTTATCTACCGGGCTGGACCGCAATGCTCCGAATTCGAGGCTTGTGAGATTCGGTGTCCGCTATCCGGTTTTTTCGACGCCGCTCTGGCGCGATCGACGTCACTTTTTGGTCATGCCTTCCTGGTTCGTCGGAGCGAGCCGCCCTGTCCGCATCGGTCGCGCCGTCAGCATACTTCGAAGATACCCGACAAATTTACAATCCGATTCACAAAAAATCAATTGATACTTTACGATTACCTAATAACACAAATTATAAATTAACAGATGCTGATCAGCCATTAGCGATTGGTGGGTCAGACCAATGGCTATGGGGGCGCGGCGACCGAGAACCTGTCCTGGAGCCAGACTCATGCCGAGAGGCGAAGCGCCGTCTAGCGCGGCATGACTCTCACATCGGTCAGGTTCTCCAGCGGCTGCGGACGATCGATCAGGTAGCCCTGGGCGAAGTCGACGCCTAGCCGCGACAACTGCGCCATGATCTCGGGCGTTTCGACGAATTCGGCGATCGTCTTCAGGCCCACGGTGTGTCCCACCGTGTTGATCGCTTCCACCATGGCCCGATTGATGGGGTCGGTATCGATATCCTTGATGAAGGCACCATCGATCTTCAGGTAATCCACCGGCAGCTGTTTCAAATAGGCGAACGAAGAGAGACCAGCGCCGAAATCGTCCAGTGCGAATCGACAGCCCCACTGCTTGAGACGATGGATCAACCGAGTCACCGTGGATAGCTGGGAGATCGCCGCACTTTCGGTAATCTCGAAGCAGAGCGTACCGGCCGGTAGTGCCGCCTGCTGCACCCACAGCGCCAGCTCCTCGCAGAAGCGTTCGTCGGAGAGCGATGCGCCGGACAGGTTCATCGACCAGGTGTCGATACCAGCGCCCGCCTTGTGACGATACCGGTCCGACAGCCACGCCAACGTGTTGCGCGCCACCCAGCGATCGATCCGTGCGATCAGGTTGTAACGCTCCGCCGACGGCATGAAACTACCCGGAGCGTACAGCCTGCCGTTCTCCTCCAGCCGCACCAGTATCTCGTGATGATGGATATCCCCGGGATTGGCCACCGAGGCGATCGATTGCGCGTAGAGCCGGAGGCGATCCTGGTCCAGCGCCGCCTGCAGGCGCGGCACCCACTGCAATTCGCCATGACGATCGAGCAACTGGCGATCGTCCACCTGGTAGATATGAACACGATTGCGCCCCGCCTCCTTGGCGGCATAGCAGGCGGCATCGGCACTACTCAGCGCGTCGCTCAGAACGACCGAGCGAGCCACGTCCAGCCCAACCAGGCCGATGCTGACGCCCAGCGAGAACGTCCGCCCTTCCCAGCTGAAACGGAAATCGTCGATCGCCTCACGAATACTCTCGGCGACGCGTAGCGCATCGTCCAGATCGCACTCGAAGAACACGATGCCGAACTCGTCGCCACCCAGTCGCGCCAGCAGGTCCGTATCCCGAACCTGGGCGCGCAGCAGCATCGATAGCTGGCGTAGCAGCTCGTCTCCCGCCCCGTGGCCACAGGTATCGTTGACGATCTTGAACTGATCGAGATCCAGATAGCAGAGCACATGGAAACCTAGCGCATCGAGCAGCGCCGCCTGCAGCCGTTGCTCGAATTCACGCCGATTGACCAGCCCGGTCAGCGCATCGTGGCTGGCCTGATGGTTTAGCTTGCGGGTCAGTTCGCGGGTCAGTGTCTTGTCCTGGAAGACGACGACCGCTCCCACCGTATAGCCGCCGCGACTGCGAATCGGAGCGGCGGAGTCCTGCACTGGCCAATGACTGCCATCGCGCGCGACCAGCAGGCGCGTCTCGAGACTGGCGATCGCCTTGCCACTGGCGAGCACCTGGCGGGCGGTATTGTCGATCTGGGTGTTCGACGCCTCGTCGATTAGGCTGTAGATCTGGCCTACCGGCAGTTGCCGGGCAGCCTCCAGCGTCCACCCGGTCAAACGCTCCGCCTCGGCGTTGAGAAAGGTGACCAGACCGCTGTGATCGGTGGTGATCACCCCATCACCGATCGACGCCAGCGTCACCAAGGCGAGCTCCCGCTCGCGGCTCAGTTGCTCCTCGATTCGCTTGCGCTCGGTGATATCACGCACCATACCGGCGAATTCCGCTTCCGAGCCGGACGCTCCCTCGCTGACCTGGATTTCCAGAGAGCGTGTCCCCGCTGCCGTGCGGACACGCAGCTCGCGACGTTGACCAGGCGCCGGAACCCGGCAACGAATCAAGGCCTCGACGGGGGTCCCCATCACCGCCTCGGCGCTGACACCGAACAGCACCTCCGCGCCCGGATTGATCGCGGTAAGAACGCCATCGCTTCGCCAGGTCAGCATGCCATCGCGCAGGTTGCGCATGATCACCTGGGTGCGTGTCATCGCCCGCTCCAGCGCCGCAGATACCCGGTTGTAGCTGGCCGCGATCTGGCCGACCTCGGTGAACGGGTCGGCCGCGACCCGCGCACCGATCTCGCCATGCTCCTCGTGCTGGCGCATGGCGTCGAGCAACTCGAACAGCTCGGTGCGGGCGCCGTGCTCGGCCATGTTCAGCCCCACCTCCTCAGCCTCGGCCGAGACGCGTAGCGGAAGCCACCGCCCCAGCATGCCGAACAGCAGCCAGCTCACCAGAAACGCCCAGAGCCCGCACACCACTACGCCCAAAAGCTGCACACCGCACTGCGCGGCCCAACCCAGGCCGGTGCCAAGACGGTCGGCGTCGCCAAACAGCCCCACGGCCAACGTACCCCAGACACCGGGAGCGAGATGGGCGGGGATGGCGCCGACGGCATCGTCGATACGCCATCGCAGCAGCCACTCGCTCACCAGAACCATCAGCACCCCGCCCACGGCCCCCGTCACTACCGCCGCATCGACCGAGAGATCATGAGCGCCGGCGGTGATCGCGACCAACCCGGCGATCGCACCGTTCAGGGCGTAGAGCACCTCGGCGAAACCGCGCAGTTTCCAGCCCAGCAGCAAGGCCGACATGACGCCGGAGACGGCCGCGATCACAGTGTTGATCAGGACGCCCGGCACGCTGGCATCGAACGCCAGCGTGCTGCCGCCGTTGAATCCGAACCAGCCGATGAACAGCACCAGCACGCCCAGCATGGCGAGCGGCAGATCGCCCGCCGGCATCAGCTTGGTGGCTTGCCCGGAGACGAAGCGCCCATGTCTTGGCCCGATCCGCAACACGGCGGCCAGCGCCACCCAACCGCCGACGCTGTGGACCACGGTGGAGCCAGCGAAATCAATGAAGCCGAGCGCGGCCAACCAGCCCGGCTCACCGGTGTAGCCACCGCCCCAGGCCCAATGGCCGAAGACCGGGTAGATCAGGCCACTGACGATCAGGGTGATGATCAGATAGGACTGGAACGGCATGCGCTCCGCGACCGCGCCGGAGACGATGGTTGCCGCCGTGGCACAGAACATGACCTGGAAGAGAAAGTAGACCGCCAGCCAGTAGGTGCCCTCCCCCTCGAACTCGGGAAAGAAGAACGTCGTACCGAACCAGCCGCTCTGGCTGCTGCCGAACATGACGCCGAAACCGACGCACCAGAACACCAGCACCGCCACCGCGAAATCGCAGACGTTCTTCATCGCCACGTTGATGGCATTCTTGCTGCGCGTGACGCCGGCCTCCAGGCACAGGAATCCGGCCTGCATCATGAATACCAGTATGGCGCCAAGGGTGACCCACAGCGCATCGACCGCCGCCACCGATTCGCTCATCGTAACGCTCCTGGTCCGTATTCTTGTTGTTGTTGGTCACATGACATTGTTCGTTAGAAGCGTTATCGGCCGTCAGGGGCGCGACTGTATCTCACTCTCCGGGGATGCCCACGGTATCCCGACTCTACTGGGCGTCCGGCTCGCCGGGGGCCGTTACCGACTCACGGGTTGTCTCACCGCGGGCAGGCACCGGCGTCTGCTCCATCACCACACTCATGCGCGGCATTGCCAGATCCAGCCCGTCCTGATCGAAGCGCTGCTTCAGACGCAGGTTGAAGGCCCGGGCCACGTCCCACTGCATGATCGGCGCGGTGCGCATTCGCACGCGCAGAATCGCCGCCCCGGCATCGAAGCTCTCGATGCCCTGAACCTCCAGTGCCGACCAGATGTGGTGGCGCATCATCGGGTCGCTGCGCAGATCGTCGGCAATCTCGCGCACGATCTCGATCGCATCGTCGATCTTCATGTGATGGGCGATCCGAATCCGCAGCAGGGCAATGCCGAACTCGCGGGAGTAGTTCTGGATCCCCTGGATCTGACTGAACGGGATGATGTGCACGATGCCATCGAGATCCCGCAGCTTGACGGTGCGAATGCTCAACGCCTCCACCGTGCCGCTGTGCGTTCCCAGATTGACGAAATCGTCGATCGCCAGTGAGTCCTCGATCAGGATGAACAGGCCGGTGATCAGATCCTGGACCAGCGTCTGCGCACCGAAGCCGACCGCCAGGCCGATGACACCGGCACCCGCCAGCAGCGGCGTCACGTTCACGCCCAGATTGGCCAGCGCGATGATCAATGCGATCACCGCGATGGTCACGAACACGGTGTTGCGCAGCAACGGCGTGATGGTCTGGGCGCGGGCGCTGGCGTTGACCCGCCGGCCGTGGCGACGGCTACTGCGCAGTAGCGCATGCTTGATCGCGGTATCCGCCAGAATCCATACCAGCCAAGCCAACAGGAATGTCGCGCCCAGCCCGAGCACGCCCTTTACGATCTGCTGCCCGATGCCGGCGGAGGCGCCCACCGCCCATAGCGACGAGCCCCAGACCCGCATCGCCAGCTCGGCGAATACCATCCAACTGGCCAGATGGGCCAGGGTGAAGCCGAAGCGCGCCAGGCGTGCTGAGTATTCCGAGGAGGGGTTCTCGCGAACGTTGGCGCCTCGCCGATGTATCAGGCCGGTAACCACCAGGGTCGCGATCATGAGCCCAGCCGTCACCACCGCACGGAAGAACGCAATGCGCGAATCCTCTGCCGACATGATCATCGCGATCAGCGATACCGCCACCATGACCAGAATGGGGATGTGCCAGATCCGGCTGAATGCCCGAATCAGTTCGGTGGTCGCGCGACGCTGCTGGCGTTGAGAATAGGGGCGGTTGCGAATCAAATGTCGTATGGGCCGCCGGAACACCAGAACGAAAGCGCCCAGCAGCGATGCCGCCAGCACATTGGCGATCAGCGACAGGAAGGTCGTGACCCCTGCGCCCAGCGGCTTGACCATCGCCTCGGCATTGGCCGCATCGCCCAGCGCGACCAGCGCCCCCAGCGCAAACAGCCAGCGGGCTCCACGCCGCCGCAGGATGCGTAGCGCGGTGTGACGGTGTCCGCTGCCGAAAAGCGAGAACACGATTTCACAAATCGCCGAGAAGACAGCGCCGCAAAGCGTGGCATACGCCGCGACCATGGCCAATGTCAGACCCACGGTGCCGGTCGTGACCTGATGTACGGTCACCAGCGCGGCAACGAAGCCGATTGCCAGAGGCACCACGCGCCGCACGATATGGCGAACGAGCGTCCAGGTCGTCGGCTCCGCCGGTAAATGCCACGTCAGCCCCAATCGGCGGACGCCCCAACGCCAGAGCGTTGCCACGAGCAAAGTCACCCCGACCCAGAGTGCGGTGACCCAAGCCAGCTCGAAAAAGACTCTAGGCCAATGACGTTGTTCGCTGACCAGCGTCGAGAGATCGTCTCCGGCCTGGTCGGCGCGGGTCGACCAGTAGCGGATCGGGTTGTCGAGCCCGTCGGTTTCCAGGGAAGAGAACGACTGTGCGAGGGCGCCCAACAATCCTTCCGACTTCTCCTCCTGCTTGGCATCCGCCGCCGTGGCGTCACGTAGCTGCTTGAGTTGCTCCAGCAGCGACTGGCGCTGGTCGCTGTTCTCGAGCGTGGTGATGATCTGATCGAGCGAGCTACTCAGTTCCTGTGGAGTGGGGGCGGATGCCGACTGAGTACCGCTGCTCTGCTTGCCGCCCATCAGCGAGGTCAAGGACTGCGCCGACGCCGGCAGGCTGACCAGCAGTATCAGGACCAGCCCCAAGATCCATCCCAGCTTTCTCAATCCCGTCACGTTGACTCCTGTCCGCATCAATATCGAGCCGTCGAGGGCTTGTCGCCAGACATCATGCTATCCACGCGAGGCCAGAACAACGCTTCGACTCTTTGGTCCAAAGGTCGAAGCTGCTCTATCTTCAATGGAGATGTTGCCTCACGGGCGCGCTCGGCACGGAGGTCTGACCGACCCCATACGCCGCCGTCATCGATTCCGTCATCATTTTCCACATTTCGCTCGGACGCTCATGCAGGGCCAGCGAAATCACGCAAGGAGAGACAGATGCGCCTTTCAGGCAAAGTCGCCCTGGTGACCGGCAGTACCCAGGGCATTGGTCGCGCCATTGCCGAGCGTCTCGCCCAGGCCGGCGCCGATGTCGTCGTCAGCGGTAGCCGGCCCTCGGAGCGCGCCGAGGAGACCGCACGCAGTGTCCGCGCCCATGGCCGGCGGGCTGCGATCGTGACCGGAGACATCGGCGATATCGATACCAATCGTCGCTTGATCGCAGAGAGCGTCGAGGCGCTGGGCCGGCTGGACATTCTCGTCAACAATGCCGGCCTCGAGATAGATTCACCCTTCCTTGACGTCGAGGAAGCCGACTACGACAAGGTCATGCGCACCAATCTCAAGGGCGTCTTCTTCACCACCCAGGCCTTCGTCCGCCATCTGCGCGACGAAGGCCGCGGCGGCCGCGTGATCAACATGAGTTCGGTCCATGAGGATCTGCCCTTCCCAGGTTTCACCAGCTACTGCATGAGCAAGGGCGGCATGCGCATGCTGACCCGCAACCTGGCCATCGAACTGGCGCCGCTAGGCATCACCGTCAACAGTGTGGCGCCCGGTGCCATCAAGACCCCGATGAATTCGGCGCTCGACGAGAATCCGGAGAAACTGCGCCATCTTCTCGGTAACATTCCACTCAACCGTCTGGGCAGGCCCGAAGACGTGGCGGGCGTGGTCGAATTTCTGGCATCCGACGATGCCGCCTACATGACTGGCGCATCACTACCGGTGGACGGCGGGCTACTGTGGCAATATGAAGAATAACCAGGGGGCCATGTCGTCTCCGGTACGCTCCACGTTACGCAGGGAAACCGACATGCTCGACAGCTTTCAGATGTCATCCGAGAGCGCCTGCTCGATCGACGAGGCGGCGATCACCCCCCACGACCGCTTCGGCGAGCTGTTCGAGGCGGTCGCGCTGGCGCATATCTTCGAGGACTCCAAGACCTTCGCCGACTCGATTCCGAGACAGCGGCCCGAGGAGATCATGGAGGCCTACGAACAGCAGCGACGGCAGGTGGGATTCGATCTCGCCGTCTTCGTCTCCGATCACTTCTACAGCGACATGGTTCCAGGCAGGGGCTACGAAGCCCGCCCCGAGCACGACCTGATCGAACATATCGACAACCTGTGGCCGGTGCTGACCCGCAATTCGCGTCAGCATCCGCGCTGGTCCTCGTTGCTCGCCCTGTGCCACGACTATGTGGTGCCCGGCGGGCGGTTTCGCGAGTACTACTACTGGGACTCGTACTTCACCATGCTGGGGCTCGCCGCCAGCGGCGAGAACCACCTGATGTGCGCGGTCACCGATAACTGCGCCGATCTGATCATGCGCTACGGCCATATGCCCAATGGCAACCGCACCTACTATCTCAGCCGGTCCCAGCTACCGCTGTTCTCGATGATGGTAGAACTGACCGAGCGCCAGGGTCTGCGCAAGGCGGTCGACTATCTACCCCAACTGGAGCGGGAGTACGCTTTCTGGATGGATGGAGAGAAGACGCTGGCCCCCGGGGAGAGCCATCGACGTTGCGTGCGCCTCGACGAGGAAAACCGGCTGAATCGGCACTGGGACGATCGCGCCACGCCCCGTGAGGAGTCGTTCCGGGAGGACATCGAGATATCCCAGCGCGCTGCCCGCCCCGCGGAGGCGCTGTTCCGGGATCTTCGCGCCGGCGCAGAGAGCGGATGGGATTTCAGCGGGCGATGGCTGGAGGATGTGACGGATCTCAGCACCATTCGCACGACTCACTTCATCACGCCGGAACTCAACGCGCTGCTATTCCATCTCGAGCAGACACTCTGTCGCCTCCATACCGCCACGGGTGACGACGCCAGGGCCGGAGATTTCCGTCGCCGCTCGCTGCGCCGGCAAGCGGCAATGGACAAGTATCTCTGGAGCGATACCCGAGGCGCGTATTACGACTACGATTTCGTGCGGGGCCAGAGCAGCGTTCACCTGACGGCCGCCTGCGTCGCTCCGCTGTTCGTCGGCGCGGCCTCCGACGCCCAGGCCGAACGTGTCGCCAACATCATCGCCAACCGACTCGTGACGCCGGGCGGTCTTGCCACCACGGAGATCACCGATAGCCAGCAGCAGTGGGATCATCCCAATGGCTGGGCACCGCTGCAGTGGATGGCGATCGAGGGACTGCGGCGTTACGGCTTCACCGAACTCGCCGACACCATCGCCGACCGCTGGCTGGCCCTGGTCGAGGAGCTTTACCGCCGCGAAAGCAAGCTGGTGGAAAAATACATCCTCTACCCTGGTGCGGATTTCGCCACCGGCGGCGAATACCCGCTTCAGGACGGCTTCGGCTGGACCAACGGCGTCACTCGGGCGCTACTCGCCCAGCGCGCCGGGCATCAGTAGGATCACCCCCAGCGGCGGCAGCGTCAGCACCAGCGACTGAGGCTCGCCGTGGGCGGCGACCGCCTCGGTCTGCAAACCGCCACCGTTGCCTGCATTACTGCCGCCGTAACATGCCGCATCGGAGTTGAAACGCTCCTGCCAGCTCCCGGCGGTAGGCACCCCGATGCGATAGCCGCCGAGCCGTTGCGGCGTCATGTTCGCCACCGCCAGGGCCTCGCGACCGTGGCGGTCCCGACGCCACCAGGCGAAGACACTGTTGTGGCTGTCGTCACCGATGACCCATTGAAAGCCATCCGCCTCACAATCCAGTGCGTGAAGCGCCGGATGCGCGCGGTAGAGCGCATTGAGATCGCCCACCAGGCGACGAATGCCGGCGTTGGGCGATTCCTGCAACAGCCACCAGTCGAGTTCACGGTCATGGCTCCACTCTCGGCCCTGGGCGAATTCGCAGCCCATGAACAGCAGTTTCTTGCCGGGATGCAACCACATGAAGCTGAGGTAAGCCCTCAGGTTGGCAAATCGCTGCCAGTCATCGCCAGGCATCTTGTCCAGCAGCGATCCCTTGCCGTGTACCACCTCGTCATGCGAAATCGGCAGCATGAAGCGTTCGTTGAAGGCGTAGATCAGGCCAAACGTCAATTGATCGTGATGATAGCGGCGATAGAGTGGATCGTGACTCATGTAGCTCAGGCTGTCGTGCATCCATCCCATGTTCCACTTGTAGCTGAAACCCAGGCCATGCTGATCGACCGGCGCCGTGACACCGGGCCACGCCGTCGACTCCTCGGCGATGACGACCGCACCAGGCACCTCGTCATGGACGATCTGGTTGAGATGCTGGAGGAAGGCCACCGCCTCGAGGTTCTCCTGCCCGCCGAGATGGTTGGGAATCCACTCCCCCTCGCGGCGGGAGTAGTTGCGATAGATCATCGAGGCGACCGCATCGACCCGCAGGCCGTCGATATGGAAGTCACGCAACCAGTGCAACGCTGAGGCCAGCATGAAGCCGTGAACCTCGCGCCGCCCTAGGTTGTAGATGTAGGTATTCCAATCCTGGTGATAGCCCTCGAAGGGATGGGCATATTCGTAGAGCGCAGTACCGTCGAAACGCGCCAGACCGTGAGGATCGGAGGGGAAATGGCCGGGGACCCAATCGAGGATCACGCCGATACCCGCCATGTGGCAGGCATCGATGAACGCCGCGAACTCCTGCGGCGAACCGAAGCGTCCACTGGGCGCGAACAGCGATAGCGGTTGATACCCCCACGAGCCGCCGAAGGGATACTCCATGATCGGCATCAGCTCGATATGGGTGAAGCCCATCTCGAGCACGTACGGGATCAGCGATTCGGTCAGGTCCCGCCAGCCATAGATCCTGCCGTCGTCGCCGCCATGCTTACGCCAGGAGCCGGCGTGAATCTCGTAGATCGAGATCGGCGCCGTGGGGGCATGGCGTCCGGGCCTTTCGGCCATCCAGGTCTGATCATGCCAGGCAAACGGCGTCGCGTCGGCCACCACCGATGCCGTCAGTGGCGGCGGCTCGGTGGAGAGCGCAATCGGATCGGCCTTGAGTAGACGCTCGCCATTGATGTCGATCAAGGCATACTTGTAGCGCTCACCGGCGCCGATCCCGGGGATGAAAATCTCCCACACCCCCGAGGGGTAACGGCAGCGCATCCCGTGACGACGCGAATCCCAGCCGTTGAAGTCGCCGACCACCGCCACCCGCTGCGCGTTGGGCGCCCATACTGCAAAGCGTACGCCCTCGACGCCCTCGACCGTCATCGCCCGGGCCCCGAGGCATTCACCCAGGCGCCGATGGCTCCCCTCGCCTATCAGGTAGAGATCGGTGTCGCCAAGCAACAGCGGGAAGGCGTAGGGATCGGCGACGGTCTGCTCCCCGTCAGGCCACCGGATATGCAGTCGATAGGCACAAGGCTTTGCCATTTTTCCAACGAAAAACCCATCGATGGCGCCGAGTGTACACTCCCCCAGTAAGCGATCACTGTCGCGCTCCACCAGCGATACCGACAGCGCACCCGGCAGATAGGCGCTGACTTCCAGCTCGCCGCCGGCCGTGACATGGGGACCCAGTACGGCGAAAGGGTTGGCGTGCGTCGCATGCGCGAGCGACTCCAGATCCGCCACGCCGAGGCGAGAGGCACTCACCCCTG
Source organism: Salinicola sp. CR57 (assembly GCF_003206585.1). Taxonomy (NCBI): domain Bacteria; kingdom Pseudomonadati; phylum Pseudomonadota; class Gammaproteobacteria; order Oceanospirillales; family Halomonadaceae; genus Salinicola; species Salinicola sp. CR57. Next base: position 38,140 of record NZ_PZJL01000002.1, read on the forward strand.
CCAAGCTGGGCGAAGGTGTAGCGGGAAGCTCGGCATCGTTCTCGCCGACCGCGCCACGAGCGTGAGTCGGTGTCATGAGCCACCTGCCGGTCGCAGGATGTCGAGAGAGCGATCAATCATCCGATGTCTCCTCTTCGATCAGTTCGAACAGCGAAAGGCTACGCGACTTGACCCGATAGCCACTCTCCATGGGGCAGCGCACGTCCCCGGCGGCTGGATCGAAGGTTTCTATGCGTCTCAGCCACTCGCTCCCCCCCGGGACGTCCGGCAGCACGAAGTCGACGTCCTGGTCAGAGGCATTGAGTGCCAGGAACACCGTGACGTCGGAACCGAAGCGGCAGATCCCGGTGGGTTGCGCATGCCCGTTGAGGATGACGCCAATTGCCTTGGCCTCCTCGTCGTGCCAATGGTCCACCGTCATCTCCTCCGCGCTTGGCGTGAGCCAGGAGACGTCCTTGATGCCCAGGTTTTCGTCCAGCTTGCCGGTCATGAAACGTCCGCGTTCCAGGATCGGATACTGGCGCCGCAGCCGGATCAGCTGGCGAGTGAACGCGAGCAGACCGCGTCCCTCATCGGACAGGTTCCAGTCGACCCAGCCGATGTTCCCATCCTGGCAGTAGGCATTGTTGTTACCGCCCTGCGTGCGGCCGAACTCGTCTCCGGCCAGCAGCATCGGCGTGCCCTGGGACAGCATCAGCGTGGAGAGCAAGTTGCGCATCTGGCGCATGCGCAGCTCGCGAATGCCGGCATCGTTGGTCTCCCCCTCGACGCCATGGTTCCAGGACACGTTGTCGTCGTGACCATCCTGGTTGTCTTCGCCATTGGCCTCGTTGTGCTTGTTGTTGTAGCTCACCAGGTCACGGAGCGTGAATCCGTCATGGGCGGTGATGAAGTTGATCGACGAGAACGCCTTGCGCCCGCGGTGGTTAAACAGATCGGCCGAGGCGGTCAGGCGGTTGGCAAAGGCAGGCAGGCGACCCTCGTCTCCCCGCCAGAACGCTCTCATGTCGTCGCGAAAACGGTCGTTCCATTCCGCCCAACCGGGCGGGAACTTGCCGACCTGATAGCCACCCGGGCCGCAGTCCCAGGGTTCGGCGATCAGTTTGCACTGGGACAGCAGCGGATCCTGGCGACAGGAGTCGAGGAACCCGCCCCCTTCGTCAAAGCCATCGGCCTCGCGCCCGAGGATCGTGGCCAGGTCGAAACGGAAGCCGTCGACACGCATCTCGTCGGCCCAGTAGCGCAACGAGTCCGTCACCATCTGCAGGACCCGGGGATGGGACAGGTTCAAGGTATTGCCGGTGCCGGTGTCGTTGATGTAGAAGCGCGGCTCTTCCGGCATCAGGCGATAATAGGAGGCGTTGTCGATGCCCTTGAACGACAGCGTCGGCCCCATCTCGTTGCCTTCCGCCGTGTGGTTGTAGACCACGTCCAGCAGCACCTCGATGCCGGCGGCATGGTAGCGCGCCACCATCTGCTTGAACTCGCTGACGGTCTCGGTCGACATGTAGTTCGGGTGCGGCACGAAAAACGCCAGGGTGTTGTAGCCCCAGTAGTTGTGCAGCCCCTTCTCCTGCAGGTGCCGGTCATCGGCAAAGGCGTGAATCGGCATCAACTCGAGGGAAGAGACGCCCAGATCGACGAGATAGTCGATCACTTCCGGCACGGCTAGCCCCGAGAACGTGCCACGCAACGCTTCCGGTACTGCCGGATGGCGCATGGTGTAGCCGCGCACATGTGTCTCGTAGATGACGGTATCGCTCCACGGCACCCGGATCTCGGTGGATCGTCCCCAGGTGAACGCCGGATCGATGACACGACAGCGAGGCATGAACGGCGCGCTGTCTCGCTCATCGAAGCTGAGATCGCCATCCTTGTGGCCGATGGTGTAACCGTAGAGAGCATCGTCCCAGATCAACTCACCGACCAGTTGCTTGGCGTAGGGATCGATCAGCAGCTTGTGATGATTGAAACGATGGCCAGCTTCCGGATCGTAGGGGCCGTAGACCCGATAGCCATAGAGCTGGCCTGGGCGGGCATCCGGCAGATAGCCATGCCAGATCTCATCGGTGTACTCCGGCAGCACGACCCGCTCCAGCTCTTCCTTTCCGGTTTCATCGAAGAGGCAGAGTTCGACTCGAGTCGCATTGGCCGAAAATAGCGAGAAGTTGACGCCGAGCCCATCCCATGTCGCCCCTAGCGGGTAGGGAAGCCCCTCCCGAATCCGAGACCGCATGCTTCCTGCCTGTTGAACGACCTGCCCCATCGTCCCATCCCGTCCCCAACGCATATCGGTCATCGACTACCCTCCGGGCGAGCCAGGTTCATCCTGTCACCCTGTGATACCCAGTGTGGGTCGGTTATTCGCTGTTGTCGTCGTTCGTCCCGCGGGGCTTGCGCGGCTTGGCGGCCGTTTTCCTGCTACTGCCCTCAGTGGCCTTTGCCGGACTCCGCTTACGCGCCGGCGAGGCGCTTTCGCTGCCACTCGCCGCCTTGCGCCGCGCTGGGGCCCGGGGTCGAGGCTGGCTTGGCGGTGCGTCGATCCCGGTATCCGCCTCCTTGCGCGCCTCGGTCTCGGGATCGTCCAGCGGCAGACGCGGCTCGTCTATACCCAGTTCGTCAGGCTCGGCGGGCGGATCCTCGTCCTCCAGCGGCGAGGGTTCGTCGGACGCCGCGCGCCACTCCTGTTCTTCCTCACGGGCATTCTCGGCTTCGACGATACGTTCGGCCATCTCCCAGTGACGCGCCTCCTGACCGTCGGGGCGCCCCTCCGACTCCCATATGCGATAAGCCAGCATCCGTATACGTTGTTCACGACCGGTCATCATGATGCGCTCCTTTCTGTTTGCGTGACTCGACGGGGGCATCCCTGCCCCACCGGGTTCGTTCGACACCAGCGCCGACGAGACCAGTGACCCATCCTCAAGATAGCGGGTTCAGGACGCCCATACCCAAACTCCGCAGGGGAAATCCGATAAATGTCGATGCAGCGGCAGTGCCGCCTCGGCCTCCACCGGCGCCGGCGTCAGCCAGCCCTGACCGACACCGTTCAGGTTCAATGCTTCAAGCGACAACGCCGTATCCGACCACTGGAGCTGCCCCTCGAGGGTCTCGTCCATCAGCGCCGCTGAGAGTCGGGTGACGACCACCAGCAACGTCATGTCCCGTGCTCGGCGTGCAAAGGCGATGACGCAGTCGGCGTGGGCCCCGGTCGCCTGCAGTGGCAGATATTCCCCGTCGTCGAAAAGCGCGGGGTGGTCACGTCGCAAATTCAACAAACGCTGCAGGATGGCCTGCTTGACGGCGCCGTCCCGCCAGTGACGCCAGGCCGCCACCGGTGTTTCGGCATGATCCAGGGCCTCCCGGCGCGCCGCCATGTGGACCGGGCGACGATTATCGGGATCGACCAGGGAAAGGTCCCAGAACTCGGTGCCTTGATAGAGGTCGGGAACGCCCGGTGAGCAGAGTCTGAGAACCGCCTGCGCCAGGCCATTGACCGCGCCGGGCATGTCGAGCACCGCCGCTGCCGAGGCCAGCTCGCGGGTCAGCGCATCGCCGGTCAACGCACGCCGTATGGCATCCTCGCCAGCCTGCTCGTAGCGCTCGTCGGGGGCCAGCCAGTGACTTGCGAGCTTGGCCTCGCGCATCGCCTTGCGCTGCCAGGCGACGAGACGATCTGCGTACTCATGCAGTGCCTCTCGCTCGCGGGAAGCGGACTCCTCGCTGCACGCCTGCGTTGGGGCCAACTCCAATGGCCATGCTGCCAGCAGCAACTGGAGCATCATCAGGCGGTCCCCACCGCCGGGTGCGGCGTGACTGTCATAAAGACGCGAGTCTCTGGCCCAGGCACGCAGTTTGGGGGCCAGTACGTCGCCCCATTCACTCAATGCCGCCAATCGCGCACGGACGTCCTCGCCACGTTTGTGATCGTGTGTCGCGGTGGTCAGCATGGCATGAGGGAATGTCGCCAGACGCTGCCGGTTTGCCTGATGAAAGCGCTGGACCGGATAGGCGAAGTGAGCGCCCTCGCAGCCAACGTCGTTACGCGACAGCAGCACTGCCGAGCGATAGCCGGCGGTATCCTCGACGGCCTTCGCCGCGAGTGGCGAGGTCAGTTGCTGGAAGCGGGTGATCGCGCTCAAGCGCAACTCGCGCTCAGGCTCGTCGAACGCGTCGGGTGCCTCGCCACCGAGCCAGTCATCCAGTAGCGGCAGCCACGAGGCGTCGGCGGCGGACAACTGCGACCGCGCCGCCTGCATGGCATGCTCGAACGCGCCGATATCGACCTCGGGACGACCGTTGCGATCGGTATAGCTGCGATAGACCGGATAGCCGATCGCCAGCGCCGCAACGACACGTCGAATCGCGGGCAGGCTGAATTCGCGAGTGGCGGGACTGGCGTCAGCCAGGGCCCGCATCGCCCTGACGCAACGCTCGAATTCGGCAGTCAGCGGCCCGTGCAGCATTTCCTGACGCGCGATCTCGACCTCGGCGGCGAAATCCGCGGTGCGACCGCTGACCTCCCGCCATAGCCGAGTCAAAGGCTCGCGACCTGTCGGGTCGTGCTGGATACCCGAGACGAGATCGAGAAATTCATAGCCCGTGGTGCCGTCGACGCCCCAGTCGGTGTGGAGGCATTCGCCGTCACCCAGGATCTTCTCGACATAGATCGGCAATCGCTGGCTCTCTACGCCCTGCCGCTCCGAGATCGCATCGAGACGACCGCGCAGCCGCAGCGCATAACCGCGCGGGTCGGCCAGGCCATCGATGTGGTCGATACGCAGTCCGTCGATCCAGCCGCGCTCCACCAGCGCCAGGATGTATGCATGAGAAAGATCGAATACGCTCTCGTCTTCGACCCGCACCCCCGCCAGCTCGGTAATATCGAAAAATCGGCGCCAGTTGAGCGCATCGTTGGCGGTGCGCCAGTAGAGAAGCCGATAGGCCTGACGCTCCAGTAGAGCGTGCAGGCGCGAGCACCCCGCCCGAGTCTTGGCATCATGGTCCGCGATGACCGCCGCAACCAGCGGATCATCTCCGGCCAGTTCCTCCCTCGGCGGGAGTGCGGTTGCCTCACGAGCGTCCGTTGACGAGGCCGCCAGCAGCGCTTCGGTCTGGCCGGGGTCGATCGGAAACCGATGCTCGTGGTAGGCGACGAAAAAGGCGCTGTGGGTCGCATCCCAGGCCAGCACCAGTTCGCCATTTTCCAGTACCCGCAGGTAGCGATCCCCCAGAAAAGGCAGCAGGACCTTGCCATCGGCACCGGGCTGCTCCCAGTCGATATCGAAACAGCGGGCATAGTCACTGGCGCGCCCCAGAGCCAGCATGTCCTGCCACCAGGGGTTCTCTGCCCCCACCGCCAGATGGTTGGGCACGATATCGGCCACGATTCCCATCTCCGCGGCATGCAGCGCCTCAACCAGGCGGGCAAGTCCAGCCTCGCCGCCCAGCTCCGGGTCGATCCGGGTCGGGTCGACACCGTCGTAACCGTGGGTCGATCCTGCTCTCGAGGTCAGGAAGGGCGACAGATAAAAGTGGCTGACACCCAGCGCGGCGTAGTAGTCCACCTGCCGTCGAGCGTCATCGAAGGTAAAGTCGGCGTGCAGTTGCAATCTGACGGTGGCGCGAACGGCTCTCATGATCGATCTCCCCGCCGGATGCGGTCTATGCGCGTCAGCCGTTGCCGTACGGCCCGAGTCTCGAGTGCCTGGGGCGCCGGGACCGGTAGCCGGCGCCGCCAGTTGGGATGCTCATCGAGGGTCCCCGGCAAATTGGCCTGCTCCAGCAAGCCCAGCAGATCCTCCAGCGGGAACAGCGCCAGCGGCGCCGGCGTTCTCGCCACGTGCGCCAGCGTCGCATCGATGACGTCGCTGACCTCAACGGCATCGGGGCCCAGGGGCTGGCTGGTGTCAGTGTCGACGCCAAGACCGCAGACAGCGGCCAGCCGTCGTCGCTCCTCGCCTCGCGCCTGCCTGAGTTCGGATAGCGTCTCGTCTTCGGCGAGCAGACCCAGGCGATCGCGCCACTGCAGATCGTTCTCGAGCCACCAGCCCGCCACCGTGGGAAGATCATGGGTGCTGGTCGTCGCCATCGTGCCCTCGCGCCATGAACCGGCCGGGAGGAAGGCATCGCCCTCGCGTTCGAACCACATCACGCTCATGCCCAACACGCCGCGATCCGCCAGGGTGTCGCGAAGCCCGTCCTCGACCGTTCCCAAATCCTCGCCGATGACGATGGCCCGGTGGCGCCAGGATTCCAGGGAGACCAGGCGCAGGAGATCGTCCAGCGGGTAGCGTAGATAGGCCCCCTGCTGGGACGACTCACCTTCCGGGACCAGCCATAGCCGCGATAGTCCCAATATATGATCGATGCGCAGACCGCCGGCGTGGGCCAGGCTGGCCCGCAGCATGGCGAGGAAGCCACGATACCCGGAATCGACCAGCCCCTCCGGCGAGAACGCCGCCACACCCCAGTTCTGGCCGTGGGCATTGAACGCATCCGGCGGCGAGCCGACGCTTAGGCCTCGATGGAGTTCAGCGGGATCGCTCCAGGCCTGGCTGCCGGCGGGATCGACGCCCACCGCCAGGTCGGCGATCAACCCCACCGCCATACCGGCGCGTCGCGCATTCTGCTGTACCCGGTCGAGCCCGGCGGCCACCAGCCACTGCAGAAACACGGCGAAGGTGATCGCCTCCCGGTGCTGCTCGGCGAATGCCTCGACCGCTTCACTACCCGGATCACGCCACTTCTCGGGCCACTGGCGCCAGTCGGCCTCGTCGGCCTGCGCCTGCAGCACTTCGAAACGGCAGTGGCGCTCCAGCCCTTCCCCCCCGTCACGTCGGAAGGCGACCAGTCGAGAGCGCCACTCCAGTGCGCTCTCGTCATGCTGAACGTACTGGAATAGCCGCTCCAGCATCGCCAGCTTGAGACGGGCACTGGCTGGCCAGTCGATCAGCGCCAGCGACTCCTGCCGCGTCATGCTCTCGACGAAGGGTGCGCTTGCCCGATCCAGTATCTCGTCGTCGAACAGGCTCTCCGGCGAGGCGTGCCAGACGTTGTGAAACAGCCGGCTGGAGGGGGAATAGGGGCTAAATCGTTCGGGGTGCGCCGCGAACAGCGCATGCACGGGACTGATGGCAACGGCATCCGCGCCGGCCTGGGCCACCGCGCTGCACAGCTCATCTAGCGCGGTCAGGTCCCCAATCCCGGCATCGCCATCACGCCGAAGCCCGTAGAGTTGCGCGGCAACCCCCCAGTATCTCGGACGCGCCTCTCCCCGCTCGTCAGCGATATCGGAGAGTGTGAAGCAACGCGCTGGCGTCACTGCCAGCAGACGGGTGACGCTGTCGTCGCCCCGGCCGGTGAGAAAGCTCACCCGGTGATAGCCGATTTCGTGAATGGCGGGCAGATGACCACCGGCATCGAGATGACCGTCCAACGTTTCGCCGCTCTCGAGCCGGATAGCGAAACCGCATCCGCTCGCCTCGGCAACCGGGACCGGGAAAGGCCGTTGCTGGTCGGCGATCAGCAACGGCGGCAGTTGATCGAAAGCGACCGGTTGGTGGCGGGCTCGCCAGCGAGCCAGGCTAGCCTCAACCGCCTGGTCATCGGCGGCCGGCCAGCCGAGGCAGTCGAGCATGTGGCGCTGGCGCGCCTCGGAGAGCGACTGACGTCGATCATCACTGCCGGTCCACTCGACCAGCAGCCCGACCGACTCGGCGAGCTGTTGCAGCGAATCTGAACGTTCGATCAAAGGCTGACCCTGGTCCGTCATGAATGGGGGGCTCCCGCCACGTCATCGGCTACCCTCTTGGCATCCGCCGGGCCAAGCCACACCGCGCTCGCGCGGGCCGGCAATTGGCCCCCGCCGAGAGAGTCGGTGATGTCTGGTCGCGAGCAGGCCAGCGGGTCGCCACGAAGGCCCAAGCCAACCGGACCTAACGAGAGGTTGATCGCGGCGGTCAGTACTTGCCCGTCGCCCATCTGCCAGGCGGCCTCCACCGCCTTGTCGCCAAGGACCCGAGCGCCGAGCGCATGGCAACCCGACAGGCGGGGGACGATGAAGCGGTGACGCAGCGCCAGCCATGTCGCGAAGCGCGCCCGATAGTCGCGATGCTCGGGCATGGCCGCTTCCTGATCGTCGAGCTGCGAAGCCGCGAAAGTCGACGCCGCGTTGGGATCGGGAATCCGCTCGCGCTGTGCCGGATCCTTGAACGCGCTGAAGTCCGCGAATTCGCGACGACGGCCCTCACGCACCGCATCGGCCAGATCATCTCGGTGGTCGGTAAAGAAGAGAAATGGTCTCCTCGACCCCCACTCCTCGCCCATGAACAGCAACGGGATGGCGGGAGAGAGCAGCAGCAGGAGCGTCGCGGCATCGAGCGCGTCGGGCTCGCTCAACCGTGACAGACGCTCGCCAAGAGCCCGATTGCCGATCTGATCGTGATTCTGGAGGAAGTTGACGAACGCCGTGGGCGGCAGGTGCCCGCTGGGTTCTCCCCGCGCCTCTCCCTTGCGCGAGCGCTGGCCTTGATAGACGAACCCTTCAGCCATCGCCGTCGCCAACTTCGTCGTGGCGTTCTCGACGAAATCGGCGTAATAGCCTTCATGCTCATCGGTCAGCAGCACATGCATGACGTTATGCCAGTCATCGGCCCACTGGGCGTCGAACAGATCCGGTGCCAGCAGGCTGGCCTGGTTGTTCTCGTTCTCCAGGATCAGATGGCAATGGCGGGTCGAACCGACGCGCTCGCGCAGAGTCTGCCCCAGCTCGACCAGGAAATCCCGTTCGCTGATGGCGTGGACGGCATCGAACCGGAGTCCGTCGAAACGGTACTCGAGCAGCCACATCAGCGCATTGTCGATGAAGAAACGCCGCACCTGCGGACGACGGAAGTCGATGGCGCCGCCCCAGGGTGTCTGCAGGTCTTCACGAAAGAATGACTCGGCGTAGTGAGGCAGGAAGTTGCCGTCCGGCCCGAAGTGGTTATAGACCAAATCGAGAAAGATCATCAGGCCGTGCCCGTGAACCTCGTCAACCAGCGCTTTCAGTGTTTCCGGCGAGCCGTAGTAGGACGCGACGGCATAGGGCTGGACGCCGTCGTAGCCCCAGTTGTGCTGCCCGGGACACTCGGCGGCCGGCATCAACTCGATGGCGGTGATGCCCAGCTCGACCAGTGCCGGCAGGCGCCGACGCAGGCCATCGATGCCACCGCAGGCGCCCAGATGGACCTCGTAGATCACCGTCTCTTCCCAAGGACGGCCCGTCCAGTCGCCATGGCGCCACTCATGATTGCGGTCGACCAGCAGGGAGGCGCCGTCGACGCCACCCCGCAGTGCTCTCGAGGCGGGATCGGGCACCGGCATCCCGTCCTGGTCATCCCCGACGAAGACGCGATAGCGGTAGGCCGCTTGCGGGGGACACTCGAGCTCGAGCTCGAACCCGCCCTCGCCAACCGGATCCATCGGCTGCGGTGACATGCCCTCGCACTCCAGCATCACCCGCCGGGCGCTGGGCGCCCACAGCCGAAAGCACGTGCGGCCATCGGCCATCGGCGTCGCGCCGTAGAAAGGCGCCCAAGGCGTTCGCGCCTCGTCACGGGGCCCGTCGGTGCTGGCGCTCATGGCGCCTCCTCGAACCAGGTCTCGTGACGCAGATACAACGCGGCCATGGGCGGTACCGTCACGGCAAGCGACTGGGCATGGCCGTGGCTGGGAATCGCTTCGGTCGTCGCGCCATGGCCATTACCCACGTTGCTCCCTCCGTAGAAGACGCTATCGCTGTTGAGTATCTCCCGCCACCGGCCCGCACCGGTGACGCCAAACCGATAGCGGTAATGCACGCACGCCTGGAAGTTGCAGAGACAGATCATGCTGGCGTGTCCGCTCTCGGTATGGCGGGCGAATACGACAACGCTATTGTCACTGTCGTCGTCGACCAGCCATTCGAATCCGAGCGACTCGTCGGCACGAATCTGTAGCGCCGGCTCGTTGACGTACAGCCGGTTGAGATCGGCCACGAGACGCAGCATCCCCGCGTGCCGGGTCTCGAACAGCAGCGGCCAATGCAGCGGCGCCTCCCAGGGGCCTGCCAGTACTTGGCCCAGCTCCACGCCCATGGCCACCTGCTTGTCGCCAGGCAGCGCCCACATCAGCGCCAGACACGCCCTGAACGCCGCGAAACGCTGCCAATCGTCCCCGTGGACTGTCTGTCGCCACTGGCCTAGCGCCGAGCCTTCATCTGGCACCTGCTCCAGTAACCCACGCGAGCTCGCGCGCGGGGTCAGCGCCTCGACCCAGTCGCGGTGTCGTAGATGGCGTCCGGTAGGACCCAGCGCGAGATAGTCGGCGCTGGCAACCTGCCATCGCGGTCGACGATGCAACGTCAGCGTCGTCCCTACGGTGTCACTGCCGAACAACCGACAGCCGCTATCGCGGCCGTGCTCGTCGATGCCGTCGAGATGACAGCGCTGACACCATTCGAGGAACTCGGTCTCGGACATCGACGCAGGACGCTGGACCACGACGCCCACGCCCGCGACATGACAGGTCTCGACGAACTGGCAGACCACCGCGTAAGGCACCGCGACAATCCCCTCGTCGAGCACGATATGAGTAAATCCCAGGTCGGCGACGTAGGGCACCAGTTCCTGGGCGAGCTGATTCCAGTTCAAGGGCAGAGGGAAGCGGGAGGCGTACCAATCGACACCACACAGCCGGTAGAGCGACAACGGCATGTCGCCGCCGTGACGCCCCGCTCTCGATCGCATCCAGTCCCCGTCGTCCCAGGACCACGCGTCCTCGGCCTCCCCCTCATCGGCGGAGCCCCCGACACTTGACGCCGTGCGGGTCAGCGTCCCGTCCTGATCGTTCATGCGAGCGGCTGCAACCCCGAGGCTCGCTCGTGGCATCGAGTTAATGCTAGCGACGGCCCCGTTGGTTCCTGCGGAGTACTTCATCGGCTAGTCACCTGCTCATTGGAATGGACAAACGTCTCGGTCAGCAGGTCGGCGTAGAGCCGGCGATAGGGGATCACGGCCTGGCGCCAGTGCAGCCGCCCGGCCATCGCTGCGCGGCGCATGGCGTAGAACAGGTCGGTGGCCCGAAAAAGATCGAAGGCATGCAGCACCGTGGCGCGATAACTGTCCAGGCTCATGTCGTCGAACAGCAAGCCATTGATTCCGTCCTGTATCGTATCCGCCAGCCCCCCCGTTCGGTGCGCGATCGGCAACGAGCCAAAGCGTTGGGCATAGAGCTGGCTGAGGCCACAAGGCTCGAAACGGGAAGGCATCAGCAGGAAATCGCTGCCCGCGTAGATCTGACGCGCCTCGCCTTCATCGAATCCGATGTTGACGCCCACCTGGCCGGGGTAGCGCGACGCCATCTCCACCAGCGACTGCTCGATGGCGTACTCGCCGCGACCGATCACCACCAGTTGCCCACCGGCCCGCACGATCGAGTCGGCCACCTGTATGGTGAGATCCAACCCCTTCTGCGCCACCAGCCGCGAGACAACGGCGAACAGCGGACCGCTGCTCGGCTCCAGTCCGAACATGCGGCGCACACGCTGGATGTTGGCGCGCTTGCCATGCCAGTCGTTGATACCGAAATTCGGCGCCAGATGGGGATCGGTACGGGGATCCCAGCGGTCATCGATACCGTTGAGCAGGCCGCTGAGCCGGCCCTCCAGGGCCCGCTTCTTGAGCAGCCCCTCGAGCCCGCATCCCAGGGCGGGCGTGGTGATCTCCTGAGCATAATTGCTGCTGACAGTGGTCACGTGGGAGGCGTAGGAGAGCGCCGCTTTCATGAACGAGATCTGGCCGTGAAACTCGACGCCATCAATGTGGAAGGCAGATGCAGGAATGCCCAGCGCCGACATGCGCTCCAGTGGAAACACTCCCTGATAAGCAAGATTGTGAATGGTGTAGACCGAGGGAACGTAGCGCTTGCCGAGCCAACGGACGTAGCCTGCCGTCAAACCGGTCGCCCAGTCGTTGAGATGGAGCAGTTCCACCTGCCAGTCGAGTAGCGTCGCGTCATTGATGATCTCGGCCGCCGCCATTGCCAGTCGAGCGAAGCGAATGTCGTTGTCCGGCCAGCCCACCCCCAGCTCGTCACCGTAGGCATTGCCGACCCGATCGTAGAGTTCGGGGCACAGCACGACGTAGATGATCAATCCGTCCTCGCAGAGAAGACGTCCGATCTCGCAGGCCGGCAAATCGTGCCGGGCGGGAAGGCTGGCCACATGCGCGATGGGACGACCGGCGGTCAGGAGTTGGCGATAGCCGGGCATCAGCACCCGCACATCATAGTTGGGCTTCAGCGCCCGGGGCAGTGCCGCGGACACGTCGCCCAGCCCGCCCGCCTTGATGAAGTCGGCGATCTCGGTGGTAACGAACAGTACACGGCGATTACGGATCGGCGGTGAGGGAAGCGGGCGTGACAATGCCCCTGCCGGGGCCCTGGACGAGGATCGACCGGATGGCGACGCGAGCCAAAGGGGGTCCTCCCCATATCTCGCAGCCGTATGACTTTGCCTCCCACGAACTGCGGCCTGCGTCATGTTCAGCCTCCCTGAACATTGAGTCCACCAGTCAAATTTAACCAGCGTCGACACATCATCCTGCGCCTCGACAGCCCATGACGGCCATAACCGACGTTAATAGAGAAGACCGACGGTTGGTCGCCCGTGCCGAAATGCCGGGTAATGATTCGCGGGCGTGATCGGGTGACGAACGTCGCTCGTTGGCGCCGCCCCCTCCTACACATATATGCCACCGGGTGCATAGCGTCAAAGCCTGTTTGGCTCGCTGCCGCGACCATCGAAGCGGCGGCCATTAAAAAAGGCAACCTCCGTGGGAGGTTGCCTCTGAAAAGCCGATTTCTCGGCAGCATCGACACAGCTTGCTAGTGACTTTCATCCGGCGTCGGCTGGCGATCGTCGCGCCGCTTGCCACGGCCTAGTCTCGACTGCAGCCCGTGGGTGACCTTCATGATCAACACGTAGGTCGCCGGCACGAACACCGTGGCCAGCAAGGTGATGGAGATCATGCCTCCCACGACCGGCGTTCCGATCTGGTTGCGGCTGGCCGCGCTGGCACCGGATGCCAGCGCCAACGGCAGGGTGCCGCCGATAAAGGCAAGCGACGTCATCACGATCGGACGGAATCGCTGGCGCGCCGCCACCTTGGCCGCGTCGACCACCGACAACCCGGCGTGCTTGCGCTGCTGCTCGGCGAATTCGACGATCAGGATGGCGTTCTTGGCCGCCAGGCCGACCACCACCAGTAGCCCCACCTGCAGGTAGACACTCGTGCTCAACCCAGCCAGGTAAACGGCCAGAATCGCACCGATGAACGCAAACGGGACGGCGGAGACGACGGCCAGCGGCAAGGTCCAGCTCTCGTACTGGGCCGCCAGGATCAGGAACATCATGATCACGCCGAAGGAGAGCGCCAGTGTCGCAGCCGTGCCCACGTTCACCTGCTGATAGGCCTCGCCGCTCCAGCCCATTCCGTAATTGGAACCCAACGTATCGGTGACGACTTCCTGCATCGCCTGTACCGCCTGCCCGGAACTGTAGCCCGGTGCCGGCCCACCCGAGAACTGGGCGGCCGCATAGGTGTTGTAACGCTGCAATACCGTGGGTGCCTTGTCGCGCGTCAGCGTGACCAGCTCGGAAAGCGGAATACGCTGGCCCTCGCCACCTCGCACGTAGACCTTGCTCAGGTCATCCGGGTTGCGACGGAAGTCATCTTCCGACTGCAGGTAAACCTGGAAGTTACGGCCCGAACTGGTGAAGTAGTTGACGAACGAACTGCCGAAGGTACTCGCCATGGTAGTGTTCAGGTCGGCAATATCGACCCCCAGGCTGCGCGCCTTTTCCGTATCGACGTCGGCCTTGTAGGACGGCACATTGACATCGAGCGACGTGAATACACCCGCGAGCTCCGGACGTTTGGCGGCGGCTTGCATCACCTTGCCGGCGGCCTCCGACAACTGCTGCGACGTGTCACCGCCGAAGGATTGCAGATAGCCGGTGAAGCCGCCGGTCGGCGACAAGCCCTGAATCGGAGGCAGGTTGAACGCCACGGTCTGCCCGCCCTGGATCTGGGCCCCGATCTGCATGATCTTCTGGGTCAACTGGTCGACAGTGATATCACGGTCTTCCCAAGGCTTCATCGTCACGAAGACCGTGCCCTTGGCGGTATTGGGCGAGCTCGACAGGATATCGAATCCAGGTATGCCGGTGACGAAATTGATCCCTGGCACCTCGTCGCGCAGGCGCTGGCTGAGCTCCTGCACGTAGGCATCGGTGCGCGCCACCGAGGATCCTGCAGGCAGGTTGACGGCAGCCAGCGCGACGCCCTGATCCTCGGAAGGAAGCAGTGCCGCCGGCAACTGGGCAAAGATCAACCAGGAAACGATGCCTGCGGCAGCCAGGCCGACTATCACCAGCCACAACTGGTGGATGATGAAGTTGGTGATCGCCATGAAGAAGTCGGTGATCTTGTCGAATATCTTGTTGAACCAGTCGAACGGCTTGCGGATGGCGCGGACGAAACCGGACTGCCGGAGGCGATCCTGGTTCTTCAGGAAGATCGCACTCATGGCCGGGGTGAACGACAACGCCACGACGGCCGAAATCGCCACCGAGATCGCGATGGTGATCGCGAACTGCTGATACATCTGCCCGGTCAGGCCGCTCATGAAACCGACTGGCACGAACACCGCCGCCATGATGAAGGCGGTCGCGATGACCGCGCCCGACACCTCTTTCATTGCCTCGAGCGCAGCGCTGAACGGGGTCGCCTCCTCGTCCTCCTCCATGATGCGTTCGACGTTCTCGATGACCACGATGGCGTCGTCCACCACGATCCCGATTGCCAGTATCATGCCGAACAACGACAGCAGGTTGATCGAGAAGTCGAGCAGGTACATTCCGGCAAACGTCCCCACCACCGAAATCGGCACCACCGACATCGCCACCAGGGTGGAGCGCCAGCTCTGCAGGAACAGGAACACGATCACCGCCACGAGCAGCAAGGCCTCGATGAAGGTGTGCTCCACCGACTGCACGGAGGCGTCGATGAACAGCGTCGTGTCGTAGGGGATATCGAAATCCAGTCCCGGCGGGAAACGCGTCTTGAGGTCCGCCATCGACTGCTTGACTTCTTTGGCCACGTCCAGCGCGTTGGCGCCCGGCTGCAGGTAGATGGCGATCGGCGCGATCGGCTTGTTGTTGACATAAGCCTGAATGCCGTAGCTGTTTTTCCCCAGTTCGATACGGGCCACATCGCTCAGGCGCAGCGAGGAACCATCCGGGTTGGTCCGCAGCACGATCTCGCGAAACTGGTCGACGCTCTCGTAACGGCCCTGGGTGGTAATGGTATAGGTATAGGGGGTGGGATCGCTCTGTGGCTCGGCGCCCAGCTTGCCGCCCGCCACGACCGCGTTCTGCGCCTGTATCGCCGAAGAGACCTCGGCCGGGGTCAGGTCGTACTGGGCCAGCTTGTCCGGGTTGAGCCAGACACGCATCGCGAACTCCTGGCTACCCAGCACTTCGGCCTGCCCCACGCCTGGAAGGCGTGAAAGCTCATCGGTCACGTTGATGTTGGCGTAGTTGGTCAGATACAGGGAGTCGTAGGCATCGGAGTCCGAGGTGATGCCGACGAACAGCAGGATGCTGGATGACCGCTGCTCGACCGTGACCCCCTGGGACTGCACCTCGCCGGGTAGCTGCGACAGCGCTCGCTGGACCCGGTTATTGACGTTGATCGTCGCCGTCTGCGGATCGGTGCCGATATTGAAATAGACACTCATGGACATCTGACCGCTATCCGAACTGCTCGAGGTCAGATAGATCATGTCCTGAGTACCGTTGATCTCCTGGGCGATCACCGAGGCGACCGTGTCGGAGACCGTCTGAGCGCTGGCACCGGGATAGGTCGCGGAGACGCTGATCGTTGGCGGTACGACAGGCGGGTACTGCTCGATGGGCAGCGTGCGCATCGCCATCAACCCGATCAGCGTGATGATGACCGAGAGGACGGTGGCGAAGATCGGGCGTCTGATGAAAACGCTGGAAAAGTTCATCAATTGGCCCCGTTCTGTCCGTCTTTCGCCTCTTGCGCGTCGCGATGGGCGCCCTCGACGCCTTCACCACCCTGGGCATCGGCCGCCTGGGAGGGGTTCTCGCCGGCGTTGTTTTGCGGCTGCGGCACTTGGCCGTTGAAGGCTTGCGCGTCGATCTCGTCGCCAGCGGAGACGCTACCGATGCCCGACACGACGACTCGGTCGCCCGGATTCAACCCGTCGGTGATGATCTGCCAGTCTCCCGCGATCTCGCCCAGCGACACGAAACGTGACTCGGCCTTTCCTTCACCGTTGACGACGAAAACCTGGGGTCCCTTGAGTCCCTCGGTCACCGCAATGGCCGGCACGGCGTAGACGTCGTAACGCATGACGTTAGGCAGCTTGACCCGCACGAACTGCCCCGGCAGGAAGAGCTGGTCGTCGTTCTGGAACACGGCTTCGGCCTGGACCGTGCTGGTAGATTCGTCGACTCTCGATCCAAGGAAGTCGAGCTTGCCCTGCAATTGAAGCGCCTTGTGACTGGCACTTTCGGTGCCCGGTGCGGTCAAAACAGCGACGTCGGCCTGTTCGGCATCGCCCCGTTGACGCTGGCGACGGAGGGAAAACGCATCATCGGCGGGCAGTGAAAAACGCACCTCGATCGGATTCAGCGGCGTGATGGTCGCCAGTTCCTGAGGCGGCTGCACCAGGTTACCGACATTGACCTCGCTCAAGCTGATCATGCCGCTGACAGGCGCATTGACCTGGGTGTAGCTGAGATCGATCTGGGCACTGTCCAGCGCCGCCTGAGCCTGGGCCTGGGCGGCTTGCGCGGTCCGCAGATCCGCCTGGGCCTGATCGCGCTGCTGTTGGCTGACGGAGTTCTGGTTGTAGAGACGCTGGTAGCGCTCGGCGTCGCGCTGGGCGCGATACACCTCCGCCTGCGCGCTCTGCACGTCGGCCTGGTTCTGAGCGACCGTGGCCTCGTAGGGCGCCTGCTCGATGGTGAAGAGCTTGTCACCCTTCTCGACCATGCTCCCCTCGCGATAGTGACGGGCTTCGAGGATCCCCTCCACGCGACCCATCACCGTGACCTCACGGTTACTCCGAAGCTGGGCGGGATACTCCTTGGAGAGCGAGACATCGTGGGCCTTGACCTCCAACACTTCAGCCTTGGTGGGCGGTTTCTGTTGTTGCCCCCCACCTTGCTGAGCACTCTGCTGATCGTCTCCACCGCAGGCGGCCAATGCCAACGACAGCAACATCGCCCCACCGAAACCGAGGGTGCCATTCATGAAATTAGGGCGCATGAGTCTCCGTCCTGGAAAGGGGTGCCTAAAGGAATGTAGCGAGCTTACAGGCATACATACATGAATGTAAACTTGCCGATAATTCGTTATGCTGCATCTTGCCGACTTTAATCCGCCCATAAGAAAAGCCATTCGCCATGACTCACTCACGCCAGCGACGACATCACCATGCCCAAACGCACCAAGGCTGAAGCCGAAGCCACCCGAGAGGCCCTGCTCGACGCCGCCGAAGTCATTTTTCTCGAGCGCGGCGTTTCGAGAACCTCGCTCGAGCAGATCGCTCGCCAGGCGGGCATGACCCGCGGCGCCGTCTACTGGCATTTCAAGAACAAGTCCGACCTGTTCCACGCCATGCTGGATCGCGTCAAGATGCCACTTCGCCAATTACTGGATGATGTCGAGGACCCCGAACGTCCCCGCGCACCGCTGGAGAGTCTACGGTTGGCTGCCCTGCACGCATTGGAGCGGCTGCAGGGTCCACGTTCCCGGCGAGTGCACACGATCCTGTTTCACTGCTGCGAGGCATCCAGCGACGTCAATATTCTCGAGTTGCACCAACGGCTCGCCGACGACTGCTACGAGACCATGCTGGAACGCTTCGAGGAGGCAAATCGCACTGGCACGATGATAGCGAGCATCGAACCGGAAATCGCCTGCCGCATGCTCATGTCGATGTTCGGCGGTCTGATGCACGACTGGCTGCGCGATCCGACACGCTATGATATTGGCGATATCGGCCCGCGCATGATCGACACCTTCTTCGAGCGCATCTCGCCATGCGCGACCCACTGCACCTCGCCGCCCCACTCTTCTTCCTGAACGCCGGCCGCGCGGGCGGGCAGCGCCATCGATCAGTCCGGGCGGCGGCGAAGACAAGACTTTCGTCGCAAAGACACCACCGTTGTGACCCTC
Organism: Salinicola sp. CR57; assembly: GCF_003206585.1. Classification (NCBI taxonomy): domain Bacteria; kingdom Pseudomonadati; phylum Pseudomonadota; class Gammaproteobacteria; order Oceanospirillales; family Halomonadaceae; genus Salinicola; species Salinicola sp. CR57. The sequence goes on from NZ_PZJL01000002.1 coordinate 56,436, forward strand.
GACACTGGGCGGTCTTTGTGCCGGAGGCTTTCGATCATGACCTATCCAGACTGGCTAGTCGTCGAGGACGACCGCTTTTCCTCGCTGGTCTTGCCCAACGGCCAGCTCGAGCGACTGTGGCAGACCGGTCGCTGGTGCGAGGGGCCAGCCTACTTCGCCGCCGGGCGCTATCTGCTCTGGTCGGACATCCCCAACGATCGTATCCTGCGCTACGACGAAAATGACGGTCACGTCTCCGTCTTTCGCCAACCCGCTACCTTCAGCAATGGCCAGACGCTGGACCGGGAAGGCCGCCTCATCACCTGCGAGCACGGCAGCCGCAGCGTCACTCGCACCGAGCACAACGGCCGTATCACCACCTTGGCGGAGGCCTTCGAGGGCCACCGGCTCAACTCGCCCAACGATGTCGTGGTCAAGTCCGATGGCTCGGTCTGGTTCACCGATCCCAGCTACGGCATCGACAGCGATTACGAAGGTGGCAAGCGACGCTCCGAGCTGGATTGCCACGTCTACTGCCTCACCCCCGGCGGCGAACTGCACCGAGTGGCCGACGATTTCGAGAAGCCCAACGGCCTCGCCTTCTCCCCCGACGAATCCTGGCTCTACGTGTCAGATACCGGCGCGACGCATCGCGCCGACGGGCCCCGACATATCCGGAGATTCCGCGTCGATCGGGATCATCGCCTGCAGGGCGGCGAGGTGTTCGCCGTCTCGGACTGCGGTCTCTTCGATGGTTTTCGCCTGGATATGGCCGGCAACCTGTGGACCAGCGCCGGCGACGGAGTTCACTGCTACGCCCCGGATGGCACTCGCCTCGGTCGCATCCTGATCCCGGAGACCGTGGCCAACGTCTGCTTCGGCGGCATCAGCCGCAATCGGCTCTACGTCTGCGCCACCACGTCGCTCTACGCAGTGCCCCTCAATACCCGAGGGCATCACGTCATCGGCGAGGCCGTCGCCCCTGCCGATATTCGCGCTCCGGCACGCGCCTGATCGACGACTCCCGTCAGCCGGCCAGAATGCGATCGGCCGCCCGCGCCACACCGTGGCGATAGGTGCCGCCGAACAGATAGAGATGGTTGAGCAGCGGGTAGAGCTGGAACAGCGCTTCCCGCCGCTCCCAGTCCGCGGGTCGGTCGCCGTCCCAGTAGGCTTCGAAGAAGGCGTCGCCCGGCCCGCCGAAGAGCGTCAGCATGGCCACGTCCACCTCGGGATAGTGCCGGTAGACGGCGGGGTCGATGATTGCCGGCCCCTGCGGCGTGAACAGCACGTTGCCGGACCAGAGGTCACCGTGCACCAGCGACGGCGGTGCCTGTTCGAGCCAGTGCTCCAGCGAGTCGGCGGCCCGCTCGACACGCCCGGCGAGCGCGGCATCCAGCAGCCCCCGCTCGCGACAGCCTCTCATCAGCGGCAGTAGACGACGGTCGCGCTGAAAGGCACGTCCGTCGGCCAGCGGGGCGTTGGGCTGCGGGGTCAAGCCACAGGCGTTGTCCCGCGGCCAGCCATGCCCGGCATCAGCGTCGCGGGAATCCCGGTGCAGTTGGCGCAAGCCTTCACCCAGCGCCGCGCCATCACGCTTCCCCGTACCCTCCAGGGCCTGCATGACCAGCAGATCGCCGTCTTCGGCCAGCACCTCCGGCACGATGAGCTTGCGACAGGCGGCACCCAGCGCCCGCAGGCCGTCGGCCTCGCCGGCGACACGCTCGGGCGTATCCCGCTTGACGATACAGGGCGTCGCGCCGTCGACCCGCCATAACGCTGCCCCACTGTCGCCACCGGAGAGTGGTGTGATCGCGGCGCCATCAACGGACATTCCCAGGGCCGCCAGCCGCTCTCTCAGCACCTGTGTCATCACCTACCTCCTCGTTCACGTCGTCGCTATCGTTGGCAGCGGCCTCCTCGCGCGCGCTCTCCTTGTTGCCACGGCCCCGGTTGAGCTCCTGCTGGAACAAGGACCTCAGTTCCGCCATCGCCGCCTTCTCGGTCGCCATCAACCGCTCCGTGTCGTTGCGGTGGGCATAGGTATCCTTGAGCAGTTGGTTGTCGAAGTCGCGGAAAGTTCGCACCGCATTGATGGCGTTCGAGCTGGGATAGCCAAGCCCCTTGAGCACCTCGATGCTCATTTCCATGCTCGACGCGAACGTTTCCCGCACCACGCCGTCGACGCCGATCTCCATCAGTTGCCAGGCGTGGTGGCGGTTGCGGGCACGGGCATAGACGGACAGCTCCGGGAAATGGGTCTTGGCCAGGCGGGCGATGGTCAGTGCGGCGCTCTCGCTATCGACCGCGATCACCAGCAGCCGGGCCTTGTCGATACCCGCAGCACGCAGCAGGTCGAGACGCGTGGCGTCGGCGTAGAAGATGCGGGAACCGAAGCGGCGAATGAATTCGACCTGGGTGATGTTGGGATCCAGCGCGGTGAAGTTGATGCCCTGCATTTTCAGCATGCGCCCCACCATCTGCCCGAAGCGCCCGAGACCGGCAATGATCACCGGCGGCGTGTCATCGCCGAAGTCGGTGTCGTAAGGGCGACTCTCCTTGAGTCGGTTGCCAAGCTTCTCGCCCAACTGGTACAGAAACGGCGTCGCGGCCATGCTGAGGGTCACCGCGGCAATGCAGAGGCTGGCGATGCGCTGATCGATGACACCGGCAGCCACGGCAGCGGTCAGCAGCACGAAGTCGAACTCCCCGCCCTGGGCGATGATCGTCGCCAGCCTGGGAATTTCCGTGCGCGGCAACCGGGTCACCCAGCCGATGATCGCCAGCACCACGGTCTTGGCCAGGGTCATGGCGACGGCGAGCCCCATGACCAGCAGGATGTTGCCCAACACCAGCGATAGATCGACCGACATCCCGACGGCGATGAAAAAGAGCCCCAGCAGTAGCCCCTTGAAAGGCTCGATATTGGCCTCGAGTTCATGCCTGTACGGGGTATCGGCCAGCATGACACCGCCCAGAAAGGCGCCCAGCGCCATCGACAGGCCCGCCCACTGCATGACCAGGGCCATCGCCAGCACCAGGAACAGCGCGGCAGCGGTAAATATCTCATGCACGTCGCTTCGCGCAATCAACGCCAGCACGCGGGGGAAGACCAGGCGGCCGAAAGCGATGGCGGCAATCACCACACCGATGCTGCGCGCAATGACCCAGCCATCGTCCGGCGCCGCGTCCGCGCGTCCGGCCAGGAACGGCAGCAGCGCCAGCAGGGGTATCACCGCCAGATCCTGGAACAGCAGCATGGCGAAGGCGCTCTGGCCATGTGGCGTCGCCAGCTGCCGGCGCTCGTTGAGGACCTGCAGTGCGAAGGCGGTCGACGATAGCGCCAGCGTCAAGCCGAGGAAGATGGCAATACTCAACGGTAGATCGAGCAGCAGCCCGATTGGCATCAGCAGGGCTGCGCAGCCGGCCATCTGCAACGATCCCAACCCCAGCAGCCGCTTGCGCATCGACCACAACCGCTTGGGTTCCAGCTCCAGACCGATGATGAATAGCAACATCACCACGCCGAACTCGGAGAAATGCAGCACGGACTCCGGCTCGGATACGAACCCGGTCACCGACGGGCCGGTCAGCAAGCCGATACAGAGATAGCCCAGAATCGACCCCAGTCCCAGGCGCTGAAACAGGGGCACCGCGATGATGGCCGCCCCGAGCAGAACGGCCGCCTCATTGAGAAAGTCCATCTACCTTCTATCCTCGTCGCGGCGGAGTGCCGCCCAAGTGGGTCCAAGTGCAGAGTATCACTAACCAGGTGTGCGACCGGGCACAGCCATCGCAATCACCGGGCTATGGCGGCGGGTCCTTGAACGGCAGACGTAGCCGACACTGTTCCAGATAGGCGTTGACGTAAGCCCGCTCCTCGCGACAGAACTCGGCGACCGCCTCGCGAAACCCCTCATGTTCGAGATAGTGAAGCGATCGGCTGATGACCGGCGCGAACCCCCGGGTCAGCTTGTGTTCCCCTTGGGTCCCTGGGTCGAACCTGGTCAGGCCGCGCTCGAGGCAGTGCTCTATCCCCTGGTAGTAGCAGGCCTCGAAATGCAGGAAGTCTGCCTCTACCTCGCTCCCCCAATATCGGCCATAAAGGGTGTCGCCCCCCTGGAGACAGAGCGCGGCGGCTACCGCCCGATCCGCCATGCTGGCACGCACCAGCACCAGGCAGTCGGTCATGCTGTCACGCAGCCGAGTGAAGAATTCGAGCGATAGGTAGGGTCGCTGCCCACGCTCGAGGTAGGTCATGCAGTAGCAGCGATAGAACTGCGCCAGCACCTGGTCATCGATCTGGTCCCCTGTCAGGCGTTCGAACACGAACCCCTGATCGGACAGTTTGCGCCGCTCTCGACGTATCTCCTTGCGCTTGCGCGAACTCATTCGCGCCAGGAAGCCGTCGAAGTCGCCGAAGCCGTCGTCCTGCCAGGCGAACTGCACCGCCTGACGTTCCAGCAGTGGCACGCCGATCGCGGCCTGCCAATCGTTAACCTCGTCGCTATCGGCGAACAGCAGGTGCCAGCTCTGCAGGCCAGTGTCGCGAATCAGCGGCGCCAGTGCGGCGATGACGGCACGCCGGTCGACATTCTCTACCACCGCCAGTCGCGGCCCGATCGCAGGCGTGAACGGAATCGCCGACAGCGACTTGGGGTAGTAATCGCCGCCCGCGCGCTCCCAGGCATCCGCCCAGGACCAGTCGAACACGTACTCTCCCCGCGAGTGATACTTGGCATAGCGCGGCAGCACCGCCACCGCTCGATCGCCCTCGAAAACCATCAGATGGTCCGGTTCCCAACCAGTCTCGGTGTGGGCGCATCCGCAAGCTTCCAGCGCGGCCAGAAACTCGTAGCGAAGAAACGGATAGCGGGCACCAACCACGGCATTCCAGCGCGACGCACTGACGGCAGCCAGGCTGCCGATATTCTCGACCCGCAATGCCATTCCCTTCCTCCCGTCGTTCATTCAACTCCCGTCGCCCGCCGCTCATGTTGAAAACTTCGAGAGCCGCGGGCAAGCGTGCGATACTCTACCGACAGTTCCAGCTCGCGAGATGTACAGCACGATGACACCCGCTGCCTCCCCTCCCGGCCAGCCGACACCGCCACCAGGCCCCACCAATACCATGGCACTGGCGGCTTTCGCGTTGAGCGTGCTGGGCACCTTCGTCCCCCCAGCAGCGCTGGGCGGCGTCGTGTGCGGTCATCTCGCTCGACGCCAGATTCGCCAAAAGCAGGAATCCGGCGATAGCTGGGCCCTGGCCGGTTTGATACTAGGCTATTTGTTGATCCTGTTGTCGCTGGCGGGACTTTTGCTGTTTGGCGGCTTCATCGTGACAATGTTCGGTGTCATGGCCTTCCTGTAGCCGATTTCATTGAAGAAACGCTCGCCGGCAAACAACGACCGCGGGTTCTGCCTACGCTGATGACGAGTTCCCATGCTGACTTCGCTTCTCGACAACGACTTCTACAAGATCACGATGCAGAACGCCGTGATCAAGCGCTTCCCCTACGCCCAGGCCCGCTACGCCTTCATCAATCGTGGCGAGCATGAGTTTCCGGACGGGTTTGGCGACGCGCTACGACGCGAGGTGGATGCGATGGCCAACCTGGTCCTGAGCGACGCCGAGAAGCGTTATCTCGAAGTCACCTGCCCCTATCTCGATCCGACTTACCTCGATTTTCTGGCAGGCTTTCGCTACGACCCGGCGGAAGTGACCATCCGCCAGCAGGGTGCCGACCTCTCGGTGACGATCGAGGGGCTGTGGTATCGCACCATTCTGTGGGAAGTCCCGCTGATGGCGCTGATCAGCGAACTCTGGTACCGCTTGCGCGATGTCGAGCGAGATGCCGACGAGACGGTCGAGGCTCGCACCCGGGCCAAGATAGAGCAGTACCAGAAGCTGGGGCTGAAAATCGCCGAATTCGGCACCCGGCGACGTTTTTCATTCGACGTGCACGATCGAGTGGTCGGCGCGCTGCACCACCACGGCGGCGAGGCGTTCAGTGGCAGCAGCAATGTCCTGCTGGCGATGCGCCATGACGTCAAGCCCATCGGCACCCATGCCCACGAGTGGTTCATGTTCCACGGCGCCCGGTTCGGCTTCAAGATGGCCAACAGCCTTGCCCTGGAGCACTGGGTCGATGTCTACCGCGGCGATCTGGGCATCGCTCTGACCGACACCTTTACCAGCCCGGCCTTCTTCGAGAGCTTCGACAAGAAGTTCGCCAAGCTCTTCGACGGCGTCAGGCACGACAGCGCCGATCCGATCGATTTCGCGGCCTCGACCATCGCCCACTACGAAAAGCTGGGCATCGACCCACGCAGCAAGACGATCATCTTCTCCGACGCCCTGACACCGGAGAAGGTCGAGCGGATCCAGGCCTTCTGCCAGGACCGTATCGGCATGGCGTTCGGCATCGGCACCAACTTCACCAACGATGTCGGCGTCGAACCCATGAACATGGTCATCAAGATGGTCGAGGCACGACCGGAAGGCCAGCACTGGCTGCCCGTGATCAAGCTGTCCGACGTCCCCGACAAGCATACCGGCGACCCCGAGATGATCGCCCTGGCCAAGCGCGTTCTGGCA
>NZ_PZJL01000020.1:0-133 GCF_003206585.1 Salinicola sp. CR57
ATCCGCCTTGGCCACTGGCGCATCGTTGGTGCCGGTCACCGTTACGGTCAGTGTCGAGGTGGCGGTGCCACCCTGGCCGTCGCTGACGGTGTAGCTGATCTGGGTCTTGTCGGTCTGCCCTGCGGCCAGGCGA
>NZ_PZJL01000020.1:152-507 GCF_003206585.1 Salinicola sp. CR57
GCCCGGATTGAAGCTATAGCTACCGTCGGCATTGAGGGTGAAGGTACCGCCGTTGGAGCCAGTGATGAACTGCCCCACGCTACCTGCCACGCCATTGACCGCACTCACCGTCAGTGTCCCGCCATCGACATCGCTATCGTTGGCCAGCACGCCTTGGGCGGCGGCGACGTTGAGGGCGGCGTTCTCACCCGTGCTGCCAGTATCGGCGCGAGCCACCGGCGCGTCGTTGGTGCCGGTGACGGTTACAGTCAGCGTCGAGGTAGAAGTGCCACCCTGTCCGTCGCTGACGGTGTAGCTGATCTGGGTCTTGTCGGTCTGCCCCGCGGCCAGGCGATCGAATGCCGTACCCGGGTTG
>NZ_PZJL01000021.1:0-1214 GCF_003206585.1 Salinicola sp. CR57
AGCGACGGCAGCTATAGCTTCAACCCGGGCACGGACTTCGACAGCTTGAAGGCGGGCGAGAGCCGCAACGTCTCTTTCACCTACACGGCGACTGATAACAATGGTGGGGTGAGTGCACCGCAGACGGTGACCCTCAAGGTGACCGGCACCAACGATGCGCCGGTGGCGAACGACGATAGCTATGCCACGAATGGCAAGTTTGGCGGGCTTTACTCCGAGTACTTCGCCTACCAGGAGGGCGCTGACGCCGATGGCCCGAATCTCTCGAGCGTCTCGCAGGCCCAGGCATTCATCGCCGAGAAAGGCACACCCGATGCCACCTTCGTGGCAAGCTCGCTGTTCTACAACTACATCAGTGGCAATCTCGCCAACCCCACCAATCTGAAGGCGTTTCTCGGGGCAGACGCTGACTCCTTAAGCACCGATACGCCGGCGACGGGGACCGATGCCATTCTTCGGATGCGAGGTGTCGTCGAGCTGCAAGCAGGCAGCTACTCGTTCAAGATCCTCTCGGACGATGGCTATCAGGTGATGATCGATGGCAAACCGGTGGCCACGGTCGATCACAACCAAAGCCCGGCGACCAACGAGCACAGTTTTACGGTGGTGCAGGGCGGTACGCATGCCATAGAGATCGTCTACTGGGATCAAGGTGAGCATGCGATCTTCCAGCCCGAGCTGAAGTTCGGCGACGGCGAGTACATGCCACTCGGCGACTTCGTCGTCGATGCACCTTTGACGACCGCGGAAGATACCGCGATCTACCTGCGTCCTGGAGATCTGCTTGCCAACGACACCGACGTCGAGGGCGATACGCTGAGCGTCACGAGTGTCGGTAATGCCAGCCACGGCAGCGTGTCGTTCATCGATGGGGCCATCGTCTTCACGCCGCAGGCCAACTACAGCGGCCCTGCCACGTTCGAGTACACGATCAGCGATGGTCAGGGGGGCAGTGACACTGCAACGGTCACGCTGCTCGTGATGCCGGTGAACGATGCGCCGGTGGCGGTTGCCGATACCGGCAGCACGGGTGAAAACGCCACCCTCAACGTCGCCGCCGCCCAAGGTGTGCTGGCCAACGACAGCGATGTCGACGGCGGCACGTTGAGCGTCAGCGCGGTCAATGGCGTGGCAGGTAGCGTGGGGCAGTCCATCGCCGGCTCCAACGGCGGCACCTTCACGTTGAACGCCGATGGCAGCTACAGCTTCAACCC
>NZ_PZJL01000022.1:0-397 GCF_003206585.1 Salinicola sp. CR57
AACGCCAGACCCATCTCAAGCAGCTCGAAGCCGAGTCCATCCATATCATCCGCGAGGTCGCGGCCGAGTTCGGCAACCCGGTGATGCTCTACTCGATCGGCAAGGACTCCTCGGTGATGCTGCACCTGGCGCGCAAGGCGTTCTATCCCGGCCCGCCGCCGTTCCCGCTGATGCACGTCAACACCACCTGGAAGTTCAAGGAGATGATCGAGTTCCGCGACAAGATGGCCGCGGAGGTCGGCATGGAGCTGATCGAGCACATCAACGAGGAGGGACGGGCCGCCGGCATCAACCCCTTCGACCACGGCAGCGCCAAGTACACCGACATCATGAAGACCCAGTCGCTCAAGATGGCGCTGGACAAGTACGGCTTCGATGCCGCCTTCGGTGGCGCGCG
>NZ_PZJL01000022.1:414-623 GCF_003206585.1 Salinicola sp. CR57
CCCAAGAACCAGCGCCCGGAGCTCTGGAACCTCTACAACGGCAAGGTCAACAAGGGCGAATCGATCCGCGTCTTCCCGCTCTCCAACTGGACCGAGCTGGATATCTGGCAGTACATCTACCTCGAATCGATCCCCATCGTTCCGCTCTACTACTCCGCGCCGCGCCCGGTGGTGGAGCGCGACGGCATGCTGGTGATGGTCGACGACGA
>NZ_PZJL01000003.1:0-108430 GCF_003206585.1 Salinicola sp. CR57
GGAAGCTGGAAGCCAGGATCAGACCCTCGCGTCGCTCATGGGCAAGGTCTGTGTTCCTGGCTTTTGACAGTTCCTTCGGCTTCGGATTGGTGACTCGGGGCTAAGGACGTAGCCCGATCACTGGTTCAATGCCTCGTCCAGCGTCAGCAGGGCAGCCTGCCAGGAGGCGGCATCCGCAGCCGCGTTGTAACCCAACGGCAGGTCATACTCCTTCGCCAGCTCGTCGGCATCCGGATTGGTGAACGCATGCTTGGCGCCGGGATACTGGACCACGCGGACGTCGGCTCCATCCTTCTTCAGCGCATCGGCCATGCTGTCGAGCGCTTCCGGATCTACCAGCGGGTCGTCCTGGCCGTTGTAGATGCGTACCAGCCCGTCGAATGGTTGCGGGTTGGTGACGACCTGTGCCGGACTGCCATGAAAGCTGATCGCCGCGTCCAGCGGCATGCCGGCCAACGCCATGTTCATCACCACGCCGCCACCGAAGCAGTAGCCGATCGCTGCCATGCGATCCTCTCGCACCGCCGGATGCTGACGCAGCGCCGACATTGCCGCTTCCAGACGCGCCCTGGCGGAGGGCCAGTCCTGCATCACCTGACTGGAGAATGCCTTGGCATCCTGAGGATGCTCGGCCACCTTGCCGTCGCCGTACATGTCGACGGCCAGCGCGACGAATCCGAGCGCCGCCAGTTGGTCGGCCTTGTGCTTGATGTAGTCGTTCAGCCCCCACCATTCGTGGACCAGCAGGACACCGGGGCGAGGTTCGTCGTCGCTGGCGTTATAGGCGAGGTAGCCTTGGTACGTCTGCCCGCCCGTGGTGTACTCGAAGGTCTCTCCCTGGACATGGGGGCCTTCGACCTCATCGGCCCAGGCCGACACGCACATCAGGCTGAGCAGCGAGGCCAGCAGTAGTCGTCCCATCCTCTTCTCTCCTTCTTATGACTGGCTTGGCGCCTGGCGTGGCCGGCTCCTCTCACGGCGCCTGCTGGACGCGATCCCGGCCGCGCTCCTTGGCATCGCGCATGCCCGCTTCGGCGCGCGCCAACATGATTTCCGCAGACTCGCCATCGCGTCGCTCGGCGACACCAAGACTAACCGAGAACGACAGCCAATGGCCATGGAACTCCACCCGGGTCGAGGCGAAACGGCCCCGCAACCTCTCCGCGATGGTGGCCGTCTCCTGCAGGGACTTGCCGCTCATCAACAGCGCAAAGGTGTCCTCCCCGAGCCGGCCGAAGCTGAATCGTTCTCTCAACATCGCCCGACACATCTCGCCGATGCAACTGAGGACGAGATCCCCGCCCTCTCTCCCCCACGCCTGATTGATATCCTCGAAGCGATCGACATCGAACACGATCAGCGAGAACCGGGCCCCGACCTCCCCGTTGGAGAGCGCGTGTCGCAACAACCCCATGAACGGCTCCCGATTGAGCGCAGAGGTGAGCTCGTCGGTCGCCGTGTAGGCATCCCACTGCAACGACTGTTGCCGTCGCTGGGTAATATTCCTGGCAACGGCAACCCAACCCGGCATGGCCGAGGGCTCGGATGCCGGGTTCAGCGGCAGTGGGTAAGGCGAAAAGTGAATCTCGAACCAGCGGTAGTCACCATCCCTATGCCTCAGCCGCAACTCCACGAGCGAGGAACTCGCGCTGGCGGCCATCTCGACCAGCAAGCGGCGGATTCGAGAGCCATCCTCGGGCGCCATCAACGCGAATAACGACGACGACAGCAACGACTCGCTGGCCACGCCAAGCGCCCCTTGCGTGTCACCAGCGGCATGGTGGCAATCGAGGTCCTCGTCGAGCGCCATGAGCACGTCACCGCAGTGATCGAGGAGAGACGGCAGCAATAAGCCATCGTGCCCAGCTTCGGCACCGACTCGTGGCTGCAGCAGGCCGACAAGAGTGACGGCCACGCCACTCGCGTCACGCTGGATGTTGATGCTGTCGTCGATCGTGCAGCGAGAGCCATCCGACCGCTCGATGACGTAGGAAAGGCGTATTGCCGGACTTCCCAATGTCAGCGCCTGCTGAAGCTGTTCCAGCACCGCCAATCGCTCGGGCTCCGGAATTTGCGCCAGCCACAGTTCCGGCCGCGAACGATGGTATTCCACCGGCCGATGACTCAATGTGGCGATGGAATCGCCGACAAAGCGTACCTCACCCAACCACCAGGCCGAGTCAGTGACATAGACCGTGCCTGGCAACATCTGTAGCCAATTCTGCGTTTCCGCGCCCGGACTTCCATCGTCATGCACGAAGGCATCCACTGGATCCATGCACTCCGGCCTCATTGAGCCGCAGAGACATTTCCGTGCGGCTGGGTGGTATACGCGATAGCGCTAGCGGGAACCAACGCGACGTCGAGAGGAAGCGTGAGAGTCGAAGGTGGCGCTCTCATCGGATGTCCACCCCCTGTCATCGCGGGGATCGGCCTCGGTCTTGCTCGGCCGACCCGATTGGCGACGCAGGCAGGCACTCGCAAGCTGGCTCAGCTCATCGCGGGTCAATTCGAAACGTTGAATTCCTGACTGTTCCTGCCAGATCACGAAAATCACCGGCACGGCGCGCGACTGGTCGACGCCAACGATTCTTCCGCGGCGCGGCTCTCCGGGCTCTTGTATCGTTTCGCCAATCAGGCGATGTGCGTTGATGATGGTGTCCTGCATGACGCCGCCAACCTCGGTGCTGGGTGAAAAGGTGGATATCTTCAGACTCACACTAGAAGCGAAGGGCGAGTAAGTCCAAGATCATCAACATGATGCGCAGCATACAGCCTTCTATCGACGCTGAATCGAACGACTTGAGTACGAAATAGATAGCACTTCGTCCATAAGCGACCGGCCGAGCCCGCCGGTGCCGAAAGATATGCCATGCCAAAAGACGAGGGGCGGCAGAATTCTGCCGCCCCTCGTCGTCATCGTGGCCAAGGCCGAGCTACTACATTCCCGGAACTACACGGGTTCGATCGCCCGGGAACCCGACCTCCCCACTACACCCGCCACATGTGTCAGCTTGCCGCCTGCATCGCCAGCGCCGTATCCAACATGCGATTGGAGAAACCCCACTCGTTGTCATACCAGGCCATGACCTTGACCAGACGACCATTCACGCGCGTGTGATTGGCATCGAAAGTGGACGAGTTGGGATCGTGGTTGAAGTCGATGGAGACCAGCGGCTGCGAGTTGACCGCCAGTACCGGCGAGCTGGCCGCCGCCTTGGCAACGATCTCGTTGATCTCTTCCTTGGTGGTGTCACGTCCGGCGGTGAAAGTCAGGTCGACCAGCGACACGTTGATTACCGGCACACGCACCGCGAGGCCGTCGAGCTTGCCGTTCAATTCCGGCAGGACCAGCCCGACGGCGGCCGCCGCTCCCGTCTTGGTCGGGATCATCGACTGCGTGGCGCTACGAGCGCGGTACGGATCCTTGTGATAGACGTCGGAAAGATTCTGGTCATTGGTATAGGCGTGGACCGTGGTCATCAGGCCATTCTCGATACCGACGGTATCCTGTAGCGCCTGTGCCACCGGCGCCAGGCAGTTGGTGGTGCACGAAGCGTTGGAGACCACCCGATGCTCGGCCTTCAGCGTCCCCTCGTTGACGCCGAACACGATCGTCGCATCGGCATCGCCGCTGGGCGCGGAAATCAGCACCCGCCCCGCGCCCGCCTCGATGTGCTTGGCAGCGGCGTCGCGACTGGTGAACAGCCCGGTGCACTCCATCACCAGGTCGACGTTCAACGACTTCCACGGAAGCTGGGACGGATCGCGCTCGGAAAGGATGCGAATGCTATCCCCGTCTACGCTGAGGGTATCGCTGTCGTGGGAGACATCGAACCCGAAGCGGCCGTGAACACTGTCATGGCGTAGCAGATGAGCGTTGAGCGCCGGATCGCCGAGATCGTTGATGGCGACGACTTCGATCCGATCCCGATAACCGTTCTCGTACATGGCTCGGAGTACGTTACGGCCAATGCGGCCAAATCCGTTGATGGCGACACGCAATGTCATGGTGCTCTCCTCTTGATGGCGTGACTGAAACGCTGAAGCTGGCGTAATCGAAACGTTGAGTCGGCCAGGTGACGCGCCTGCGCACTACCCGGGCGCGGCATCAGTCGAACGAAAGGATTAGATCGCCGCGCAGTTGTGAATAGCCTAGTACGTAGTCTAGAACATCGTCGCATGAAAAAATATTACCCCAAAAGGCTAATACCAAAGGCGCATTCGCGAACATACGGGGTATTTTTTGGTAAGTTTACCAAATAAACCTGACAGCTCGATGAGGCATCCCATGACGCTCGACCCTACCCTGGACCGTGTAACGAGGCGCATTGAAGAGCGCTCCGCCGACCGCCGCCGTCTCTATGAAGAGCGGATGCAGCAACAGCATCGCCGTGGCGTCCACCGCGCGGAACTCTCCTGCGGCAACCTGGCTCACGGCTTCGCCGCCTGTAACGCTGGCGACAAGAACAGCCTGAAGCTGATGAACAGCGCCAATATCGGCATCGTCTCTTCCTACAACGACATGCTGTCCGCTCACCAGCCGCTCGAGCACTTTCCCGAACTGATCAAGGACGCCGCCCGCGGCATGGGCAGCACAGCGCAGTTCGCCGGTGGCGTGCCGGCCATGTGCGACGGCGTCACCCAGGGTCAGCCCGGCATGGAGCTGTCGCTGTTCTCCCGCGATGTGATCGCCATGTCGACGGCGGTGGCGATGTCGCACAACATGTTCGATGGCGCACTCTATCTCGGTGTGTGTGACAAGATCGTGCCGGGGCTGTTCATCGGTGCCGCGCGCTTTGGTCATCTGCCCGCGGTGTTCGTGCCGGCCGGCCCGATGCCGAGCGGGCTGCCCAATGCGGAGAAGTCACGCATCCGCCAGCTCTACGCCGAGGGCAAGGTGGGCCGCGACGCGCTGCTGGAGGCGGAGTCCGACTCCTACCATAGCGCCGGCACCTGCACCTTCTACGGCACCGCCAACTCCAACCAGCTCATGCTCGAGATGATGGGGCTGCACATGCCGGGCACCTCGTTCGTCAACCCCGGCACACCACTGCGCGACGCCATCACTCGTTTCAGCACCGAGCAGGTGATCCGCAATAGTGACCAGGGCGGCGACTACCACCCGTTCTACAAGCAGATCGACGCCCATGCCATCGTCAACGCCATGGTCGGACTTCTCACCTCGGGCGGATCGACCAACCATACCCTGCACCTGGTGGCCATGGCCGCCTCCGTGGGCCTGACCATCACCTGGGACGACTTTGCCGAGCTATCGACGGTCGTACCCGGGCTGACCCGGATCTACCCCAACGGCCAGGCCGACGTGAACCACTTCCACGCCGCTGGCGGCGTCAGCTTCCTGGTAAGACAGCTGCTCTCGGCGGGGCTGATGCATGCCGACGTGCGCACCGCCTTCGGCACCGACATGACCGCCTACACCCAGGAGCCGTTCCTGGAAGGGGACCGGCTGGTCTGGCGCGAAGGCACGCAGCAGAGCCTCGACGAAGAGGTGCTGCGGCCGATAACGCGCCCGTTCTCCGCCACCGGCGGGCTGGCCGTGCTCGACGGCAATCTGGGGCGCGGCGTGATCAAGGTTTCCGCGGTCAAGCCCGAGTTTCGCCGGGTCGAGGCGCCGGTACGACTCTTCGACGACCAGAGCCAGGTCAAGGCGGCGTTCGAAAGCGGCGAGCTGGATCGCGACGTCATCGTCGTGGTGCGTTTTCAGGGCCCCCGCGCCAACGGTATGCCGGAACTGCATCAGTTGACCCCTTTTCTGGGCGTGCTCCAGGATCGAGGGCACAAGGTCGCGCTGGTCACCGATGGGCGAATGTCAGGTGCCTCTGGTAAGGTACCTGCGGCGATCCATATCACCCCGGAGGCGGTCGACGCCGGCCCCATCGCCTATCTGCGCGACGGCGACCGGGTGCGGCTCGACCCCGACAATGGCGTGCTGGAAGCGCTGGTCGATGCCGAAACCTGGGCGCAACGCGAACCGGCGTCCTGCGACCTGGACCACTATCATCAGGGAATGGGCCGCGAACTGTTCGCCGGTTTCCGCCAGTTGGTCGGCGGTGCCGAGGAAGGCGCGGCAACCTTTGGCGGCTTCGACGCCGCCGACTTGCCCGGAGGGCACACATGACGACACCCGCCCTGATCGGCGACATTGGCGGGACCAACGCGCGCTTTGCGCTGGTCATGCCCGGCAGCGTCGAGCTTCAATCGATCGAGACGCTGCCCTGCGCACGCTACGCCGGACTGGTCGAAGCCATACGGGCCTATCTCGAGCAGGTCGGTGCCGAAGCGCCCCGCGAGGCGTGCCTGGCCTTCGCCTGCCCGGTCCACGAGGACTGGGTCAAGATGACCAACAACGACTGGGCCTTCTCCAAGAAGGCGGTCGCTCACGAACTGGGGTTGTCGAACTTCAAGGTCATCAATGATTTCACCGCCCAGGCACTGGGCATTCCCCACATCGACGCCAAGGATCTGGTCAAGATCGGTGACGGCGAGGCCGAGGCCCGCCGCCCCCGCCTGGTCATCGGTCCCGGAACCGGACTCGGTGTGGCCGGGCTGATCCCCAGCCAGCGCCACTGGATTCCGCTCACCACGGAGGGCGGCCACGCCACCTTCGCCCCCACCGATCAGCGTGAGCGGCAGTTGCTCGACTACTTCCGCGCCCGCTACGGACGCGTCTCGATCGAACGCCTGCTTTGCGGCCAAGGCCTGCTCGATCTCTATCTGGCCCACGCTGCCCTGCTCAACGTCACCGCCAGCTACAATACCCCGGCGGAAGTGACCGGCGCGGCGCGGGCCGGCGACCGCGTCGCCCGCGAGGCGCTGCTGCGCTTCATCAAGATCCTCGGCGCCTGCGCCGGCGATGCCGCCCTCACCCTCGGTGCATTGGGCGGTGTTTACCTCTGCGGCGGCATCACGCCGCGCCTCGTCGAATGGCTGCCGCGCAGCGACTTCCGCCGCGCCTTTGCCGACAAGGGCCGCCTGAGCGCCTACAATGCCGGCATTCCCACTTGGGTAGTGACCGCGCCCTGGACCGGGCTGCTGGGGGCGGCGGAAGCCCTGCACAACGAGGAGGTGACATGATTCCCGATACGCTGCGGCAATTGGTCGACGCGACCGACGGTCAGCGGGAAGCCGAGTGGCAAGGCCGGCGCCTGTTGCTGATCAATGCCGACTGGGGCGAACTGGCGATCTCGCTGCAGGGCGCCCAGGTGCTCCACTTTCTACCTTTCGGCCCTGAAGCCGCAGGCGCCCCACCGGCACCCGGCACGGACGATGGCTGGCTGTGGGTCACGCCGACGCCGCAACCAATGCCCGGCGCCATCCGCGGCGGGATTCCGCTGTGCTGGCCGTGGTTCGCCGACGAGTCGCCCGATGGCAAGGGGCCCATGCATGGCCCTGCCCGCACGGCGGCGTGGCGGGTCGATGCCGTCGACGACAGCGTCTCCGGTAGCGGCGTCGAGATCCATCTCTCCCCCGAGGAGCGACTGCACGACCAGCTCGTTCCCAGTGCCGTGGTGCATGCCAACGACCAGCGCCTGAGCGTCGAGCTGATGACGCGCCACACCGGCACCACCCCGGTCAAGCTGACGGGCGCGCTGCATACGTACTTCGCCGTCGCCGACACCCACCGGTGCCGTGTCGAAGGACTGGCCGGCGCACGCTATCTGGACAAGCTCGAACACTTCGCCGAGCACCACCAGCAGGGCGAACTCGGTATTCGCGGTTCGCTCGACCGCATCTATCAATCGAACCGTCCGGTGATCCTCGATGACGGGCAGCGCCGGCTCGCGATCACCAAGCAGGGCAGCGATTCCACCGTGGTCTGGCATCCCGGCGACGACCTGCCCGGCGACACCCCGGCCACAGCCGGAATGCGGTTTCTGTGCGTCGAGGCCGCCTGTACGCGGGTCGACCCGGTCTGGCTGGTGCCGGACGGTCAGCATCTGCTCTCCACCACGATCGCGCGGGAGGCGACCCCGGCGTGAGTGACGATCTGGTTTTCGACTCGCCCTTCATCCTGGGCATGATGCGTCTCCACGAACGACCCGAATTCGACGATGTCGAGAAGTTCGCGGACTGGCTGGAAGCCCGGGTGGACCAGGGCCTGCATTGGTTCGATCATGCCGACAGCTATGGCAACCACCTAGGCGAGCAGCGCTTCGGCGAGGCGCTGGCCCGGCGGCCCTCGTTGAAATCCCGGGTTCGGGTGGTGACCAAGGGCAATATCATCCTGCCGCATCGCGATACCTCGCCGTTCGGCGTCAAGCATTACGATACCTCCGAACGCCATCTCACCCAGGTCATCGATGGCTCACTCTCGCGCCTCGGTGTCGAGCGGCTCGATCACTTCCTGCTCCACCGGCCGGATCCGCTGATGGACACCGAGGCCACGGCCCGAGCCCTGGACGACGCCATCGCGGCCGGCAAGGTCGGTGCCGTGGGTGTCTCCAACTTCCTGCCAGAGCAGTGGCGTCGCCTGCAGGCCGCCATGCACAACCGGCTCGGTGCTCACCAGCTCGAGCTTTCGCTGGCGCATCCGGATGCCCTGTTCGACGGCTTCTACGACGCCATTCTGGCCGACGGGCTGGCGCCCATGGCCTGGTCACCGCTGGGCGGCGGCTCGGTCTTCGAGGACGTTCTCGGTACCGCGCTCTCGCGCCTCGCGGAGCAGCTCAATTCGACCACGGCGGGACTGGCGCTCGCCTGGCTGCGGCGGCTGCCCGGCAAACCGGTGCCGGTGACCGGAACGTTGAATGAAAGGCGTATCGACAATTTGCTGCTGAGCGGTAATCTCGAACTCGATCGCCCGACATGGTTCGCGCTGCTCGAGGAAGCACGCAGTCACCGAGTGCCGTGATGACGTTCGATGTGTGCAACGCCCGCATCCTAGATTCCCGTTAGACAAGAGAGTCGGTAACCCATGACCCCCATCATCGCGTTCGGCGAAGCCCTCGTCGACATGTTGTCCAGCCGTCTCGGCGACGACAGCGGCCCCGAGACCTTCACGCCCTATGCCGGCGGTGCGCCGGCCAATGCCGCCGTGGCCTGTGCCCGCCAGGGCATTCCCAGCCTCTTCCTGGGCATGATCGGTGACGACCGTTTCGGCGACTTCCTGGTCGACGAACTGACCCGCTACGGGGTCGACACCCAGCATGTGGTCCGAACCCGTGAAGCCCGCACCGCCTTGGCTTTCGTCTCCCGCGATCGCCAGGGAGAGCGCCAGTTCGATTTCTACCGCCCTCCCGCCGCGGACCTGCTTTATCGCCGGGAACACCTGCCGCCGGGCATCTTCACCGAACCTGCCCTGGTCCACCTGTGCAGCAACAGCCTGACCGATGCCGCCATCGCCCGCACCACCCTCGACCTCGCCAGCATCGCCCGCCGTGGCGGCTGCCTGATCAGCGTCGATGTCAATCTGCGCGCGATGCTGTGGCCCCAGGGCAATGTCGATATCGCTCTGGTCGAGCAGTTGCTCGAACGGGCCCATCTGATCAAACTCTCCACCGAAGAGCTGGATGCGCTTCGCGGCGATCGCAGTGCCGAGGAGTGGATCAGTGCCAGACTGGCCAAGGGTGCCCGACTGATCGTGATCACCGACGGCCCGGGGCCGGTGACCGCCCATCTGGCGGACCGTCAGCTTCAGGCGGTGCCTCCCAGCGTCCAGGCGGTCGACACCACCGCCGCCGGCGACGCCTTCATCGGTGGGCTGCTGGCGTCCCTGTCCCGAGCCGGGGTGGCTTGCGAGACCCTCGGCGACTGGCTGGCCGACGACGCCAAGCTGAACGACGCCCTGACCTTTGCCTGTCGCTGCGGCGCCTTCGCGGCGACGCGACCCGGCGCGTTCGTCTCGCTGCCGAGCGCCTCAGACCTCCACGATCTCCCGAGCTGAATCCTCCATCAGGGCGTGAAAGGCACTCGCGGTTGAGGAGAGCTGCTGGTCGGCGCGGGTGACGACGCCGACCGGCCGCTCGACCACCGGCCCGGAAAGCGCCAGACAGTGCACGCCCAGCGCCTCCATCTGGACGCGACACAGCGCCGGCACCGCGCTCACACCCAAGCCCTTGCCGACCAGTTGGCCCACCGTGGCCAATTGATGGCTCTCCAACTCCACCGGCAGTGTCATGCCGTGCCGCGATAGCTGCCGCTCCAGCATCACCCGCACCTGGGATGGCCGCTGGAGGGTGATGAACGGGTAGGCCAGCAGCGCCGCCCAGGTCGTCGACGCCTGCCCGGCGAGCGGCGATGTCGGCGGCACCGCCGCCACGAAGCGATCGTGATGGAGCGGGGTGAATGACAGTGCCGGCTGTCGTGGCGGCTCGAAGGCGATCCCGAACTCCACGCGCTGGGCCAGCACCATCTCCACCACCTGCTCGTTGATCACATCGTGAATGGTGACGCTGATGCGCGGGTAGCGCTGGCGAAAATCTGCGATCAAGGGTGGCAGGCAGTTGGAGGCAAACGATGGCATGGCGGCAATCTCCAGATGCCCCTGCTGCAGATGAAAACGCCGCCTCATGGCATCCTCGGCGTCATCCCACTCGGCCAGCAGCCGGCGCGCCAACGGCAGCAGCGCCTCGCCCTCGGGGGTGAGCCGCACCTGGCGAGTGGTGCGCGAGAACAGCGCCCCGCCGAGCTGCGACTCCAGCGACTTCACCGCCAGACTCAGCGCCGACTGAGTCACGTGCAGACGCTCGCAGGCCTGCGCGAAACTCAGTGTCTGCGCCACGGCAAGAAAGGCACGGAGTTGTTTGATGGTCATCAAAACGCCTCATTGATGAGAAAAACTCGACAATTATCGGCGAAAATAAATTTAATAACAGCGCGGCGAGCGGTCATAGTCTATCCAGGACATAACAACCGAGGCTCGCCATGACCCAGCACGCCAGTACCCAGACGCGCCCCGCCGGGACGCGCGGCGGAAAATGCTTCGACAGCGCCCAGGCCGCCCTCGACGGCCTGATCGAGGATGGCATGACCCTGGCCGTCGGAGGCTTCGGCCTGTGCGGCATCCCCGAATCGCTGATCGCGGCCCTGCGCGACACCGGCAAGAAGAACCTGACGGTGGCCAGCAACAACGCCGGCGTCGACGGCTTCGGCCTCGGGTTGCTGCTCGAGTCGCGTCAGATCAGCAAGATGCTCTCCTCCTACGTGGGCGAGAACAAGGAGTTCGAACGCCAGTATCTCTCCGGCGAACTCGAACTGGAGTTCTGCCCCCAGGGCACCCTGGCCGAGCGGCTGCGCGCAGGTGGCGCCGGCATCGCTGCCTTCTTCACCAAGACCGGCTACGGCACCAAGATCGCCGAAGGCAAGGAAGTTCGCGAGTTCGACGGCGAGCACTACGTCATGGAGCGCGGCTTGCCGGTCGACGTGGCGCTGGTCAAGGCCCAGGTCGCCGACAAGGCTGGCAACCTGCGCTTCAACAAGACCGCGCGCAACTTCAATCCGTTGGCCGCCATGGCCGGCAGGATCTGTGTCGCCGAGGTGGAGGAGATCGTCGAGACCGGCGCCCTCGCCCCTGACGATATCCACCTGCCGGGCATTTTCGTGCACCGCATCGTGCATAACCCGACACCGGAAAAACGCATCGAGAAACGCACGCTCAGGGAGGGAAACTGAGATGCCCTGGAACAAGGAACAGATGGCGCAACGCGCCGCCGGCGAGCTTCGGGACGGCTTCTACGTCAACCTGGGCATCGGCCAGCCGACACTGGTGGCGAACTACATCCCCGACGGCATGGAAGTCTGGCTGCAGTCGGAGAACGGTCTGCTCGGCATCGGCCCCTTCCCCACCGAGGAAACCCTTGACCCCGACCTGATCAACGCCGGCAAGCAGACGGTCACCGCCCTGCCCGGCTCGAGCTACTTCGACAACGCCGAGTCGTTCGCGATGATCCGCGGTGGCAAGATCAACCTGGCGATTCTGGGTGCCATGCAGGTCTCCGAGCAGGGAGACCTCGCCAACTGGATGATTCCCGGCAAGATGGTCAAGGGCATGGGTGGCGCCATGGATCTGGTCGCCGGCGTGCAGCGCGTGGTGGTATTGATGAGCCATACCGCCAAGGGCGAGCACAAGATCCTGAAGGCGTGCAATCTGCCACTGACCGGGGTCGGGGTGGTCGATCGCATTATCACCGATCTCGGCGTGATGGACGTCACCGACGAGGGGCTGGCACTGGTCGAGCTGGCGCCCGATGTCACGCTCGAGGAGATTCGCGAAGCCACCGGCTGCGAGCTGATCGACCAGCGGGAGGCCACCCATGCCTGATGTCAACGCAACCGCCCTGCGCGACGTGGTCATCGTCGCGGCCACGCGCACGCCGATCGGCACCTTTCAGGGGGGGCTTGCCAGCGTCCCCGCGGTGACCCTGGGCGCGACCGCCATCCGTCGCGTCCTCGAGGGTATCGACCTGGCAGGCGTCGATGAAGTGATCATGGGTCATGTGCTGCGCGCGGGTCTGGGCCAGAACACCGCGCGCCAGGCGTCCATCGAAGCCGGCCTGCCGGACAACGTGCCGGCGATGACGGTCGACAAGGTTTGCGGCTCAGGCCTCAAGGCCGTGCATCTGGCCGTCCAGGCGATCCGCTGCGGCGATGCAGAAACCATTGTGGCCGGCGGCATGGAGAGCATGAGCCTGGCGCCCTACGTGCTGCCCAAGGCACGTACCGGACTGCGCATGGGCCACGCCGAGCTGCTCGACAGCATGATTCATGACGGCCTGTGGGACGCCTTCAACGACTATCACATGGGCATCACCGCTGAGAACGTGGCCGAGCAGTGGGACATCTCCCGCCACGATCAGGACGCCTACGCAGCGGAATCCCAGCGGCGTGCCTCGGCGGCGCGGGAATCCGGCCGCTTCGATGCGGAGATCACCCCGGTCAGCGTGCCTCAGCGGCGCGGCGATCCCATCGTAATCGAACGCGACGAGCAGCCGCGAGACGGTGTCACCGTCGAGTCGCTGGGCAAGCTCAAGCCAGCCTTCTCCAAGAGCGGCAGCGTCACTGCCGGCAATGCGTCGTCGCTCAACGATGGCGCCGCTGCTCTGCTGATCATGAGTGCCGAGCGTGCCGCCAAGCTCGGGCTTCCGGTTCTTGCCACCATTCGCGCCTACGCCAACGCCGCCGTCGACCCGGCGACCATGGGTATCGGCCCGGTCCCGGCGACTCGACGCTGCCTGCGGCGAGCCGGCTGGACGATCGACGATCTGGACCTGATCGAGGCCAACGAGGCGTTCGCCGCCCAGACGCTGGCCGTGGCCAAGGATCTGGGGTGGAGCCAGGACAAGGTCAACGTCAATGGTGGCGCCATCGCACTGGGCCATCCCATCGGCGCTTCCGGCGCTCGAATCCTGGTGACGCTACTGCACGAGATGCAGCGCCGCGATGCCAAGCGCGGCTTGGCGACGCTCTGCATTGGTGGCGGCCAGGGGGTGGCCACGGCCATCGAACGGAACTGAACGCCCATCCGACGCGCGGCCGGGTGCCCATGGGGCGCCTGGCCGCTTGCGGCGACTTTCTTTCAGCGCGCCGTCCACCCCAGGTCGATGGCCCAGTCCGCGCCGGTGACGGCAGAGGCCTGGTCCGAGGCGAGGTAGGCCACGACGCCAGCGACCTCCTCCGGCTCGATGAGTCGCTTGATGGCGGCCCCGCTCAGCATGATCTTCTCGATCACTTCCGATTCGTCCATCCCATTCAGCGTCGCCTGGTCTGCGATCTGGCGCTCCACCAGCGGCGTGCGCACGTAGGCCGGGCAGATCGCATTGGCGGTGATGCCGTGCTCGCCACCTTCCAGCGCGGCAGTTCGTGTCAGGCCGATGAGGCCATGCTTGGCGCTGACGTAGGCCGATTTCCCCGGGGATGCCACGTTGGCATGGATGGAGGCGATATTGATGATCCGCCCCCACGCCTTTTCGCGCATATGCGGCCATGCGGCCTGAGTCAGCAGAAATGGCGCGGTCAACATCAGGTCGATGATCTTGCGCCACTTGTCCGGCGGAAAATGCTCGATATCGGCGACATGTTGGATGCCGGCGTTGTTGACCAGGATATCGACGCTGCCGAAACGTTCCACCGTCGTATCGATCACCCGGGCGTACTGCTCACCCTCGGTGAGATCCGCTTCGAGGAAGGTGGCGCCCACGGCTTCCGCCACGGCCTTGCCTGCCGGATTGGCGTCGACGGCCACCACGCGAATGCCCTGGTTCGCAAGATTCTCCACTACCGCACGGCCGATACCACTGCTCGTGCCGGTCACCACCGCCACTCGAGGACGTTCACTCATGCCTTCTCTCCAGTCTTGGACGCGGGATCCCCTGACGGCACAGTGTGGAACAGTCAGGGGACGCGGGGTATTCCTCAAAAGCCGCTAGCCACTCGAGCGGCACGAGGTCAACTGGCTGTCGAGGCGCGGCCGAACCGACGATTTTCGCCCCGTCTCGTGCCTCAGCGCCGATAGCGCTGCGTCGCTTCCCGGGTCAGGCGCGTGATGCCAGCCCAGTCCTCCTGATCGACGAGCGATTTCGGCGCCATCCAGGAACCGCCGATGCACATCACGTTGGGCAGCGCGAGATAGTCGCCGGCGTTGTCCACCGTCACCCCGCCGGTCGGACAGAACAGCGCCTCGGGCAACGGGCCGCCAAAGGATTTGAGCGCCTTGGCGCCACCGTTGGCTTCCGCCGGGAAGAACTTGAAGCGGCGATAGCCGTACTCCCAACCCGTGACGACCTCGGAAACCGTGGCCACACCGGGCAACAGCGGTACGCTACTGGCAGTGCCGTGCTCGAACAGGGCTGGCGTCGTGCCGGGCGTGACGACGAAATCGACACCGAGCTCCTCGCAGATGCGATATTGATCGATGCTCAGTACCGTACCGGCCCCCACTGTCACGTCGGGCAACTGCTGCTGAATGCGCTTGATGGCGTCGACCGCACAGTCGGTGCGCAAGGTGATCTCGAGCACGTCGAGCCCGCCGTCGACCAGCGCCTGCGCCAGCGGTACGGCGTGTTCGAGACGCTCGATGACCAGCACCGGTATGATCGCCGTGGAACGGCAGATCGCATCGAGGCGATCGGTCTGGGAAATCGGCAGCTGTGATTCGGATCGCATATTGGAATGGCTCCTTTGATGAGTACCCGGCCCTCAAGCAGGCGGGAGTGGCGCGTCAGGGCGCCCAGTAGAGGGTAAGGGGGCAGGTCAGGAAGGCACGGATCGGCAGTTCGCGGACATCGTCTCCACTGAGCGCCTGGGCCAGCACCGCTTTCTTGGCGTCGCCGACCAGATGCAGCGCGTGGCGGCGTGCATCGTGAAGCCGGGCCGCGCTCAGGGTGATGCGCGGCTGCGGGACGCTGGGCGCCCGCACCGCCACGACGCTGTCGTCCGTGCTCAATGCCAGCGAGAGCTCGCCGCTGTCCGGAAACAGCGAGGCGGTATGACCATCGTTGCCCATCCCGAGCACGACCAGACTGGCCGGCCACGGTAGCGTCGCCAGACGGGCGGCGACCGTCGCCGCGCCCTGCTCCGGCGTGGGATCGGTGGTGGTCAGCGAGTGAAAGGTCGCCGCCGCGGCCCGCCCGGTCAGCAGGGTCTCCCGGACCAGCCGCGCGTTGCTGTCGGCGTGATCGTCGGGCACCCAGCGCTCGTCGGCGAGGGTGACATCGACCCGCGACCACGCCACCGGCTGTTCGGCCAGCCGTCGAAGGAACGGCAGCGGGGTCGAACCGCCGGAGACCACCAGCAGCGCGCGAGGCTGGCTGGCCAGGTCCTCGGTCAATGCCTGGGCGGCGGCGGCGGCCAGCTGCGCGCCGATCTGCTCGCGGGCGTTCTCAGTAATCTTCATACCAGGAACGACCATCCTGCGTGATCATCGCGATGGAAGCCACAGGCCCCCAGGATCCGGCCGGATAGCGACGCGGCGGAATATCCCGCTTCTCCCAGCCGGCGATCAACTGATCGACCCACTTCCAGGCGTACTCGACCTCGTCGCGACGGACGAACAGGTACTGCTGCCCTTTCATCACCTCGAGCAGCAGACGCTCGTAGGCATCCGGAATCCGCTCCTTGGGAAAGGCGTGGTTGAAGTCCAGGTGCAGCGGGCCGGGACGCAGCCGCATGCCCTTGTCGAGACCGCCATCCTTGGTCAACACCTGCAGCGCGATGCCTTCTTCCGGCTGGAGACGGATCACTAGCTTGTTGGCGGCGAGGTTGCGCTGATCCGGATCGAAGATGTAGTGCGGCTGCTGGCGGAAGTGGATGACGATCTGCGACAGCTTTTCCGGCATGCGCTTGCCGGTTCGCAGATAGAACGGCACGCCGGCCCAGCGCCAGTTGGCGACCTCCAGGCGCATGGCGACGAAGGTTTCCGTGGTGCTGGAGGTGTTGGCGTCCTCCTCCTCGAGATACCCAGGGACGCTCTCGCCTTCCATGGTACCGGCGACATACTGCCCACGGACCACGTGCCGGTTGAGATCCTCTCCCTCCAGCGGCTTGAGCGCCTTGAGTACCTTGAC
Source organism: Salinicola sp. CR57 (assembly GCF_003206585.1). Lineage (NCBI taxonomy): Bacteria > Pseudomonadati > Pseudomonadota > Gammaproteobacteria > Oceanospirillales > Halomonadaceae > Salinicola > Salinicola sp. CR57. Next base: position 16,524 of record NZ_PZJL01000003.1, read on the forward strand.
CTTCTCGTCACGGATGGCATCCGCATCGAGATTGGCCGGGGGGTCCATGGCGAGCATGGTCAGCAATTGCAGGAGATGGTTCTGGACCATGTCGCGCAGTTGGCCAGCCTTGTCGAAATAGCCCCAGCGACCCTCGATACCGACCTGTTCGGCCACGGTGATCTCGACATGGGAGATCTGGCTCTGGTTCCACTGGTTGCCGAACATCGGGTTGGCGAAACGCAGTGCGATCAGGTTCTGGACCGTCTCCTTGCCCAGGTAGTGGTCCATGCGGTAGATGCGCGACTCGGGGAAGACTGCGCCGATGGCATCGTTGATCTCGTGGGAGGAGTCGAGATCGTAGCCGATCGGCTTCTCGACCACGACCCGTGACTCACCGTCGAGGCTGCCGCTCTCCTGGAGATTGGCACAGATCGCCCCGTAGATGCTGGCGGGGACCGCCAGATAGATGGTCAGCGGGCACTGGGAGTCCGGGCTCTCGGCGTGCCAGTCCCGAATCTTCTCGTAGCCGTCGACGGTGTCGAAATCGAGCTGGGTGTAGTCGAGCCGAGCCAGGAACCGGTCCAGGCAGGTCTGCTCGAGCTCCTTGGCCTTGACCCGCTTCTTGAGCATTCCCAGCACCACGCTGCGGAAACTGTCGGCGTCGTGCTCACGGCGTGCCAACCCCAGAATCCGGGTGTCGGCCCCCAGCAGGCCATCGCGATCCAGGTGATAGAGCGCCGGGTAAAGCTTGCGCAGCGCCAGGTCGCCGAGCGCACCGAACAGAGCCAAATCCACGTTGGGCGTTGCCTCTCGAGTCATTGCCTCCCTCCACCAGAGTCGTTAATTTACGAATAAAATACGCCATGCGAATGGCTTTTGACATGCAACTTCGTAACTAAATTACCTCACCAGACCATTATATCGTGCCTAGCCTCAAGTGAGCGCCTGCGGCCTCGACGCTCGCCGCTTGGCGCTGGTGTCGCCAGAGGCTAGGATGCAGGGCCTGTATGACGAATCAATCATCATTCCGCCGTTAGGAGATGCCCCGCAACCATGGCAATGCACGATCTCATCGCCCGCATTCGTTCGCGGGTCGACGACCTGAATCGCTCGGAACGCAAGGTTGCCGACGTCATCCTCCAGGACCCCAATGCGGCGATTGGCATGAGCATAGCCACTCTGGCACAGGCTGCCACGGTGAGCGAACCCACGGTCAACCGCTTCTGTCGCAATTTCGAGACCAAGGGCTACCCGGACTTCAAGATCCAGTTGGCGCAAAGCCTGGCAGGCGGCACCCCCTACGTCAGCCGCAGCGTCGAAAGTGACGACGACGCCGCCGCCTATACCGACAAGATCATCGGTGCGACCATCGCGGCGCTGGACGAGATCCGTCGCGGCGTCGACCCCAAGCGCATCGAGCGCGTCGTCGACCATCTCTCCCAGGCGCGTCAGATCCATTTCTTCGCACTGGGCGCATCGGCGCCGGCGGCCTTCGACGCCCAGAACAAGTTCTTCCGCTTCAATCTGCCGGTCGGCGCCTACAACGACGTGCTGATGCAGCGGATGATCGCCGCGGCGTCGCATACCGGGGACGTCATCGTCGTCATCTCCTACACCGGCAGGACCCGCGACCTGGTCGAGGTGGCTCAGGTCGCCCGCGAAAGCGGTGCCCTGGTGATCGGCATCACTCGCGACGGGTCGCCGCTGGCCAGCGTCTGCACCGACATCCTCCCGGTCGACCTGCCGGAGGACACCGAAGTCTACATGCCGATGAGTTCGCGCATGATCCACATGGCGCTGATCGACGTACTGGCGACGGGCGTGACGCTGCGCCGAGGCGAGTCCTTCCTGCCACACCTCAGGACCATCAAGGAAAGCCTGCGTCCGACCAAGTTCCCGCCGAAGGAGGGATGACGCCAGCCGCTGTTGTGACCTCGGCAGATCGGTCATTTCCTACGACCACGCCGGTTTAATCCCGGTGCCACATTGCGGTTATCATGAGTGTCTTCTCACTCACCCGAGGTCGCTGCTCATGCGCTGGATGTTCGCCCTGGTACTGACGATGGTCTGCTCGGCCGCCAATGCCGCCGATACCTTCCGCTTCACCGCCATTCCGGACGAGGACCAGTCGCGCCTGGTCGAGCGCTTCTCCAAGGTCGCCGACTATCTCTCGGACAAGCTCGGGGTCGATGTCGAGTACGTCCCCGTCACCTCCTACGGCGCCGCGGTCACCGCCTTCCGCAACGACCAGGTCCAGCTGGCGTGGTTCGGGGGACTGTCGGGCGTGCAGGCCCGGCAACTGGTACCAGGCTCGAAAGCCATCGCCCAGGGGGCGGAGGATGCGGAGTTCCGCAGCTATTTCATCGCCAATACCGCAACCGGTATCGAGCCGAATCAGGACGAGCTTCCCGACTCGGTCGCCGGACACTCGTTCACCTTCGGCGCCAAGACATCGACATCGGGCCGCTTGATGCCGGAGCACTTCATCCGCCAGCGCTTCGATGAAGCCCCCGACCAGCTCTTCTCCCGCGTCGGTTTCTCCGGCGACCACACCCGTACCATCGCGCTGGTCGAGTCCGGCACCTACGACATCGGCGCGGTGAACTTCACCGTGTGGGAAGCCGCCGTCGAGGATGGCCGCGTCGACACCGACAAGGTCGAAGTGATCTGGGAATCACCGACCTATCCGGACTACCAGTGGACCCTGCGTGGCGATGCCGACGAGCGATACGGCGAGGGATTCACCCAGAAGGTGCAGCAGGCACTGCTCGACATGACCGACCCCGCCCTGCTGGAGAGCTTCCCGCGCTCGGGCTTCATCCCGGCCAGCAACGACGACTACGCCCCGATCGAGGCGGTAGGGAAATCCATCGGCCTGCTGCGCTGACAACGATGTCGTTACTGGCGCTGGACAGGGTCGACCTGGGGCACGGGACGCAAGTCGTGCTACCCGACCTGTCGTTGACCTTCGAAGCCGGCGAGCGCGTGGCCCTGCTGGGCCAGAGCGGTGCCGGCAAGTCCACGCTGCTGGCCGAGATCCGGCGCCGGCTGGACCACGCTGCCGCCTGGTGCCCGCAGGGTCACGGCCTGGTGCCGCTGCTTTCGGTCTATCACAACGTCTATATGGGGCGCCTGGAGCGACACCGGGCGCTGACCAACCTGATCAATCTTCTGAAGCCCCGGCGCGACGCCTGGAAGGAGATCGAGCACCTGGTTGGTGAACTGGGCCTGGAGGGCCTGCTTCGTCGTCCGGTGGAGCAGCTTTCCGGCGGCCAGCGCCAGCGGGTGGCGATCGCCAGGGCCTTGTACCAGCAGCGCAGCGTCTTTCTCGGCGACGAGCCGCTGGCCAGCGTCGATCCCCACCAGGCGCGGCGGCTGCTGGAGTGCATCCAGGCGCGCCATGCAACCTGCATCATCGCGCTGCATCAGCACCGGCTGGCGCTCGACCACTTCGATCGCGTGATTGGGCTGCGAGACGGTCAGGTGGTGCTGGACGCCCCCACCCGCGAGCTGACACTGGCGAGCCTCGACGCCCTCTACCCGGATGCCGGGCCATCGCACTTCGAGGCTGGAGTCGCCGCATCGACATGAGTCCAGCCCCCGGCCTGCTGCGGGGACGCAGTCCCGGCCTGACGCTGGCGCGCCGTTCGCTGGCGCTGATACTCCTGTGTCTACTACTGCTGCCCCTCGCCGATCTGCGAATCATTGCGGTCGATCCGTGGGGCGAGCTGTGGCGGATGGCCGTGGGTTTCGCCTGGCCCGACTTCACGGCGCTGGAGAGTCCGCTGCACGCCATCGCCCTGACCGTGAGTGTCGCGCTGTGGGGCACGTTCATCGGCGCGATACTCGGCTTTCCGCTGGCGCTGCTGTTTCATCGCTCGAGACTGGTGCGGAGTTTCTGCGCGTTCGTTCGCGCCATTCACGAGCTGTTCTGGGCACTGCTGTTCCTGCAGGTCTTCGGCCTGTCTGCGGTCACCGCCCTGGCCGCGCTGGCCATTCCTTATGCCGGTATCTTCGCCAAGGTCTACGCGGAGATTCTGGAACTCACGCCCAGGGCGCCGGGTGACGCCCTGCCCAGCGGGGTCGACCGGTTGTCACGCTTCCTCTACGCCGAACTGCCTCTGGTCTGGGAGCGACTCGCCAGCTACACCCGCTACCGCTTCGAGTGCGCCATGCGTGCCAGCGTGCTGCTCGGTTTCGTCGGCCTGCCGACGCTCGGGTTCTACCTGGAGAGCGCCTTTCGCGAGGGACGGTTCGGCGAAGCCGGCGCGCTGCTCTGGATCTTCTATGCGCTCGTCGCCACCTTGCACTGGTGGGGACATCGCCGCCTGCTGGCGCCGCTACTGGCCGGCGCCTTGTTCTTCCTCGGCCCGTGGCCGGATGTCGATGGCGAGCTGCTGTGGCGTTTCGTCAGCCACGACCTATGGCCGTCACCGTTGCTTGAGGGAGACCTGCCCGGGCTGGGCGCCTGGCTGGCTGGACTACCGGAACTGCTGCCAGCGATCGGCAACACGCTGCTGCTGGCGCTCATGGGCACTGTCGGCAGCCTGCTACTGGCGCTGGTGCTGTGGCCGCTGGCTAGTCGCCACTTCGGTCGCCCCTGGCTGGGATTCGGCGGTCGGATGCTGCTGGTCGTCATGCGTTCGACGCCGGAACTGATGCTGGCCTTTATCCTCCTGTTGATGCTGGGACCATCGATGCTGCCGGCATGGCTGGCACTCGCCCTGCACAACGGTGCCCTGATCGCGTTCCTGGTCGCGCGTCACGCCGACGGTCTGACCCTGGGCATGCCCAACCTGCCGGCATCCGGGCGTTACGCCTACGAACTGCTGCCCCGTCTCTACCCCAATTTGCTGGCACTGGTCTGCTACCGCGCGGAGGTCATCATGCGGGAGACCGCCCTGCTCGGCATGCTGGGTGTCGCGACCCTGGGTTTCTACATCGACTCCGCCTTTCAGTACCTGATGTTCGATCAGGCCTTTTTCCTGCTGCTGGTCACCGCCGTGCTCAACATCGCCATCGACGCCATCTCCCGCCGCTTCCGGCCTCGCGAGGTGCCGCTGGACGATCCGTGTAGCCGGTAGTCTCTCCCGGCTCGACGACGCGCTTCGATCAGGTGGCGCTTGAAGTGCGCCACGAAGGTCTGCCTTGGCGCATATCCGATTCCAGTCGGCGCAAGAGTGGCCTGTACCGGCTCACGGAGAGATCCGGCACCCACCGGACGCACTTCCGCAGGATCCAGAGAACCGCGCCCACGTCGTGAAACACCATGCGGTAGCGCGCCGTGTGCAGATCGGCCACGGTCACTCCCTCCGCCTCGGCACTTCTCGCCTCCTGCTGGGAATCCCGCTTATCCCTCGACACGGGTTCATCAACTCTGACGTGGGCGCGGCAGAAGCAGGCCTTCTCGATTTCGCTGTAAAGCTTCAGTAAACGACTACCGTCTTCCTGCTTGATCGGATATACCGGATTCCGCGCGCTTTTTACTTCTCGCACACGCCGAGACTTAACCTGCATCAAGTCTTTCGTCGGGGCACGGCGGTAGGCTTGTCGAGCCTGAGGGATCGTCCTCCCGAGGGTGCGCCGGACTTCGGTTCGGCGCTTAGACGCTCCCACCGAGACGGCACCCCCTTTGGAATCCACAAAGCTTGCACTGCGCTGGCTCGGTTTTCCGTTATGATGCGTAGAATTGTTACGATACGGACCGTTAAAAGAACGTCATGACGGATCTTTACCTACAGGATTGGCGAGCCTGGACGCCTCACCGCGAAGCCGCAGGGGAGTCTCGACTCGACACCCAAGACAAACCCGTCGGCAAGGCCGTTCCCTCGATGCTACGTCGTCGCCTCAACCTGATCGGGCGAGCTGTCTGCGACATGCTCGCCACGCTGGATCCCGAAACGAACCGCGTCGTGCTGCACGCCTCGCGCCATGGCGATGGCGAGCGCACGCTGGAAATGCTGTACGGCCTCAATGAAGGCGAACCTCTCTCGCCGGCACGCTTTGGCCTGTCGGTTCACAACGCCACGGCCGGCGTCTACTCCATCGCCAGTGGCAACCGGTGCAGCCAGCAGGCGATAGCCGCCAGCGGCAGCGAGTGGGCAGCGCTGATCGCGGAAGCCCGCGGCTACCTAGCCGACGACCAATCGAGCCTGCTGCTCGTCTTCAGTGACCAGCCCGTTCCCCAGCGATTCGCCGCGTACACCCCCACGGCGCTCTCCGCTGCCGTCGCCCTTCGGGTCGACAGCCAGCCGACTGGAGGCGCCCAACGCCTGGTCGAGACGATGACCCCGACGGGCGACTCGACCTTGCAGCCCCTGGACATCATCGACTGGCTGATGGGGAGTCGCCAACGAGTCGCTTGCCCCATCAGCCGACGCGGTTGGCAACTCGAGCCGGTTCGGTCATGATCCGCCCCCCGCAACAACCAGTTTTGGCGACGGGATGACCGCCGCAACCGGCCGGCAAGCTACCGGCAACGCGCCCGACATCACGGCCGGGCGCCAGTAATCGATAACGAACGAGTCACAAGGACGATCAAGACCGATGACCACGACGGCGCTGGAACAAGAACTCAAGGAGATGATCATCGAGACCCTGGAGCTCGAGGACGTCACACCGGAAGACATCGATCCCAACGAACCGCTGTTCGTCGAAGGTCTGGGCCTCGACTCCATCGACGCCCTGGAACTGGGCCTCGCGCTACAGAAGCGTTACGGCATCACGCTGGAATCCGAGGCGGAATCCTCCCGCCAGCATTTCGCCAATCTGAAGAGTTTGGCGGCCCTGGTCGAATCGCGTCGCCAGAAATGACGGCGGCGGCGCCCTCGTGATCACCTCGACTCCCACCCACGGTCGCAGCCGGCTGCTCTGGCTGGCAGTAGGTATCATCGGCCTTGTCTGGCCTTTGGTGGTGCACTGGCTGTTGCCGCACTACGGTGCCTGGCCACTGCTGGTGGTGCTGGCCGCCGCGGCCTGGTGGCGACTGCCGCCGACGCAACGGCGCTGGGGATGGGGTCTGTTGCCGCTGGTTGTCCTGCTGATGGCGACCGGCAGCGCAGAACTCGGCCTGCGACTATGGCCGGTGGTGGTCAACGTGGCTCTGCTGCTGGTCTTTTCCCACGGCCTGCGTCATCCGCCGACGCTGATCGAACGGTTCGCTCGTCGGCAGGAACCCGATCTGCCGCCTCACGCCGTGCGCTACACCCGGCGAGTGACCCAGGCCTGGTGCGTCTTCTTTTCCCTCAACGGTGCCATTGCCCTGTTCACCGCGATTTTTGCCGACCTCGAGGTCTGGGCCTGGTACAACGGCGGCATCGTCTACGCCCTGATGCTGGCCATGTTCCTGGGGGAGTGGTGCTTGCGCCAGCGGGTCAAAAGACGAGCGGAAGCAGCCATGAAATCTCAAGACAAGGCGTCCCATGACGTTTCGTAGACTCGCCGACCGGCCATGGCGTGACCGCGCGACGACGGACGCCATCGCCTGGATCCCACCGGAAGCGGACACGCCATCGCGCTGGTTGACCGCGCCCGAATGGCATGCGCGTATCGGGGCATGGCAGCAGCGCCTGCTCGAGACGCCCAACACGAGTGAAAGCTGGCGCCTGTTCGAGCCGGACCCGATCGAATTCAGTGCCGCCCTGATCGCGATCTGGGAGCGCGGCGATCGCGTCGTGCTCCCGGCAGACAACCAACCGAAGACGCTATCGGCGCTGGACGAGGCGGGTGTGGCGCTGGGGCCCACCGAGCCAGGTCGCAAGAGCGGGCGGACGGGAAGCCCCCCTGACCACCCGCCCCAGTGGCACTCACGCCCGCTACCCGATATCGCCGTCTCGCTCTACACGTCCGGCTCCAGCGGCGAGCCACAGCGGCTGGACAAACGTTTCGACCAGCTGGATGCCGAACTCGCCACCCAGGCCTCGCTCTGGCCGCTGTCGGGCAGACTGGTCGTCAGCCAGGTCAGTCATCAGCACATCTACGGCCTGCTGTTCTCGATCCTGCGCCCGCTATGCGAAAACAGCCCCTTCTCGGCCCGACCCTGTCGTTACCCGGAAACCCTCTACACCTGGTTGCAGTACTGCCAGGAGACCGGCAAGCGGATGATTCTCGTCAGTGCGCCACCGGCGCTTTCCCGGCTCCCGGAAGCGCTCGACTGGGAACCGGTCAGCGCGGCGCTGGCAACGATCTATAGCTCGGGAGCGCCGCTCTCCAAGGACGCCAGCGACCGGGTCCACGAACGCCTCGGCCAACCCGTTCACGAGGTGTACGGCAGTTCCGAGACCGGCGGCATCGCTTGGCGCGTCCAGCAGCAAGCCCCCGACTGGACCGCGCTGCCCGGCGTCGAGGTGAGCCACGACGAAGACCATCGTCTATGGCTGCGCTCGCGTCACCTGGAAACCCCGGACCAGTGGCAACGTCAGGCCGATCTTATCGCGCGGACGCAACAGGGCTTCGAACTGCTGGGGCGCGCCGACCGGATCGTCAAGATCGGTGGCAAGCGGATCTCGCTGGCGACCATGGACCGGGCCCTGAGCGCGCTCCCCGGCGTCGAGCGGGCGCAGACCCTGACGTTGCAACGCCGCGATCTTCGCCTCGCTGCCATCGTTCAGCTCTCGCCGAACGATATCCCCCACGATCATCGCCAGCATCGCGATACGGTGAAGCGGCTGCGCCGGGAACTCGCCGCCCATTTCGAAACGCCGGTGCTACCTCGCTACTGGCGTTTCGTCGCCCCCTGGCCGACCAATAGTCAGGGCAAGTTGAGCGCGGATATCCGGCAGCGCCTGTTCCTCGATCTCGAGGACCGGCGCGCGCCGCGCTGGCTGGGTGAACGTCAGCACGAGAGCGGCTGGCGGATCACGCTGGAGGTCCCGGAGCATTGCGCCTATGTAGACGGCCACTTCGACGGCCAGCCGGTACTGCCCGGCATCGCCCTGGTGCACTGGGCGATGCAGCAGGCGCGCCGCCTGTTCACGTTGAATGGCGAGTTCGAAAGCCTCGAGCGGCTGCGATTCCCCCAGCCGCTACTGCCCGGCGACCGCTTCGAAATGACCCTCGACCACCGTCAGGGCGATGGGACCGAGAGCCTGCGCCTCGAATGCGAGAGCCAGCGCGGGAAACATGTGACGGGACGGGTCGCCCTGATCCATCGTCAAGCGCGGGAGAGTTGAAGAATGTCGCAAGAGAACAGCGCCCGCATCGCGGTCCTGGTGCCGGTCTACAATCACGCCGAGGCGGTCGGCCAGACCCTGGCGCGACTGGCGCTGCTGCAGCTGCCGGTCATCCTGGTCGATGACGGCAGCGACGCGCACTGTGCCGGGGTGCTGGATGCCCTAACAGAGACCGCGACGGTGGATCTGGTCAGGCTGCCCGTCAACCGGGGCAAGGGCGCGGCGATTCGGGCGGGCCTGGCACGAGCCGCCGAGCGCGGGCTGACCCACGTATTGCAGGTGGATGCGGATGGCCAGCACGAAGCGGCCGACCTGCCGCCCTTCGTCGAGGGGCTCCGCGCCGACGACGAGGTCCTGCGGCTCGGCTACCCGCGATTCGATGCCAGCGTGCCCCGGCACCGGTTCTATTCCCGCTACATCACCCATTCGCTGGTTTGGCTGGCGACGCTGTCGTTCGAGCTTCGCGACACCATGTGCGGGGTCAAGCTCTACCCCGTCGCCGCCGTCAACCGGCTGGTTGCCGAGCACCCCTGCGGCGATCGCATGGAGTTCGACAGCGAGCTTCCGGTACGCTGGCACTGGCAGGGCGGGCGCGTCGCCAACCTGCCCGTCCGGGTCCGCTATCCTCTCGACGGCGTCTCCCACTTCCGGCTGTGGCGGGACAACGTGCTGCTCGCCCGCATGCATCTGCGTCTGGTGCTCGGCATGCTCAGACGCCTCCCCGATCTCTTGAGCCGCCGCCAGGAACGACTCTCATGACCCCGATCAGCAGCAATCCCAATCACTGGTCGAGAATTCGCGAGACCGGCACCGCCGGCGGGGTTCGCGCCATGGTCTGGATCCGGCGCAAGTTGGGACGGCTACCGTTCCAGTTCATGCTGCTATTGGTGATCGTCTACTACTATATTGCCCACGGCCTTCATCGGCGTGCCTCCCATACCTACCTGACTCGGCTGTGGCGTCACCGCCACGGCCAGGCGCCCAGCCATCTGACCTGGCTGAGTCTGCGCCACTTCCGCAGTTTCGGGCAGAGCCTGATGGACAAGATCGACGCCTGGAGCGGCATCCCACCGGCACTCAGCTTCGAGGGCGATACGCGGGAGCGGTTTCGCCAGGCGGTCAAAAGCGGCCGTGGCGGCATCATGCTCGTCTCCCATGTCGGCAACATGGAGATCTGCACCGCCATGAGCGACATGCAGGAGGACTTCCGCGCGACCCTGCTGATGCACACACGCAACGCGCAGCAGTTCGACGAGGTCCTGGCGCGCTCGACCCACCGCGAGAACCCGCCCGAGATCATCGAGGTCAGCGAGATCACGCCATCGACGGCGATGAAGCTGGGGCGTCGAATCGCGGAAGGCGGGTTCGTGGTAATCGCCGCGGATCGTGTACCGATCAGCGATAGTGGACGCGCCCGCACGCTTCCCTTTCTGGGCCATCCGGCGCGTTTCCCGGAAGGCCCGTTCTGGCTGGCGAGCCTGCTGCGCTGCCCGGTCTACACCATCGGCTGCTTTCGCGAAGCCACCAGCTACCGTATCGACTTCGACCACTTCGACGATACCAGCGCGTTGAGCCGGCGGGACCGGACGGCATGGATAGAGGGAGCCATGGAACGCTACGTCGACTGGCTGACGCGGCAGTGCGAGAAGACCCCGCTGCAGTGGTTCAACTTCTTCCCCTTCTGGCTCGACTGCGAGGATGCCCACGCCGCCGAGCCCGACCAAGAGGACGAGCGCCCCGTCACCTGATCGGGCGATTCCAGACACGCGATATCCCGAGGACCCGACCATGCCGTTTCGTCGATGGTGGATCACCCTGCTGCTGCTGGTGCCGCTGAGCGCCCAGGCTTTCGATCTGGACGACCTGCAACGGCGGCTCGCCGCCACACCCTCGCTGGCGGGCAGCTTCGAGCAGCAGCGCGAACTGGCGGATCTCGACAGTTCGCTCTCCAGCCAGGGCACGTTCCTGTTCGAGCGTGGCAAGCGCGTCGTCTGGCAACTCGAAAAACCGGTCGAGGAGCGGATCGAGCTGACGCCGCAGGCGATAACCGATGGCAGCGGCGAGAACGCGCCTCCCGGAGGCGAGCAGGTCGCCCAGCTGTTCCTGCAGCTGCTGGAGGGCGACTGGCAGGCGCTGGAGTCCCGCTTCACGCTGGCGCTGTCCGGTGACCAGGATGACTGGCAGGTCGCCTTGACCCCGAGAGAGCCCGCGCTGCGCGAGCGCATCGCCGAAATCACGCTGCGGGGTTCCGACACCATCGATCATCTCGACATGCGCACCCCCGACGGCGACCGGCTGAAGGTCCGGCTATTCGACCAGCACCCGCTGAACGATTCATGACCGGCAGCAGCTACCGTCGACTCGGCTGGCTCTGGCTCGCGGTGCTGGCGCTCTGTGCCATCTGGCTGGGCTGGATGCTGCGTCAGGGCCTACCCGCCGATACCGATCTCACCGCCCTGCTCCCGGCCGACCGGCAGGCGCCGCTGGTCGAGCAGGCGGACCGCGAGCTGGGGCGCGGTTTCGAGAATCGCTTCCTGCTGCTGCTCGGCGATGACGACCGCGTGGAGACGACGCAGGCGCTGGGCCAGGCGTTGCAGCGGCTGGTCGACGAGGGCCAGTTGGCCGGCATCGACTGGCGCGAGCTCGATCTGGCCGACGCCGATCCGCACGGCTGGATGGGGCAGTGGCGCTACCGCCTACTGACGCCGCGGTGGCAGCAGGCCATCGACGCCGATGGCGGCAGCGCGCTGATCGAGCCGGCGCTGCGCCGGCTGTTCTCGCCGACGGCGCGACCCGAGCCCGTCGCCGACCCCTTCGGACTGCTCGATGCCTGGCTGTCACGCCTTCCACGCAGCCCGATCGGCGCCGCCGACGGCCTGCTGACGCTGGATGCCGAGGGGCGGCAGTGGAGCGTGCTGATCGGCGAGTTGAAAGGTTCCCCCTATGAGCTGCCGATGCAGAATGCCCTGCATGCCACGCTCGAACGATTTCAACAGCAGCATCCCGACGCGCAACTGCTGCGTTCCGGGCTGGTATTCCACGCCGCCGCCGGGGCCCGTCAGGCGAAGCGGGAGATGTCCACCATCGGCGCCGCCTCCCTGCTCGGGGTGGTGCTGATCATCGGTTTCGTCTTCCGCTCGCCTCGGGTGTTGCTGCAACTTATGCTGCCCCTGGTGGCCGGTTCGCTGTTCGCGTTGACGTTGACGCTGGGCATTTTCGGCCGTTTGCACCTGCTGACCCTGGCGTTCGGTGCCAGCCTGATCGGCATCGCCGTCGACTATGTGCTGCACCTGCAGTGTGATCGCGTCATCGACGGCAGGCAATTCCGGCTTCGTCGGCTGATGCCGAGCCTGACCCTTGGCCTGATCTCGAGTGTCATCGCCTATGTGGCCCAGGCCCTGACCCCGATGCCGGGATTACGCCAGATGGCAGCGTTCGCCGCCTTCGGACTGATCGGCGCCTGGCTCACCGTGGTACTGTGGCTGCCCCGCTTCACGCTCCACGCCAGCCCTTTTACCGCCAGCCTGGCGACACGCTGGTGGCGGCTATGCCAGCCTCGCCGGCGCCTGTCGCCGTGGCTCGCCCTGGCCGGCGCGCTGGTGCTGGTGACCATCTGCGCCCTGCGCCTGACCAGCGATGACAGTCTGGAACTGCTCAATCCCTCGCCGGCGGCGCTGATGCACGACGAGCAGCGTGTCCAACAGCTGCTCGACCGCGACACCGGCAGCCGCTATTTCCTGGTTCAGGCCTCGGATACCCAGGCGCTGCTGGCCCGGCTTGAAACATTGGACGGAGCGCTCGACCGAGCCATTGCCGACGGGCTCCGGATCGAGTACCAGTCGCTGGCCGGCTCGGTCCCGACGCTGACCGAGCAGCAGGCCAACCTGGCCCGGGTACGCAAGCTCTACGGCCCCCCGCTGGACGCACTGGTCGAACGGGCTGGCTTGCCGGCGAACGTCGCCGACCAGGCGCGAGCACGCCTGGACCAGGCGCCACCCTTGACCCTGGCCGAATGGCTCGAGACACCGATTGGCTCGCTCCAGCAGCGCCTGTGGCTGGGCGAGACGGGTGACGGCGAGGTGGCCGCCACCGTGGTGATCTCCGGCGAGCGCGATGACCGCACCAGCGCGGCCCTGGCGACCCTCGCCGACACGTTGCCGGAAGTGAAGTACGTCGACCGCGTCAGTCGCATCGGCGGCCTGCTCGGCGAACTCCGCCGCCACACCGCCATCTGGGTGATAACGGCCATGGCGTTGATGACGCTGGCACTGCTGTGGCGTTATCGACGTCACGCCTGGCGTGTGGTGGTACCGCCCTTCGGCGCCACGCTCATCGTGTTGACCGCCTTCGCCGTCGGCGGCGTCCCACTCAATATCTTCAACCAATTGGGCCTGCTGCTGATCTTGGGAATCGGGCTGGATGCCGGTATCTTCAACGTGGAGCATGCTCGCAAGCCGGCTGCGTGGCTGGCGATCACGCTATCGACGCTCACCAGCCTGCTGGCTTTCGGCATGCTGGCCTTCAGCGCCACACCCGCGCTGCACTATCTCGGCCTGACCTGCCTGATCGGCCTGGCCAGCGTCTGGGCACTGGTCCCGTGGGTACGCCCGGAAACTGGCCATTCGACGACATCACCACGGGAGAGCGAACATGTCTGAAGCCGACCACGAGGTCATCGTGATTGGCGCCGGCCCCGCCGGTGCCGCGATCGCGGCACAGCTGGCCGCCCGCGGCCGTCGCGTCCTGGTGGTCGAGCGCAGCCATTTTCCGCGCTTTTCCATCGGCGAGAGCCTGCTGCCGCAGTGCATGAGCCATCTCGAAGAGGCCGGCCTCCTCGAGGCCGTCCAGGCCGCCGGCTATCAGCCCAAGAACGGTGCCGCGTTCACCCGCGGCGGCGAGAGCACGACGATCGACTTCCGCGAGAAATTCACGCCGGGCTGGGGCTCGACCTTCCAGGTCGAGCGCGCCGACTTCGATCATCGGCTGATCGAGGCTGCCCGGGCGAAAGGCGCAGAGGTCGAATTCGGCATCACCGTCACCGCCTTCCGCGCCGATCCCGATCGACCCGAGGTCGATGTCGTCGATGAATCGGGCAATGCCCGCACCCTGACCGCCCGCTTCGTCGTCGACGCCAGCGGCTACGGCCGCGTGCTGGCCCGGCTCGAGGAGCTCGAGCGCGACGCCCGCCAGATCCCCCGCACCGCGCTGTTCACCCATGTCGAAGCGTGCCCGGTGGAGCCGAGCCATGATCGCGAGAAGATCCTCATCGGCGTTCATCCCGACGATGCCGGCATCTGGTACTGGCTGATTCCCTTCCGCGACCAGCGCGCTTCGGTGGGCGTGGTCGGCCAGACGGCGAGAATAGACGCCTACGGCCACTCGCCCGAGACACGCTGGCAGGCGCTGATCGACGCCGAACCCCGTTTCCGCCAGCTCCTGGAGGGGGCGCGGCCGACCCGCCCGGTCGGCGAGCTCCGCGGATATTCCGCCGATGTCACCCGGCTGCACGGCGTCGGTCATGTGCTGCTGGGCAACGCTGGCGAGTTCCTGGACCCGGTGTTCTCTTCCGGTGTCACCATTGCGCTGAAATCCGCGAGTCTGGCGGCACCGCTGGTGGATCGCCAGCTGGCCGGCGAGACGATCGACTGGCAGGGCCAGTTCGAGCAGCCGCTGCGCGAGGGCGTCGAGACATTTCGCGCCTTCGTCGATGCGTGGTACGACGGCCGACTCCAGACGATCATCTTCCACGCCGACGCGCCCCGCGACATCAAGGAGCGCATCAGTGCCATTCTGGCCGGCTACGCCTGGGACCGTCGCAACCCGTTCGCCACCGACTCGGCCCGGCATATCGACACGCTGGCCGCCATCTGCGAGAGCCAGGCGGCATCGAGGGCGCCGGGGACCGGGACGGCCAATGCGCGTCAGCCGGATCCCGGCCTGTCGCCGGAGACCGAACGATGAGGCGCATCTTTCCCCTGCTGCCACTGTGCCTGGCGTTCGCCCTGTCCGCCTGCAGCTTGAGTCCGCCGGTGTCGCCGCCGCCGCCACTGGCCGCCGCCACCACGACCGACACGCTGAAGAGCCAGCTCACCTTCGAACCGGATGAGGGCGAAGCCCGGACCTTGATCGCGTTCATCCGGATCGATCCGGAGCACCTGCGTGCGGTGCTGGTGACTCCCTACGGCCAGCGCCTGACGACGCTGGTTCGCGACGCCGACGGCGCCCGCTTCGAGGCGGGCGATGCGCCGGGCGAACCCTCGCTGCCGATACCGCCAGAATGGCTGGCATCCCGTCTGGAGTGGAGCCTGTGGCCTCGCGACGCCTTGCACGAGGCCTTCGCGGGAAGCGCCTGGCAGGTCGTCGACAGCGCGGCGAGTCGCGACATCACCTACCGGGGGCGATTGATCGCCCGCATCACGCCGGTGCCGGCGCACGATCGCGCCGAGACACTGATGCTGGACGACCGCCAGGGCCACTACCGCTTGACGATCGCCCCGATGCAGGAGAACGGTGATTCATGAGTGCTTCTTCTTGCCGCCTGTCCCGCCCCGGCGTGGTCTGCTCGCTGGGCGACGATCTGGACACGATCGGCCGCGCCCTGTTCTCGGGCCAGCGCGGCCTGACCACCAGCGACGTCTTCACCCCGGGCCGTCCGCTGCCGCTAGGACAGGTCGCCAGTGAACTCCCCGGCGACAGCCACTGGCCCAAGGACCATCGCAGCCGCAATAACCGGCTACTGGCGCTCGCCCTGGCTCGCCTTGGCGACGAACTGGAAGCCCTGTTGTCCGCGGTGCCGGGAGATCGCATCGGGGTGGTCATCGGCAGCAGTACGTCCGGCATCGGCGAGACCGAGGGGGCATTGGCGACGAGCGGCCGAGAGGGCCCGCTGCCGGAGGATTTCGCTTACGCGCGCCAGGAGCTGGGGGCGCCGGCGCGCTTCCTCGCGGAGCGTCTGGGTATCACCGGCCCCTGCTACACCCTGTCGACGGCCTGCAGCTCCAGCGCCAGAGCGCTGGCCAGCGCCAGGCGCCTGCTCAAGAGTGGCCAGTGCGATGCGGTGATCGCCGGCGGCGCCGATAGCCTGTGTCGTCTCACGGTCAATGGATTCCTGAGCCTGGAAGCCGTCAGCGACAATCCCTGTCAGCCCTTCTCCCGGCATCGCGACGGAATCAATCTCGGCGAAGCGGCGGCCCTGTTCGTGGTAACGCCCGAGAGCGGCGGTATCCAGCTCGCCGGCGTTGGCGAGAGCGTCGACGCTCACCACATCTCCGCCCCCCGCCCGGATGGCAGTGGCGCAGCGGAAGCGATGCGCCAGGCGCTGGCGATGGCCGGGCTCGACGCGTCCGAGATCGACTACCTCAACCTGCACGGCACCGGCACGGCGCTCAACGACAGCATGGAGGCCGCGGCCGTGACGATGCTGTTTCCCACCCCGCCGGCCTGCAGTTCGACCAAGGGATTGACGGGACACACGCTTGGCGCCGCGGGGGCCCTGGAAGCCGCTTTCTGCTGGCTGGCACTCGCCCAGGGGCGGTTGCCGGCACACCGTTTCGACGGCACCTACGATCCAGAGCTTCCTCCGCTCCCCCTGGTGACGACCGGGGCAACACCAGAACGCCGGCCGCGCCGGGCGCTGAGCAACAGCTTCGCCTTCGGCGGCAACAATGCCAGCCTGCTACTGACGCTGGACCATCCAACCGAATGACGAGACGCGAAGACGGAGAGCGATTGCCATCTTGAATCCATCCATTGCGGCTAGCCTGCCCTGCGCCGTCGAGCCCTTGATACCGCACGCCAGGCGCATGTGCCTGCTGACCCGGCTGATCGCCGCCAGCGACGATGGCGCCACCGCCGAGACGTGGACGCGGCACGACGACCTGTTCGCCGAGACCGACGGCATCCCCGCCTGGGTCGGGGTCGAATGGCTGGCCCAGACCGTTGCCGCCTGGGCCGGCTTTCGAGCCTCCGGCTCGACCGCCACACCGGCGCCCGGACTGCTGCTCGGGGCCAAACGTTACCGGGCCCGGGTCCCCGTCTTCGCCTTCGATCAGCGAATTCAGGTAACGATCACCGTCGACTTCGTCGCCGACAACGGCGTTACCCAGGTCAGCGGCGAGTTGCGCCGGGCCGGGAGCGACGAACCGCCGCTGGCTCACGGCAGCCTGACGCTCTATCGCCCCGATTCGATGCCGACACCGGGCGACGCCTGAACTCCCGACTCACCCATTCGCCGTTCTGCTACCGAGGCTTCATGGAACATCAACATCCCGAGACGATTCTGGTCACCGGCGCCAATCGCGGCATCGGCAAGGCGATCGCCACACGCCTGGCCCTCGACGGCTTCGACCTGGTACTGCACTGCCGCCGCCCGGGCGACGATATCGAGGCGGTCCGGGCCGGAATCGAAGCCGAGGGCCGCCGCGCCCGCGTGATCCATTTCGACGTGACGGCGCGGGAGACGGTCCAGGCAGTGCTGGAGGCGGACATCACCGAACACGGCTGCTATTACGGCGTGATCTGCAACGCTGGCATCACCGCGGACCGGCCTTTCCCGGCCCTCGCGGGCGAGGAGTGGGATAGCGTGCTGCGGACCAACCTCGACGGTTTCTACAATGTCCTGCATCCGCTGGTCATGCCGATGATCCAGCGTCGCCAGCCCGGTCGTATCGTGGCGCTCTCGTCGATGTCCGGATTGACGGGCAACCGCGGCCAGGTCAACTACAGCGCCGCCAAGGCGGGGATCATCGGCGCCAGCAAGGCGCTCGCCGTCGAGCTGGCCAAGCGTCGGATCACGGTCAATTGCGTTGCACCGGGCTGGATCGAGACCGAGATGACCGAAGCGCTGCCGAAGGAGGAGGTTCGCAAGCTGATCCCCATGCAGCGCACCGGATCGGCCGAAGAGGTCGCCGGCACCGTCAGCTTCCTGTGCTCGCGGGACGCCGGCTACATCACCCGCCAGGTGATCGCGGTAAATGGCGGCATGATCTAAGCGCGGCCAGGGCGCTACTTTAGCGTGCGCTCAAGGAACAGCGATCCCGTGCCGATAAAGCGCCATGGCGGCAATGACTCTCCCTGATTGGACATCGGCATGAAATCCGGCATTTCCATCGCCCTGATCATCATCGTGCTACTGGCGCTGGCCGCAGGCGGCGTGCTGGCCAGCGAACTCCGCTGGCCACTGCCGGCCGAGGCGTTGGCGCCGCTGGGCATCTATCTGCTGACCCTGGTGCTGGCCGGCTGGCTCTGCGTGCAGTTGGTGGTCCTGGTCAGAGGGCTGACTCGCCAGCAGCAGGCGCTGATCGAAAGCCAGGACGCGGTTCGGCGCCAACTGGAAGCGGCGGAGCTGTCGCAGCTGATGGGGCAGTTCGTGCAGCACGCCGAGGCGCTGCTCGACAAGGAGAGCCTCGACCCCAACAAGCGTAGCGTGATGCGCTGCCTGGCGATCGATGCGCTGCGCGGCAACCGTGGCCGCGGCGACGTCAATTACACCCGCCTGGCCAGGCTCTTCGAGTGGCTCGATGCCGAGGCCGAACGACACCAGAACGACACTCACCGGTTACAGCTGATGCTGCCCACGCTGATGCAGTACGCCGAGATCGCCTGGCAGCTGTGCCAGGTCGGCGAGAGCCAGGCGGACCGGCTGTCGCGCTTTCTGCAACACCAGCCGGCGCCGCCCTCCCGCGACGACGCCTGACCGCCGCGCTACTTGATCGCGGCTGTCAGGGTGATCTCCACCCGCAACGCCTGGGCCGGCATCGGTGCCGTGATGCAGGTACGCGCTGGTGCATGCCCCTCGGGAACCCAGGCATCCCAGACTGAATTCATCGCCGCGAAATCGTCTCCGTCAGCCAGGTAGATGGTGGCGGAAAGGAGATGCTCCCGATCCGAACCGATCTCTTCCAGCAGCGCCTCGACGCGGGAGAGCATGCTCAACGTCTGGGCGGTGATATCTCCCTCACGGGCTTCGGGGCCCGCCACCTGGCCGCAGAGATAGGCGACGCCGTTGTGGATCACCGCCCGGCTCATGCGGGTCTGCGGATCGTGGCGCTGGATGGTCATGGAATCACTCCTGTCGAGGCGGCGGGTAGCGCCGCCAGTGGCAATGAATGCACCACGGCGGCGGTGATGCGTCGTGGTGGTCGGTCAGCGGAGTATAAGCGTTGCGGTCCGCGCGTGTCGCAGCATGGCGGTGGTGGTGCTGCCGACCAGTAGATGACGAATCCGCGAGTGGCCGTAGGCCCCCATGATCGTCAGGTCGACCCCTTGGCGGTCCGCGTAGTCGGCGAGCACTTCGTCCACGTCCCCCGCCAGGATAGCGCCCTGGGCCTCGACCTGCCCCTGCCGCAGCCGCTCCAGCGCCCACTCGAGCTGGGCCCGCTGGTCGTCGGTACCGGCGCCGATCATGACCACGTGGCAGACCAGGCCATTGAGCAGCGGGCTGGCGGCGATCATCTCGACCCCCTTGCGGGTCGTCCGGCCGCCGTCGAACGCCAGCAATAGCCTCGAGGGCGGCTGGAACTCCGGCGGGGTCACCAGAATCGGGGTGTGCAGAGTGCGCACGACCCGTTCGAGATTGCTGCCCAGGTGCTCGAGGGCTTCGTCGGCGGATTCGCCGCGCTTGCCCAGTACGACCAGGCGTGTCTGGGACTCGCGTTCCATCAGCGACTCGAGCAGTTCGCCGTGTCGCAGCGCGATCGAAACCGTGGTCCCCGGCGCCAGGCGCTCGGCCTGGGCCCGTGCCGACTCGAGCAACTCGCGGCCATGCTGCTGGGCAATCTTGGCGCGCCGCTCGTCGAGTTCGGTGAGCTGCTCGCGCAGATGCTCACGACTGCCGAGCCCGATCTGCCCACTGGCATCGGTGACGCCAGGACTTGGCGCTCTGCTCAGCACATGCATCAACTCGAGCGGCGCGCCGATGCGCTCGGCGGCCCAGGCAGCCGCGGCGCAGACCGCAAAAGCGTGGCGGGAGTCGTCGATGCAGGCCAGAACCTGACGTTCACTCATGGGATGCTCCTTTCAGCCATTCTCTTCTCGGTCGATGAGGGAAAGCGGGCCGGTTCGGCTCAAGGGGTCAATGCCCCATCAGCTTTTCCACCGCATCCGGCTTGTCATGTACTCCGAAACGATCTACCAGGGTGGCGCTGGCCTGGTTCATGCCCACCACTTCGACCTCGGCACCCTCGCGACGGAACTTGATCACCACGTTGTCCAGTGCCTCGACCGCCGTGATATCCCAGAAGTGGGCACGGGAGACATCGATCGTCACGCGCTCGACCGCCTCCTTGAAATCGAATCCGGCATTGAAGCGGGTCGAAGAAGCGAAGAACACCTGGCCGACCACATCATAGTTGCGTGTCTTGCCGTCGTCGTCCATGCGACTCCCGATGTAGAGGATCTGCCCCACCTTGTTGGCGAAGAACAGCGACGCCAGCAGCACGCCGACCAGGACGCCGATCGCCAGGTTGTGAGTCGTGACCACCACGGCCACGGTGGCCAGCATGACGATGTTGGTCGACATCGGATGACGGCGCAGATTGACCACCGACTCCCAGCTGAACGTGCCGATCGAGACCATGATCATTACTGCCACCAGCGCAGCCATGGGGATCTGCGAGACCCAGTCGCCGAGGAAGACCACCAGGATCAACAGGAAAGCGCCGGCGATCAGCGTCGACAACCGCGTGCGCCCGCCGGACTTCACGTTGATCACCGACTGGCCAATCATGGCGCAGCCGGCCATGCCGCCGAGCAGGCCGGAGAAGATGTTGGCGACGCCCTGGCCCTTGCACTCCCGATTCTTGTCACTGGAGGTATCGGTCAGCTCGTCGACGATCGTCGCGGTCATCATCGACTCCAGCAGTCCGACCACGGCGATGCCCAGTGAATACGGCAGGATGATCATCAGGGTGTCGAGATTGAGCGGCACATCGGGCCACAGGAAGACGGGCAGGGAGTCGGGCAGCTCGCCCATGTCGCCCACGGTACGGATGTCCATGCCGCTGACCATATAGACGATCGTCAGCACCACGATGCAGACCAGCGGCGACGGCAGCATTCTGCCGATGACCGGCAGGTAGGGAAACAGGTAGATGATACCGAGCCCGGCGGCGGTCATGGCATAGACGTGCCAGGTGACGTTGGTCAGCTCCGGCAGCTGGGCCATGAAGATCAGGATGGCCAGCGCGTTGACGAACCCCGTCACCACCGAACGCGACACGAAGCGCATCAACTCGCCCAGGCGCAGGTAGCCGAACACGATCTGGATCACCCCGGTCAGCAGCGTCGCCGCCAGCAGGTATTCGAGGCCGTGATCGCGAACCAGGGTCACCATCAGCAGCGCGGTGGCGCCGGTGGCGGCGGAGATCATCCCCGGCCGGCCCCCGGTGAAGGCGATCACCACGGCGATCGAGAACGAGGCGTAGAGGCCGATCTTGGGATCGACGCCGGCGATGATCGAGAACGCGATCGCCTCCGGTATCAGCGCCATGGCAACCACGGTGCCGGCGAGCACGTCGGCGCGGACGTTGGATAGCCAGTGTTTTCTGATCAGCTCAAGCATGGGTAGTTCTCTGTCATGAGCCACGTTGGGCGGCCAGGGACCTCGCCTGCACGTCTCGAAAAGACGAACCTTCAGTGGTCGACATCCATCATCGGGGACATCGGACACAGGGCGCTGTCGGCCGACCGCCACGCATTCGCGGCGAATCTTTGAGTGGGATAGGAGCAACGAAACGATGCCATCAACCGACCATGAGGGTCGGGACAGCCAAAGGGGTGCCGAGGGCACGCCGGGACGGGGGCGTAACGCTAGGGCGGCGTCATACCGGCGATGGTGTTGGCAAAAAGGGCTTGCATGGAGTCGGACCCTGTCGAGCGCGGCAGGCGCGTCGTTGAATGATCGATCGTCTCGAGGCGCAGGAGTCTACCACTTGCGTCGAACAGTTCCCAGCCGCGATCCACGGAGTAGAATCGCCACTGTCGGCTTCGAGGCCTCAGCGGTTGTGCGCTTCCAGAAACCGCTGCATCGCTTCGACAGTGGCATCGCTGCAGTGGTGCTCGATCCCCTCGGAATCGGCCTCGGCCACGTGGGGCGGCACCCCGAGCGCCAACAGGGTCGACAGGACCAGTTGGTGGCGGGCCTCGACCTTCTCGGCCAGTTCGCTCCCCTTCACGGTGAGGAAGACGCCGCGATAGGGGCGCGCCTCGGCGAGGCCGTCACGCTTGAGCCTGGCGATCACCTTGGAAACGGCAGCGGCACTGACACCGAAACGCTCGGCCAGGTCACTGGCCCGGGCCTCGCCGTGATCGCGATGAAGCTGAGCGATCTCCTCCACGTAGTCTTCCACCAGCTCCTGCTGATGGTCGAGGCGCGTGCGCTCGAAACGGGCATAACGTGGACGTGGCGTTACTGGCATGATGTTCTCATCGACGGGCTGAAGTGATGGGCGGCGAGAGTCTGTCGGGCGCTTGCGCGCGCGTCCCCTGAGAGCCTACAGCAACTCGAAGGCCAACACATAACCATTCAGCAAGATGATGATCGCGGCGATGACGCATCCCAGTGCTGTCACCCAGCCACGGCTGGTCAGATTCCCCATCACCCGGTGCTGTGCGGTGAAGTGGATCAGGGGAACCAGCGCGAAGGGTATCCCGAAGCTCAACACGACCTGGCTGGCGACGAGCACCTGCTGCTCCGGGAATCCCAGCATGATCACCGCGATCGCCGGCAGCATGGTCAACAGGCGCCGCAGCCACATCGGAATGGTGAAGCCGACGAACCCCTGCATCACCACCTGCCCCGCCATCGTGCCGACGATCGACGAGGAGAGCCCCGCCATCAGCAAGGTGAAACCGAACAGGGTGCTGGCCAGGTCCCGGTTCATCAGTGGCGCCAGCAATTGATAGCTCTGCTCGATCGACGCGATGCCGGTCCGGCCGTTATCGAAGAAGACCGCCGCCGCCAGTGCCAGCATCGACAGGTTGATGATCCCGGCGACCCCCATGCCGATGATCACGTCCCAGCGGTAGTAGCGCATCGCGCGGCGGCGCTGTTCGTCGCTGTGGGTCGCCACCCGGCGCTGGGAGAGCGACGAGTGAAGATAGATGACATGCGGCATCACGGTCGCGCCGAGGATGCCTGCGGCCAGGAACACCGCGTAGCCATCCGGGAACTGAGGCAACAGCAAGCCCTGCAGCGCCGGCGCGGCGTCGGGCCGCCCCATGACGATCTGGATCACGAACCCTGCCGCCACCGCCATCAGCATGCTGCCGATGATGATCTCGAGCAGGCGGAAACCGAATCGCTGCATGTAGAGCGCCGCATAGGTGATCGCCCCGGTGAGCAGTGCCCCCTCGAGCATCGACATACCGAACAGCAGGTTGAAGGCCAGTGCGGCACCAAGGAATTCCGCCAGGTCGGTGGCGATCGCCACCAGCTCGGCCTGGACCCAGTAGAACCACACCAGCGGCCGCGGATAGCGCTCTCGGATCATCTCCGCCAGATTCTTGCCCGTCGCCAGGCCGAGGCGAACCGACAGCGTCTGGATCAGCATCGCCATCAGGTTGGCCCACAGCACGACCCACAGCAGGACGTAGCCGTAGCGTGAACCCGCTTCGATGTTGGTGGCGAAGTTGCCCGGATCGATGTAGGCCACCGCCGCGATCATGGCGGGGCCGAAGAACGGCAGAAAGCGAGACAGCGCCGATCGACGGCGGCCGCCGACTTGCACTGCCTCGCTCCCGTTGCGGGACTCGATAACGCTGTCGGACACGATGGAACCCTGGAATTCGTCAACGAACCGGCGCGATTACGCCCCGGTTATCAATTTAAACCTTGGTTGACAAGATATACCCGGGTTACCGCTGTCGCAATGGTAAGTAGCCATGAGTTTTCAATCGCGCCGATTGAGGGGACCGAATCTCGATGCCCAAGCACGGCTAGCGCCACTGCAGGATCGGCCAGCCGCGGGCGTTGGCGGTCTCCCGCAGACGGGTATCCGGCTGGGTGGCGTGGGGGTGATCGACGAATTCCAGCAGCGGCAGGTCGTTGTAGGAGTCGCTGTAGCCCCAGGTCTCCCAGCCTTCGGCAAAGCCGGTGTCGTGGGCGTCGAGCCACTGGGCGAAGGCGTCGAGCTTGCCGCGCTGGTAGGTCTGGATGCCGGTGGGCTCGCCGGTGAAACGCTCGCTGGCATCCAGCTCGGGCAGCGTGGCCAGCGCCCCGTCGGCCCTGACGGCGTCGGCGATGGGTCCGACCAGGTGATGCATCGAGGCGGAGATCACCAGGATGGCATGGCCATCCCGGCTATGCTGCTGCAGCCGTTCCACCCCGGGCTGCATCAGCCGCGGGCGGACCGAAGACTCGACGAACGCCTCGACCTGCTCGCGAACGCTCTGGCGCGAGCGGCCAACGAGCGGCGCCAGCGTGAAACGCAGATGATCGGTCATGTTCAGCGTGCCGGCATGGTACTGCTCGTCGTGGGCACGCATCTGGGCCAGCAGGCTGTCGCCATCGGCGACCCAGCCACACGCGATGATCCACTCCAGCCAGAGGTGGGTGCAATCGCCGTCGAGCAGGGTGTCGTCGAGATCGAAGATGGCCAGGGCGGACGGCGGGCGTGACGGAAGAGGTCGTGACGTAGCCAAGCGTGACTCCGGTTCAATCGGCTGAGGATGACGTCAGGATACACGCTGGCGCCGCGACGGACAGCGTCCGCCAGCGTCGATCAATCGTCCTTCTTCGGGGCGGCCGCGCCGGAGAATCCCCTCATCGTCTTGAACGCTTCCATGATGTCCATCGGCAGCGGAAAGACGATGGTGGAGGCGTTCTTGTTGCTCATGTCGCTCATGGTCTGGAGGTAACGCAGCTGCAGCGCCGCCGGATTGCGCGACATGATGTCGGCCGCCTCGACCAGCTTCTCGGCCGCCTGCTGCTCGCCCTCGGCGTGGATCACCTTGGCGCGGCGCTCGCGCTCGGCCTCGGCCTGACGGGCGATCGCCCGAATCATGCTTTCGTCGAGATCGACATGCTTGATCTCGACGTTGGCGACCTTGATCCCCCAGGCCTCGGTCTGGGTATCGATGATCTCCTGGATATCGTCGTTGAGCTTGTCGCGTTCGGAGAGCATCTCGTCGAGATCGTGCTTGCCCAGCACCGAGCGCAGCGTGGTCTGCGCCAGCTGGCTGGTGGCGTTGACGTAGTTCTCGACCTGGATGATCGCCTTCTGCGGATCGACGACGCGGAAATAGAGCACCGCATTGACGCGCACGGTGACGTTGTCCTGCGAGATGACGTCCTGCTCCGGCACGTCCATGGTGATCACGCGCAGGTCGACCACCTGCATCTTCTGGACCACCGGAATCAGGAAGAACAGCCCCGGCCCCTTGACGTCCTGGAAGCGCCCCAGGAAGAACACCACCCCACGGCGATACTCCGGCAGGATCCGGACCGACGCCAGCAGCAGCAGAATCAGCAGTACCACGGGTACCAGATAGGCGAACATCATCTCGTCTCCTTCCTGCAGGATAGCCTTCCGCCCCATCCTGGCGACGGGCGTGGGGCCTCGGTTTCAGTTCGATGTCGGCGGGCACGCGACGCCGGTCGGTTCGACGCTGACGGTCAATCCGTCCAGTGCCGTCACCCGCAGCTTGTCACCCTTGTGAATTCGGGCCTCCCCGCGGGCCCGCCAGCGCTCGCCATGCAGCAGCACCTTTCCGCGCCCGGCGGCAAAGTCCCCCAGCGCCACCGCCTCGGCCCCGATCAGCTCCTCGCGACCGGTCAACGGGATCCGCCGGCGCACCCCCATCAGGCGTATCACGCCCCACAGCAGGAAACCGGCCGCCACCAGCGCCGTGCCGCCGATCAACGGCCACGCCACGGCACTGTTGGCCCCCTCCATCAACAGGATGGAACCGATCACGAAGGCGGCGATACCGCCCACGCCGAGCGCCCCGAAGCTGGGCAGGAAGGCTTCGCCGACGATCATCACCAGGCCGAGCAGGACCAGCCCCAGCCCCGCCAGATCGATCGACAACACCTGAAAGGCGAACAGCCCCAGCAGCAGGCTGATGGCACCAACCACACCCGGAACGATCGTGCCGGGACTGGCGAGTTCGAACACCAGCCCGTAGAAGCCAATCAGCAGCAGCCCGTAGGCGATGGTGGGATTGGCAATGAACGACAGCAGCGAGGTGCGCCAGTCCGGCAGTTCCCGAACGACCTCGATACCCTCGGTGGAGAGCGTGCGCGTGCCGTTTTCCAGCGTCACCCGCCGGCCGTCCAACTGCGCCAGCAGGTCGTCGAGATCCGTGGCCACCAGATCGATGACGTTGCGATCCAGCGCCTCCCGCGCACCGAGGTTGGCCGCCTCGCGCACCGCCTGTTCGGCCCAGTCCGCGTTGCGTCCGTGGCGTTGCGCGTAGCCGCGGATGGTGGCCACGGCATCCTCGACCATTTTGCGGCGCATCGCCTCGTCGTTGGCATTTTCGCTAGCCGTATCTCCCAGCATCACCGGCGTGGCGGAGCCGAGATGAGTCCCCGGTGCCATCGCTGCTATCGGGCTCGCATATAGCAGATAGGTACCCGCACTGGCCGCTCGAGCCCCGCTCGGCGTGACGTAGATCGCGACTGGCACCTCGGAGACGAGTATGGACTGGGCCAGCCTGCGCATCGACTCGACCTGGCCGCCGGGCGTATCGAGTTCCACGACCAGGAGCGCGGCCCCCATCGACTCGGCCTGGCGAATACCGCGCTCGACGTAGTCCCGGGTTGCCGGATTGATGCTGTCATCGAGGGTGAGTACCAGCGCCCGCGAGGCGGAGGAAGCCTGCACCAGCGCCGCCATGGCCATCAGCCCGCCCACCAGCAGGCAGACGAGCCAACCAGCGCGGCGCTGACGACGCGTCGGGAATCCGCGAGTACCACCCGTCGAATGGAACATACCCGCAGCGTAGTCAGTTTCTCGTGTCGATGCCGTTAACCAGTAGTCGCGAGACTCAGGGCTGCAGCTTTCCCTCGCGCCTGAGCATCACCTCGAACTGGTCCGCCAACGCCTCCATGTCGGGAGCCATCATGTCGGGAGGATCTCCCCAGGGCTCGAACGGCAGCTTGGGATTGCGCTGGACCCACGCGGCGCGCAGCCCGGCATAGCGCGCGCCGATGATGTCGAAAGGATTGGCGGAGACCAGCCAGGTATTTTCGGGGCGGCTATGGGTACGCCGGCGCAAGTGCGCGTAGACGACGGCATCGGGCTTGAACCGTCGCACCTCCTCGACGCTGATGACGTCGTCGAACATCGCCAGCAGGCCGGCGTTGTCGAACAGCAGTTCGACGCTCTGGCGGCTGCCGTTGGAGAACGCCACGCAGCGCACGCCCAGCTTGCGGATGCGCTCGAGCGCGGCGGGAACTTCGCTGAAAGCGGGTAGGCGGCGATAAGCGGCCATCAGGCTCTGCTTGAACTCCTCGCCGAAGCGGGTACCCCACTCCTGATCGACCAGGTCCAGCGCTTCCCGTTTACACTGAGAGAAATCGGCGTAGGCGCCCATCAGCCCCCGACGGAAAGCGAATTCGAGCTGTTTGTCGCGCCAGCGATCGGCGAAGCGGGGCGCCTCATCGCCGAGCCGGGCGCGAAGCGTGGAAACCACGCCCTGAGTGTCCACCAGCGTCCCGTAGACATCGAAAGCCAGTACCGGTGTCTGCATGTATTGGATCCTTGGTCAAAGTGCTTCATGTCGTTTTTTTTGTCACCATGAGCTCATGGAATCGAAAAAACCCGAACAAAATCATTGTTCTATTTTGTAATCACCGAGTGACATTTCATGCGCCTGGACTACATGGGACCGTTTCCCGAACCCGTGGGTTTTCTGCTCATCCCGCGTTTCTCGATGATGGCGTTCTTCTCTGCGGTAGAGCCGCTGCGCATCGCCAACCGGCTTGCCGGTCGCGAGCTCTACCGGTGGTCGCTGATCAGCGAGGACGGCCGCCCGGTGACCGCCAGCAACGACATGACCCTGCTCGTCGACTGCGGCCTGGCCGATGCCCCCTCCCTGCCGACGCTGGCGGTGTGCGCGGGTTTCGAACCCGAACGTGATCTGCCGCGCCGACTCACCCAATGGCTGCACCGCCGGGCCAGTGAAGGCTGCCTGCTGGGCGGCATCGATACCGGCCCGCTGCTGCTGGCGGAAATGGGGTTGCTCGACGGTCACCGCCTGACGCTGCACTGGGAGAGCCTGCCGGCGTTTCGCGAGCGGTTCCCGACGCTGGAAGCGGTCGAGTCGCTGTTCGAGATCGACGCCCGCCGCTTCACCTGCGCCGGCGGTGCCGCGGCCATGGACATGACCCTGAGCATGATCGCCGGACGCCACGGCCAGGCGCTGGCCGACGACATTTCCGAGCAGTTGATTCACGCCCGCCTGCGCCCGCGCCAGGAGCACCAGCGCCTGCCGCTGGCGAAACGCCTCGGCACGCACCGCCGACCGCTGGTCGACGCCGTCGCGTTGATGGAACGTCACCTGGAACAGCCGCTGTCGATGACCACGGTGAGCGAACGGATCGGGCTCTCCATGCGCCAGCTCCAACGCCTGTTTCTCGACGAACTGGGACGGCGACCGCGGGACTACTACCTCGAACTGCGTCTGGATCGCGCGCGTCATCTGCTCGAGGAGACCGATCGCGATATTCTCAGTATTGGTCTGGCATGCGGCTTCGGCTCGGCCTCGAGCTTCTCCCGCGCCTATCGCCAGCAGTACGGGGCGCCTCCCAGCGCATCGCGGCGCCCCCACGGGCTTCCAGGGCCCCCTGCCAATCACGGCCAATAACCTCAATAAAATGGCGGTTAAGCGCAATCCCGGCGCCGGGTCATCCGCCACGCTGAGTCGATCCCCAGCAGCGATGCCTTCGGAGTCCCTCATGTCAGCCGCCTCGGATCCACGCTCACACGCCCTTCCCGCCACGCCCGACTTCGACGCCTGGCCGGTCGATCACGCCATCACCGGTCTCTCCCACGACGACCGGCAACTGACGATCACCTGGCAGGATGGCCGCAGGAGCCGCTACCACAGCATCTGGCTGCGCGAGAACGCCGCCGATGACAGCACGGTCAACCCGGCGACCCGGGAACGTATCCTCGATCTCTCCCGATTGGGGGCGTGGCCGACCCTCGGCGAAGCCCGCCTGGAAACCAGCGGCGCGGTCACGCTCGAGTTTCTGCCCGAGCGACGCCGCCTGTCGTTCCACCCCGGCTGGCTGCGCGCCCACGACTACGATAACGAGACCGCCACCGAAGCCCCGCTGGTGGCGACGACACACTGGCGTGGCGCCGAACGCAGCGAACCGACCACGCTCGACGCCAGCGGCTGGATGGACGTCGAACTCGACGCCTCCAGCACCGACCCGCTGCTGGAACAGGCGCTGGAGGCGGTCATCGGCGAAGGGTTGGTCAGACTGCGCAACCTGCCCGTCGAACCGGGCAGTCTCGATCTCATCGCACGCCGCATCGGCCCGCCACGACCGACCAACTTCGGCCACCTGTTCGACGTTCGCGCCAAGCCGGACCCGGACTCCAACGCCTACACCTCGATCGCCCTGCCGCCCCACGTCGACCTGCCGACGCGGGAGTACCAGCCGGGCCTGCAGCTGTTGCACTGCCTGGAGAACGATACCGTCGGCGGCGAGGCGGTGATGATGGACGGCTTCGCCGTGGCCGAGGCCCTGCGCGAGCGCCATCCCGAGCACTTCGCGACGCTCACCCGCGTGCGCTGGTGCTACGCCAATACCGCCAGGACCAGCGACTACGTCTGGTTCGATCCGATGATCAAGCTCGATGCCCGGGGCGAGTTCGATGAAGTCCGCATCGCGGATTTCCTGCGCGGCCCGCTGATGGCGCCATTCGACGACGTCGAGCCCGCCTATGCGGCGCTGATGGCACTGCAGCGGTTGCTGCGCGAGCCTGAGTTCGCGCTGCGCTTCAGCTACGCGCCCGGTGACCTGGTGATCTTCGACAACCGGCGCCTGCTGCATGCTCGCGACGCCTTCGACGTCAGCCAGGGCGGCCGTCGCTGGCTACAGGGGTGCTATCTGGAGCGCGACGAGGCCCGCTCCCGCCTGCGCATGCTGCAGCGTGCCCGGCGCCGGGAGCGAGTCGCCTCTTCGGTGGCGTCAGGAGCCTGACGCCGGCTAGCCCCGCCTGATGCCGATGCGCCGCCCGGCAGCGCTCGGCCACGCCTCTCCCGCGGCGGGCAGCGTCGTCAGCCCGGCGGCTACCGGCGCGGGGAACGGTGCCGGGCGTCCGCTGGCCACATCGATCCCCATCAGCATCTGCTCGCTGGTGGCGAGCACGTCGCCATCCATGTTGTTGAGCGTGAACAGCACGTGCAGACGCTTGGCATCGCTGTCGAGCAGCGTCAGTGTCACGCTCAGCCCCTCGCCGCGATGGGCCTGCTGGCGATAGCAGAGGTGGGTTTCGAGGGTGTAGATCGTATAGCCATGCTCGGCGCGACCCGCTTCGTCGAGACCGATGCGATCCATCAGCGCCTCCACCGCCAGCGAGAACACCCGGGCGTACTCGGCATCGTTCATGTGGCCGTTATAGTCGACCCAGGCATCCTCGACACGGGTATGAAACAGCGGCTCTTCCGGACTCGCGCTCATCAGATCCGTCTCATTCATTAAATCCGACCCTGGAGCCCTTCGGCCTCCGGCCAGTATTTCTGGGTCAGCTCGAGCAGCTCGGTGAGAAACGCATCGCGGCGTGTCTCGAGCTCGGCGACGCTGCGCCCGGCGGCCTGATGCTCGCAACCGTCGGCGACCTTGTCGATCAGCTCCTCGGTCAGCTCCGGCGCTTCCAGTTTGGTCCACGGCAGTTTCAGTGCCGGGCCGAACTGGTGCAGCATGTGGCGCATGCCGCCGTCACCGCCGGCCAGATGGAACGTCAAGAACGTCCCCATCAGCGACCAGCGCAGACCGCAGCCGTAGACCACCGCCGCGTCGACCTCCTCGGTGGTGGCGACCCCGTCGTTGACCAGGTGCAGCGCCTCGCGCCACAGCGCCTCCATCAGCCGGTCGGCGACGTGGCCTTCGATCTCGCGACGCACCACCAGCGGACGCATGCCCAGTGCGGCGTACTGCGCCTGGGCACGTTCGATCACCTTGGGCGCGGTGTGCTCGCCACCGACCAGTTCCACCAGCGGCAGCAGATAGACCGGATTGAACGGGTGCGCCACGATCACGCGGCCGGGCTCGCGGGTGCAGGCCGACTGCAGATCGCTCGGCTTGATCCCGGAGGTCGACGAGCCGATCACCACGCCCGGCGCGGCCAGGGCGTCGAGCTGGCGCAACACGTCGTGCTTGAGCGCTAGCCGCTCGGGCACGTTCTCCTGGATCAGCTCGGCGCCCTCGACGGCGGCTTCGAGGGAATCGACGAAGGTCAGCGCCGCGGGATCGGCGTTCTCGGCGAGCCCTAGCCGCTCCAGCGCCGGCCAGGCACGCGCGACGAAGGCGCGGGTGCGCTCGGGGGCCGTGGCATCTGGGTCGAAAGCGGTGACCCGGCAGCCGGCAGCCAGGGCGCGGGCGATCCAGCCGTTGCCGATCACGCCGGTGCCGATCACGGCAACGTTGCGGGGAAGTTCGGAAGCGGTCATCAGGGCACTCCATGACGATGCGAAACAGGATTGACGGCGAACGCGCACTCGGGAGATGGCCGGGGCGCGTTCACGCAAAACGGGAGAGTTCAGGCGGAATCAGGGCTTGCGCAGTCCCAGCGACTCGCGAGTCTGCGCCGGCGTCTGCACCTTGCCGCCGAGGTTCTCGGCGATGGTGGCGGCACGCTCGACCAGTTGGGCGTTGGTGGCGAAGACGCCTTTGCTCAGGTAGAGATTGTCTTCCAGGCCAACTCGCATGTGCCCGCCCATGATCATCGACTGCGCCGCCATCGGGAACTGCTGGCGACCGATGCCGAACGCCGACCAGATCGCGTTTTCCGGCAGCTTGTTGCGCATCGCCAGCATGGTCTCGGTGTCGGCCTCGGCGCCCCAGGGAATCCCCAGGCAGAGCTGGAACAGCGGGTCGCCGTCGATCAGCCCCTCTTCGACCAGCTGACGTGCGAACCAGACGTGGCCGAGATCGAAGCACTCGAGCTCCGGCTTGACCCCGGCCTGCTGGATCAGCCGCGCATGCTCGCGCAGCCAGTCGGCGCTGTTCAAATAGACCATATCGCCGAAGTTGAGGCTGCCGCAGTCCAGCGTGCACAGCTCCGGCAGCAGCTCGCCGACCGGATGGTGACGTTCGGCCGCGGTCTGCAGGTCGGTACCCTCGAGGCCGTGAATCACGCCGTCGCGAATCTCGGGAAACAGGTCACCACCGCCGCCGGCTGTGATGTTGATCACCGCATCGACGTCGGATTCGCGGATGCGCTCGACGACTTCACGGAAGTGATCCGTCGAGTGGCTGACTCCGCCGGTTTCCGGATCGCGCACGTGAAGGTGAACGATACTGGCGCCGGCGCGGGCGGCATCCAGCGCGCTGTCGGCGATCTGGCGCGGGGTGATCGGCAGGTCAGGGTGCTTGCCGGCGGTATCGCCGGCGCCGGTCACGGCACAGGTCAGGATGACGTCGCGATTCATGGAATCCTCTCTTGGTCCGGCCGCGACTCGTTGGCCGTTCGCGGCGGTGCATGAGTGCACCCGGTGGGTGCCTGTCGATGTCATCCATTGTGGTTGTCGGCGGGCCCCGCAAGTTGTCATCAGACGCCATGGGCTTGACG
This sequence comes from Salinicola sp. CR57, assembly GCF_003206585.1. Lineage (NCBI taxonomy): Bacteria > Pseudomonadati > Pseudomonadota > Gammaproteobacteria > Oceanospirillales > Halomonadaceae > Salinicola > Salinicola sp. CR57. The sequence continues at coordinate 49,426 of NZ_PZJL01000003.1, forward strand.
CTTCACGACACTCCTCTCCCCCGCTGCGCCGTGGTTCGCGGCGACTCGCCGAACCGTGCCCGATAGACCCGGGAGAAATGCGCGGGCTGGGTGAATCCTGCCGCCAACCCGGCCTGAGTCACGCTGGTTCGGCTATCGGCGAGGATCTGCCGGGCCCGATCGAGCCGCAGCGATAGATAGCGGCCCTTCGCCGTTTCGCCGCGATAACGCTGAAAGAGCCGGTTGAGCTGGCGCTGGGACTGACCAACCCGTTGGCAGATCTCCGGGATCGTCAGCGGCTGCGCCAGATTGGCCTCCATGATCGCCTCCGCCCGACGCACGCTCCGGGGTCGATACGCCGAGCCGGCCCGCCCCTCGCCATCCTCCTGGACGCGGGGGTCCAGGCGCGAGTGCACCAGCTGTCGGCTCAGTGCCGCGACCAGGTTGGCCCCGTGCTCCCGCTCGATGAAAGCCATCATCAGATCGAGACTCGCTGCACCGCCGCCGCCCGTCAGACGCTGGCGATCGAACCGGTAGCGAGCGTCGCTCAGGGCGAGACCGGGGAACTCTTCCGCGAAGGCTGGTGCGCTCTCCCAGTGAAGGGCCACTTCGAAGCCGTCGAGCAACCCGGCCCGAGCCAGAATGAATGCCCCTGTCTCCAGCGCCGCGAGCAGACCGCCATGGGCCGCGACCTGACGCAACGCCGCCCAGTGCGACGAGGCCACCGTCGCTTCGGCCTCGTAGGAGGCCACCACGAACAGATTGTCGAAGATCGGCGTTCGCCCCAGTGCCGCATCGACATCGACGGTCACGCCGTTGCTGGCGGTCACCGGCCTACCGTCGTTGGAAAACAGCCGCCACGCGAACAGCGAGCGCCCGAAGCGATTGGCGACCCGCAGCGGCTCGAGCAGACAGTAGAGCGTCAGCATCGAGAACTTCGGCAGCAACCAGAGATTGACCGTGACGTCCGCCTCCTCGGGCGACAGCACGGGCGGAAGATCGGGGCGGGGATAGAGCCATTCCGGCGTCGAATGATCGGACATGGCGAAAAGCGTCGCCGATACGGCCAAAAATATCAATTGCCTCGGTGCGACACCTCCTAGGGTATCAGGACACTGACCCACCGAGAGATGTCGCCATGGATGTTTTCGTCGAGATCATTCCCGGCACCCACGCTCGCCAGCTGAGGGTGGTCGAGGGCAATCGGGAAACGCGCTTCCACGCGCTGTGGCTACGCGAGCGCTCCCCCGATGCGGAAACGCTCGACCCCCGCACCGGCCAGCGGCTGATCGAGGCGGCTGCCTTGCCGCAGGACCTGGCGCTGACCGGCGCAGCGTACGACGGCGGGGCGGTCGACTTGACGTTCAGCGACGGACATCGTGCCCGTTTCCCCTTGCGAGACCTGCATCCGGCGCCGCCGGCCGGCGCCATCCATGAGCACTGGGATGCGTCACTGGCGATCATGCCGAGTGCCGATTTCAGCCAGGCGCTGGAGCGCGACGACGCCCTGTCGGAGATGCTCGAGGGGCTCGAGCGCTACGGTTTCGTCAAGGTCAGCGGCGTACCGCTGACGCTCGATGGCATGATGCCGCTGGTGGAGCGCCTGGGGCCGCTGCGCCGGACCAACTGGGGCGGCATCGCCGACGTCAAGTCGATCGCCGATGCCTTTGATCTGACCATGACGCAGCGCGGGCTCGAACCGCATACCGACAACCCCTATCGCGATCCGATACCCGGCTATATCTGGCTGCACTGCCTGAGCAACGCCGATAGCGGCGGTGACAGCACGCTGACCGATGGATTCATGGCCGCGAAGCGCCTGCGCCGGGACGACCCCGACGCCTTCGACTGCCTGACCCGCACCTCGACACGATTCCGCTACGTCGACGATGACGCCCACCTGGAGAGCGAGGGCCCGCTGATCGAGCTCGACCCCCGCGGCGAGGTGATCCGGGTACGCTACAACAATCGCACCGAGCGCATCCCGCCGTTGCCGCCCGAGCAGTTGGAGCGCTACTACGCCGCCCGGCGCGCCTTCTTCGCGCTGATCACGGCGCCGGAACTGACCCTGACGCCCAAGTTGGCACCCGGCGAGATGCTGATCATGGACAACTACCGGCTACTGCACGGACGCACTGCCTTTCGGCTGAGCCAGGGCGTTCGCCATCTGCGCCAGGGCTACGTCGATCGCGACACCACCGCCAGCCGACGACTGACGTTGCGTCGCCAGGCCGGTATCTCCCTTCACTCGCTGCAGGAGTCCGCATGAACGCCACGTTTACCCGGTTCGATCATAGCCAGGCGGATGACTGGCGCGAGATCGACGTCCACTTTCGCGACTACCGCGAAGGCGTGGTCGATCGCGTGGTCGCGCATCTCTTGCGTCTCGAGGGCGACACTCACGGCTACCCCGTCGACCGCTATACCCACTGCCTGCAGACGGCGACGCGCGCCGAGCGTGCCGGTGCCGACGAAGAGACCATCGTCTGTGCCTTGCTTCACGATATCGGCGACGACCTGGCCCCGGACAACCACGCCGAGATCGCCGCCGCGATCCTGGAGCCGTTCGTCGACCCGCTGAACCTGTGGATGATCCGTCATCACGAGCTGTTCCAGGGCTATCATTACCGCCACTTCTACGGTCTGGACCGTCACGCCCGTGACGACTATCGCGATCACCCTGCCTACCCGCGCACGGTCCGCTTCTGTGACGAGTGGGACCAGACCTCGTTCGACCCAGACTACGACACGCTGACGCTCGCGCATTTCCGCCCGGCCCTCGAACGGGTTCTGGGGCGTCCGCCGTTCGAGGGCGCCGGGCTGCCAGAGGTCCGAAACGAATCAGCGGAGCCCGGCACCGGAATCGATACCCGGAATCGACATAACAACGAGGAGTCATCATGACATTACGCCCCGCACTCGTGGCCGCCACGCTGCTGCCACTCTCGCTGATGACCGCATCGGTCGCGGCCTTCGCTCAAAACCCGCAACCTGACGAGGCCGACAGCGTCAATTTCGTCGTCCCCCCCTGGCCGGGGGTCACAGTCAAGACCGAGGTCTTCAGCCAACTGATCGAACCGCTCGGCTACGACAGAGAGACCCAGGAGGTCAGCAGCACGGTCGGCTATCAGACGCTGCAGACCGGTGACAGCGACGTGTTCCTGGCCGGCTGGATGCCAGCCCAGCAGGAGAGCCACGATCAGGCGATGGCCAGCGGCAAGATCGAGGATCTCGGCACCAACGTCACCGGCGCGCGGATGGGCTTCGCGGTGCCCGGTTTCGTCTACGACGCCGGCGTTCACAGCGCCGAGGACCTCGACGCCCATCGCGATCGGTTCGGCGGCCGTTTCTACTCGATCGAATCCGGCTCGACGGTCAGCACGTTCATCCACGACGCCCAGGACCGGGACCTCTACGGGCTGGGCGACTGGCAGATTCTCGAATCCTCGACACCGGGCATGCTGTCGGAGGTCGACACCGCCTTCAACGACAAGCGCTGGATCCTCTGGTACGGCTGGACCCCGCACTGGATGGCGCTGGCCTACGACATGCACATTCTCGACGACCCGGAGTCGGTCTATGGCCCCGACAACGGCAAGAGCGAGGTGCGCACCATCGTCAACAAGGCGTTCGCCGAGGCCAACCCCAACCTGATGGCACTGCTCGGGCAGTTCACCCTGACTGCCGACGAGCAGAGCGAATTCATCGACGGCTATGGCCGCCAGGAGCGCTCGGCCGAGGCGGTCGCCCGGGAGTGGTTGCAGGATCATCCCGACCGCGTTGCCGAGTTCCTCGATGGTATCACCACCCGCGACGGCCGACCGGCACTCGAGGCGGTAAACGCCAGCCTGCAGTAACGTCTCGGCCCGACCGGCGCCGGCAAGGCGACGCACGGCCACCGAGCAGGCACGCCCCGCTCGGTGGCTGTTCGTGGCAACGCGGAATCGTTAGTCTGTCACCATCAGCCTGCTTCCACTCCGCGACTCGCCACCACGGGACCACCATGCGTTCAGCCGACCCACACACCCCGTCTCCCCGCTTTGCCCAGTTGACCCGACGCATCGCCGGCGAGGGCGCCAGCGCCTGGAACATCCACTTCCGTGCCAAGGCGCGCCAGGCCCGAGGAGAAGACGTGATCGTCCTCTCGGTGGGCGATCCCGATTTCGACACCCCGCCCTCGATCGTCGACGCGGCTGTCGACAGTCTGCGGCGCGGCGTGACCCACTACGCCGACGTTCAGGGCAAGCCGGTCCTGCGCGAGCGCATCGCGGCCTTTCATCGCGGCCATGGCGGCCAGCCCGGGACGAGCGCGGACCACGTCGCCGTGCTCGCCGGCGCGCAGTGCGGTCTCTACGCCACGGCCCAGTGCCTGCTCGATCCGGGCGACGAGGTGATCATCCCCGAACCGGCCTACGTCACCTACGAGGCGGTGGTACAGTCCACCGGCGCGGTGCCGGTGTGGGTCCCGCTGCCGGCCGACGAAGGCTTCCAGCCCCGATCGGCCGACATCGAGGCGGCGATCACACCGCGCACCAAGGCGATCCTGATCAACAGCCCGCACAACCCAACCGGCCAGTGCCTGACGCCGGCGCTGTGGCAATCGATCGCCACGCTCTGCCGCGATCACGACCTGTGGCTGATCGTCGATGCCGTCTACGCCGACCTGGTCTTCGACGGCGAGCACCTCAGCCCCGACAGCCTGCCAGGCATGGCGGAGCGCACCGTGGTGATCAGCAGCCTGTCGAAATCCCACGCCATGACCGGCTGGCGGCTCGGCTGGGTCGTCGGCCCGCGGCCCCTGATGACCCACCTGGTCAACCTCGCCCTGTGCATGCTCTACGGCTGCCAGCCGTTCATCCAGGACGCGGCCATCGCCGCTTTCGACGCACCGCCGGCAGCGCTGGAGGCGATGCGCGAGACCTACCGCCAGCGCCGCGATGCGGTGGTCGAGACCCTGCGCGACAGCGAGACCGTCGCCACGCTGCCACCCGCCGCCGGGATGTTCATGATGATCGACATTCGCGCGACCGGGCTCAGCACCCACGCCTTCGCCGACCGCCTGCTCGACGAGCATGGCGTATCGGTGCTCGCGGGCGAGGCGTTCGGCGCTTCCGCCGCGGGCTTCGTGCGGCTGAGCCTGACCGTGGATGCCGACCGCCTGCGCGAGGCGTGTCGGCGAATCGAGCGCTGCGCCCAGGAGTGCCAGGGCGAGTCCCGACTGGCGGCCCGACCGCTCAACGGCATGACAAGCTGACCCCGAACCCCCACAATAACGCGATCACGAAATCGTCAAAGATCACTGGCAGGACAACGCCCATGGCATCTCCGGACTCATCCCAGCGCACCTTCAAGGTCTACGTCGACGGCCAGGAAGGCACCACCGGCCTGCGCCTGTTCGACTATCTCCAGGCCCGCGACGATATCGAGCTGCTGCGCATCGACAGTGACAAGCGCAAGGATCCGGCCGAGCGAGCACGCCTGCTCAACGCCGCCGACGTCGCCTTTCTATGCCTGCCGGATGCGGCCTCCCGCGAAGCCGCGGCGATGGTCGAGAATCCGAACACCTGCCTGATCGATGCCAGCACGGCGTTTCGTACCGACCCGAGCTGGGTCTACGGGCTGCCGGAGCTTGACGAGGGCCAGCGCGATCGGATTCGCGCCAGCAAGCGCATCGCCAACGTCGGCTGTCACGCCAGCGCCTTCATCCTGCTGGTACGGCCGCTGGTGGACGCCGGGCTGCTGCCGGCGGACTATCCGCTCTCCGCCTTCTCGCTGACCGGCTACAGCGGTGGCGGCAAGGCGATGATCGCCGACTACCAGAACGACGGTGACGGCCGCCTGAACGCGCCACGCCCCTATGCCATGGCGCTCGGCCACAAGCACCTGCCGGAGATGCAGCAGCATGGCCGGCTGGCGCAGCCGCCGGTGTTCTCGCCGATCGTCGGCCCGTACCTGAAGGGATTGATGGTCAGCGTACCGCTACAGCTCTCGCAGCTGCCCGCGGGCGTGGGCGCGGAGGAGCTGCTCGACGCCTATCGCGCGCACTACGCCGACGAGCCGTTCGTCCGGGTACGGCCGTTCGAGGCTCTCGACAATCTGGACAACGGCTTCTTCGACGTCCAGGGCGCCAACGAGACCAACCGTGTCGACCTGTTCGTGTTCGGCAACGACGAGCGCGCCTGCCTGGTATCGCGGCTCGACAACCTCGGCAAGGGCGCCGCGGGCTCCGCCGTGCAGAACATGAACGTGCATCTGGGGGTGGACGAGACCACGGGCCTCGGCGTCTGACATCTCTCCCGCCGGGGCCATCGGCCAGCCCGGCCCCGACAGGTTCGACAACCGCTATCGGCGACGATAGCGATCCAGATACGCGTGGATCGCCGCGATATCCTGCTCGCCATGGCCGGCATTGACCGCGTCGAACCAGAGATTGCGGATCTGGGCCAGTGACGGCAGCGCCTCGTCGTCTCCCGCTTCCAGCGCGAGCCCTGCATCCTTCAGCCCCCACTGCAGCGCCATCTGTGGATCGAAGTCGCCACTGGCGATCGTGTCCAGCTTGAGCTTCATGTAGGGCGTGGCCAGCGGCCCCCCTTCGAGCACCTGCCACAGGTCGTCGGCCGCGAAACCGAGCGCGTCGGCGAGGTGAGCGGTCTCGGCGATCCCCTGCATCATCGAGATCAGCCAGGCGTTGATGACGACCTTCATTCGCGCGCCCTGCCCGGCCTTCCCCAGCCAGTGGGTCTGCTTGCCCAGCACCTCGAAGATCGGCTCGACGATGCCTGCCGCGCGATCTCGATCGCCACTGGCCAGTACGACTACCGAGCCCTGCTCGGCAGGGGCCTTGGTGCCGGAAACCGGCGCGTCGATGAAGACGATGTCGTCTCGCGCTTCTTCCACCTCGGCGATCAGCCGATCGGTCTCGGCAACGCCGAGCGTCCCCATCTGGACCAGCACCGCGCCTTTTGCCATCCCCGCCAACGCCCCGTGGTCGCCCAGCAGGAGATCACGAGTTATCGCCAGATCCGGCAGCATGACGATGACCGCCTGCGCATCGGCAACGGCATCGGCGGCGGAGTCGGCAAGCCTGGCGCCACCATCGACCAGGTCGTCAGCCTTGCCGGGCGAGCGGTTCCAGACGCTGACATCGAAGCCGGCCTCGAGCAGGTTGGCGGCGAAAGCGTGGCCCATGGCACCCAAGCCCAGCACGGCAACGGAACGGGAATCGGACATCAGCAAGATCCTCGATAAAGTGTAGGCTCCTAACTATAGACGACACAGCCGTTGTTCAAGCGCGAGAGACTACCTCAGTGCCATAGCGATGGCAGCGATCCGCCGACAGGATCGGCATCCGGCAACGCGACCGCGGCAACCCGCCGGCAGGCGGCGGCGAATCGAGCGGGGTCGCCACGTTCGACTTCCCAGCGCTGCCCTGGAGGATAGGCGCCGACCATGGCGAAGTCGTCGCTGGAAGCGAGATTGGCGTGACCGACGCCCGCCGGCAGCACCAATACGTCGCCGGCAGCGATCTCGTGCTGGCTGCCGTGGGGGCCGCCCAGCCGGATCCGCGCCCGGCCGCGAAACACGCCCAGCGCCTCGTGGGCGGTGGAGTGAAAATGGTCGAAATCGAACAGACCGTAACGCCACTCGGGCGGCCACCGATGGGCCGCGAACATCGCCTCGAACGTCGAGGCGGCGCGCTCTCCTGCGACATCGATGATCTGTCGATAGATCAGCACAGGCAGTGGCGAATTGGGAAAGCCACTGGCCTCGTCGGCGTCGATCAGCAAGGCTTCAGGGCGGGATACCGGCATCGCTCCCTCCTCTAGACAGGCACGACTCTCTAAACAGGCACGACTCTCGAAGCCTAGGTGGGCCCCGCCGTTCCGTCATCCTCGCGTGCCGTCATCGGCATCCGACGGACGGCGACCAGACTCGCTGCCGCGAACACCAGCATCGGCCATAGCGACAGGCTGGCCCGGGAGAACGCCTCCGCCATCCAGCCGCCGACCATCGGCATGACGAAGGCCAGGGTGTAGCCGACGAAAGACATACCGGCGGTCAGCGAGGCCACCGCCTCACCGCGCTCCAGGCAAGGCGGCAAGGCCATGATCAGGGTGAGTTCGAGGGTGATGCCGAAACCGGAAATCACCAGCGCGATCAGGGCAGGCCAGCCCTCCATCCCCAGGAACCCGACCAGCCCCAGCACGCCGAGCGCGGCGAAGATTCCCAGTGGCCAGCGCCGGCCGATCCAGCGTCGTCCCCGCCAGAGCATGACGAGCGAGGCCGCTAGCGGACTGGCATTGTAGAACAGCAGCGCCAGGGCCAGCAGGTCGGTCTCGCCGCGGGCATCGAGTATGCTGCTCATGTAGGCATTGGTCGCCATGAAGAGCCCGACCGACGCGGCCAACGGCACGCCCATCAGCCAGACCCGGCGCGAGCGCAGCGAGATGCCGCGCCGGGAGCCACTCTCGGCCTCCGACGGCTCGCGATTACCTCGTGGCGCCTTGCGCAGCTTCAGTACCAGCAGCGCCACGATCATCAACGCCGGCAACGACCACAGCAGCATCGCCACCTGCCAGTCGCCGCCGGCCAGTTTCAGCACGATGGGCCGAGTGGCGCCGGCGCCGATCAGTTCGCCCACCGTCATGCCGTTGAGATAGACCGTGCTGCCCAACGCCAGGTGGCGTGGTGTCCAGTCACGCAACAGCGCCGGTATGGTCACCTGCATCAGCGCCAGACCCAGCCCCATCACCACTGATGCGGAAAACAGCACGGGGGCGGAGAGCGTCAAGCCGCGCGCGCCGGAACCGAGCGTCACGATGACCAGCGCCAGCACCAACGCTCGCAACATGCCGATTCCCCGGGCAAACCGCACCGCCAGCATCATGCTCAGGGCCAGCACCACGTAGGGTACGGTGGTCAACGCCCCCACTGCCGCGCTTCCCAGCGAGAGCGCCTCGGCGATATCCCCGGCCAGCGGCGGCGCGATCAGAATCGGCAGCCGCATGTAGAGGCCGACCAGCCAGAGCAGGGCCAGCGTGCTCCAGGGCAGTGCCTCGCGGGCGACCGACGGCATGACAATTCGTTTGCGAGAGAGAAATCCCATGATGCCACCCATGAACGACGACTCGAGCTTGCCGCTCCGCGAGTGCGGGGCGGTCCCGGCTGCCGAAGCCACGTCGATCCGTTCGTCGATGAGAAAAAATCACCGGCTCGGGGTTCCGCGACAGCCGAACTATCTCGCAATCTAGGCAAGTGGCCGGCTGACGACAAAAGAGACTTGTTGCCATAATGGATGAGTTATTTTCACCCATAGGGTCACGCCCGATGCGCTACCTACCGTCACTCAACGCCCTGCGCGCCTTCGAGGCCGCGGCCAGACACGAGAGCTTCCATCACGCCGCCGAAGAGCTCCACGTCACGGCATCGGCGATCAGTCATCAGGTGCGCGGCTTGGAGAGCGTGCTGCAGACCACGCTGTTCGTGCGCCGCACCCGCCAGGTCGTGCTGACCGACTCGGGGCGCCGTCTGCTCGAAGGCGTTCGCGACGGGCTGGATCGCATCGGCGAAGCCGTCGCCGCGGTCACCCCCAGGCCGGAGGACCCCGTGCTGACGGTATCGACGGTGCCAATCTTCGCCAGCGGGTGGCTGATTCCGCGACTGGCCGATTTCCAGTCCCGCTACCCGGCCTATCAGGTAAGGCTGGAGACTTCCGTCGATCTCGTCGATGTCGAGCAGGCGGATGTCGACATGGCGATCCGCTATCTCTCCAGGCCGCCGGCCGCCAGCCTCGAGACGCGGTTCCTGTTCCACGAGAGGCTGACCGTGGTCTGCTCGCCCGCCCTGGCGGAGAGGCTGCAGACGCCAGAGGATCTCATTGGCGTGACCCATATCCAGACCCGGCTGCGCCCGGAGGGCTGGCGGGCATGGCTCACTCCCCGAGGCCTAGCCCACCTGGACGATGGCAGCGGCCCGACCTTCGACAACGATACGCTGGCGCTGGAGGCGGTGATGACCGGGCTCGGTGTCGCCATCACGCATCAGGAGATCGCCCACCCACTGATCGCCAACGGCCACCTGATCGAACCTTTCGGTGCCGGTCACGTGATCGGCCTGAGCTGCTACTGGGTCAGCACCCACCGGCGCAGCCGGCTGCCCAAGGTAGTCGCCTTTCGCGACTGGCTGCTCGAGCGCCTGGCCGACGAGGGCCTGCTCGATGCCGGCCGCCCGACCCACCGGTGAGGAGCCCGACCGGGAGACGCACTAGACGGAAGGCGTATGGCCCGGGCGCCCGACTTGACCGACAGTAGTTGTCATACAAACTCTGGATAAGGCGACAACCGATGACGATGAGCCTGGCATTGATCGCTCCCGGCGCCATGGGCGCCGCCATCGCCCGGCGCCTGACCGACCATGGCGCCGACGTCATGACCACCGTGGCGGGACGCAGCGACGGCAGCATCGAGCGGGCACGGCGCGCGGGGATGCGCGACGTCGAACTCGCCCAGCTGATGCACGCCGACCTGCTGCTCTCGGTGGTTCCTCCCGCCGAGGCGGAGTCGCTGGCCCGGCAATTGGCGCCCCTGATGGCCGCCAGCGAGGCGCCACCGATCTACTGCGACTTGAATGCCGTCAGCCCCGCCACGCTCGCTCGCGTCGAACGCATCGTCCACGCCAGCGGTGCGGCGTTCGTGGATGGCGGCATCATCGGCCCGCCGCCGTCGGACAGGGCCATGCCCCGGATCTACGTGGCCGGTGAACGGGCCTCGTCGCTGGCCAGGCTCAACGATCTCGGTCTCGACGTCCGTGTTCTCGAAGGCGGGATCGGCAGCGCCTCGGCGTTGAAGATGTGTTTCGCCGGCATCAACAAGGGCATGACGGCGCTGACCACGCTGATGCTGATCGCGGCCGGCCGCAGTGGCGCCGGCGGCGCCCTTCGCGCGGAACTCGAACACAGTCTGCCGGAGGTCGTCACCCGCATCGACAATGGCATTCCGGACATGCTGCCCAAGGCTTGGCGCTGGCATCCGGAAATGCGCGAGATCGCCGACTTCCTGGATGCCACCGCCCCGGACGGCGAGAACATGGCCGGCCGTCACGCTTTCGAAGGGTTCGCGGCCCTCTACGAACAGCTGGGGGACAGTGCTCGCAACCAGGAGATGAAGCGCCTCCTCGACAGCCTGATCGAGCCGTCCCCTGCCAAGGCGTGAACTCTCCCCGAAAGATCGACGCTCGGTGGCCGGGCAAGGCAGAGGTCAGCGACAGACCGTCAGGGTTGGCGATCGGGTCAGCGCCGCTGCGCGAAGGGCGAGCGACAAGGATGTGGCGGGTCAAAAAGGATATCGCGAGTCAAAAGCGCACCGGACTGACGCTCCCGATGCCCCGAGGCAATGCGCCTTTTACATGGGCTGGCGCGCCAGTCGATGATCGATGCCGTTAAGGTGAGCGCAGACATGTCTCAGACAGGGCATGGCGCGCTCACCCGGCGCGACTACATGCCGTGCTTGATGCCCCGTTCGATCAGTAGCCAGTTGGCCGGGTAGGAGGTCATGAAGCCGACCAGCATCGCGATCTGCATCATGAACCAGAACGGGGCGGTGAACGCATCCATCTCCCCCAGCCAGGCGTGTAGCGCGATCAGCATCCACAGATACATGCCGATCTGGAACGCGATCAGCGACAGCGTGTCGGCCTTGATCGCGTCTCGCAGCGCCTGTGCCGGGCCGGCATCGCTCATCGCCCGGATCGGTAGATACTGGAACAGCACCCCGAACAGATAGGCGCCGACGAACGCCAGCGCGAAGTGACCCAGCACCGTCGAACCCAGCAGTGCGAACCCGGTCGCCGTCGCGATGGGCGCCGTCACCACGTCGCCCAGCGTGCAGCCGCCGCCACAATGGGTGGCGGAGACGAAGACGCTCTGCCACTTCGGCTTGTCGCCGCCGTGATAATGCCGATGATCGTGGCCGTGATCGGCGTGGGCGTGATGGTCATGGCCCGCCTGATCCTGCTGGCCCACCGCAGCCCTAGGCGCCGCACGCCCCATCTTGCAGTAGGCCCACCAGCCGACGAGGGGCATGTAGAGCCCGGTGATCGGCCAGGTCACGTTCATGATCGACATCGGTTGGGGACGCCTCGAGACGTCAACGGCAATCGCCACCGCGGTGACGATCCCCAGCAGCAGAAAACCCCAGGACCAGACAGTCAGCATGGCATCGTCCTCCTTTACGATTCACGAGCGCCGGATATCCGGTTCCGGCTGATGACACAGGGTGTGTCCTAGGTATAGAAACGTTGGACGTCGTCCACAAGCGACACCCCGGACATAGGTTGGTAGGTGGCACGTGTCATGGCCACACGATTTTCCCACGAATCTTTCAAGGACTCGCCCGACAACACGACGTTGAATTACCTAAATAATTTAGCCCCCCGCCCACATCGGCGTAATAAACGTCGATATAGAATAAATATTACGAAAATACAGAGCACGCGCTCCGGTATGCGTCAATACCACCATGGTCCGGCGCGTGGGTGGCGACAATTCCCTTACCGTTCTAATGATGAACGGCTACTTTATAAGCCACCTCGCTTAATGCATCATCTCGCGCCAGCAAACGCGCTGACACGACGAGGTCGGGTCGGTAACGCTCAATTCAGGACTTGTCATCACGAGGATTTCGCTCATGCCCGACATGCAACGACCGAACTATCGCAGCGCGCTGATCGTCGTCACGACGATCTTCTTCATGTGGGGATTCATCACCTGTCTCAACGACATTCTGATCCCCCACCTGAAGGCGGTCTTCTCGCTCAACTACACCCAGACCATGCTGATCCAGTTCACCTTCTTCGGCGCCTATTTCATCATGTCGTTGCCGATGGGCAAGGTGCTGGCGAGGATCGGCTACAAGAACGCCATCAGCCTGGGCCTGCTGATCGCGGCCGTGGGCGCGGTGATGTTCTACCCCGCCGCCCGGGCACCCTCCTATCCGCTATTTCTGACTGCCCTGTTCGTGCTCGCCAGCGGGGTGACGATGCTGCAGGTCGCGGCCAATCCCTATGTCAGCCTTTTGGGCCCGGAAGGCTCCGCTTCCAGCCGGCTCAACCTGGCCCAGGCGTTCAACTCACTCGGCACCACGCTGGCGCCCTATTTCGGCGGAATGCTGATCCTGGGTGCGGCAGTGCTGGGCGCCAGCGAGCTGGCCGACATGTCCAGCGCCGACCGGATAGCCTACAAGGTCCAGCAGGCCCAGAGCGTACAGCTTCCCTACCTGCTGCTGGCGGCGGTGCTCGCTATCCTCGCGGTCGTGATCTACCTCTGGAAACTGCCCAACTTCAAGGACCAGGCCCGCGACGACAGCCCCACAGAGAAAGTCACCGCCGCCCAGGCGCTGCGCCATCCCCACGTGCTGTTCGGCGTGATCGGCATCTTCGCCTACGTCGGCGCCGAGGTCTCCATCGGCAGCTTTCTGATCAACTACATTTCGCTGCCGGAGATCGGCAACATGAGCGAGAGCGATGCCGCCAGCTATGTCGCCTACTACTGGGGCGGCGCGATGATCGGCCGCTTCATCGGGTCGGCGTTGATGCAGAAGATACGCCCCAGCCTGCTCCTGGGCCTGTTCGCCATCGTGGCGGCACTGCTCACGCTGACCACCATGCTGGCCTCCGGTCATACCGCCATGTGGAGCATCGTCGCCATCGGCCTGTTCAACTCGATCATGTTCCCGACCATCTTCACGCTGGGCATCGCCAAGCTCGGCCCGTTGACCAGCAAGGCGTCGAGCCTGCTGATCATGGCCATCGTCGGCGGTGCCATTCTGCCGGTCGCCCAGGGCGCCATCGCCGACACCGTGGGCATTCACCACGCCTTCGTGCTGCCGCTGATCTGCTACCTGTTCATCGCCTTCTACGGTTTCCGCGGCTCGCGGGTCATCGATCCGCATCCGTCGATCCGGGACGCGCACGCCGCCTCGTCCTGAACGCCCCGGCGACCACCTGAAACGCCCCTCCCGCGAGGGGCGTTTTCGATGAGGCCCTCGATTCGTCGAAGCCGGGCATCGGTTCCCGGCTTCGATCCGTCATCCAGCTGGCCGGAGGCTCCGCCGACCGCGCACCACTCGCCCAAGCGCCAGACGCCCAAACGCCTGACGAACGCGACCTTAGTCGCGATCCCCTTGAAAGTCATACAACCAAGTCGGGATAATCGCTTAGCGAGCAAAACATAGACGCGTTATCGATTTGCCTGCTTCCTTCATCGGCGCCCCTTTCGCCGCAGCCACGAAAGCCCCGGCGTCGTCTCTTGCCAGAGCCAGCAACCGATCGCCCCCTCGCGACGGCTGGGGCTGGCTCCATGGCCTGCCCATGAACCGACAAGGACTTCCATTGCCTCTCATGACCCGGACGATCGCCAGCCAGGGCAACGACGCATGACCCAGGTCGAGCAGCTGTTCGAGCGCTACGGCCCCCGCTATAAGCTCTGGGTCACGCTGACGGTGATGCTGGGGCTGGTAGCGCTGGGCATGTCGATCACCATCGTCAACGTGGCCATCCCCTACATCAAGGGAGCCTTCGGCATGAGCGACTCCCAGGTCCAGTGGCTCTCCACCGGATTCCTCGCCTCGACCACGGTATCGCTGCTGATCGCTCCCTGGCTGGTGGCGGCGGTCGGCCAGCGTGCCACCTTCGTGGGGCTGCTGCTGGCCTTCATCGCGGCTTCGATCCTGGGTGGCCTGGGCCAGGGCATGGCGGCGCTGGTGGCGGCCAGGATCGTCCAGGGCGGCATGACCGGCTTGATCCGCCCGGTGGCCATGCAGGCGCTGTTTGCCGCCTACCCGCCGGAAGGTCGCGGCATGGCCACCGCGATGTACGGCATGTGCCTGGGGCTGCCGTTGACGCTGGCGACCGTGGTCGGCGGCTGGCTGGTGGAGCACTTCACCTGGCGCTACGTCTTCTTCGTGACCCTGCCGATCTGCTTCGCGGCCATCGTCATGGGGCTGTTCTTTCTGCCGACCCGGGAGCAAAAGGGCCCTCGCCC
This sequence comes from Salinicola sp. CR57, assembly GCF_003206585.1. Classification (NCBI taxonomy): domain Bacteria; kingdom Pseudomonadati; phylum Pseudomonadota; class Gammaproteobacteria; order Oceanospirillales; family Halomonadaceae; genus Salinicola; species Salinicola sp. CR57. The sequence goes on from NZ_PZJL01000003.1 coordinate 64,442, forward strand.
ACCGTTCGACTGGGCCGGTGTCGTGCTGCTGTTCGTCGGCGTCTTCTCGCTGCTGGCGGCGCTCTCCAACGGCCAGCGCTGGGGCTGGTACGATCCCAGAGTGCCCGAGCTGATCCTGACCTCGGTGCTCTGCGGTGCCGCCTTCATCGCCTGGCAGAGACGTATCGCCCACCCGCTGCTCGACCTGGCGATCTTCCGCAACCGGCTGTTCGTCGTCGGCACGCTGGCGATGTGCCTGTTCGGTGGCACCTTCTACGGCATCATGTACCTGCTGCCGCAATTCGTGCAGGCGGTACTGCACTACAGTCCGATCACCGCAGGCCAGATATTCCTGCCCTCCACTGCCGTACTCGGCATCCTGGTGCCGCTGGTGGGCTGGCTCAGCGACCGTTATCCGCCCCACTGGATCACCCTGCCGGGGCTGGCCTGTACCCTGTTCTCGGTATGGCTGATGGCGCAGATGGACTGGAACACCTCGTTTTTCTATCTCGCCGTGGCGATGGGCATTCTCTCCATCGGCATGGCCGCGTTCCCGCCACCGACGCTCTCCAATGCCATCGCCGGCTTGCCCGGCCATCTCACCGGCCACGGCTCCGGCGCGATCAACTTCGCCCTGCAACTGGGCGGCGCGCTGGGCACGGCCGGACTGGTCATCCTGCTGGATCGCCAGACCGCCTATCACGGCCAGATCCTGAATGCCGGCGTCAACGCCGGCAACACCACCGCCCGCCAGGCCCTGGGGCAACTGACCGACCTGGTGGGCCGCCTCGGCGTGCCGGAAATTCACCAGCCGGCCATGGCCGGCTATCTGCTGGGCCGCATCGAGGCGATCTGGGCGTCGATTCTCGCCTATCAGGATGGCTTCTGGATCCTGATCGGCAGCCTGCTGCTGGTGGTGATCCCCTCGCTGCTGCTCAGCCGCTGGCGCCGTTCGCCCCATGTCTGACTCCGCCCACCCGATCGACGAAGGATGCACTCGCACCATGACCGCCGACGCTTCCCAGCCCCGCAAACGCCGCCTGCCGCGCAGCGCCAAGCTATTGATACTCGCCATCGTCGTAGTGCTGTGTCTGATCTGGATCGGCCTCGCCGTCGCCCATCGTCTGACCCATGTCAGCGCCCAGGACGCTCGCGTCATGACCGACGAGGTGACCGTCAGCAGTCGTCTCGAGGGCTGGGTGACGACATTCGACCTGATCGAGGGCGATACCCTGCGACGCGGCGATGCCGTCGCCGCGCTCTACAGCGAGCCGGACCAGCGCCAGCGCGAAGCACTGACGGCCAAGGTCGCGACCCAGCAGGCGCGCCTGGCGTACGAGCAGGCACGGCTGGCGACGGCCGAAAAGCAGTTGAAAGGCGGCATCAGCCTGATGCAGCGTCAACTGGAGGCGAGCAAGGCGGCCGAGAAGGCCGCCCAGGCCCGGCTGACCGAAGCCGAGCGTGATTTCCAGCGCTCCGACACGCTCTACCAGAAACGCTCGGTCTCGGAGCAGCGCCGCGATCAGGACTACTACGCCTTTCAGGCCGCACTCGCGGAACACGCCCAGGCGCAGCAGGAGGTGCGGGTCAGCCAGGCCCTGGCCGACAACGCCGAGGTCGGCTTCATCAACGGTTCGCAGATGCCGCTTCCCAATCCCGAAGTGCTGAGACAGCAGGTACGCATCGCCCGCCAGCAACTGGCCGAAACCCGAGCGACGCTGGAGGAGCAGCAACTGCACATCGCCGACCTCACGATCGACAGCCCCGTCGACGGCGTGGTCGACAAGACGCTCATCGATCAGGGCGAATACGTCAGCGCCGGCCAGCCCATCGTGATGATGCACGACCCCTCGAAGCTGTGGGTGGAAGCCAACATCAAGGAGACCGATGTCGGCGCCCTGCATACCGGCCAGCCCGTCGCCATTACCATCGATGCTTTCCCCGACCGGACCTTCAGCGGCCATGTCGCCGTCATCGGCCGCGCCGCGACCAGCCAGTTCGCGCTGCTGCCGGATCCCAACCCTTCCGGCAACTTCACCAAGATCACCCAGCGGATTCCCGTGCGCATCCGCTTCGACGATGGCCCCACCGAACGGATCGGGCCCGGCATGATGGTGGAAGTGGATATCGATGTCGGCGGCACCGGCTGAGGGCAATATTCTTCAAGATTCTACGCTCCCCGCCCCCTACGCTCCTCTCTTCCAGCCAAGAGGAGCCCCTCCATGTCATCCGCTGTCGTCCTCTCCATGGCCGCCTTCGCCCTGGCCACCTCGCTGTCTCCCGGCCCGGTCAACCTGGTCGCGTTGAGCACCGGGCTGAGCTACGGCTTTCGCCACAGCCTTCGCCACGTGAGCGGTGCCACCTGCAGCTTTACCTTGCTGCTGCTGGCGATAGGCATGTAATCGCCACATCGACACAGGCATCTCGCGCCTTCAGGGCGGCCTGGCCATGGCGAACGCGACAGTCGGTCAAAAAGGCATGGGGGGTGAATCCATACTGGCGCTGAAGCTTCGCACCAAGAGAGTCGGCGATAACCCCGCTTCGGCGACAATGCGCTCAAGCGGCAAGTGCTCGCATGTAAACTGGAGCATCAGTACCGTGCAACGCCGCCATTCGCTCGTGCAGGCACTGATGCCGCGGTTCCCTAACGCCCGAACTCGGTGGCATCCGGAGTCGCCATTTCGCCTCCCAGCGCCCGGCAGTGACGCTGCGCCGACTCCTCGATGACGCGTTTGGCGTCGACCAGGATCTCGCGACCCCAGAAGGCGGAGTAGGCGCTATCGAACGCGAGCGGTTCCAGGCGTCGGGCGATGCCCGCCACCGTCCCCGCATCCAGCGGCACGTTGTTGGGATAGGACCACATGAACGACGCCATCCGATCCGGCGTCACCATCAGCGTGTCGCCCGTCAGCAGGACCCCGTGTTCCGCCCAGTGCAGCACGCTGGCGCCGGGAAAATGACCGCCCAGGGAATGTACGGCGACCTCGGGCAGTATCTCGCGCGAGGCGCCTTCCCAGAACTGGATTCGCGCGTCCGGCACGCTGACCCATTCGCGATCCGCGGCGTGAACGTGGACCGGACAGTCGAACGCCCGCGCCCACTCGGCCATGGTGGTGAAGAAATGCGGGTGAGACAGCACGATGGCGTCGAGCCCGCCGAGTCCTTCGATGATCTCGATGGTCGCCTCGTCGAGCAGCGTCAGGCAATCCCACAGCACGTTGCCGGCCGGCGTCCGCAACAGGAAGGCGCGCTGGCCGATGGCGAAGCTGGGTGTGGTGCCGATGGCCATCAGTCCAGGCGCCATATGACGAAAGGTGTTGGTGTGATTCGCCGCCAACTGGGTTGGCGTTGTCCAGCGCTGCCCCTCGACCGGGACGAACTGGCGCTCGTCCTCACAGATATCGCAGTGCTCCGGTGGCGTATCGCTCTTTGGATACTGCAGGCCACACGTGGCACAGATGAAACCGGTGTTATGCATGTCTACCTCCCCGATCCAGAACGAGACATCATCCTGCCTCCTCAAGTTAGCTTGAGGTCAAGGCTTTGCCAGGACTGATCGAGCGCCTGATCGTCGCAGGACCAGCCAGCCCGAGATCAGGATCACCGTCATGCCGAGCCAGGTCGTCGCGTCGGGAACCTCGTCGAACCACAGGGCGCCCCAGACAACGGCAAAGGGAAGGTAGGCGTAATCGAACGTTCCCACCAGCGAGGAGGGGGCGATCTGATAGGCTCGCGCCACGCCCGTGTTGACGCTCACCATCAGTAGCGCATAGAGCAGGATCAGGGCGGCCTCGGCAAGATCGAGCGGTTGCCACGAACGGCTCAGGAAACCCCGGGGCAGTGCCTGATCGTCGACCCACATCGCCACCAGGCCACTCCCCGCCACACCGGCCAGCGCGAAGCAGAGATTCAGCCCCAGGGCCAGCACCAGCGGGCGCTCGCTCGCGCAGTGGCGACGCGTCAGCACCATGGCTCCGGCGTAGCAGCACGCCGCCGCCACCGGCAATGTCATGGCGAGGGAGAACACCCCCAGGCCCGGCCGCAGCACCAGCAGCACGCCGCCGAAGCCAAGCCCGATCGCCGCCCAGCTCCCGCGCGTGAGCCGCTCTTCGCCGATGGCCGACGCGAGAATCGCGATGAACAGCGGCGTGGTGTAGATGCCCACGGCCGCGGTGGCGAGCGGGATCAGGGGCAGCGACGCATAGAACAGCAGCCACATCGCCAGCAGCAGCAGACTGCGCAGTATCACCCACCCTGGTCGCTCGGGGAGCAGCGCCCTCCAGCCACCGCGCAGCAGCAGGCATCCCGCGAGGAGCGGAGTCGATATCGACGATGCCAATGCCAGCAACTGCCAGAGCGATGGCCCGGCGCCGAGAGACTTGACCAGCGCATCGGACAACGCCAGCAGGCAGACAGACCCGACGATCAGCGCCACGCCCTGGCGACGGTTGTCATGGCGTTCGGGGTGCATGATGATCTCCAAGGGGTCGCAATGGGTCTCACCATGCCCGCGGAGCCCGTCATCCCACCAACGACTTCTGCGTCGTCATCCATGAGCTCAGGTTATGAATTGGCTAGGTAAATCGTTGCCGCCCCTGTCGACGCCGCTGCCCTTCGAGGCGGCGGCACGGCTCAAGAGCATCTCCCGCGCGGCAGACGAGTTGCACCTCACCCAGGCCGCCGTCAGCCGCCAGGTTCGCGCGCTGGAGGAGAATCTCGGGCTGGTGCTGTTCGAGCGTCGTAATCGCGGGGTCTTCCTCACCCCGGCAGGACGCGAGCTGGCGGCGACCGTCTCTCGCTCCCTGGGCGCCATGGCCGATCAAGCCAACGACATGCGCGGCCCCGCTCGCGGCGCCCAGGTCACCCTGTTCTGCCAACTCTGCGAGGCGTTCTACTGGCTGATGCCGCGCCTGGCCGCCTTCAATCGTCGCCATCCCGATATCGATCTGAAACTGGTCACCTCAACGCGCCCCATCGAGGAACATCGCGACCCGTTCGATATCGCCCTGCAGACGAGCGGCAGGCCCAGCGGTCATCATCCGCTGGCACTCACGGCCGGCGACGAGATCTATCCCGTCTGCAGCCCGGAGCACCCCGCGGCAAACGGTGCCCCCCGCTCGCTGGCGTCGTTGACGACATTCGACCTGCTTCATCACCACGCCACGCCGCCGGATTGGGTGGAGTGGTCCGACTGGCTCCGGGCGATGGGACATTCGCTGGCTCCCCCACTCCCCGGAAAGACCTTCGACAGCTATCCGCTGATGCTTCAGGCGACCCTGGAGGGCCACGGCGTGGCGCTGGGCTGGCGGCGCACCACCGAACGGCTGATCGCCTCGGGCGAACTGGTTCGTCCCGTGCGCGAAAGCCTGCAGCAACCGCAGGCGATCGCCATCTACACGAGACGGGGCTCGCCGGAACGCCCCGCCACCCGGGTCCTGCTCGATTGGTTGCAGGAAGCGCTGGAAGGCACTCCTCCTTAGCACAGGTCACTGCCGTCGCGATTCTCGGCTTCCGCCTGGACCTGCCCCGCCCCGGTCGAAGGCGATCGCGGCCCTCAGTCCGCAGCGTCGAGTCGTCGAAGCCAGCCCGCCACGAACGCCTCGGCCGGCAGTACCCGGAAGAGTTCGGTCGAACGGACCGCCGCTTGAAAATAGGGATCCCTGTCCGCGGCGAACGTCGGCACGAACCCCGCCCGCCTCGCCCGGCGCCGCTGCTGGCGGCGATTGGCGCGCGGCGAGAGGTCGCTCATGCTGTCCAGCAGCAGCGCCTTGTGTTTCTGTCGCTCCGCGTCGAGCGGCCAGAGCATCGGTATCGGCGTGTCGTCGAACAAGTCATCGATGGCGATGGATCGCGGCGGCATCCAGGCGGGCTGGAAAGCGGGGCCGGGTGGGTAGGCGCGGCGGTAGTGGTTGGCATAGAGCATGACTTGGGTCGGCCGGTGCGCGCTTTTCGCCAGCGCCATGGCCAGTGCCAGCGAGGTCGCGCGATGGTCGGCGTGCGGATCGAACTCCGGGTCGGTCACCAGTATCGTGTCCGGGCGGATGGTGTCGATCATCTGGCGCAGGGCCGCCAGCACATGCTCGCGCTCGAGCACGTCGGCCTCCGAAAACGGCAGTTCGGCACGATTGAACGCCCGAGCCTCGCTTAGCGGCCAGACGAGCCTCTGGGGGGTGCCGTCGTGGATCAACGGCCACCCTTGGCCATCCGGCACCCCGATCAGGGTCGAGCGCTCCGCCGGCAGGCCGGCCAGCATCGGCGAGGCGTAGACGTTCCAGCGCCGCCACTCCGCCTTGCGCCGGGTGGCATCCGCCAGTGTCCGGTCCAGCCCATCGAGGTACTGGCGATCCACTCCCTTGAGCTTTTCGCCGCAGGAGAGAGTGACGATGTGCAGGGAGTCGGCGTGATCGCTGTAGAAGCCGCCGGCGGCCAGTTCCGCATCGTCGGGATGCGGTGCCAGAATCAGAAACGGGCCGTTCAGACGGGGGCGCGGGTGCCAATGGAGACACGGCGCCCCGACGAGCCGGGCACCGTCGATGGCGAGGCGCAGCTCGCTCTGGGCGGGCAGGTCGGGCGTCAGCGGATAGGCGATCCTCTGGCTGTCGCGCGACGCTTCCAGGGTGAAGGAGGCCACCTCGCCACCGTCGCGGCCGACCGTGACAGTGGGCAGGCCGCGACGCCACAAGCGCCAGCCGCCGGTCTCCAGCGCCAGTTCGATCTCCACCATGCCGGCCACGCCGACCATCTCGTCCGGCAGGCGAAAGCGGTAGCCACCGCCGGCCACGGGCTCTGCGTCGTGCCGTCCGTTCATGCCGCTCCCATCGATTGCAGATGTCGGGTCATGCTGTCGACGTATCGCTCCAGCGTGAAGCGCTCGCTGACGAATTGGCGACCCGCCACGCGCATGCGGTGATGGCGTTCCGGGTCGCCCAGTACCGCGGCAACGCTCTCGGCCAGCCGCTCCGGCGAAACGCCGAGCGGCACCCGCAGTTGGTCGGTATCGGGATCGTAGACCTGGGCCGAGATGCTGCTGTGACCGGGATGCGTCGTGAGCGATTCGACCGCTTCCGTGCATGGCAGGGTCAACCCGGTGACCCCTTCGTCCAGGGTCTCCGGTAGCCCGTCGACCCGACTGCCGATGACCGGGCAGCCAACGGCGGCGGCCTCGATGCTGACCATCCCGAAGGTCTCGCGAAACGAAGGACAGAGCAGCAGATCGAGTCGCGCCAGCGCGGCGGGCATGTCGTCGACGAAACCGTGAAAGACGACCCGATCCTTCAATTGCAGCGCTTCGACCAGTGTCTCCAGATCCTGCTGCATCATGCCGCTGCCGAGTACGTGCAACTCGGCGTCGAGGCCGCCGTCTACCAGCCGGCGAAGCGCGCGGATGGCGATGGGGAACCCCTTGACCGGCACCAGCCGTCCGGCGACGCCCAGCCGCCAACGCCGCTTCACGGCCGGCTCAGGCGCCTCGATGACGACGCGGTCCCGCAAGGGGTGAATCAGCGGGTTGTGCTGCACCACCATGGAGATATCGGCGACGCCCCAGCGCAGCTGCAACATGCGGCGGGTGGCGTGGGAGACACAGATCACGCCATCGCAGGCGGCAAGGTGCGCCAGTCTCGAGCGGCTCGGCATGGCGCGCCAGGCGGAGCCGTGATCGTAGTGGATCGCTCGCGCGCCGAGCTTGCGATGGGCTGCGATCAGGGGCCCGGCGTTGAGCTGGGACCAGCTCAGCAGCACGTCGGGACGCGGCAGCTCGGTCAGTGCCCGCGACACGCCCCACTCTCGCAGCCCCGGCACCCAGGCCGGCAGCTTGACGCCCTGCGGCGCCTTGTAGCGAATCACCGGCGTGTCCGACGGTATCCGAGAGGCCATCGCCTTGGCGACTCGGTCACCCTTGTTGAACACCAGGTTGACGTGGCGTCGAGACAGCTCCTGGATCAGTGTGGCGCAGAGCATGCCGATGCCCCCCGCCACGTTGAGACTTGCGAAGTGCGATACATTCATGAGAACGCCATACCCGTCGAGTCAGTGGCGTCCAGCGCCAAGATAATGAGCATGGTAAGGGATGCGCCGGCAAGCGCAAGCGACGGTTCGCCGAAGCCCCTAGACGAGAATGTCCGACGGTCCGCGAATCTCCGACTCGATCCGCGTGCCTGTCTTGCGCTCCTCGTTGGAGAACCCGTCGAATTCGGCCAGGTCGGCGAAGTCGAGCCCGGCCAGCTCCCCGATCCGGGCCACGCTGCGCTGATAGGTCTTGTACTGCCCGAACATGAAGCCGAGCCCTTCGAGCTCCTCGGCCTGCTCGATCATGTAGGCCGTGGCCGAGGGCTGGCCATCCGCCATGAACGCCACCACCTTCCAGTACGCCTCGGGGATTCTTACGCCTCGGTAACGGCGATCCTCTTCTCGAAACACGGGCCCGGTGAAGACCGTGATTCGCTGCCCGTCGGCGCGAGCGTTCTCCAGCAGGTAATTTTCCAGCCCCAGCCAGGTCTGCTGATTGAACCCCGCCATCTGCGGCGTGCAGTTGGTGAAGTGGAAGGTATCGGCATTGGCCTGCTCGGCCTCTGCCCCCCAGTTGGCCGAAGTGCGGCGAACCAGATGCCCCCGGTCCAGCGGGTTGCGCGCGTAGAGCGACTCGCCGACCTGAAGCGATTCGTCGATTCGGGGATCGAAACGCCAGTTGTCGTTGCGCCTGGGCACGCTCTCCAGCCGGCTGCCATCGAGATTGAGGGCAGTGAAGATCGCCAGCCTGCGGGAGCGCGACATCACGACCGAGAAGTGCGTGTAGTCGAGCCGGCCGTCGTCACGGCCGGGCACCGGCGTCACGTCCTCCGCACGCGCGCCGACGGGCGCCGGCAGCGGCACGACGAGGTCGCCCAGAAACGCCGTGTCGTATCCTTGGCGGTCACTCAGAGACTCGCGATCGGTGATGCCCATCGACGGCGCCGCCACCGTCGATCTTGCGGTGCCAGAGACAACCAGGCGACGCAGGTCGCGCAGGCCAGGGCGACGAAATTCCTTGTGGGGCATGGGACTACACTCTCCAGGGTCCGATCGGGGGCGGCCATCAGCCTGCCACGGGCCGTGAGTGCCACGTGACAGGCCGACGACGACTCACTTCCAGAAGTTGCTCTTCACCAGGTCGACGACGTCGCTCATGCGGCCATCGAGCACGGCCTTGCCCGAGTAGAGCGCGGTGGAGGTGACCTGCCCCGGCTCGATCTTGGGCGGCATCACCAGCTCCATGCGATTGACCTTGACGTCGAGAATCGCCGGCCCGGGGTGGGACAGCCACTCGGCAATGGCGTGCTTGAGCTCGTGCTCGCGTTCGACACGTCGTCCCCACAGGCCTATCGATTGCGCCAACAGCCCGAAATCCGGGTTTTCGAGGTCGGTGTAGCTATCCAGCAGACCATCGACCTTCTGCTCCAGTTCGACGAAACCCAGCGAGCTGTTATTGAAGACGACGATCTTGAGCGGAATCTTCTCCTGTTTCAGGGTCAGCAGATCGCCCATCAGCATGGTCATGCCTCCGTCGCCGCACATGGCGATGACCTGCCGTTCCGGAAACGCCTTCTGGATACCGATCGCCTGGGGATAGGCGTTGGCCATGGTGCCGTGGACCAGGCTGGAGAGCGTACGTCGTTTCCCGTTGGCACGGATGTGACGCAGCATCCACACCATCGGGCTACCGCCGTCGGCGGTAAAGAATGCATCGTCATGGGCCGCTTCGTTCAGCGCCAGCGTCAGCTCCTGCGGGTGAATCAGCGCATCGTCCCCGGACTCGTGGGCGTCGTGCTCCAGCGCCTTGTGATAGCTCTTGCGGCACCGGTCCAGCCACGCCGTGTCATGCTGCTCGTCGACGATCTGGGCCAGTGCGGCGCAGGTGTCGCGCACGCTGCCGAGCAGCCCGATATCGACCGGGTGGCGCTTGCCGATCTGCTGCGGATCGATATCCACCTGAATGATCGTCGCCTTGTCGGGATAGAACTGAGTCCAGGCGAAGTTGCACCCCAGCAGCAGCAAGGTGTCGCAGTCGGCCACGGCATGATAGCCGCCGGCCAGTCCGAAAACCCCGGTCATCCCGACCTCGAAGGGATTGTCGGGCTCGATGAAATCCTTGGCTCGCGAGGTCCAGGCCACCGGCGCATTGAGCTTGGCGGCCAGCACCATCACCTCGTTGCGCGCATGCTCGCAGCCCGCTCCCGCGAAGATGGATATCTTGCCGCCGGCATTGAGCGCCTTGATCGCCGGCACCAGTTCCTCGGCGCTGGGCCGGGTGATCGGGTCGAAGCGATGCGTCCGATAAGGCAGGTCCTGGCTCGGCTTCTGGGTGAACAGGTCACCGTGCACGATCAGCACCGCGACGCCGTTCTTCGCCAGCGCCGCCTGGGCCGCCAATGTGGTCAGCCGCCGCACCTGATCGGGGTTGATGATCGTCTCGCAGAAGACGCTGTACTGCTCGTAGATCGGCTTGGGGTCGACATCCTGCGGAAAACCGACACCGGTATCGGCGGTGCCGACCTGGGAAGCGATCAGCACCACCGGCGAACCGCTGCGATGGGCTTCGAACAGACCATTGACGAAGTGCAGCGTGCCCGGCCCGCAAGTGCCGGCGCACAGTGCCAGCTCGCGGGTCATGTAGGCCTCGCCGCCCGCAGCGAAACCGCCGACCTCCTCGTGGCGGACATGGACCCACTCGAGATCGCTGCGGCGAATGGCATCGGTGAAGTGGTTGATGGTGTCCCCCACCACGCCGTAGCAACGCTTGGCACCGGCATTGGAGAGGGTTTCGACGATGATTTCGGCGACGTTCTGACTCATGGAGCGACTCCTTTCGCAGGCGGGGATCGCCTCGAGGCCCGATGGAGCTCGGCGATTCCGCCATGACCAGGCCCGGTGAACTGGGCGGTGAAAAGACAAACGGATTAGTAGTGGCGCATCTTGCGCCCCCTGATCAAGCGTAGTCGGCCATCGCCGATTCGTCCGAGGCATCTAACAGGCATCGTTCGGATGACCAAAGTCTTAGCAGTCTTCTTTTGGAACATGACCTATTACTGAACAACCGGACGGAGGGCGGAATCCTCGGGGGGTGAAAGTCATGCTGGGGAGCCATATTCGAGTCAGCGCGTTTCGCTGGGTGCCCGATTTCGCCCGTGGCAAGGTTCGCGACCTGCGGGTCCGCTGGGCCCTGGAGGAAGCCGGCCTGCCCTACGAGACCGAGGCCATCGACTTCGTCGAGAAACGGAGCGCGACCTATCTGTGTCGGCAGCCCTTCGGGCAGGTGCCTGTGATCGAAGTGGATGGCGAAGCCATGTTCGAGTCCGGCGCCATCGTGCTCAAGATCGCGGAACAGTACGAACCGTTGCTCTCTCGAGTTCCGCGTCGGCGGGACCAGACCCTCAGCTGGTTGTTCGCCGGCCTGAACAGCGTCGAACCCCCGATCATGGCGCTGGCCGAGCTGGATTTTTTTGTCGAGGACGAGACGGTCAGGGCACGTCATCGTGAGTTCGTGCTGGGCAATGTCGTCGATCGACTCGACGATCTGGCGCGCGTCCTGGGCGAACGTACCTACCTGGTCGACGAATTCAGCGTCGCCGACCTGATGATGACCACTGTGCTGCGCATTCTCGATCACACCGAACTGCTCGTGGAGCGCCCTGCTCTCGACGCCTACGTGAGGCGATGCAGCGAACGACCAGCCTTCGGTCGCGCCCTGCGGGCTCAACTGCGCGTATTCGACGAGAACGCGCCCGTCTCCGGCTGAATGTGACATCAGGATATCGAGTGATCGGGCGCTACGGCCGAGCGGTCAAGACAGGGCGGGCCAGGCGGCGAGTCGAGCGATGATCGGCTAAAGGAGACGTGGAGGGAAAGACATGCACTATGTACAGGGGTTCGTGGTACCCGTGGACGGTGGCAAACGCGATGCGTATCACGCGCTGGCCGAGAAAGCCGCGACCTTCTTTCTCGAGCAGGGCGCCATACGCATCGTCGAGGCCTGGGGCGAGGACGTGCCGGACGGCAAGGTCACCGATTTCAAACGCTCCGTTGCCGCCCAGGCGGATGAGCAGATCGTCTTTTCATGGATCGAGTGGCCCGATAAGTCCACCTGCGAGACTGCCGCGCAACGCATGCAGAGCGACGAGCGTTGCAAGATGCCCGACGACTTGCCCTTCGACGGCAAACGCATGATCTGGGCCGGGTTCACGCCATTTCTCGATCGATATCGGGACGATAGCGCGACCTAAGCCATTTCCGCCGGATCGGGTACGCGGGGGAACCGCGGCGGATGCGCCTGCATGTAGGCGTGGCAGGCACGCAGTACACGTACGTCGTCATGCTTGCCACCGGCGAGTTGAAAACCGACCGGCAGACCGGACTCCGTGAAACCGCAGGGGACCGAGGCCGCCGGCTGCTGACTCAAGTTGAACGGGTAGGAGAACGGAGCCCACTCCTCCCAGTCGCGCATGCCACTGCCCGGTGGGACTTCATGTCCCGTGGCGAACGGCTCGATGGGTACCGTCGGCGTCATCAGCAGATGGTACTTCTGGTTGAAGCGCTCCAGGCACTCGGTGAAATTGGCCCGGCGCCCCAGCGACTGGAACAGATCGAGCGCGCTCCACTGCTGGGCAGTGCGGGCATTGTCGACCAGCCCGGGGTCGAGCTGTTCGCGCTCCCGATCGCTGCATTTCGACCAGAAGTCCAGCGAGGCGGTGAACCAGAGCTTCTGAAAGATATCGATCGGCGACTCGAAGCCGGGGTGGACTTCCTCGACCTCCGCGCCCAACTGCTCCAGGTTGCGGGCCGCCTCGCGCACGCGTGCCGCGATCTGCTCGTCGACCTCGGCGTAGCCCAGCGTCGGCGAATAGGCGATTCGCAGTCCCCGCAGATCCTGATCGATGTCTGCCCCCCAATCGTCCGGCTGGCCGCGGGTGGCGTAAGGGTCGCGATAGTCGTAGCGGCCGATGACGTTGAGCATACGCACGGCGTCCTTGACACTACGGGTCAGCGGACCGATATGGGACAGGGAGGGCTCCGTGGCCGGCGGCCACTGGGGCGTCCAGCCGTAGGTCGGCTTGAAGCCGAAAACGCCGGTGAAGGCGGCGGGAATGCGTATCGAACCGCCGGAATCGCCGCCCTGGTGCAGCACCCCCATGTTGAGCGCCGCCGCCGCTGCCGCCCCGCCCGAAGAGCCGCCCGGGGTCAGGCGCGTGTCCCAGGGATTGCAGGTGGCGCCGAAGACCCGGTTGTCGGTCACCGCCTTCCAGCCGAACTCCGGGGTATTGGTCTTGCCGAGAATCACGGCGCCCGCTTCCCGAAGCATGCGCGCCGGCGGACAGTCCTCTTCGCACGCCGCCGTCGACGAGGTCAACGAACCGCCGCGAGCCGGCATGCCGGCCACTTCGGCCAGGTCCTTCATCGATACCGGGATACCGTCGATGGCGCTCAGCGGCTTGCCCTGACCCCATCGCCTGGCCGAGGCCTTGGCAGCCTTCTCCGCACCCTCGCGATCGACATGGACATAGGCGTTCACCGCATCGTTGAACCGCTCGATACGCTCGAGCGCCGCCCGGGTCGCCTCCAGCGGAGAGGCCTCGCCGGACCGATACAGCCGCTCGAGCTTCTCGGCGTCCATGTTGCCAAGATCCGTTTCTGAGTCTGTCCCGTTCACAATCGGCTCCACGTCCTGTGGTGTATGGAATATCCCTCCGTACCAAGGCTAGTCGGCGATCGCGACGGGACGCAATGTCGGCGGGCAGCGCATCGTCGAGACCCATCACGCGCTCAAAAATCGTGTTCCGCCTCGGCCGGTGATGTCGCATGGGCGTTAATGCGCTGGAGATGCAGGCTTCGAGTCAGGCGAATGATCGGCCGGATCAGCATCTCGACGCTGCCGATCAGGAACAGCCAGGTACCGTAGTAGGTCAGTGATTCGTAAAAAAAGAAAAAGCTGCCGATGACGAACCAGATGCCGATGAGAATATCGTTGACGATGCTCAGCACTTCGTAACGCCGACGGATGATGAGTTCGTCACGGCCGAAATGCAGCGTCAGCCCCTGATTTACGCCGGCGGATCGGTCAGTCCGCCCCGGGTCGTGCCCCCGCGTGCTGGCGCTGCTGCCTACCTCCGAACGGTCACCACGCATGATGGTACTCCCCCTGTCTTGGCTAGCGTTTCGGTCGACTCAGTCTGGCTCAGCTCGCCAGGGCGCGCAAAGTCAACGCGGACAGTGTCGGTGAACGCCGCATTCGCTGGCCCCCGGTCGGATTGTCTTCCATGATGAAGTCGGACTACGCGACCGACTCCCGGCAACCCACATGACGAGGTGAGAGCCGTGCCCCATTCGACGCGAGAGAAGGACCAACAGACGCCTGCCGCCGACGACACCACGATGTTCATCTTCGGCGCCGGCGGCGACCTGGTGAAACGACTGCTGATCCCTTCACTCTATAACCTGGACCGGGACCGCCTGATCGCCCCGGAGATGCGGATCGTCGGCATCGATCTCGCCGAGCACGACGACGAGAGCTTCCGTCGACACCTCAAGGACTTCATCGCCGACAAGGCCGCCGACAACCACTCGGAGAGCCGCGAAGGCTCCCTGGACGAGTCCCACTGGCGGGATTTCGAGAAGCGACTGCACTATCGGCAGGGCGATTTCACCGATGCCGCCATCTATCGCCAGATCGAGGAGGTCATCGCCGCCTCGGAGAGCGACAACGCCCTCTTCTATTGCGCCACCTCATCGCGTTTCTTCAGCGATATCGCCAGGCAACTCGGGAGCGCCGGACTGCTCGAGGAGCGCAACGGGCGATATCGCCGGCTCGTGGTCGAGAAGCCATTCGGTCACGACCTCGAGTCCGCCCGGGCGTTGAATGCCGATCTGCTCGAGGTGATGCAGGAAGAGCAGATCTACCGAATCGATCATTTCCTCGGCAAGGAGACGGTCCAGAACATCCTCGTCGCCCGCTTCGCCAACGTGCTGTTCGAGCCATTCTGGAACAATCATTACATCGACCACATCCAGATTACCGCCGCGGAAACGGTCGGCGTCGAGGAGCGTGCCGCCTTCTACGACAAGGCCGGCGCGATGCGCGACATGGTGCCCAACCACCTGTTTCAGCTGCTGGCGATGGTCGCGATCGAACCGCCGGCGGCGTTCGGCGCCGACTCCCTGCGCAGCGAGAAGTCGAAGGTACTGGGCGCCATCCGCCCCTGGACGACCGAAGAAGCCAAGCGCTACTCCGCCCGCGGCCGCTACGCGAAAGGCACCCTCGGCGACCGCCAGGTGCCCGGTTATCTGGACGAGCACGGCGTCGATGCAGAGAGCGAGACCGAAACCTTCGTCGCCATGAAGGTGATGGTCGACAACTGGCGCTGGGTCGACGTGCCCTTCTACCTGCGCACCGGCAAGCGCATGAGCGCGCGGGATACCGAAATCGCCATCTGCTTCAAGCCGGCGCCCTACGCCCAGTTTCGCAACACCGACGTGGAACGCATGGCCTCCAACTGGCTGATCATCCAGATCCAGCCCAACGAAGGCATGTGGTTCGACTTCCAGGCCAAGCGCCCCGGCCCCGAGTTGGAAATGGATACCGTCAAGATGGGGTTCGCCTACAAGGACTTCTTCGATCTGCCCGCAGTCACCGGCTACGAGACCCTGATCTACGACTGCCTGACCGGCGATCAGATGCTGTTCCAGCGCGCCGACACCATCGAGAACGGCTGGCGCGCGGTGCAGCCGTTCCTGGACGCCTGGTCCGAGCAGTCCGAAGCGGGCAAACCCGATATCGAGGCGTACGCTGCCGGCACCGATGGGCCGACCGGCGCCCACGAACTGATCCAGCGTGACGGCCGCGTATGGCACAAGGTAGGAGAAGCGACGGGGCCCGGCGTGGCGCCCGTGCCAACCCAGAGCAAGCGCTGACGGACACCATCAGGCTTAGGGTCGAGGGCCAAGTGGTCGCGCCATCAGCTTTTCGACCAGCGGCTGGCCCGCGATTTCGAAGTTCTGATCGAGTTCGAGGTCGCGGAAGCCGCAGCGCTGATAGAAGCGAATGGCCGGCGCATTGTCGGCAATGACCCACAGCCCCACCTCGCGATAGCCCTGGTCGAGACACCACGCCAGGGCGGCCTGCCACAGGGCGCTGCCGACGCCCTGGCCCTGCACCAACGGGGCGACGTAGAAGCCGTAGAGTTCGAACCAGCCGGGAGTGCGCATCTGGACCTCGGGTCGCGCACTCTCGCTCTGACGGAAAGGCCCGACACTCACCCAGCCCAGCAGCTCACCGGCATGGGTGTCTGCATAAGTATCTGCGAGGGTGTCCGTACGGGTGTCCGAACGCGTGCCGACGAAGACCACCGCCCCCGCCTCGAGCTGCGAGCGCCAGGTAGTGGCACGCGCGGCGACATCCAATGCCGCCAGCGTGGTCTCGGCGATCCAGCCACGATAGTTATGGCGCCAGGCGTCGACATGAATGTCCGCGATCGATGCCGCATCGTCCTGAGTTGCCCGGCGTACGCTAACGCCGTCCGCCACGTTCACCCCGCCAGCCGGCCCAACGCGAAGCCGGCGATGGCGGTGTCCTGCACCCCGGTGCCGGTGAGATCGCAGACGGTGATCTGGGAATCCGCGGTACGCAGGCCGCTCCCGCTGGCGATCACCCGACCCAGCTCGTTGACGGTGAATGGCGCCGCGTGGCCGGCGTAGGCCTTGAGCTCGCCGTTGTGCTCGCTCTGGGCGCGAGTATCGGCCACGAAATGATCGGCTCGCTCCATTACCGAGGTGTCGAGCTCGCGCTTGTCCGGGCTGTCCGAGCCCATCGCAGTGACATGCACGCCCTCGCGCAGATGTTCGCCGGAGAGCAGTGGTGATCGCGACGGCGTGGTGGTGACGATGATGTCCGCCTCGCGGCAAGCCTCGCCGATATCGGTATGCACCGCCACGGTCAAGCCGTAGGCCTCCTGCATCCGCGCCGCGTGGGCCTCGGCCTTGGCGACGTCGCGGGCCCAGACGTCGAGCGTCTCGATGTCGCGCACCAGCTTGAGCGCGGCGACCTGCAGCTCCGCCTGCAGCCCGGCGCCGAGGACGGTGACGCGGCGGCTGTCGGCTCGCGACAGATGCTTGGCGGCGATGGCGCCAGCCAGTGCGGTGCGAATATCGGTGAGATAGCCCTCATCGAACAGCACCGCCTCGACCAGCCCGGTCTTGGCCGAGAATACGATCATCAGTCCGTTGAGACTCGGCAGGCCGAGCTTGGGATTGTCGAAGAAGCCGGGGCTGACCTTGATCGCGAAGCGCGAATTGCCCTGGATATGGGCGGTCTTGACGTCGACCTCGCCGTTGGACTCTTCGATCGCCATCGACAGGATCGGCGGCTGGACGACGTTACCCTCACCCAGCGCGCGAAAACCGGCTTCAACGGCATCCAGCGCGGCATGATCGAGCGTGACGACATCCTGAATCTGCTGTCGGTTATAGAGCTCCATATGCAATCCTTCTAACCCGTTCCGTAACTACGGTTGAGATCGAGCGAGTCTGAAAAGTTGGCAAGCGACGGCCAGACCGGGGCGCATAGCCAATCGATAGCGCCGCATGCCGAGCGCAGGCCGTTTTCATCCGCTCAGCGCGCCGGATAGTCGATCAGGGTTCTCGCCCGCATCAGCGTCCCGGCATCCACGCCGTTGCCCGAGACGATCAACACCACCTTCTGGCCGCGAATGTCGAGGGCGTGCTCCTCGATGGCGGCGAGCCCCACTACCGCGGCACCCTCGACCAGCATTTTCTCCTGTTCGAAGAAGTGCAGCATGGCGCGGGCAATCGCCGGCTCCGGGACCCGGTGGTGATCGTCCATCACCTCGCGCACCAGCGCGAAGGTGCAGCGGTTGTCGAGCCCGATCCCGCCCCCGAGCGAATCGGCCAGCGACGCTTCCTCCTCGACCTCGACCGGTTTGCCCGCGGCCAAGCTGTCGATCATCGCCGCGCCTTTTTCCATGCTCACGCCGGTCACATGAACCCTGGGGTTGATGCCTTTGACGGCGCGCCCGATGCCGCCGAGCAGACCACCGCCGGAGAGCCCGATCAGCACGCGGTCGAGATCCGGCAGATCCTCCATCAGCTCGAGGCCGATGGTGCCCTGGCCGGCCGCGATCAGCGGGTCATCGAAGGGTTCGATCAGCGCCATGCCCTCCTCGGCGACCAGACGCCGCGCCTCGACGAAGGCATCATCCTGGGAGCGGCCGATCACCCGTGCCTCCGCGCCCAACGCTTCGATGGCAGCGACCTTGTTGGCCGGCACCAGCTCGGAGAGACAGATCACCGCCCGCGCACCGAGTCGCCTGGCCGCCCACGCCACCGCCCGGCCGTGATTGCCGGTGGAGGCCGTGGTGACACCGCGCTCGAGCTGCTCCGGCGACAGCGAGGCGATCTTGTTGAGCGCGCCCCGCAGCTTGAATGCACCGCTCGGCTGCAGCGTCTCGAGCTTGAGATAGATCTCGGCGTCGAAGCGCGCCGACAGGCTCTGGGAGAGAAGCAGCGGCGTGCGCGCGGCCTGCCCGGCGATGCGCTGGCGGGCCAGGTAGATGTCGTGCAGGGTGACGGGGTCGGACATGCGGGCTCCCGAAGCAATAATGAAAAGCGGCAGAGCTCTCACCCTGCCGCAGGGGCGCGATCGCATCAAGCCGATGCGGGGGCAGCCCCGTCAGTCCAGGTCTACAGCGCCTTTTCGCGGGTCAACTCGTCGGTCACCTTGTCGATGGCTCGCTTGGCACGGGCGATCACCTCATCGACCTGGCCGCGGTCGATCACCAGCGGCGGCGCAAAGCCGAGGATATCGCCGTTGGGCATGGCCCGAGCGATCAGGTTCTCCTCCAGCGCTGCCGCGGCGACACGAGCGCCGACCTTGAGCGCGGGATCGAACGGCGTGTATTCCCCCTTCTCCGGGGCGAACTCCAGCGCCGCCATCAGCCCCTCGCCGCGCACGTCGCCCACCAGCGGGTGGTCGCCGAAGGTCTTGGCCAGTTGGGCGTTGAAGTAGGCGCCGGTCTCGGCGGCATTCCCCACCAGGTTCTCGCGTTCGATGATGTCCAGGTTGGCCATCGCGGCGGCAGCGCCCAGCGGGTGGCCGGAGTAGGTCCAGCCGTGGCCGATCGGGCCGTATTCGCTGGTGCCATCCTCCAGCGCTTTCCATACGCGCTCGCCGACGATCACGCCGGAAAGCGGCTGATAGGCGCTGGTCAGCCCCTTGGCGATGGTCACCAGGTCCGGCTCGATACCATAGTGCTGGAAGCCGAAGTCGCTGCCCAGACGACCGAAGCCGCTGACCACCTCGTCGGCGATCAGCAGGATGTCATGGCGCTTGAGCACGGCCTGGATCGCCTCCCAGTAACCCGCCGGCGGCGGAATGATGCCGCCGGTGCCGAGTACCGGCTCGCCGATGAAGGCGCCAATGGTTTCCGGGCCTTCGCGCTGGATCAGCGCCTCGAGCTGCTCGGCACAGTAGGTCGAGAACTCGCGCTCGCTCATGTCGCCGCGCTCGCGACGATAATAGTAAGGCGCCTTGGTGTGCAGGATGCCGTCGATGGGCAGGTCGAAGTGCTGGTGGAACGCGGGCAGCCCGGTGAGCGAACCGGCGGCGATGCTGGAGCCGTGGTAGCCACGCTGGCGCGCGATGATCTTTTTCTTCTTCGGCTGGCCGGTGACGTTGTGGTAGTAGCGCACCAGCTTGATCTGGGTCTCGTTGGCGTCACTGCCGGAGAGCCCGTAATAGACCTTGCTCAAGCCGTTGCCGGCGAGCTTGGCGATCCGCTCGGAGAGGGCGATCAGCGGCTCGTTGGAGTGGCCGACATAGGTGTGATAGTACGCCAGCTCCTTGGCTTGGGCGTAGATCGCCTCGGCGATCTCGGTGCGGCCGTAGCCGATGTTGACGCAGTAGAGCCCGGCGAAGGCATCGATCATCTCGCGGCCGTCACGATCGACGATGGAGATTCCCTGGCCACCGGTGATGATGCGTCCTGGCGCGTCGCCGTGAGCGTGGTCCCGAAGATGGGTGGACGCGTGAAAGACGTGGCGGCGATCGTTGTCGATCAGGGTACGAGTATCGGTCATACGATTTCCTTACCGAAAAAAGGATGCTGCCGTGCTCGCACTATCGAGCGTTGTCGGAACCGGCAGCAATCCGGGCGGGCGCAGCGATCGGAGCGATCCTTGTGTCATACCCGCGTTGAAATTCCTGAAACTTATGAATTGCTCGCCGACGGCATATTGCCGAGACAGTAGTACTTGGTATCGAGATATTCATCGAGCCCCGCAGCACCACCTTCACGACCCAGCCCCGACTGCTTCACGCCGCCGAATGGAATCGGCGCGCCGGTCATCTTGACGCTGTTGACGCTGACCATGCCGTACTCGAGCCCGCGCATCAGCTTCCAGATACGACGCACGTCGTGGGTATAGACGTAGGCCGCGAGCCCGTACTCGGTGTCGTTGGCGAGCCGGATCACCTCGTCGTCGTCGTCGAACGCGCAGACGCCCGCGACCGGCGAGAAGGTCTCCTCGCGGAACACCCGCATTTGCGGGGTGATGTCCGCCAGCAGCGTCGGCATGAAGAAGTTCTCTCCGGGCGGTTTCCCCGCTCCACCCAACTGGCGGGCGCCCTTGCTGACCCCATCCTCGACGAAGCCCTTGGCCATGTCGACCGCGCGCTTGTGAATCAGCGGACCGATGTCGCTCTCCTCCAGGCCATTCCCTACCTTCAGCGCCTGCATGTGCACCAGGAAGCGCTCGATGAAGGCATCGTAGATCTTGCGATGAACGAACAGCCGGTTGGCGGCGAGACAGTCCTGACCGGCGGTCTGGAACTTGGCGGCGACCGCCTCTTTCGCCGCCACATCCGGATCCATGTCATCGCAGACGATGAAGGGCGCATTGCCACCCAGCTCCAGCGACATGCGCTTGACGCTGGAGGAACTCTGGCGCATCAGCAGCTTGCCGACGCGGGTCGAACCGGTGAACGAGATGTTGCGGATGCGGTTGTCGTTGCACAGCACCTCGGAGACCGTCGCCGGGTCGCCGGTAACGACGTTGAATACACCGGCCGGAATGCCCGCCCGCTCGGCCAGCTCGGCCAGCGCCAGAGCCGAATAAGGCGTCTCGTTGGCCGGCTTGACGATCACCGTGCAGCCGGCCGCCAGCGCCGCCCCGGCCTTGCGGGTGATCATCGCCAGCGGGAAGTTCCACGGCGTGAACATCGCCGACACGCCGACCGGCTCCTTGATCGTGCCCAGCGCGGCGTTGGGGATATGACTCGGGATGGTCACCCCATAGGCGCGCTTGGCCTCTTCCGCGAACCACTGGATGAAGCTGGCACCGTAGTCGACCTCGCCGCGTGCATCCTTGAGCGGCTTGCCCTGCTCGTAGGTCATCAGCAACGCCAGGTCTTCCTTGTGCTCGTGCAGCAGGCGATACCAGGCGTTGAGCTTCTCGGCCCGTTCGTGGACGTTGATCGCCCGCCAATCGGCAAAGGCGCTTTCGGCGGCGGTCACGGTTTCGGTGATCTGGGCCGCTTCCAGCAACGCGCAGTGGCCGAGAATCTCTCCCGTGGCGGGATCGACGACCGCTTCCTCGCGCCCCTCGCTGCCATGGGTCCACTTGCCGTCGATATAGGCGTACTGGCGGAAAAGCCGGGGATCGTTGAGTTTCATGATGTCGCCTCCTGCAAGGTGTCGGCGGTGGGCAGAACGGTTTGCCTATCCTGCGAGTGCGACCATGGTATCGATTCTGCAGCGGGTAATTTTTTTGTCCCAACCGATTTACCGTACGTTTTCTTTCGAAAGAACGTGTTGAGGTTGAGGTTTTTTCGGATGAGGTGGGACGGGAAACGAACGAACCTGGCGTCGGCCAGGTTCATTCATCGTTTCCGTTCGTCAGCTCTCAGACGGAGAAGCCGTCGGGATCGGGCAGCGCCGGCGGCCCTTCGCGCTTGACCGTCTTGGTGACGATATAGGTGAAGTAGCGCTCGATGCCGAGGTCGGAGACCAGCCAGGCGTCGATCAGCCGCTGATAGGCGTCGATACTGTCGGCGGCGATCTTGACCAGATAGTCGACACCGCCGCCGACCGCGACGCATTCCGCCACCGCATCGGTGTCCGACACCATTCGCTCGAAGCGGGCAAAGCTCTCGGCGTTGTGCTGCTTGAGCTCTATCTGAACCCATACCGGGGTGCGCTTGACGATGGCATCGGGATTGATCCGGGCGCTGTAGCCTTCGATGACCCCAGCCTTCTCCAGCCGCTTGACCCGCTCCCAGCAGGGGCTGACGGAGAGGCTGATCGCCTCCGCCAGGCGCGACTTGGTAATTCGGCCATCGCGGCTTAGGATTTCCAAGATCTTGAGGTCGTAGCGATCAAGCTTCATACCAGACACCATCCAAACGGATCACGCTCGGCCATTCCTCGTTGAACGCGGTTTCAAAACGCTCGTTTACCCCTCGTAAACTCCGCGCTTTCAACAGCGCTCGCCTCGTCTGATCTTCACTCATTCACTGGCGTTGGGTCTGGTCACGTTCCAAAGACTCGACCACTTCCGCGACCACGGCGATGGTATCGCCCATCCCGACCTTGGCCGGGAAGCGCCGGGCGATCAGCACGCCGTCGCGCTGGGCACGGTACTCGACCGGCACCGCACCAGTGCGACTCATGTCATGGACCCGCGCCAGCACGTCGCCCTGCTTGACCATTTCCCCCAGTGAGACCGTCAACTCCAGCAGACCGGAATGCTCGCTCTGGACGTAGCAGCTGGCATCCGGCATGTCGACGTAGATCATGGGCTCGGCGGGCGTCTCGACTTCGCCTTCCACCAGACCGTAGTGAACCAGGAAGTTGCGCACGCCCCGCTCGGTCACGGCCAGGCTCGCCGGTGTCGAGGTGCCGCCGCCGCCCAGCTCGGTGGTGACGAAGGTCTTGCCCTGGGACTCCACCGCCGTGTCGTAGAGCTTGGTCGCGTCGAGTTCGAACATCATCATCGCGTAGGGCGCGCCGAAGGCCACCGCGCCGGCCAGGCTCGCGCGCTCCTGGCTAGTATCGTCGAGCCGGTGCGCGGCGGCGAAGGGCACGATATCCAGCGTGCGACCGCCGGAGTGCAGATCCAGCGCCACGTCGCACATCGGCACCAGCACGCGGTTGAAATAATCGGCGATCTGCGAGGTGACCCCGCCATTGGGGTCGCCGGGGAAACTCCGGTTGAGGTTGCCGCCATCCAGCGGAGAGGTTCGCTTGCCCGCTTCCGCCGCCGGCAGGTTCATCATCGGCACGATGATGACGCGGCCGCGCACGTCTTCGGCCCGGAGCGTGCTGGCGAGCTTGAGCAGCGAGGTAATGCCCTCATACTCGTCGCCATGGTTGCCGCCGGTCAGCAGCGCCGTGGGCCCTTCGCCGTTGGCGACCACGGTGATCGGGATCATCACCGCGCCCCAGGCCGAGGTGTCGATGGAGATCGGCAGCTTGAGAAAACCGTGCTGAACGCCCTGGGCATCGAAGTCGACGGTGGCGCTGATCGGGCTGGGACGCAGGGTTGCGGACATGCGAACTCTCCTCAATGAAACGGATGACGCGCCATGAGCACAAGGCCGATGGGCGCGTCATTGAAAGGTACAAAATGGCGTGGCGACCCCGTCAAAGCGGGCTTACTTGACGAACAGCTGACGCGGGAAGTGGCACAGCGGCTCGGCACCTTTCTCGGTGATCAGGATACTCTCGGTGATCTCCAGGCCCCAGTCGTCCATCCACATGCCCGGCATGAAGTGGAAAGTCATGCCGGGTTCGAGAATCGTCTCGTCGGAAGGGCGCAGACTCATGGTGCGCTCGCCCCAGTCCGGCGGGTAGCTGATACCGATCGGATAGCCGCAGCGCGCGCCGCCCCGATCGAAAC
Organism: Salinicola sp. CR57; assembly: GCF_003206585.1. Lineage (NCBI taxonomy): Bacteria > Pseudomonadati > Pseudomonadota > Gammaproteobacteria > Oceanospirillales > Halomonadaceae > Salinicola > Salinicola sp. CR57. Next base: position 88,358 of record NZ_PZJL01000003.1, read on the forward strand.
CGTACTTGTCCATCGCCGCGCCCAGCGCCAGCGCGATATCGGCACATCGATTGCCGGGCTTGGCCACCGCCAGCCCGTTGTCGATCCCCTCGAGCAATGCCGACTCGCCGCGGATGAAGTCCTGCGGCGGCTTGCCGAGGAAGACGGTCCGCGACAGCGGTGCGTGGTAGCGCTTGTAGCAGCCGGCGATCTCGAAAAACGTCCCTTCGCCCTTGCGAAACGGGGTGTCGTCCCAGGTCAGATGAGGCGCGGCCGCGTCGCTGCCGGTCGGCAACAGCGGCACGATGGCGGGATAGTCGCCACCGTGGACCGTGCCATGCTCGTCGGTCCAGCCTTCGGTGCCGACCCGATAGATCTCCGAGACCAGCTTGCTCTTGGCCAGGCCGGGCTCGATCATCTCGATGATCCGAGTGTGCATGCACTCGACGATTCTCGCCGCCGTGCGCATGTAGGCGATCTCATGCGGCGACTTGATCGCCCGGCACCAGTTGACCAGCGCCGTGGCATCGACCAGCCGAGCATGTGGCAACTCCTTGAGCAGGCTGGTATAGGCCTTGCCCGAGAAGTAATAGTTGTCCATCTCCAGCCCGACATTGCCGGTGTGCCAGCCATACTCCGGCAGCACCGACTGGGCCAGATACTCCATCGGGTGCATGTCCGGATTCTGGACATAGTAATCCGGGTAGTAGCGCACTCGCTCGGCATCCATCCAGCAGGTGCGCCAGGCCCCGTTGGCATCCTGGCGCCGACCGTACCAGACCGGCTCGCCCTCCAGCCCTATCAGCACGCACTGGTGAACGTAGAACGACCATCCGTCGTACCCCGTCAGCCAGCCCATGTTAGAAGGGTCGCTGACAACGAGAACATCAATTCCGCGGCTCGCCATGGAAACGCGCACTTTGTGCAAACGACTGGCGTACTCTTCACGCGAAAAAGGCAAAGAAACCTGAAACATGGAGCCACTCGACTAACGGGACCGAATTGTTGGGACATCGGCAGTCGAGGGGATCGAGCCGAGTGTCCTGCCGCTTGCCGACCGGGTGTGAAATTGTCATGATTTGCTTATCAATATTCATGACAATTATCGGTCAATGCATCGACGATGATAGTAGCATCGTCGCTCAGCGTGCCGTCAAAGGCTTTATTGCATCATGACAATCGACCTGACGCCCTTCCTCGGCGGGCACGGCCCCAAATACCTTTCCATCGCGCGCGCCCTCGCCGAGGCAGTTCGCCATGGCGTGCTTTCGCCAGGCATGCGCCTGCCGACCCATCGCGAACTCGCCGAGACGCTGGGGGTCAGCGTGCAGACCGTGTCGCGGGCTTACGAGCAGGCCGAGAAGAGCGGCCTCGTCCAGGCCCGGGTCGGCAGTGGCACCTGGATTCGCGATGCCGAGGGCGATTCCGAGAACGAATACCTGCGGGCGCCGGCCGCGGTCAGCGACGACGCCCCCATCGACCTGTCGATCGCCCATCCGGTCTGTCCGCCCTCTCACCACCGGCGCTTTCGCGAGGCGCTGGCGGAACTCGCCAGGTCCGCCCACGCCGACGTCATCGGCGCCAGCCGCCCGATCGCCGGCCTGCTGCATCAGCGCGAGCGCGCCAACGTCTGGTTGAAGGAGCGCCTCGGCGTCCCCGGCGAGACCGACGACCGACTGCTCTGCAATGGCGCCGCCCATGGGCTGATGCTGGCGATCGCCACCGTGGTCCAGCACGGCGATATCGTGTTGACCGAGGCGCTGACCGATCACGGCCTGATCGCGCTGGCGCGCACCCTCGGCTTCCAGTTGTACGGCGTGGCGATCGACGAGCAGGGCGTCATCCCTGAAGCGCTGGAGGCGGCCATCATGAGATACCGCCCGCGAGCCGTCTGCCTGACCCCGACCCAGCTCAACCCCACCGGCGCGACCATGGAGAACGCCCGTCGCGACGTCGTGGCGGAGATTCTGCTGCGTCACGACGTCTGGCTGATCGAGGACGATGTCCATGCGCTGCTGGAGCCCGCAGGCCTCACCTCCCTGACCGCCAGGCTGCCCCAGCAGAGCTTCCACGTCACCAGCCTGACCAAGGCCACCGTCCCCGGGCTGCGCGCCGGCTACCTCAGCGTGCCCCGCGGCCAGATGCACCACACCTTGCCGAGACTGCGCGCCACCAGCTGGATGGCCACCCCGCTGGTGTTCGAACTGGCGGATTACTGGCTGGCCAGCGGCATGGTCGACACGCTCGCCCACGAACAGCGCCAGTTGCTGGCGGAACGCCAGCAGCTGGCATCACGCAAGCTGGCGGGGCATGCCATCGAATCGCGCACCAGCAGCCTGCATGTCTGGCTGATGCTGCCGGAGCCGTGGCGGGCGGAAGAGCTGCAGCAGCAGGCGCGCCAGGAAGGTGTTGCCATCACCACCGCCCAGCCGTTCCTGGTCGAGCCGTCCGCCATGCCGCGGCGTGTTCGCATCAGCCTGGGAGCCGAACCGGATCTGTCACGCCTGGCCAGCGGCCTGGACGTGCTGAGCCAGCTGCTCGGCGAGGCGCCGCCGCCGATGCTGGAGATCGCTTACTGAAGGCCACGGGCCATGGGCTACACGAACGGTGCCAACCGGTCAGCAAACCCGCCAAGCCGCGCACGGCAGTTTCTTTCGCCACGGGCAACCTGCCATGATGACAAGACATGACCCAACAGCGACGACGGAGCCGAGATGCGAGTCCTGATCTACCATAGTGACGCCGAGCAATGGCGCAACATCCTGCTCGAGCGCCTGCCGGACGCCGAGATCCAGATTGCGGCGGACAGTGGCAACCCGCAGGTGGACTACCTGGTCGCCTGGAAACCGCCCGCCTCGGTCTTCGAGGAACAGACGGCGCTCAAGGGCATCGTCAATCTCGGCGCCGGGGTCGATGCCCTGCTGCAGAACCCCGCACTCCCCCGCGAGATCCCCATCGTCAAACTGCGCGATGCCGGCATGGGCGAACTGATCGGCGATTACGCTCGCTATGGCGTACTCCATTTCCAGCGCGACTTCGACCGCTACCGACGTCAGCAAGCCAGTGCCGAGTGGCGCGAGGTGCCGGTCGTCGACAAGCCCGACTGGCCGGTGGGCGTGCTGGGGCTCGGCGCCATCGGGACGCGGGTGGCGCAGATGCTCGCCGCCGACGGCTACCCCGTCCACGGCTGGAGCCGCTCGCCCAAGCGGATCGAAGGCATCGCCTGTCACCATGGCGATGAGGGGCTCGACACCCTGCTGCGTCAGGTCAAGACGCTGATCACGCTGCTCCCCGACACCCCAGCCACCCGGCACATCATCAATCGCGACAACCTGGCCAAGCTCCCCGCTGGCGCCAGCCTGATCAACCCAGGTCGCGGCACGCTGATCGACGAGCCGGCGCTGCTCGAAACGCTCGGTGAAGGAGAGCACGAAGGCCACCTACGCGGCGCCCTGCTGGACGCCTTCCCCACCGAGCCGCTGGCGGCGGAGAGCCCGCTATGGCGTCATCCGCGCATCATGATTACCCCGCACATGGCAGGCCCCACGCCGATCGGCGCCGCCGCCGACCAGGTTGCCGACGCACTGGACGCGATGTCGGAGGGCAAGGCGGTCGAGACCATCGATCCCGAAGCGGGGTATTGAGCGGCGATCGAACAGGGTATCTGGAAGCTCGCCAACGGCTTGGACGAACAGCCCCAGCGGCTACGCCCGGCGGGGCTCGCCGACGAAGGGCTGCTGGAAGCGCAGATCATGTAGGACGTCTCGATTCTCAATCGGGACTGGCTGCTGATCGGCCCCGATGAAGAAGAGGCGGAATACCTCGTGCCCGTGCGCTGGCTCCATACGGTAGCGAGGAACGGCGCGTTCAGCGAGGTGGGGTTGTTCGGTAACCAGAACACCGTCTGCAAGCCAACGACGCCGAAATGGCAACACACGGTAGAGCGGCTCGGCAGAGTGTGGCCGGTCGCCTGATCCAGCCTGATGATCGGGAACACCGGCGGCGGCTCGGCGTCTGAGAGGGATAGATCGCCGATTCGCTTTCGAGGATGTTCATGTCACACCGAATTTCGACTCTCAAGACCCTTGCCGCTCTGCTCCTGACGACCGTCAGCTCGCTGGCACTGGCGGCACCGACGCCGTTCACCGCCCACTACCGGCTCGACATCAGCGGCTGGCCGGATGCGACGATCACCCACCAGCTCTCACACCGGGGCAATGACCTGCAAACCGGCGATGTCTGGGAGAGCGACATGCGAGCCAGCATCAAGGTCGCCAGTGGCGAGGAGCGCGGCCGATTTCAGCTCGATGGCGACCGCGTGCAGGCGCTGGATTACACCAGTTCGTACTCGCTGGTGGGGATCGGCGATAAATACCATCTGGACCGGGCCCAGTTGCAGGCGTTGCCGGACCGCCAGACCGCACTTTTCGATCTTTCACGCAAGGCGCCGGATGCCCGCTGCGCCAGCACTCAGGTCTCGCCCTGCCAGCTCGACTATCAGAATCACAAGGGCAAGACGGAGATGCTCTACTACCGGGTGATCGACCGTAGCGACATCCAGACCCCCGCCGGCACGTTCCCGGGCGTTACCGTGGACACCTGGGACCCCGATAAACGAGGCCGACACCTCTACCTGACCTTTCACCGCGAGATCCCTGGCCTGCTGCTCGGGATGCGCTACGTGCGCGACGACGAGGAACGCAGCCATCTCACGCTCACGGATCTGGCGCTCGCCCCTGCTAACTCGACCTCGGCGAGCACTTCCGGCGGATAATCGGCCGGCCGTTCTTCCCTCCTCGGCACACATCCTCTAGAGTTCGTTGCCAATCACGGACGCCGATTCATCGGCGTCCGTTTTTTTCGTGCCGCGTCTTTGCCGGTGACTCATCGGTTCGCTTCGGGAGGGATCATGCTGCTGGGGTTATTGTGGATACTGCTGCCATTGATCGTGGGCTACCTGATCCCCGTTCGCCAGGCTGGGATTCGTCAGGCCATCGATCGCGGCGTCAGTGCCTCGGTCTACGTGATCCTGCTGCTGATGGGGATCAGCCTGGGTGGCATGGAGAACCTGCTCGGGCAGTTGTCCCGCATCGGGTCCACAGCGTTGGTGCTGTTCCTGGTGATCTCGCCGCTCAACCTGGCGGCGCTGGCATGGTTGTCGCGTCGACGGCTGGCGCGCCGTCAATCGCGGGTGGAGAGCAAGGACAACACGGCGCCCGCCGGCAAATTTCAAGCGATGCTGGGCTCGCTGCAGCTGGCGGGTGTGGTACTGCTCGGCGTGATCGTCGGCGCGGCCGCCCAGGGACTGGGATGGCACCTGGCCTCGCTGGCGGAAACGCTGGCGACCTGGACGCTCTACGCGCTGCTCTTCCTGATCGGCTGTCAGCTTCGCAACTCCGGGCTCGGGCTGCGCCAGATCCTGCTCAATCGACTGGGCCTGGCGATCGCGACGACCGTATTCGCGAGTTCGATGCTGGCGGGGCTGATCGCGGCACCGCTGCTCCAGTTACCCTGGAACGAGGGGATGGCGATGGCGGCGGGGTTTGGCTGGTATTCGCTCTCCGGCATTCTGATCGGCGACCAGCTCGGACCGGTGCTCGGCGGCGCCGCCTTCTTCAACGACCTGGCCCGGGAACTGCTCGCCTTCCTGCTGGTGCCGCTGTTCATTCGTCGCGCCATGCCGCTGGCGATCGGCTATGCCGGCGCAACGTCGATGGACGTGAGCCTGCCGGTGATCCAGCAGTACGGCGGCATCACCTGCGTGCCCCTGGCCATCGTCAGCGGGTTCCTGCTATCGCTGCTCTCGCCGCCGCTGATCCTGCTGTTGCTATCGTTCTGACCCACTCATGACACTTTTGCAACGATGCACTACGACCATGGGTCCAGAGAGTCCGCCAGCGCCGGCGTGTTAATCTAGCGATCAAGTTACCGGTAACCACCGCACCTAAAACGACTCAGGGGATTGTCATGCCACGTCGTTCCTCTGGACGGGTGACGCTTCAGCACATCGCCGAACGTGTCGGCGTGACCAAGATCACGGTGTCACGTGCCCTGCGCGAGCCCCACCGGGTCTCGGCCGCGCTGCGGTTGCGCATCGAATCCGCCATCGACGAGCTCGGCTACATCCCCAATCACTCCGCCGGGGCGCTGGCCAGCGGCCGATCCCACAGCGTGGCGCTGTTGATCCCCTCGCTCTCCAACTCGGTATTCTCGGAGATCCAGCGGGGGGTCCAGGAGGGCTTGGGAGATGCGGGTTATCAGGTACTGATCGGTCATACCGGCTATTCGATCCTGGAGGAAGAACGGCTGATAGACACTTACCTTCGCTACGGCGTCGAGGCGTTGATTCTGCCCGGCACCCGCCACACCGATCATGCCTGTCGCCTGCTGGCGCGGGCCCGGGTACCGGTGGTCGAGACGCTGGAGCTGACCGAGACGCCGCTGGACATCAACGTCGGACTGGACCAGCACGAGGCCGGCATGGCGATGACGCAGGCGTTTCTCGACCGCGGATATCGGAGGATCGGCTTCCTCGGCGCGCGCATGGACTACCGCGCGCAACTGCGCATGGCAGGATGGGAAGCGGCGATGAGAGCGGCACGACTCTCCACCGAACGCTGCCTGACCACGCCCCATCCTTCTTCCTACCGCCTGGGCGGGGAGATGCTGGGCTCGATGCTGGAGCGCTGGCCGGATCTGGAGGCGGTGTTCTGCTGCAATGACGACCTCGCCGCCGGCGCGCTGTTCGAGTGTCAGCGGCGCCGGCTTGAGGTACCCGGTGCGCTGGCGCTGGCCGGCTTCAACGGTCTCGACATCGTGGAGGCGACCGCCCCGCCGCTGGCGACGGTGGTGACACCGCGGCGACGCATCGGGGATATCATCGCCGTGCGCCTGCTGGCGCGCCTTCAGGGCGCCCCGCGACAACCGACCAGCGAAAACCTGGGATTCGAGGTACGCGTTGGCGGGAGCCTATGACCGGCATCCCGATGGCGATGATTCCCTGCTAGGCAAGGGCGGGTTTCTCAGCGCCCGCCGGCAAGCGATCGCTTCTCGAGTTTCAGCACGGCCTCGTTGACCACCTGCTCGAGCGTGCCGGCGATATCGACGGTGACCGCCTCATCCTCGCCGGGCGCCTCGAGGGTCGCCAACTGGCTGTCCAGCATCGCCTCGCCCTTGAAGAAGTGATCGCGGCGCGACTGGATGCGCTGTAGCAGCAGCTCGCGGCTTCCGGCGAGATGCACGAAGGTCAGTTCTTCATCGCCCTGGCGAAGCGTATCGCGATAGCGCTCCTTGAGCGCAGAGCAGCCGATGACCAGCGTCTCGTCCTTGGCCCTGGCCTCGGCCAGAAACGCCGCCAGTCGCTCCAGCCAACCGGCCCGATCCTCGTCGTCGAGGGGCTCGCCATGCGACATCTTGGCGACGCTTTCCGGCGAATGGTAGTCGTCTCCGTCGAGGAAGCGCCCTCCCAGCGCGGTTGCCAGCCGCTGCCCGACTTCGGTCTTGCCGCAGCTGGATACGCCCATTACGACGATGCGCCGACTCATCTTTGCGTCCATGAGGTTGCCTTCCGATTGGTACCAGGGGTGCTGAGCAGGTAGCGACTATATCGCTAATCGATACCCGTATGACTGGTACGGATGTGATTGGTGCCGTTCGCGCGTGCCGGCCTGCCAATGGCCTATCCCGATTGGATAGAGGTTGTCTCTACACCTTTAGGCGCATTGTTGGGACCGATCTGTTACCGGTAACATCCATTCTCGCCAACTCCACCGCGAAGCACAACGCCACCAATGGCGTATATCCGGCCGCAGCTGCCGCGTGCTTTCACCAAGGAATGTCGTCGACATGGATAGCCCAACTTCTCTCATACTCGCCGCGCTGGGCAGCATCATCGTGCTGCTTTATCTGGTCATGAAGCTGCGCCTGCACGCCTTCGTCGCACTGCTCGTCGTCAGTGGTCTGGTCGGGCTGGCCACCGGCATGAACGTCGACCAACTGCTGGATACGGTCGAGAAAGGCATGGGCGGCACGCTCGGCTTCGTTGCCACGGTGGTCGGCTTGGGCGCGATGTTCGGCAAGATGCTGGAAGTCTCCGGCGGGGTCGATCGCCTGGCCAGCACGCTGCTCGACAAGTTCGGCGAGAACCGCTCGCAGTGGGCGATGGGGGTCACCGGTTTCCTCGTCGCGATTCCGGTATTCCTCGATGTCGCCTTCATCATCCTGGTGCCGCTGATCTATGCCCTTACCCGCCGTACCGGGCGCTCGCTGCTCTATTACGGCATTCCACTGCTGGCCGGGCTCGCGGTCACCCATTCGTTCATTCCGCCGACGCCGGGGCCGATCGCGGTGGCCAAGCTGATCGGTGCCGATCTCGGCTACGTGATCCTGTTCGGCGCCATTTGCGGTCTGCCGGCCATGATCATTGCCGGCCCGCTGTTCGGGCGCTGGATCGCCAAGCGCATCGATGCCCAGATCCCGGATTACATGGAGCTGCCGAAAAACGATATCGATACCGCCGGCCTGCCCAGCTTCAAGCTGATCCTGTCGATCATCCTGCTGCCGCTGGCGCTGATCGTGCTCAATACCGTCTCCGGGGTGATCCTACCGGCGGATAGCCCGGTGCTGGCCGCGCTGACCTTCCTCGGCCACCCGTTCGTGGCCCTGACCCTGGCCACCCTGCTCGCCTTCACCCTGCTGGGAACGCGTCGCGGCATGACACGGGAACAGGTGATGGAGGTCGCCACCAAGGCCCTGGAACCGGCCGGCATCATCATTCTGGTCACCGGTGCGGGCGGCGTATTCAAGCAGGTGCTGATCGATTCCGGCGTCGGTGAAGTGATGGGCAACATCATGGCCGAAAGCGCCCTGCCGCCGATCCTGCTGGCGTTTTTGATCTCCACCGCAGTGCGCGTGATCCAGGGCTCGGCCACCGTCGCGATGATCACCGCCGCTGGCCTGATGGCCCCGGTGATCACCACGCTGAATCTCGACGGCCCGGTGCTCGGCCTGCTGGTCATCGCGATCGCTTCCGGCGCCACGGTGCTGAGCCACGTCAACGACTCCGGTTTCTGGCTGGTCAACCGTTACTTCGGTCTGACCGAGGCGCAGACGCTCAAGAGCTGGACGGTGATGGAGACGATCATCGGCCTGACCGGGCTGATCATGGCGCTGATCGTGGGGCTGTTCGTCTGACCCGATCCTCGGCCATCAGAATGCAAAACGCCCGCTGCGAGGTTCTGAACCCTGCAGCGGGCGTCTTGCTTCGAGGGCTCGCTAGCGGGACGCCAGCGCCTCTCGCACCGTCGCTTCCCGACGCCGGGACAACTCTTCGCCCAACGCCGGTCCACGAAACCCCTCGGCGAGCAGGGCTTTGGGCAGGATCTGGGAGGCCAGCCGCCAGGCCAGCGCCAGATCGTCCGCCAGTCCGCCGTCGTCATGGGCGATCAGAGCCAGCAGCGGCGCGACGCGCTCGGGCCGTCGCCAGGCGTCGATCCCGTCCAGCCAGGTCATGATCGCGTCGGCACGATCTTCTCCCCCGTCATCGGGCCGCTGACCCCCGATGCGATGACGCAACCGACGAGACAGGGCTGCCAGCCGCATGGCATCCCGAAAGGCGTTGGGCGCCTTGACGGCATCGTTGAGCCGGGACTGCTCGTCATCCTCGAGGTGCTCGCCGAGCCGCGCCCAGCGCCATAGCGCCACACTATGGGAGTTGGACTCGTCGGGGACCGGTTCGAGTCGCGCCAGCGCCTCGGGTAGCGATGGCGTCGCCAGCGGCGGCATCAGCACCGCCAGCGCCCCGCACGCTTCCAGCGTCTGGAAATAGGCGGAAGGGTCGGCTTCGCCCAGCGCATTGTGCGTCTCCGTCCACACTCGCTCGGCGACCAGATATCGCATTTCGCCGCTGTCGGTGAGCTGGCGCATCAGCGCCATCGTCTCCGCGGCAATGGTGAAACCGAGCTTGCGGTAACGCGCCAGGAAGCGCGCCGCGCGCAACACCCGCAACGGGTCCTCGACGAACGCGGCCGAGACATGCCTGAGCCTCCTGGCCGCAAGATCGTCGGCGCCGCCATAGGGGTCGATCAGTTCGCCCGTCGGGGTCTCGGCCATGGCGTTGATGGTGAAATCCCGTCGTGCCAGATCGGCTTCCAGCGTCACCTCGGGGCTCGCGTGTACCTCGAATCCGGTGTAGCCGTGGCCCTGCTTGCGCTCGGTGCGGGCCAGCGCGTACTCCTCGTGGGTATCGGGATGCAGGAAGACCGGAAAATCGCGACCGACGGGCTTGAAGCCACGCTGGCGCAGGGCCTCCGGCGTGGCACCGACGACTACCCAGTCACGATCGCCCACCGGCCAGCCCAGGCGGGCGTCGCGAACGGCGCCACCCACCAGGTAGACCTCCAGCCCGTCGAGACGGGGATCGGGGGGCATGCTCATGCCGCGAGACCGCTAGCGTTCGACATGTTCGGGCCGGCGATGCGCCCAGTCGACGAACCCGCCATCCAGGCTGTAGACCTCGCCGAAGCCCTGCCCGGCAAGCCAGGAGGCGGCCTGCTGACTGGAGTGGCCGTGATAGCAGACCACCACCACGGGCGTGTCGCTGGGCGTCCTGTCCACCAGTTCCGCTACCGTGGTGTTGTCGAGGTGGTAGCTGCCAGGGATATGGCCCTGGGCGAAACTCATGGGATCGCGAATGTCGACGAGCTTGAACGAGCGTCCTTCGCTCAGCCACTGTGCCAGCGTCGTCGGATCGAGATGGGCGAAAGACTGGGTCATGAATCACTCCTGAAAAGGCTTGGCTGTGAGCGACCGGCAGCGGAACCGCTCATCGGTCTGACGACCGGGAGGGCACCGAGGTCCGTTCGCCGCTATCGAGATCGAGGGCGGTCAGGGACCCGCCCCATACGCAGCCGGTATCCAGCGCTTGCGCGTCGACCCTGGCCCCCGGGGTGTGCCCCTCCAACGCGGCCCAGTGGCCGAACAGCAGCGTCAGGTCATCGGCGCGGGGATAGGTGAACCAGGGGGCGTAGCCCGCCGGCGCGCTGTCCAGCCCCTCCTTGGCGGCAAAATCCAGGGTGCCGTCGCCGTCGATGAAGCGCATGCGGGTGAAGACGTTGACGATGGCCCGGATGCGGTCCATGCCGGTCAGGTCGGGCTCGAAACGGGCAGGATGGTTGCCGTACATCACATTCAGAAAAGCATCCACGTCGCCCGACCGCAAGACCGCTTCCGCCTCTGCCGCCAATTCGCTCGCCCGGGCGAGCGACCATCGCGGCAGCAGCCCGGCATGGGTCATCACGCACCGGCGCGCGGGGTCGGCGACCAGCAGTGGCTGATGGCGCAGCCATTCGAGCATCTGGTGCCGGTCCGGGGCTTCGAGAATATCGCTCAGGGTATCGTTGCGCTTGAGCTTGCCATGGCCCCGCGCGACGGCCAGCAGGTGCAGATCGTGATTGCCCAGCACTACGCTGGCGGCACCGTCCAGCGCGACGCTCCTGCGCAGGCAACCCAGCGAATCGGGGCCGCGGTTGACCAGGTCACCGGCCAGCCACAGGTGATCCCGTGAGGGCGAGAAGTCGAGCTGCTCGAGCAGGGCTTCGAATTCGGCGTGACAGCCCTGCAGGTCGCCGATTGCGTAGGTCGCCATGCGCTTCCTCGTGTTGGTGGTGCCGCCCAGTTGCGCGATCCGCGCCGGCGCAGCGGCGGCGGCAAATGCCGATTGCGCGCCGCTCAGTGGACCTGGTTGGGGCCGGCCAGGCGAAACGGCGCGACGGCGACATCGAAGGTGGCCTGGCTGGCCAGATCGATACAGGTATAACTGCCCTGCATGACGCCGACGGGACATTCGATCACCGCACGGCTGGTATAGCGAAAGCTGTGCCCGGCGGTGATCGTTGGCTGCTTGCCGACCACCCCGTTGCCCCGCACTTCCTGCACCTTGCCGTGGCCCTGGGTGATCTTCCAGTAGCGCGATAACAGCTGCACGCTGCGGTCGGAGTGATTGTGCACGGTCACCGTGTAGCTGAACACGAAACGGTTGTCGCCGGGCGACGATTCGTCCTCGCGAAACGCCGGCTCGACGTCGACGGTGACGGCGGGTGCGATCTCGCTCATGAACACGTCTCCGTGGCGGCAGGGTTCTCGGGCTGGAGACCCGCGAGATGGTTGCTGATGGCGACGAACTCCTCGACCCGCAGCGTCTGCGGTCGACGGCCGGGATCGATCCCCAGCGCCGCCAGTGCCTCCGCGTCGATCATCCCCTTGAGGTTGTTGCGCAGGGTCTTGCGACGCTGACCGAACGCCTCTCTCACCACATCGGCAAAGTGGGCCTCGTCGAGGGCCGGCGAAGGCAGCTCGGCATGAGGCGTCAGCCGCACGATCGCCGAATCCACCTTGGGTTGCGGCACGAAGGCGCCGGGCGGCACCACGAACAGCGATTCGACCGCGCAGTAATACTGGGTCATCACCGACAGCCGCCCCCAGTCGGGCCCGCCGGGCTCGGCGGCGAGGCGCTCGACGACCTCCTTCTGCAGCATGAAGTGCATATCCCGGATGGCGCCGCGGGCCGTCAGCAGGTGAAAGATCAACGGCGTCGAGATGTTGTAGGGGAGATTGCCGACCACCCGCAACGGGCGTCCATCCTGTCGCCACAGCTCGTGAAAATCGAACTTGAGCGCATCTCCCTCGTGAATCGTGAACTCGGGGTAGTCGTAGAACTGCACTCGCAGGCCGGGGATCAGATCGCGATCCAGCTCGATCACTTCCAGCGCGCCGGTAGCCTCCAGCAGCGGCCCGGTCAGGGCGCCCTGGCCGGGGCCGATCTCGACCAGGCGATCGCCACTGCGGGGCCCGATGGCTCGCACGATGCGCGAGATCACCCCGCCGTCGCGGAGGAAGTTCTGGCCGAACCGTTTCCGGGCACGAGGCATCGGTGAACGATCGGAGGAGCGTGTAGCCATGACAACAAGATTCCTTCAGTGAGCGCGGGCGGTCATCTGCCGAGCCACCTGCAGCGCGACCCGGAGGCTCCCCACTTCGGCCAGGCCGGTGCCGGCGAGATCCAGGGCAGTACCGTGGTCGACAGAAGTGCGAACCATTCCCAGGCCCAGGGTGATATTGGCGGCCTGGCCGAACCCGGCGTACTTGAGCACCGGCAGGCCCTGGTCGTGATACATCGCCAGCACGGCATCGGCACGATCGAGGTGACGGGGCGTGAACAGCGTATCCGCCGGCAGCGGCCCCACCAGGTCGAGGCCTTCGTCGCGCAGCCGCTCCAGCGCGGGCGTGATGACCTCGATCTCCTCGCGCCCCAGGTGTCCGTCCTCCCCGGCGTGGGGGTTGAGCCCACAGACGAGGATCCGGGGCGACGCGATGCCGAAGCGCCGGGTCAGCTCCGCCGCCAGGATCCGGATGACACGCGCCAGGCCCGCATCGGTAATCGCGTCGGCAACCCGGGAGAGCGGCAGATGGGTAGTCGCCAGCGCGACCCGCAGTGGCCGGGACGTACGTTCGGTGGCAAGCATCATCACCACCTCCTCGACACTGCAGGCGTCGCGAAGATACTCGGTATGGCCGGTGAAACCGGGATACCCGCCCTCGATGATCGCTCCCTTGTGAAGCGGCGCCGTCACCATGGCGTCGGCGGCCCCCTGCCGACAGGCCTCGATGGCGACGTCGAGCGTCTCCAGCACGTAGCCGGCGTTGGCGGGGTCCAGCCGACCGGGCGTCGACGGTCTCGCCAGCGACACCGGCCAGACCGGCAGGCGACCGTCGCTGGGCGGCGGCAACTCCGCCCCCGGCTCGACGACCTCCAGTTCGACCGGCCAGCCGAGCAGCCGGGCACGCTGGGCCAGCAGGTCCGGGTCCCCCACGGCGACCACCGTCGCCGCCAGCTGCTGCCAGTCCCGAGCCACCGCGAGCGCGAGTTCGGGACCGACACCCGCCGGTTCACCGGTGGTCAGTGCCAATACCGGCAAGGCCATCAGCCGTTGTCGAGACGGTTGTCGATATAGGCGCTGGCGCGAATCTCCTGCGTCCAGGCTTCCAGCTCGTCATTGACCTTGCGCTGGAAGATCGCCTGGCTGGCCTGGTCCCGGGTCATCTGTCCGCTGTCGCCACCCCGGGTGTCGATCAACTTGACCAGGTGGAAACCGCTGGGGCTGCGAATCGGCTCGCTGACTTCACCCTTGGAGAGATCGGGGATTACATCGGCGAAAATGGAGGGAATCTGTGCCGCCTGGCGCCAACCGAGATCGCCACCCTGCAACGCCTGCGCGTCATCGGACTCGGCCACGGCCAGCTGCTGGAAGTCGGCGCCCTCTTGCAGTTGCTGATAGAGCTTCTGTGCCTCGGCCTGCGCCTGGGCGACCTGATCCGGCGTCGGCGACTGCGGCACGGCGATCAGAATCTGGGCGAGGTGATAGGCGACATTGCTGTTCCCGCCGCGCTGCGCCAGAAAACGATCGACCTCGCGATCGGAGACCGTGATTCTGCTGGCGACTCGATCCTGCTGCACTTGTCGAATCAGCAATTCTCGACGCACCTGCTCACGTACTTCCGCCAGGGTCTGGCCCTGCTGCTCAAGCTTGTTCGCGAACTCATCCAGGGTCATCCCGTTGTTCTGGGCGATGCCGCGCATGGTGCTGTTGAGCTGGGTCTCGTCGATGCTCAGCTTGGCATTTTCGGCCATCTGCAACTCGATCTGCTCGGTGATCATGCGGTCCAGCACCTGACGTTCCAGCGCCTGCTCCGGCGGCATCTGGATGTTGTTGGCCTGGAGCTGGTCGCGCGCCTGGGCGACCCGACGTTCGAGCTGGCTATGCATGATGGCATCGTCGTTGACCACCGCGACGATACGATCCAGCTGCACCACTTCCGCCATCGCGGACAACGGCGACAGCAGCATTACCAGCGCCAGGGGGATCCATACTCTAGGACGCATGCCTACCTCTCTTGCTTGATGGAAAGGCGAGCCGTTCGGGCTCGCCGTAAACATGGATTGATCGGGACCACCGAGTCATCAGAACTGCGTCGCTTCATAGCCCGGTACCGCCTGGGCGAAGTAGCTGTCGGCTTCCTGGCCGACGCCGCCCAGCCCCTTGAACACGAAGCGCAGGAACAGGCCCCGGTCCGTGTAGTCGTCATCGATGGTGTTGGCGGTATCGTTGTCTTCGACCCATTCACGCCACACCACCTGTACCGCGCTACAGCAGCTGTTGAACTGGACGCCGGCCAGCGATTCCAGGTCGCGGCTGTTGGTGTTGTCATAGAGATAACGGCCTATCAGGTCCAACGATGACGTGGCCTTGTAAGCGAACGACACGTCGAAATCCTCGCGACTGTAGTTAAGACGATCCTCTTCGTCTCCCGACGGATCGAATCCTTGGATCTGCCAACGGTAGCCAAGGTTCACGACATGGCCGACCGGACTCAGGTACTGGAGATAGGCCGACGCCTTTTCAGTCTTTGAGCGGTCCGGATCGTAGAACCACTCGTAGCGCGAGCGCCACTGATCGTTGATCCGCCAGTCGAGCTGGGTGATGACCGGTGAGCGGTCGCGGGTGGCACGATACCAGTCCTCGTAGTCGGTCTCCTTGTTCGGCAGCGTGGTCGGGTCGCCCTCGATATCGATCTTGCGATCCGAGAAGTAGGCGCTCTGCCCCACGGACAGCGACAGGCGCTCGCGACCGGTGTCGTCCTCGAGGAAACGCGTCGAAGCGCCGTAGGAGAGCTTGTTGACGTCACCCACCCGATCGGCCCCGGTGAAGCGATAAGGCGACCAGAGCTGGCTCCACGAGATCGGCAGCTCGTCGGTGTCGAAGTCGGGAAACTCCGACTGATCCCGTTCCGGCACATAGGCGTAGTAGAGCCGCGGCTCGAAGGTCTGCTTCCAGTCGCTGTCGAATAGCGTGACGTCACGCTGGAAAATCAGGCCGGAGTCGACCGAGTAGACCGGCACCGTGCGCGACAGGCTTTCGTCCCGATCGGTGTCGCGATTGCCGTAGTCGAGCTCGTAGTTGGTCTGCCACAGCTGGAAGCGCGGCTCCAGGAAGCCCCAACTGGGCTGGGCGCGCCAGCCGATGGCCGGGGTCAGGTTGATACGCGACCCGTTGGCCGCTTCACGCAGGCGGATCTGGCGGGTATCGCCGGTCTCCTCGTCTTCCCAGAAACCGTTGCTGTCGACGCCATGCAGATCGCGCCAGAAGTAGGTCGCGTTGGAATTCCACTCCTGATAGAAGCCGCTATCCTGCTGCCAGCGGGCATTGGCGGTCAGGCTGGGCAGCTTGTAGAACGGCCGATCGTTCTCGTCGAGCGGAAAATCCATGCGCTGATAGCCCTGGGCGCGGGCATCCAGATACCAGGTATTACCCTGATAGCTCAGACGTGCCAGGCGCTCGAGGTATTCGGTATCCTGCTCGCCGAAGTCACGCCCGAAATCGTCGAAATAGCGCCCGTCGCTGGCGGCGCCGTAACGCATGGCGTAATCCAGCCGGTCGGTGAAGCGTCCGTAGTGGCTGTAGTCGATGTACCAGCGATCCTCCCCGTCGAAGGCATCGTTGGGATCGTTGGGATTGTCGTTATTGCCGCCGTTGTCGTTGGGCAGGTAGGCGCCCTCGACGGACCCCTCGTCGCTGTCGAACAGGTAGCGGAACTCGCCGCCCAGCATGAAACCGTGGTCGGAGATGATCCGTGGCGTGAGGGTGGCATCGTAATTGGGTGCCAGATTGAGATAGTACGGCTGGCTGTAGTCCAGACCGTCGCTGGAGAGCCCCACGGTCGGCCACAGGAACCCGCTCTGGCGGCGATCGTCGATGGGAAAACGTACCCACGGCCAGTAGAAGACCGGCACGTCGCCCATCTCGAGTCGCGCGTTGGACGCCGTGCCGAAGCCCTGCTCGCGGTCGATGGTGACGTCGCTGCCCACGACCCGCCACAGCCGGCTGTCCGGGGCACAGGTGGTGAAGCTGGCTTCGGTCATGCGATAGCGGCCGTCGTCGAGACGCTGCATCGACTGGGCATCCCCGCGCAGCCGCTGTTCATGGACGACGTAGTGGGCGTCATCGATGCGCGCCGCATCGCTGTCGAGCGAGACCTGGCCATCGTCACCGCGCACCAGCATTCCCGGATAGCGAATCGTCAGGGGGCCATCGGCGAAGGCGGTGTCACGGGCAGCATTGACTCGCACCCGCGGCGACTCCAGTTGGCTTTCGCCACGCCGCAGCACGACATTGCCGCCCAGAATGGTCTCGCCATCATCGCCGTACTCGGCCGATCCCGAATCGGACAGCACCTCCTCGGGGGTCTTGCCCTCGGGCAGCAGGTAGCCCGGTTCGATATAGCGGCCACCACAAAGCGCGCCAGCCGGGGCCTGATCCCCCCATGGAGACCAGTCCAGCTGGTCCGCCGGTAGGGGGGCGGGGGGCGCCGCCTGGGCCGTCGATGAAATCAGGCCGGTGAGGGCAGTCCAGACCAGTCGCTTGCCCATGTCCTCTATGTCCTTGCCGAGTGAAGCCGGTATTATACAGACCTCGACGGGAGTTGCCGCGAAGCCATTCCTTGTTGAGTCGTCTGGACACCGCGGGGCGCGTCGAAACCTCGGCGGAGGCCAGACCGAGTTGCGATGGAGTCCGAATGCGGCATTGATCGCTGGCCGCCGGATGCTACCCTATCGCGCTCCTGGCGCACCGCTCGACACCGTGAAAATTGGCGCGGCGATTCCGGATTACCGCCCAGCATGCGGTGCCAGTTCCGGCCCGTCAACTCGCGGCAAGCGCTGTCATCGGCAGTGCGCCGCCACGCTCTCTCATTATCAGCGGAAGCCTGCATGACCCTGCGCCTGGATGCTCTTCGCCACTGGATTGCCGCCCAGCATCGTCTGTCACCGGAGGCCTGCCGGCTGGAAACGGTGGCTGGCGACGCCAGCCTCCGTGGCTACTGTCGCGTCACCTTCCCGGACGGTGCGACACGGATCGTCATGGATGCGCCGCCGGCGCTGGAGGACAGCCGGCCATTCGTGACCATCGGCGGCGAATGGCGCGAGGCCGGCCTGCCGGTACCTCGACTGCACGCCGTCGACCTGGAGTCGGGATTCATCGAGCTCGACGATCTCGGCCACGACAGCCTTCACCACCACTTCGAGACCGAGTCCGGCGCACGCCAGGGGACATCGCAGGCACTGGCGCTGCTCGACGAGATCGAACGACTCGCGCCGGTCGCCCCGCTGCCCCACTACACCGCCGACTTCCTCGAGGAGGAGATGGACCGCTTCCCCGACTGGGGCCTGACCCGCTGGCTCGAGATCGAGACACCACCGCAGTGGCCCGAGGTCAAGCGCCACCTGCTTGCTCATATCGCCAGGCTCCCTACCGTCGCCGTACACCGCGACTTCGACGCCATGAACCTTATGATCCATCGGGAGCGGCTCTGGATCATCGACTTTCAGGGCGCGCTGGCCGGGCCTCTTGGCTACGATCTGATCTCCCTGCTACGAGGCCGCTATCACCACTGGTCACGCCAGGAGATGGACCTCTGGATCGAGGATTTTCGCCAGCGCTGTCTCGCCGCGGAGCGGATCGACGCCGATCTGGACGCCGAGACGTTCCGGGCCGGTGTCGAGGCGATCGGGGCCCAGCGTCAGCTCAAGATTCTGGGCCAATTCTGTCGCCTCTTTCTGCGCGACGGCAAACCCCGCTATCTCGACTGGCTGCCCCATTTCTACGGGCATCTCGACGAGGGGCTGACGGCACTGCCCGCCCTCGGCGATTTCCACCGCTGGCTGCGCGAAAGCTATCGCCCGGCGATGGAGGCACGCCTGGCCGAGCACCACGCCAACCTCGACCGGGGTGCCTCGTCATGAAAGCGATGATTCTCGCCGCCGGCCTCGGCACGCGCATGCGCCCGCTCACCGACCACTGTCCCAAGCCGCTGCTGACGGTCGCCGGCAAACCGCTGATCGTGCATCACCTCGAGCGGCTGGCAACGGCAGGCATCCACGACATCGTGATCAACGTCAGCTATCGCGGCCAGCAGATCATCGACGCCCTCGGCGACGGCGAGCGCTATGGCGTCTCGCTTCAATTCAGCGTCGAACGGACGCCGTTGGAAACCGCGGGCGGATTGCGTCAGGCGCTGCCACTACTGGGCGAAGCACCGTTCATCCTGCTCAACGGCGACGTCTGGACGGATTTTCCGCTCGCACGCCTCGCGCTCGCCAATGACGACCTCGCCTCGCTGGTGATGGTGGATACGACCGACTTCCACCGGCGGGGCGACTTCCATCTCGACGCCCAGGGCCGGCTGCACGTCGATGGCGAGCCGCGGTTGATCTATGCCGGTCTCGGTGTCGTGCGCCCCGAGCTGGTCGCCGACCTGCCGGCTGGAGCGGCCATCAAGCTGGCACCACTGCTGATCGACGCGATGCAGACGGGCCGCGTCGGTGGCTGGCACCACCGCGGCGACTGGGTCGATGTCGGCACGCCGCAGCGCCTGGCCGAGCTGGAAGCACGACTCACGCAGGGATGAAGAACCCGGACACCACCAGCACTTGCCGGGAGTGTTATCCTGCCGCCATCGACAACCGAACGATTCAACGACGAATCCCAGTAAGGAATCCTTGCCATGAAAGCCACAGTCAAATGGACCGACGGCCGCCAGTTCGTCACCGAATCCGGCAGCGGCCATAGCGTCGTCATCGACGGCAACCCGGATCACGGTGGCCGTAACACCGGGCCGAGGCCCATGGAGATGGTGCTGATGGGTCTGGGCGGCTGCACCTCGTTCGACGTGATCCAGATCCTCGAGAAGGCCCGCGCCGAGGTCACCGATTGCGTCGCCACGCTGGAAGCCGAGCGCTTCGACGGCACCCCCAGCGTCTTCACCAAGATCCACGTCCACTTCGTCGTCACCGGCAAGGGATTGAAGGACGCCGTGGTCAAGCGCGCCGTCGACCTTTCCGCCGAGAAATACTGCAGCGCGTCACTGATGCTGAGCAAAGGCGGGGTGGAGATCACCCACGACTACGAGATCGTCGAGGCCTGAGCGCGAGCCCCGCGATTTGCCGTAAAGAAAAAAGCCAGCGACATTTGTCGCTGGCTTTTT
>NZ_PZJL01000004.1:0-218163 GCF_003206585.1 Salinicola sp. CR57
CGAAGCCTACTGGAAGCGCCCCAGCCCCACGGCCACCCGCAGCCGTTCCATCAGGACATTGGCTTCGGCGCGAGCACGCTCGGCGCCCCGCTGCAGCACCTGTTCGATATGGCCGGGGTCGTTGATCAGCGCCTCATAGCGCTCGCGCGGTTCGCGCAGCTGCGCATCGAGGTACTCGAACACCTCGTTCTTGGCCTCGCCCCAGCCGATTCCCTCGGCGTAGCGGCGACGCATGTCGGCGCTCTCCTCCGCCGTGGCGAAAGCGCTGTAGATCTGGAACAGGGTGCAGGTTTCCGGGTCCTTGGGCTCGCCGGGCTCCAGCGAGTTGGTCTTGATCTTGCGCACCAGCTTCTGCAGCTTCTTGGCCGAGACGAACAGCGGGATGGTGTTGTCGTAGCTCTTCGACATCTTGCGCCCGTCGAGCCCGCGCAGCACCTCGACCTTCTCGTCGACGATCGCCTCGGGCAGGGTGAAGTAGTCGCCCTTGTAGATATGGTTGAACCGCCCCGCCATGTCGCGGGCCATCTCGATATGCTGGATCTGATCGCGCCCTACCGGCACCTTGTGGGCGTTGAACATCAGGATATCGGCGGCCATCAGTACCGGATAGCCGAACAGCCCCATGGTGACACCGCGATCCGGATCGGGGACGCCGCCCTCTTCGTTCTCCGCGACCGCCGCCTTGTAGGCGTGGGAGCGGTTCATCAACCCCTTGGCGCAGACGCAGGAGAGCAACCAGGCGAGTTCCGGGATCTCGTGGATGTCGGACTGGCGATAGAAGATCGCGTTGTCGGTGTCCAGCCCCAGCGCCAGCCAAGTGGCGGCGATCTCGAGCCGCGACTGCTGCACCCGCTGCGGGTCCTGCGCCTTGATCAGCGCATGCAGGTCGGCAAGGAAGTAGTAGGACTGGACATCGGGATTCTGGCTCTCGGCGATGGCCGGCTTGATCGCACCGACATAATTGCCCAGATGCGGCGTACCCGTGGTGGTGATACCGGTAAGAACGCGTCGCTTGCTCATGAACTCTTCGAATCGCTAGGGGAAAGTGGCAGTGCGGGCAGTTTACCCTGCCACCTCCCCCAGAGCGAACACCCGCGGGAACCTCCACAGACCGATGCCGACCGGCTACCAGCGATGAGGCGATGGGGAGCGACGCAGCGCCTTCTCGCGCCGCCGGTAGCGAGAGAAGCGCTCCGTTCGGAGGAATCGTGACAGCCACCGATGCCAGCGCCACGGGCACCGCACGCCCTGCGCCATCACATGGCGCAGGGTTTGTGCAGCGTTTCCCCCATTTATCGATCTCGCCTGTTGGCCCATGCCTCGGAGGATGCTCGACCTCAGCCCTTCAGAATCTGCTCGGTTGAAACCACTTCCAGCCCGAACGCTTCGCCGACGGCGGTGTAGGTCACCTGACCGGCATGGACGTTGAGGCCGGCGCGGAAATGCGCATCATCGGCCAGTGCCTGCTTCCAGCCCTTGTCGGCCAGCGCGATCACGAACGGCAGCGTGGCGTTGGTCAACGCCTGGGTCGAGGTTCGCGCCACCGCGCCGGGCATGTTGGCGACGCAGTAGTGCACGATCCCGTCGACCACGTAACTGGGTTCGGCATGGGTCGTCGGCTTGCTGGTCTCGAAGCAGCCGCCCTGATCGATCGCCACGTCCACCAGTACGCTGCCCGGCTTCATCTCGCCGAGCATCGCTCGGGTGATCAGCTTGGGGGCAGCCGCGCCGGGGACCAGCACGGCGCCAATGATCATGTCGGACTCGCGCACCGCGACCTCCAGCGTCTCGGTGGTCGAATAGACCGTGCGAATCCGACCCTGGTAACGATGGTCGAGCACTTCCAGCCGGGGCAGGGACTTGTCGAGTATGGTCACCTCGGCACCCAGCCCCAGCGCCATGCGCGCGGCGTTCTCGCCGACCACGCCGCCGCCGATCACCGTGACCTTGGCCGGCGCCACGCCGGGCACCCCCGGCAGCAGTATGCCGGCACCGCCTTGGGCCTTCTCCAGACTGTGGGCTCCCGCCTGGACGGCCATGCGGCCGGCGACGCGGCTCATCGGCGCCAACAGCGGCAAGCCCCCCAGGTCGTCGGTGACGGTCTCGTAGGCGATGCAGGTGGCGCCGCTGTCGATCAGGCCACGGGTGAGCGTCTCCTCCGCGGCCAGGTGCAGGTAAGTGAACAGCGTCTGCTCCGGGCGCAGCCGGGCGACCTCTTCCGCCTGCGGCTCCTTGACCTTGAGGATCAGCTCCGCGCTCGCCCATAGCGCGTCGACGTCGGCCACGATGTCGGCGCCGGCCTCGCGATAGGCATCGTCCGGATAGCCGGATCCAATCCCCGCCTCCGCCTGTACCCCGACCTGGTGGCCTCGCGCCACCAGTTCACGCACGCCGCCCGGGGTCAGGGCGACGCGATATTCATGGTTCTTGATTTCCTTGGGGACGCCGATATGCATGGTCGTTGCCTCGATCTCTGGTTGTCATTGAAGGATCGCAGGAATTACAGCACAACAGCGATAAGGACGGGATAGCGCACCAGAAAAGATGCAAATTCACTGAAATAGAGATTTTGGTAAAAAATATTCTCGAAAATACCGTCATAAAAAGCGGATCGAACCAATCAGCACTAACACCTCCTGCCGTCGTCGCGCCGACGCGAGTTCACGCCGCGTCACCACCGAGCCGGCCGACCTGCGGGGCGGCTTCATGGCGCACCGGTTGCGCCGAGTCACCACCAGGCCTGGCCCGACGGGCACCGGATCATTACACCGCGCTGACCATTTGGCGGTGGCGACAGCCCGCCAACACGCGGCATGCTAGGAACCGATACCCACGACAACGCCAACGGGATCCTCTCGCCATGAACCTCCTCGATGCATCCGCGACGACGCTGTTGATCGGTTTTCGCGACGGTCGCTTTTCGCCCGCCGACTACGTCGCCGAGCTCATTCCCCACATTCGGGCCTGGGAACCTCACATCAACGCGCTCTATGCCTACGACGAGACGACGCTGACGACCGAGGCCGCCGAAGCCACCCGGCGCTGGCGTGACGGTGCACCTCTAGGCCCCCTCGACGGCATCCCGGTCACGATCAAGGAGTTGATCGCCACCCGTGGCGTGCCGATTCCGCAGGGAACCGTGGTCACCGAACTGACGCCGGCCCGCGACGACGCCCCGCCAGCGGCACGGCTGAGGGAGGATCGAGCTTTGATCTTCGCCAAGACGACCTGCCCCGATTTCGGCATGATGTCCTCCGGCGTCTCGACCTTCCACGGCCTGACCCGCAACCCCTGGAAGCTCGACGCCAATCCCGGCGGCTCCAGTTCCGGCGCCGGCGCGGCGGCGGCCGCCGGCCTCGGGCCGCTGCATGTCGGCACCGACATTGGTGGCTCGGTGCGCCTACCGGCCGCGTGGTGCGGTCTGGTCGGGTTCAAGCCCACGCTGGGACGCATCCCCATCGACCCTTGCTATACCGGGCGTTGTGCAGGGCCGATGACCCGCACGGTCGAGGACGCCGCGCTGATGATGCAAACGCTCTCCCGCACCGATCGCCGCGATCCGACCCGCCTGCCCCCATCCCGGATCGACTGGATGGAGCTCTCGCTCGAGCTGTCGGGCCTCCGGCTTGGCGTGATGCTCGACGCCGGCTGCGGCCTGACCATCGATCCCCAGCTCCTGGCGGCCGTGGAAGCCGCCGCGGCGAAGTTCGAGCACGCCGGGGCCAAGCTGGTGCCGGTGGCACCGGTGATGACCCGCGAGATGCTCGACGGTCTCGACAACTTCTGGCGTGCACGGCAGTGGAAGTCGCTGGCGGCCTTGAGCGCTTCGCAGCACGCCCGGATCTTTCCCATGATTACCCAATGGGCGGCGCGCGGCGCCGAGTTGAGCGCGGTCGATGTCGTCCACGGCTTCGAGCAGACCTTTGCCCTGCGCCGCGCCACCGAGGCCGCGTTCGACGATGTCGACGCCATACTCTCCCCGACGACGCCGGTCTACAGCTTCCCCGCCGAGTACGGCCACCCCTCCAACGACCCGGACCATCCGTTCGAGCACCTGGGCTTCACGCTGCCCTGGAACATGGGCGAGCAGCCGGCACTGTCCCTCAACGGCGGTTTCGGTCGCGACGGCCTGCCGCTCGGCATTCAACTGATCGCGCCACGCTTCGAGGATCATCGAGTGCTGCAGCTCGCCCGTCTCTTCGAACAGTGGCGAGGACCGATTCACACCTGGCCGACACCGCCACGAAGCTGAACCGGAGGCCTGGGCACGGTATCCTCGCCAACCCCAAGATGCTGGAGTCATCTCATGAACCACCGCTTGATCCGCCCTGCCACGAGGAGAGGGAAGGCGCTGCTCGCCCTCTTCCTGCTGGTCATCCTGGCCGGGCTGTGGCCGGCCGTGCTGCTGGCCAACCACGCCGTGCTGATACTGGGTCTGCCGGCGCTGGCGGCCTGGTCCTGCCTGATCATCCTCGCATCGACCGGTGTGATGCTGCTGGCCAACCGGCTGCTGCCCCTGCCGACCTCGATCACCCAGGCAGATCCGACCATACCGGCGTCAGGAGCGGGAGAGCGTGTCGATGAGTGAACCGATTCCACTGCTGATGACGCTGGCCTACGTGGCCGTGGCGCTGTGGCTTGGGGTTCGCGCCCGCGGCAGCCATCGCATGGACAGTCTCGAGCAGTGGGGCGTCGCCGGACGCAGCATGGGGCCAGTGGTGATGTATCTGCTGATGGGTGCCGGCAGCATCAGCGCCTACACCTTCATGGGCGCGCCGGGCTGGGCCTGGAGCAAGGGCGTGCCGGTATTCTACGTCGTCATCTACCTGAGCTATCTGGCCCTGATCGCCTGGTACTGCGGCCCCCGGGTGTGGGCGTTCGGCGCCAGACTTGGCCACGTCACCCAGGCCCAGGCGGTGGCGGATCGCTTCGAGAGTCCGCTGCTCGGCGCGCTGACGTCACTGGTGATGTCGATCGGCGCCATGGCCTATGCCGTCCTCCAGACCATCGGCGCGGCCTACATCCTGGAAGTGATGAGCGGCGGCCTGCTGCCCTTCACGCTCAATATCTGGCTGGTGCTGGGGACCATCGCGATCTATCTGTTCATCAGCGGCCAGCGCGCCATCGGCGTGACCAACGCGTTTCAGGGCGGCCTGATGCTGATCGTGGCCTGGACGATCGGGCTCTGGGCGGCCCATCGGCTGACCGGCGACTGGTGGTTCGGCGGGGTGTTCGAACGCCTGCGCGAGACCCATGTCGACTTCCTGACGCTGCCGGGCGGCCTCGGCGACATGAGTTTCGCCTTCTGGACCTCGTCGATCATCGTCTCGATGTTCTCGTTCCAGCAGCCGGTCTGGCTGCAGTGGATGAGCGCCGACTCGGCCCAGAGCATCCGCCGCAGCGCCAGTTGGCTGCCGACCTACTACTTCGTCATCCTGCCGATGGTGGTGGTCGGTTTCATCGGTATCTTCAGCCTGCCCGACCTGAAGCGCGCCGACACCGTCGCCCTGCAGCTGGCATTCCAGCAGATGCCACCGGTACTGGTCGGTCTGCTCGGCGCCGGCACGCTGGCCGCCGCGATGTCCTCCAGCGAGCCCTACATCCACGGCACCGCGCTGACCTGGACCCGGGACGTGATCCGCCCGCTGTTCAAGCTTTCGGAGCGACGCACCGGCCAGCTCGCGCGCTACCTGATCTTTCCGATCATGCTGCTGATCGTCGGCCCGGTGGCCATGCTCAATCCCGGCAACCTGATCATGATCCTGCTGGTCGGGCTCGGCTTCGCCGCCCAGATGCTGCCGGCCTTCATCGGCCTGTTCGTGTGGCCGCGAGCCACCCGAACCGGGGTGCTGTGCGGGCTGTCGGCCGGGTTCATCGTGACCGTCCTGTTCACGGTAGTGTGGCCCAACCCGCTCGGCGTCCACGCCGGCGCCTGGGGCTTGATCATCAACCTGCCGCTGTTCGTCGCCGTCTCCCGGATCACGCGTCCGGCCAGCGACGCGACACTCGCGCGCTTCATGGCGATCGTCGCCCCGGGGCGGTCGACATCCCGCTCAACCGGCGAGCGCGAGACAAAACCCTCGCCCGCCAACCCATGAGCCAAAGCGCCACCGGCCCCGCGCGTCGAGACGAGCGGGGCCGGTGGCGTTCCGATTCAGCGAATTGGGGATTCAGCGATCCGCGGTGACGCACGCGCCGCCGTAGACCTCGGCGAAACACGACGGCATGCGTTTCGGCCGGCAGCTCTCCATATCGATGCAGACGAAGCGGGTATGTGCGCGCAGCAACGTGCGGGACGTTTCGACGTGGCGCAGCTGAAAGCGCCGCTCCAGCGACAGGCGACCGTCGCAACTGACGATCCAGGTCGAGAGCTGCAAGCGGTCGCCCTCGAAGGCCGGTGCCAGATAGTCCAGTTCATGACGGTGAACGACCATGCCGCGATTGAGCGCGCGATAGTCCTCCAGCGTCAGCCCCAGCGCGCGCGAGTGCGCCCAGCTGGCACGCTCGACCCAGCGCAGATACTCGGCGTTGTTGACATGGCCGTAGTGATCGATGCTCGAGCGCTCGACATCGATATCGATCACGAAAGGCGTGGGCAGGTCCCAGTCCATGCAAACCTCCTGGGTTGAATCAGACGGCGCCGCAACGGCAGCGATGGGGCTCAGCTGCGATCCGGGCGATCACGACCGCACTGCCAGCAACGGTCGAACACACCCTCGAGACGTTCCCCGCAGCCCTGGCAGCACCACTCCGGCAGGGCCGTAGCGGGGCCATCGAGAGCTTCTCGAACCAGCTTGGCCGCCTGCGCCTCGGCCGCGGCGGCCACCCAGACCTCTGCCTCGCACTGATCGGGCGGCAGCTCGCCCGCCCCACCGGCCAGGGTCATGTCGCGCAACGTGGCCGCAACGCCGGCGCTCTCGATCACATTACGAACATGACTGACCAGCAAGACATTGGCGTGACGAAAGACCCGAACCTGTTCGACGCTCATGTCACCGTCACCGGATCGTCGCGATCATCAGTTCCGGAAAACCCGCACGCCGAGCGCTTTCAGGTAAGCGGTTTCGGGAATCGACGGATGCACCGGGTGATCTCCGGCCTGGCCACCGCGATAAATGATCTGACCGTGACGATCCTGGTGGCGAACCGCGCCCCGCACGCACTCGACCAGGCGCTCCTCGAACAGGTGCATGGAGCAGGAGGCCGACATCAGCAGGCCATCGCGACCCAGCAGCCGCATCGCTTCGCGATTGAGGCGCGCGTAGGCGCGCTCGCCATTGGCGAGATCCTTGCGTTTCTTGATGAATGCCGGCGGATCGAGCACCACCACATCGAACTTCTCGCCCTCGGCGCGCAGCGCCGTCATGGCTTCGAAAACGTCACCGTGGCCGACCGAGACCTGCTCGTGGAGCCCGTTGAGGGCGGCGTTCTCGGCCACCCGGTCGAGCGCCGTCTGCGACGCATCGACACACAGGACCTCGCTGGCACCGTGCGCCGC
Organism: Salinicola sp. CR57; assembly: GCF_003206585.1. Taxonomy (NCBI): domain Bacteria; kingdom Pseudomonadati; phylum Pseudomonadota; class Gammaproteobacteria; order Oceanospirillales; family Halomonadaceae; genus Salinicola; species Salinicola sp. CR57. The sequence goes on from NZ_PZJL01000004.1 coordinate 7,499, forward strand.
CGCCTGGACGCCCCAGCCGCCGACGTAGCTGAACAGATCGAGCACCCGCTTGCCGGCGACCAGACCGTTGAGCCAGGCGCGGTTGGCGCGATGGTCGTAGAACCAGCCGGTCTTCTGGCCGTCCAGCACCGGCGCCACGAAACGGACACCGTTCTCCTCCAGCAGCACCTCGTCCGGCAGTTCTCCGTGAACCACCGCCACTTCGGACTCGAGCTGCTCCAGGCGACGACCACTGGAGTCGTTCTTGAACACGATCGCTCTCGGCGAGAGCACCTTGTCGAGCGCCGCGATCACCTCGTCACGCACCGTCTCCATGCCGAGGGTGTTGAGCTGGACCACGAGCACGTCGTCGAACCGGTCGACGATCAGGCCCGGCAGCAGGTCGCCCTCGCCGTGGATCAGACGATAGAACGGCTTGGCGAACAGCCGGTCGCGCAGCGCCAGCGCCTGATTGAAGCGGTGCACCAGCAGCGAGCGATCGAGCCGAACGTCGGCATCGCGGGAGACGACGCGGGCGCAGATCAGCGAGTTCGGATTGACATAGGCGACGCCCAAAGCCTTGCCGTTGGCGGCCTCGATAGTCACCTGCGCCCCCGGTTCCAGGCCCTTGAGCGGTGTGGCCTGGATATCGATCTCGTTGGAATAGAGCCACAGATGGCCCGCCTTGAGACGACGATCGGCATTCTTCTTGAGACGCAGGGTCTGGGTCACGATTGACTCCATTGGCGGGGCTCCATCGGGAAGGACAACAGCAAAAGAGATAAAAAAGCGTTTCGGGCGGCGCGATATCGAACGGAGATGCTGGCGCATTCTAACAACACCCGCGAATTCCCCAACCCTCGAACGCACATAGCGGCCAGCCACCGCGCCCGAGTTGGAAAACGAGCGAGCGGCAAGGTTCCCGCTTCATCGGCCAAGATGCCGACGGAGACGGCGAGCGATCAGGTCTGGCAGATCGCACAGTACACCGTGGCGCGCTGCCCCAGCACGACATGGCGCAGCTCCAGGCCGCAATGGCGGCAGGGTTGCCCCCCGCGCCCGTAGACGTTGAGGCGCTGCGCGAAGTAACCCGGTTCGCCGCTACCGCTGACGAAATCCCGCAGCGTCGTACCACCCTGGGTGATCGCCGCCGCCAGCACCGTCTTGATCGCGTCGACGAGACGCTCGAAACGTTCGAGCGAAACGCGCCCGGCGGCTCGGCGCGGGTCGATGCCGGCCATGAACAGCGCCTCGGTGGCGTAGATATTTCCCACGCCCACGACCACCGCGTTGTCCATGATGAAGGTTTTCACCGCGGCTCGGCGTCCTCGGGAAAGCCGGTAGAGTCGCTGGCCATCGAACGCCGGCGACAGCGGTTCCGGCCCCAGCCTCGACAGCCGGGTATCCGATTCGACGTCTCCCGCCAGCCAGTCGACGAAGCCGAAGCGGCGGGGATCGTGATAGCGCAGGATATTGCCCCCCTCGACCACCACGTCGACATGGTCGTGCTTCTTGGGCTGGTCGCCGACGCGGGCAATGCGCAGGCTTCCCGACATGCCGAGATGCCACAGCAGGGTGCGCTCCGCCAGCGGCAGCAGTAGATACTTGGCGCGCCGGGAAAGCTCGCCAAACCGGGCGCCGATCAATGTCGACTCCAGATCGCCAGGAATCGGCACGCGCAGGCTACGTTGGCGCACGATGACCTCGACGATCTCCCGTCCCTCGACGTGGGGAGCGATGCCGCGGCGGGTGGTTTCGACTTCGGGGAGCTCGGGCATGCGTCTGTTCTCGCGACTCTTTCATCACAAACGGATTCACCACAAACGAGAAAACCCGGTCGAGGACCGGGTTTTCCGTACTGTCATTCCTGCGCCAGCACTTCAGCACCAGCGGAAAGCTAGATCACTTGATCTTGGCTTCCTTGTAGATGACGTGCTTGCGAACGACCGGATCGTACTTCTTGAATTCCAGCTTGTCCGGGGTGTTACGCTTGTTCTTGGCCGTGGTGTAGAAGTGGCCGGTACCGGCACTGGACACCAACTTGATCTTGTCACGCATGTCTCGACTCCTTAAAGGCTGGCGCCACGCTTGCGAATGTCGCTGAGCACCGCATCGATGCCCTTCTTGTCGATGATGCGCATGCCCTTGGAGGACAGACGCAGCTTGACGAAACGCTTCTCGGATTCGACCCAGAAACGATGCGTGTGCAGGTTCGGGACGAAACGACGACGTGTCTTGCGCTGTGAGTGCGAGACGTTGTTACCAGTCACCGGACGCTTACCGGTAACCTGACAAACTTGGGACATGGAAGCCTCCGACCACTGGCGGGTTGGGTTGTTCGGTTTATCTCGGACATTCGGTGTCGAGATCGCTTTTCGCGACTCTTCCTGCCATCTCCGAAACGCTCGAAATGGCGGGCCGTCACCGTATGCCCCGATTCAAAGGGCGTACTTTATACCAGAGCCCCCTGCTCTTCGCAACAATCGGCGCCCTTCAAGCACCGCGTCGATCGTTGCCGATACACCGCTGGAGCGGCGACCACCCGAGAACATGGCGCGGCATGTTACCCGAATCCGATACGTCTTCCCATCCGAATCTCGAAATTGGGGCTTTTCTACAGCCATCCCCGTTCGGCGAAGGAGATCACCTCACCATCGCCGATCACGAAGTGGTCCAGAACGCGGATATCGAACAGTGCCAGCGCCTCGCGCAGTCGCTCGGTGATCCGCCGGTCGGCATCGCTGGGTTCGGCCACGCCGGAGGGGTGATTGTGGGCGAAGATCACCGCACCGGCATTGTGCGCCAGCGTTCGCCGGGCAACCTCTCGCGGGTAGACAGAGGCGCTGTCCAGCGTGCCTTCGGAGAGGATCTCGAAGCGGATCACCCGATGCTGGGTGTCCAGAAACAGCGCCGCGAATGCCTCATGGTCAAGATGACGCAGCTGCGCGCTCAGGAAAGTCCGCACCAGCGCCGGCGAGGTCAGTGCCGCCTCCCGCTCGAGGAGGCTGCCCAGATGACGACGGGACAGCTCTAGCGTGGCCTGAAGCTGCACGAATTTCGCTTCACCCAGGCCATGCTCGGCACAGAATCGCTGGCGATCCGCTTCCAGCAACTGGCGCAGCCCACCAAAACTGCTCAGCAGATCCCGCGCCAGGTCCACCGCCGAGCGCCCCTTGACCCCGACGCGCAGAAAGATCGCCAGCAACTCGGCATCGGACAGTGCCGCCGACCCCAGCATCAACAGTTTCTCCCGCGGCCGCTCCCCCTCCGGCCAATCGCGTATGCCCATCGCTGCCTGGTCTCCTTCGATGGCGAATCGTGGCCCACTGAAAGAGACATCGGCAGAACCGGCGGGAACTGTGACGGTGACCACGTTTTCCTGCGCCCAAAGTCGAATCGTCAACGCATCGAAACAACTACCATACTAGTCAGACAAGACAGTCAGCCGTGAACACCGGAGCGCCCTTGACCACGACGACCCTGCAGACACTCTGGAACGCCTCGGAAGCCGGGCACGTGCGCCAGCGGCTCTACGACGTGCTGCGCCACGCCATCATCCGGCTGGTACTGGCACCGGGCCAGGCACTGTCGGAGAAAGAGATTGCCGACACCTTCGAGGTCAGCCGCCAGCCGGTTCGCGAAGCGTTCATCCGCCTCTCCGAAGCGGGGTTGGTCGAGGTGCGTCCCCAGCGCGGCACCTTCGTGGTCAAGATTTCGCCGCAGGCCGTCTACAGCGCGCGCTTCGTGCGCGAGGCGATCGAGGTGGCGGTGGCCAAGTCGGCCGCCGAGCAAGGACTCTCCCGACGCGGGATGGACGATCTGCTGGAACTGGTCGAACGCCAGCGTCGAACCATCGACAGCGGCGATTACGAACGTTTCTACGTGCTCGACGAAGCCTTCCACCAGACCCTCTCCCGGGAAGCAGGGCATGAGTCGGCCTGGCGCTTCACCGAGGAGGTCAAGGCGCATTTCGACCGCGTCCGATACATCAGCGTGCCCGACGGCACACCGCTGGAGACGCTGGTCGACCAGCACGCCAGCATCGTCGCGGCGATCGAAGCTCGCGACCCGGAAGCCGCCGAGCGAGCCGTGCAGGCGCACCTGAGAGAGCTTTTGACCTCGCTGCCTCGCCTGATCGACCGCTTCCCCGACCTGTTCGCCACCCACTGAAGCTGCCGCCTTCCCCAGCCGGAGATTCCATGAAAATCATCGATGCACGCGTCATCGTCACCAGTCCGGGACGCAATTTCGTCACGCTCAAGCTGATCACCGAATCCGGCACTTACGGTATCGGCGACGCCACGCTCAACGGCCGCGAAATGGCGGTTGCGGCCTATCTCGGAGAGCACGTCGTGCCGGCGCTGATAGGTCGCGATGCCAGCCGCATCGAGGACACCTGGCAATACCTCTATCGCGGCGCCTATTGGCGTCGCGGCCCGGTGACCATGAGCGCGATCGGTGCCGTCGACATGGCGCTGTGGGATATCAAGGCCAAGGCCGCCGGCATGCCGCTCTACCAGTTGCTGGGCGGCAAGAGCCGCGAGCGGGTGATGACCTACGCCCACTGCACCGGCAAGGACATCGACAACTGCCTGGAGGAAGTCGCCCGTCATGTCGAGCTGGGCTACAGGGCCGTCCGTGTACAGGCCGGCGTCCCCGGCATCAAGACGATCTACGGCGTCGCCAAGCGCGAGGGCGAGCGCTACGAGCCGGCCGATTCCGAACTCCCTGCCGAGCACGTCTGGAGCACCGAGAAGTATCTCAACCACGTGCCCCAGCTGTTCGCCGCGGTACGCGAGCGCTTCGGCCACGAGCTGCACCTGCTGCATGACGTCCACCACCGGCTGACGCCCATCGAGGCCGCGCGCCTGGGCAAGGCGGTCGAGCCTTATCACCTGTTCTGGCTCGAGGATTGCGTGCCCGCCGAAAACCAGGAGAGCCTGCGCCTGATCCGCGAACACACCACCACGCCCCTGGCGATCGGCGAGGTGTTCAACTCGATCCACGACTGCCGCGAGATGATCCAGAACCAGTGGATCGACTACATCCGCACCCCGCTGACTCACGGCGGCGGGATCACCCAGTTGCGTCGGATCGCCGACCTGGCCTCGCTCTATCACGTGCGCACCGGCTTCCATGGCCCCACCGACCTGTCGCCGGTGTGTCTCGGCGCCGCGATCCACTTCGATACCTGGGTACCCAACTTCGGCATTCAGGAGCACATGCCCCACGACCCGCTGACCGACAGCGTCTTCCCCCACGACTATCGCTTCGAGGATGGCCACTTCCTGGTCGGCGAAACGCCGGGGCATGGCGTCGACATCGACGAGGAAGCCGCGGCTCGCTATCCGTTCAAGCGTGCCAGCCTGCCGGTCAACCGGCTCGAGGACGGCACCCTGTGGCACTGGTGAACCAGACACCTGTGAGCCCGGGTCAGAGCGATCGCGACACAGTCAGGAGCGTCATCGATGCAAGCCTTTGAAGTCAGTGCCCCACATGCCTTCGCCATCGGCGATCGGCCCGCACCGAGTGCGGCCCCGGGCGAAGTGATCGTCGACGTCGCCTACGCCGGCATCTGCGGCTCGGACATGCACATCATCCACGGCGACAACGCCTTCGTGCAGTTCCCGCGGATCACCGGCCATGAGTTCGCCGGCGTCATCTGCGCCGTGGGCGATGGCGTCGACCCCGCCCGTGTCGGCGACCGTGTCTGTATCGACCCGGTCGTCAGCTGCGGCCGGTGCTATCCCTGCCGGATCGGTCGACCCAACGTCTGCAGCGCCATGCAGGTGATCGGCGTTCACAGAAACGGCGGCTTTGCCGAACGGGTCAGCGTGCCGGCGGCCAACGCCCACCGTATTCCCGACGATCTCGATCTCGATGCCGCCGCCCTGGTCGAGCCCTATTCGATCGCCGCCAACGTGCTTTCGCGGATGGACCCTCGGCCCGGCGACCGCCTGCTGGTGATCGGTGCCGGCGTGATCGGCCTGACCGTGCTGCAGATGGCCCGCGCCCTGGGCCTGGAGCAGGTGATCGTCACCGACATCCTCGACGAACGCCTCGCCACGGCCCGCGAACTGGGTGCCAGTCACACCATCAACGGACGCAGCGAAGATCTCGAACAGGCCGTGCTGGCCGCCACCGACGGCGAAGGCATTCCGCTGATCGCCGATGCCGCCTGCGTACCGGCCTTGCTGCCCACCATGCTGCGCATGGCCTGTCCCGCCGGGCGCATCGGCCTGCTGGGCTTCAGTCCGACGCCCAGCGAGCTGATTCAGCTGGAGGTAATCAAGAAGGAGCTGACACTGGTCGGCTCCCGCCTGAGCAACCGCAAATTCCCGGAGGTGGTCGAGCATATCGCCACGGGTCGTCTCGCTCCCAAGGCGCTGATCAGCCATCGCGTCCCCCTGACCGAGATGCCCGGCGCCATCGATCTGCTCGAGAACCATCCGGAACAGGCGCGCAAGGTGCTGGTGAAAATCTCGCCTTGAACGTCCGCTCGAGTCCGCCACCCATGCCGGAACAGACCCGGAACAGCGCTGGCCCGGACGACAACACCGACGCGTATCGACGCGACAGGAGACTCACGCCATGTTGACAACGACAACCCTCAAGCATCTGCTGGCCGGCGCGGCCCTCGGGGCCACGCTACTGGGCAGCCAAGCGGCGATGGCTGCGGATTACACGCTGAAGTTCGGCCATCTGGCCAACGAGCAGAACATCTGGAACAAGGCCGCACTGAAGTTCAAGGAGCTGGTGGAAGCCAACTCCGACGGCCGGATCGAGGTCCAGGTGTTTCCCAACGAGCAGCTCGGCAGCGAAATGGATGTGATCAACAGCATCCAGCTCGGCACCGCCGACATGACCATCACCGGCGAGAGTCTGCAGAACTGGGCGCCCAAGGCGGCGATGATGGCCGTGCCCTACCTGTTCCGTGACGCCGACCAGATGCGCAAGGCCGTGGAGGGCGACGTCGGCCAGCAGATCGAGGCGCAGATCACCGAGCGCACCGGCCTGGTACCGCTGGCCTGGTTCGAGCGCGGTCCCCGCGAACTCACTTCCAATCGTCCGATCAAGACCCCGGACGACCTCGACGGCCTGCGCATTCGCGTACCCAACGTGCCGCTGTTCGTCGACACCTGGGAAGCGCTGGGCGCCCGCCCGACCCCGATGGCGTTCAGCGAAGTCTTCACCTCGCTGCAGCAGAACACCATCGAGGCCCAGGAGAACCCGCTCAGCCTGATCGAAAGCGCCAGCTTCAACGAGGTGCAGAAGTACGTCGACATGACCGACCACGTGCGTAGCTGGATCTACGTGGTGATCGGCAAGCAGAAGCTCGAGTCGATGCCGGACGACCTGCAGACCGTGGTGAAAGATGCCGCCAGCGAGATGCAGTCCTACGAGGAGACGCTGTTCGTCGAGGATCAGAAGCGTCTCGAACAGGCGCTCAAGGACAAGGGCATGACGTTCGTCGAGGTGGATCAGGCGGCCTTCGCCAAGAAAGCCGAGCCTGCCGTGCTCGACGCCCTGAACGACGAACAGAAGGCGCTCTACAAGGCCATCCAGGCGCTGTAATCCCCTGCGGGTTACGAGCCCATGTACTCGGGGGTAGCGCGCTCGCCGCCCCCGCTTCTCATCTCGTCGGGAGACCGCCATGTCGCAACCACAGACGGAGATTCACCAGGAGATTCAGGAAAACCTCGAGACACTGACCCGCGTTCCGCGACTGGGCGGCCCCATCGGCCGGCTGGCCAACGCCCTCGACCGCGTTCTGCTGACACTGGCCGTCATCGCGCTGGTGGGCCTGTCGCTGACCGTGCTGCTGCAGGTCGCCTCGCGTCTGTTCCTGCCCATCACGCTCTCCTGGACCGAAGAACTGACCCGCTACCTTTTCATCTACATGGTGGCGATGGGTGCCGGCGTGGTGCAGCACCGTCATCGCCACGTCAACGTAGAGCTGTTCCACGGCTGGCTCGGTTTCCGTGGTCGGGCTGCCTACCTGGCGCTGGTCTCGGCAATCACGTTCGCCTTCACGCTGGTGGTGCTGCCCAACGCCTGGCAGTTCGCCCAGATCGGTGCGTTTCAGACCTCGCCAACGCTGCGCATCCCCATGCTCTACATCTTTTTCTCATCGGTGGTGCTGTTCGCCACGCTGCTGCTCTACAGCCTGATCGGTCTCGCCGAGGGCATCATCGCCATGGTTCGTGGTGAACGCCAGGAGGCGCTCTGATGGAAATCGCCGTTCTCTTCACCACCTTTCTGATCCTGCTGCTGATCGGTCTGCCGATCGCCTTCTGTCTCGGCGTGTCGTCACTCGCCTACCTGATGCTTGGCGGTATCTCGTTGACCATCGTGCCGCAGCGCATGTTTTCCGGCATCGACTCCTTCGTGCTGCTCTGCATTCCCGGCTTCGTGATGGCCGGCAACCTGATGAACGTGGGCAATATCACCCAGCATATCGTGCGCTTCTCCAACGCCCTGGTTGGCCACATTCGCGGCGGCCTGGGCCTGGCCAACGTCGGCGGTTCGATGATCTTCAGCGGCATCTCCGGCACGGCGGTGGCGGATGCCGCCAGCATCGGTTCGGTAATGATTCCAGGCATGTCCAAGGCCGGCTACGACAAGCCGTTCGCCGCCGCCATCACGGCCGCTTCATCCACCATCGGCCCGATCATTCCGCCCAGCGTGCCGATGATCATCGTCGGTTCGCTCTCCGGCATCTCCGTCGGCCGCATGTTCCTCGCCGGGGCGCTGCCCGGCCTGCTGCTGGGCGTGGCGATGATGATCACCGCCTACTGGCTGGCGGTGCGACGCGGCTACCCCAAGGAGAAGCGCGCCACCTTCAGGGAGTTGATCAAGGAAGGCCGCAGCGCGTTCTGGGCGCTGCTGATGACCTTCATCATCCTCTACGGCATCATCGGCGGCCTGTTCACCCCGACCGAAGCGTCGATCGTCGCCAGTCTCTACGCACTGCTGGTGGGCACTTTCGTCTACAAGGGTATCAACTGGCGCAATCTGGGTGGGATCCTGTCCGACACCGTCATCACCTCGGCCTCGCTGATGCTGCTCGTCGGCCTGGCCAACCTGTTCGGCTGGATCCTGACCAGCCAGCAGATCCCCCAGCTGCTCGCCGATGCGATTCTCGGCATCAGCAGCAACCCGATCGTGGTCATCCTGATCCTCAACCTGATCCTGCTGTTCGTCGGCGCCTTCATGGAGACCATTGCCGCGCTGATCATCCTGTTCCCGGCCCTGCTTGGCGTGGCGACGGGGGTCGGCATGGACCCGATCCACTTCGGCGTGATGGCGGTACTGAACCTGATGATCGGCCTGACCACGCCACCGGTGGGCGTCTGCCTGTTCGTGGTCTCGAGCATCGGCAAGCTGCCCATGCTGCGGGTGGCGAAAGCCATCGTGCCGTTCCTGATCTGCAACCTGATCGTGCTGATGCTGGTTTCGTTCGTGCCGGCGCTGTCACTGTGGCTGCCCAACCTGCTGATGGGGAAATAGCCTCATGACCGCAGCCGACATCAACATCGAGCGTAAGCCGAGCCGGCGGCCCCCGAGCGGGATCGGCATCGTCCACCTGGGCCTGGGCGCCTTTCACCGCGCCCATCAGGCGGTCTGCGTGCAGCGATATCTCGATCGGGACGGTGCGGACGACTGGGGCATCTGCAGCGCCAATATCCGCGCCAATCGCACCTTGGTCGATCAACTGCGCGACGGCGACTGCCGCTATCACGTGGCCGAATTCAGCGACAGCGAGCATGTCACGCTGCGAGAAGTCACCGCCATCCGTGAAGCGCTCTACGCAGGCCCGGACGGCCCGGACCGGGAGGCGCTGCTGGCGCGGATGAGCGATCCCGCCGTGCGCATCGTCACCCTCACGGTGACCGAAAAGGGCTACTTCCTCAGCCCGGCCAGCGGCGAGTTGCTGACCGACGCGCCACCGATCGCCCACGACATCGCCCATCCCGAATCGCCGGATACCGCACCGGGCATGCTGTTGGAGGCACTGGCGCGACGCCGCTCGGCAGGCATCCCACCGTTCGCCGTGCTCTGTTGCGACAACATGCCCCATAACGGCCGGCGCACGCGGCGTGCGGTGGTCTCGCTGGCGCGGCATAGAGATGGCGAACTGGCAGAATGGATCGACGCCAGTGTCGCCTTCCCCTCGAGCATGGTGGATCGCATCGTGCCGGCGATGACCGACGCGGACCGGACGCGCCTGGCCGGACTGGGTATCGACGACCCTGCCGCCGTGGTGTGCGAGACCTTCAGCCAGTGGGTGGTCGAGGATGACTTCCCGCTGGGCCGACCGGACTGGGAAGCCGATGGCGTCGAGATGGTCGCCAACGTCGCGCCGTTCGAAACCATGAAGCTGCGGCTGCTCAACGGCGCCCACTCGCTGCTCGCCTATCTCGGCGCGCTGGCCGGCATCGAGACGGTCGATGCCGCCGTTGCGCGCCCGGCGTTTCGCGGGTTGCTCCGGCACTACTGGCAGCAGGAAGCGATCCCGACACTCTCACTGCCGGCGGGGAGTGATGTCGCTGCCTACACCGACAGCCTGCTGGCCCGCTTCGCCAACGATAGCCTGCGCCACCGCCTGCAGCAGATCGCCATGGACGGTTCGCAGAAGCTGCCCCAGCGCTGGCTGGCCGGTGGTGTCGAACGAATGACTGCCGGCGACGAGATCAGTGCGACCGCGCTGGGCGTGGCCGGCTGGATTCGCTATACCGCGGGCACCGATCTCAACGGCCAGCCGCATCCGGTGGACGACCCCATGGCAGAGACGTTCGCGACGCTCCACCGTCGTCACGGCGACGACCCCGCCGCGCTGACCGACGCCTTTCTCGCCCTCGATGCCGTGTTTCCCGTGGCGATGCGCGACGACCGGCCGTTCTCCCGGCAGATCCTCGCGGCACTGGCGCGACTGGAAAACGACGGCGTGGAGTCCGCCATTGCCGCCTTGACCCTCAACGCTTCTGATCGGGACGCTTGATCATGGAACATACCTGGCGCTGGTTCGGCCCGGCCGACCCCATCACCCTCGGCGAGATTCGCCAAGCCGGCGCGACCGGCATCGTCACCGCACTGCATGACATTCCTAATGGCGAGGTGTGGCCGGTGGACGCGATCGCCGCGCGCAAGCGAACGATCGAAGCCGCCGGTCTGACCTGGTCGGTGGTGGAGAGCGTGCCGGTTCATGAAGCGATCAAGCAGGGACTGCCGGAAGCCGAGCGCTATATCGAGAGTTATCGCCGGACGCTGGCCAATCTCGGCCAGGGCGGTATCGATGTGGTCTGCTACAACTTCATGCCGATCCTCGACTGGACCCGCACCGACCTCGCCTGGCCGTTGCCGCACGGCGGAACCGCGCTGCGTTTCGACCAGACGGCCTTCGCGGCCTTCGATCTGTTTCTGCTCGAGCGCGAGGGTGCACACGCGGATTACGGCGACGCCGAGCGGGAAGCGGCCAGAGCCTACCTCGACACGCTCGATGCCGCGGCACGAACGCGCCTGATCGATACCGTCATCGCCGGGCTGCCCGGCACCGAGGAGCACTACACCCTCGAAGACTTTCGCCACGCCCTTGCCGCCTACCGTGGCATAGACGCCGAACGCTTGCGCGCCAATCTGGCAGCGTTTCTACGCGCCATCGTGCCCGCGGCAGAGCAAGCCGGGGTGCGCCTGGCGATTCATCCGGACGATCCGCCCCGGGAACTGCTGGGACTGCCGCGCGTCGTCTCCACCGCCGAGGACGCCCAGTTCGTGCTCGACAGCGCGCCCAGCACCGCCAACGGCCTGACCTTCTGCACCGGCTCCTACGGCGTTCGCGAGGAGAACGATCTCGTCGCCATGGCGGAACGCTTCGCGCCTTACATCCACTTCGTGCATCTGCGCGCTACCCGGCGCGAAGCCGACCCGCTCAGTTTCCACGAGGCCGAGCACCTGGACGGCGATGTCGACATGGTCGGGGTGATCGTCGAGCTGGTTCGCGAACAGCGTCGGCGCCAGCGTGACGGCGGTCCACGTCTGCCCATGCGCCCCGATCACGGCCACCACCTGCTCGACGATCTCCACCGCGACACCCGCCCCGGCTACCCGCTGATCGGCCGGCTCAAGGGGCTGGCCGAACTGCGCGGGGTGGAACTTGCGGTAGCGCGGCTCTTTTGATGGTCCGGTGCATCTCCTTCGCGCCTTTCCACGTAAGCTCCTCAGTACGGCAGACTCGTACGACCACCATTCACGCAACAGCGCGGGGTTCATGAACCATGCCGATCAAGACATCACCGGTCCCTCCCACGGTTCGAATATTGCCAACCCTCTGGCTGGCGACCACGCTGGCGGCGCTCGCCTTCGCGGCCACGGCAACCGCCGCCGAGGGCGAGCGACTCAGCGGCGACGAGATCCAGCAGCAGGTCTGGGGGCATCGCGTTCAGGGCGCCATGGCTAGCGGCCAGCAGTACGACGAAGTCTATCGCCAGGACGGCAAGATCGAGGGCGATGGATACACCGGCCAGGCCACGATCGTCGACGATCGCATGTGCTTCGACTACGGCGATGGTCAACCGACCTGCTACGGCGTCCGCCAGGACAGTGACGAGAGCATCGAGTGGCTTGACGGCGACGAGGTCGTCGGTGAAGGCGAGCTCAGCAACGCCGAGTGATCGCCACGGGCGGCCGCTGCAACGGCGGTCGCCACTTCCAGCGCACCATTACGCAACCCGCGACCGCAGTGGTATGGTAACGACCGAACCATCAGGACAGATCCCATGTCGCTACCGATTGGTCCGGGATTGGCCGGAACCCGCATCTTGCTCGGCATCAGCGCCGGCATCGCCGCCTACAAGAGCGCCCATCTCGCCCGCTTGTTGAAGAAGACGGGGGCCGAAGTTCGCGTGGTCATGACCGAAGGCGCGCAGGCTTTCATCACCCCGCTGACGCTGCAGGCGCTGACCGGCGAGCCGGTGCGGACATCGCTGCTGGATCCGGAAGCCGAAGCCGGCATGGGCCACATCGAGCTGGCGAAATGGGCGGATATCATCCTGATCGCCCCCGCCACCGCCGACCTGATGGCGCGGCTGGCCCACGGTCACGCCGACGACCTGCTGACCACCCTCTGTCTCGCCACCGAAGCCCGCTGCCTGATGGCGCCGGCCATGAACCAGGCGATGTGGCGTCATCCGGCCACCCTGGCCAATGCCGACCGGCTGCAGCAGCTGGGCTGGGCGCTGCTGGGCCCCGACGCCGGCGACCAGGCCTGTGGCGACGTCGGCCTCGGCCGCATGCTCGAGCCGGAGACCATTCTCGCCCGGCTGCTGGGCGAGCTAGAACCGGGCCAGGAAGCGGCGTCACGGGTGATGCCCGTGCACCGGGATCTGGACGGAAAGCGCGTGGTCATCACCGCTGGACCCACCCGCGAAGCCCTGGACCCGGTGCGTTATCTCTCCAACCACAGCTCCGGCAAGATGGGCTACGCCCTGGCCGCGGCCTGCGCCGAGCGTGGCGCCAGCGTCACGCTGGTCAGCGGCCCGGTGACGCTCTCGACGCCGCCCGGTGTCGAACGGATCGACGTGATCTCGGCGGTGGAGATGCTGACTGCGGTCGAATCCCGCATGCCGTGCGATCTGTTCATCGGCTGTGCCGCGGTGGCCGACTACCGCGCCGCCGCCGTCAGCGAACACAAGTTGAAGAAGACGGAAGACGCCGACGGGCTGACCCTCGAGCTGGTGCGCAATCCGGATATCGTCGCCACGATCGCGGCGCGGGCGGACCGACCGTTCACGGTCGGCTTTGCCGCCGAGACCCAGTCGTTGGAGACACACGCCGGCAGCAAGCTCGAACGCAAGCGCCTGGACCTGATCGTCGCCAACGATGTCTCCCTCGAGGGGGTCGGCTTCGGCGGCGACGACAATGCCGCCACGCTGCTGTGGCGGGAGCGGGAGCGGACCCGGCGCCACGCCTTGCCGCGTCAGCCCAAGACAGCACTGGCCAACGCCATCGTCGATCACATCGCCGATCGTCTGCGCTAACGCATCCGGTCCGCCTCCCAGCGGTGGTAAGCTGGGCGGCCTGCTCGTCATCTCACTTCATGCACCCTCAGGAACGACGCTTCATGTCACTCAGCACTGCGCCCGCCAGACCCAAGCTCTCGGTCAAGATTCTCGATGAGCGGGTACACGACTACCCGCTGCCCCACTACGCCACCACAGGCAGCGCCGGCATGGACCTGCGCGCGTTGCTCGACGACGCGTTGACGCTGGCGCCCGGCGACACGGCCCTGGTCCGCACCGGCCTGGCCATCCACATCGGTGACCCGGGCCTGGCCGGCGTCGTCCTGCCGCGTTCCGGCCTCGGCCACAAGCACGGTATCGTGCTCGGCAATCTGGTCGGGCTGATCGATTCGGACTACCAGGGCGAGTTGATGATCTCGGTCTGGAACCGCGGTCAGGAGACGTTCGTGCTCGAGCCCGGCGAGCGGCTGGCGCAGTACGTGCTGGTGCCGGTGGTCCAGGCCGAGCTCGACATCGTCGAGGATTTCGTCGCCACCGAGCGCGCCGGCGGCGGGTTCGGTCACTCCGGCCGGCAGTGAATCGTCTTCCGCCTCCCATAGCCGTTCTCTGCAAGGACATGTCACGTGGCGCTAAGCGCAACCATCTATAAAGCGAAACTCAACGTCAGCGATCTGGATCGCCACTACTATGGCGATCATGCGCTGACCGTGGCCTGCCACCCGTCCGAGACGGCGACGCGACTGATGGTGCGCCTGCTGGCATTCATCGACAATGCGCACGCCATCGGCGCTGACAACGATCTCGCCATGACGCGCGGCCTGAGTACCGACGACGAGCCGGATCTCTGGCTCAAGGCACCGGATGGGCGAATCCTATTGTGGATAGAGCTGGGCGAGCCGTCGCTGAAGCGCATCAAGCAGGGCCTTTCCCGGGCGGAACGGGTAGTGGTATATCCCTACGCCCCGCGCAGTGCGGCACAGTGGTGGAAGAAGCTCGAAAGCGATGTTCTGGCCCTGCCCCGGGTGACGGTCTGGAGCCCGCCGCCGGAACCGCTGGCGGCGCTGACCGCGCTCGTCGACCGCAACCTGAGCCTCGACGCCACCCGGATGGAAGGCGAATGGCTGATGACAGACGGCCAGGTTTCGGTGGCGCTGGAGTTCGAGCGCTGGGCATGAATCTCGCGTCGAAGCCGTTCGCGAAACAAAGGAAGATTGAAACATGACGACGAATGAGCAGCCCGGCGCCGACGTGCCGGCCTCGATCTTCAGGGCCTACGACATTCGCGGTATCGTCGACGAGACGTTGACCGAGGAGACCGTGGAATGGATCGGTCGCGCGGTGGGTAGCGAAGCGGCGGCGAGGGGGCAGCAGACGGTGATCGTCGCCCGTGATGGCCGCCACTCCGGCCCTCGCCTCCAGGCGGCGCTGATCCGCGGCCTGCGCGCCGCCGGCAGGGACGTGATCGATATCGGCCGCGTGCCGACCCCGGTCCTCTACTTCGCCACCGCGACGCTGGACGAGAGCCGTAGCGGCGTGATGGTGACCGGCAGCCATAATCCGCCTGACTACAACGGCTTCAAGATCGTGCTCGACGGCGTCGCCATCTCCGGCGAGGCGATCACGGGCCTGCTCGCGCGCATCCGCAGCGGCGAGTTGAGCGAGGGCGAAGGCTCGCTGGAGCAGCGCGATATCGGCGAGAGTTATCTTCAGCGCATTCTGGGTGACGTCTCCCTCGACCCGTCCGGGATCGGACGTCCGCTCAAGGTGGTAGTGGATTGCGGCAACGGCGTCGCCGGCGAACTGGGGCCCAGGCTGATCGAGGCGCTGGGGGCGGAGACCGTTCCCCTGTTTGCCGAGATCGACGGCGACTTTCCCAACCATCACCCCGACCCCGGCAAGCCGGAGAACCTTGTCGACCTGATCGCCAAGGTTCGGGAGACCGGTGCCGATGTGGGGCTGGCTTTCGACGGCGATGGCGATCGCCTGGGCGTGGTCACGCCGGCCGGCGAGATGATCTACCCGGACCGGCTGATGATGGCATTCGCCACCGACCTGCTCGAACGAGATCCTGGCGCGCGTATCGTCTTCGACGTCAAGTGCACCGGCAATCTGGCCCAGATCATCGAGCGGGCCGGGGGCGAGCCCGAGATGTGGCGCACCGGCCACTCGCTGATCAAGGCACGCATGAAGGAGACCGGCGCGCAGCTGGGCGGCGAGATGAGCGGCCATATCTTCTTCGCCGAACGCTGGTACGGCTTCGACGACGGACTCTATGCCGCCGCCCGGCTGCTGGAAATTCTGTCGCGCCAGACGGTGGATGCCGACCGCTACTTCAGCGCGTTTCCCCAGGACGTCAGCACTCCGGAGCTGAATGCCCCGGTGACCGACGAGGAGAAGTTCGCGATCGTCGAGCGACTGGCCGAGAATGGCGACTTCGGTCAGGATGGCATCAAGACGACGCTGGACGGCATTCGCGTCGACTACCCCGATGGCTGGGGGCTCTGCCGGGCCTCCAACACCACGCCGATGCTGGTCCTGCGATTCGAAGGCAAGGACCAAGCGGCACTGGCGCGTATCCAGCAGCGGTTCGGCGCCGCGGTGCTCGCGGTGGCGCCGCACGTCGAACTGCCGTTCTGAGATCGCAGCGCACGAGACATACGCAACAACAGGGAACGCGCCGCCGGTGCCGGCAGGCTTACGGTGCACAGACAGTGGAGAGATAACGCCTCATGAACGAGAGCCCGCGCGACCCGCGCCAGGTGGTCGAGATCCTGTCGGAGGCGCTGCCCTACATCCAGCGCTATTCGGGCAAGACGGTGGTGGTCAAGTATGGCGGCAACGCCATGACCGAGGACAAGCTGATCGACTCCTTCGCCCGCGACATGGTGTTGATGAAGGAGGTCGGCATCAACCCGGTGGTGGTGCACGGCGGCGGCCCGCAGATCGGCCAGTTGCTGGCACGGCTCAACATCGAATCGCGCTTCGTCAACGGCATGCGCGTGACCGATGCCGAAACCATGGACGTGGTCGAGATGGTGCTGGGCGGACTGGTCAACAAGAACATCGTGACCCAGATCAATCAGTGTGGCGGCAAGGCGATCGGCCTGACCGGCAAGGACAACGCCCAGATCCGGGCGCGCCAGCTCAAGGTCGAACAGTACAATCCGGCACTGGCCGAACCCGAGATCATCGATATCGGCCATGTCGGCGAGGTCGAGCACATCTCCACCGACCTGATTGAGATGCTCTCGAAGGCCGACTACATCCCGGTGATCGCGCCGATCGGGGTCGATCGCGAAGGCCATAGCTACAACATCAACGCCGATCTGGTCGCCGGCAAGGTGGCGGAGGCGCTCAAGGCCGAAAAGCTGATGCTGCTGACCAACGTCGCGGGGCTGCAGGATGCCCAGGGCAACGTCATGACCGGCCTCTCGACCGAACAGGTCGACGCCTTGATTGCCGACGGGACGATCTACGGCGGCATGCTGCCGAAGATCCGCTGCGCGCTGGATGCCGTCAAGGGCGGTGTCGACAGTGCTGTCATCGTCGATGGCCGCGTTGTCCATTCGACCCTGCTGGAGATCTTCACCGATGCCGGGGTCGGCACCCAGATCACCGATCATCGGGACTGAACCCGACAAGAGCCTCTTTTCATACATCGCGGGCGTGGAGGGCCCGCCCGGGTGCCAGACAGTCGACGTGCACCCGGGACGCTCCAGGAAGGAGCCTCGACGAGACAACCGATAAGAATCGCCATGACGCAGGCAACCCCCCAACTCTCCCGCCGGGAGCAGATCCTCCAGGCACTGGCACTGATGCTCGAGGAGGACAGTGGCAAGCGTATCACCACCGCCGCCCTGGCCCGCCAGGTCGGCGTCAGCGAGGCGGCGCTGTACCGCCACTTCCCGAGCAAGGCGCGCATGTTCGAGGGACTGATCGAGTTCATCGAAGCCAGCCTGTTCGAGCGTATCCGGCGCATCCTCGACGACGAGCCGTCGGCCCTCGCCCGCTGCGAGACGATCGTCCAGCTCGTGCTCGCCTTCGCCGAGAAGAACCCGGGCCTCAGCCGGCTGATGGACGGCGATGTCCTGACGGGCGAGACCGCCCGGCTGCGCACCCGCATGTCGCAACTGTTCGAGCGGCTCGAAACCCAGTTGAAGCAGATCCTGCGCGAGGCGGAACTGCGCGAGGGGCTGCGCCCGCAACTGCCGGTCTCCGCCGCCGCCAACCTGCTCTCGGCATTCGTCGAGGGTCGGATCAGCCAGTACGTACGCAGCGATTTCCGCCACCGCCCCACCGTCCATTGGGAGGACCAGTGGCGTCTTCTGGGCGGCGGGCTGCTGACGACGACCCACCAGACGACGTCCGTCTAGGGCGAGTCCGGGGTGCCCAAACGCAAAAAGCCCGGNNCCGGGCTTTTTGCGTCTCTGCCTGAAGCGATGTACCACTCAGGCCTGTCTAGGGCTCGCCGCCCTTACTCATCAACCGCGAGGATGGTTTACGCCGCGATGGTGTCGCCGAGCTGCAGCTTGATCTTCTTCATCGCATTCTTCTCGAGCTGACGGATGCGCTCGGCGGAAACGCCGTAGACATCGGCCAGGTCGTGCAGCGTGGACTTGTGCTCCGAGAGCCAGCGCCGCTGCAGGATGTCGCGAGAGCGATCATCCAACTCGCTCAGCGCTTCCCGCAGGCGACGCGTGTAGTCGGCTTCCCAATCGTCCGCCTCGAGCTGAGCCGCCGGGTCGAAGCTGTGATCCTCGAGATACTGGGCCGGCGCCTGGTAGCTCTGCTCGTCGTCGTCGCCCGGCGAGGCGTCGAAGCCGGCGTCATAGGAAGCCAGCCGACCCTCCATCTCGCGCACCACCTTGGGCTTGACGTCGAGATCCTTGGCGATGGCATCGACTTCGTCGTTGTTCAACCAGGCCAGGCGCTTCTTGGCGCTGCGCAGGTTGAAGAACAGCTTGCGCTGGGCCTTGGTGGTGGCGATCTTGACGATACGCCAGTTGCGCAGCACGTACTCGTGGATCTCCGCCTTGATCCAGTGCACGGCGAACGACACCAGACGAACGCCCTGATACGGATCGAACCGCTTGACCGCCTTCATCAGGCCGACGTTGCCTTCCTGGATCAGGTCCGCCTGGGGCAGACCGTAGCCTGAGTAGCTGCGGGCGATGTGAACGACGAAGCGGAGATGAGACATGATCAGACGGCGGGCCGACTCGAGATCGTCCTCCTCGTGCAGCCGCACGGCAAGGTCGTGCTCCTCGTCCGCCGTCAGTACGGGAATGCCATTGACGGCCTGAATGTAGCCGTTGAGATCGTGCCCCGGGGAGAGATTCCCGATGGATTGAAGACTGGTGCTCATGTGCGTTGTCTCCATGGTTGACGACGTGTCAATGGGGAGAGCCAGTCGGCTCGATCCACCGGGAAACACGCCGCAACAGGTTGTTCTGCCTGTTTGCGAGGATACCTGATGAGACCCTCAATCTAGACAAAAGTTCAAGATGTTCGCCAGCCTCGATGACTCGAAAACCCAGCGTCGCCTGGTGGTGGCCCAGCATCCTGGGTGACCTTCTTACCGTATTTCGCCCACCTTGACCAGTTTCCGGGCCTCTGCTTCTAACCTAGCGCGGCTTGATGTCCGCCAGATGACGCCCGACGGCCAGCCACGCGCCCAGCCAGCCCAATAGTGTACTAAAAAGCAGCAGAAAAGCCGAATGAGTGGTGCCCAGGGAGGGTAGTGCGAACTGAGCACCGTAGCTCTCCGCCAGCGCCGCGACGGGTGACGCCAGCCAGTTGCCCCCGACGACCAGCATGACCAACGCCAGGACCCCGCCACCCAGGCCGTACCAGGCGCCGCTATAGAGGAACGGGCGTCGCACGAACGCGTGGGTGGCGCCGATCAGGGTCACTACCTCGATCTCCTGACGCCGACTCTCCACCGCCAGCCTGACCGTGTTGCCGACCACCAGCAGGACACCCAGGCCGAACAGCAGCGCCAGTGCCAGCGCGACACGTTGGCCGACCGCCGCCAGTTGCTGAAGCCGATCCAGCCACGCCAGGTCGAGGCGAATCTCGTCGACGCCATCGAGCGTCTGCAGACGCTGGCTCAGCGACTGCACGGCGGCGGGATCGGTATCGTCGGGAGTCACCACGACGCTCGCCGGCAGCGGATTGGTGTCGAGCTGGGAGAGCGCATCCTCGACCCCCAGCGTCTGCTGGAACTCCGCCAGCCCCTCGGCCGCCGTCACCAGACGAGTCCCCGCAACGCCGCTCTGCTCGCCGACTTCGGCCGCCAGGCTCATGGCCCGGGATTCATCGACGTCGGCGTCGAAATAGACCGTCAACGTGGCACTCTCGTCCAGCTCGGCATCGACCAGGCGCGCACTGTCCAGGGCCAGCCATAAACCCGCGGGGAGGATCAACGCAATGGCGATCGCGAGCATGGTCAGCAACGTCGATATCGGGCGCCTGACCAGACGCAGGGCACTGTCGCTCATCATGGCCCGGTGATGCCGCAGCCAGGCCCGGCCGCCGCCGGACGATCGACGCGTGGGCTTCTGGGCACCGCGCCGGGAGGGGCTGGTGGATTGGCGCTCGCTCATGCCGCCTCCCCATCGCCGACGAGACGGCCATCCCGCAACTTCAGCACCCGGTGGCGCAACCGGGCGATGAGGGCGAGATCGTGGCTCGCCACCAGGACCGTCGTGCCGATGCGATTGAAATCCTCGAAAAGCCGCATGATGTCGGCGGAGAGCTGGGGATCGAGATTACCGGTCGGCTCGTCGGCCAGCAGCAACGCCGGCTTGTTGACCACCGCGCGCGCAATGCCCACGCGCTGCTGCTCGCCGGTAGAGAGCTCGATCGGCAGCGCTCGCTCGCGATGCAGCAGCCCGACCTTGTCCAGCGCGGCCCGCACGCGCCTGCCGGCATCGATGGGCTCGACGCCCTGAATGGTCAATGGCAGCGCGACATTGGCGAAGATATCGCGATCGAACAGCAGTTGATGATCCTGGAAGACGACGCCGATCTGGCGCCGGTAGTAGGGAACCTGGCTGATATGCAACCGATCCAGATCGTGGCCGGCGACCAGCACCCGGCCACGCGAAGGGCGCTCGAGGCGCATGATCAGCCGCAGCAGCGAACTCTTGCCGGCACCGGAGTGGCCGGTGAGGAAGAGCATCTCGCCGCGCTCGACCCGGAAATTGATATCGGCCAACGCCTCGAAACGACCACCGTAGCGCTTGCCGACGTGCTCGAACGCGATCATGAGTCGGCGTCACCGTCCCGTCCGAACAGCGCCTTGACGAACGTCTGGGCGTCGAACGGGCGCAGATCCTCCAGCGACTCGCCGACGCCGATGAAACGAATCGGCGTTCCCATCTTCTTGGCCAGGGCAAAGATGATGCCGCCCTTGGCGGTGCCGTCGAGCTTGGTCAGGGTGATGCCGGTCACCGGAATCGCCTCATCGAACGTCGTCGCCTGGGAGATCGCGTTCTGTCCCGTTCCCGCGTCGAGCACCAGCATCACTTCATGGGGGGCGCTGGCGTCGAGCTTGGCCATGACCCGCTGCACCTTCTTGAGCTCTTCCATCAGATGGCTCTTGTTGTGCAGGCGACCGGCGGTATCGGCAATCAGTACATCGACCTTGCGCGCGCGCGCAGCGGCGACCGCATCGTAGATGACCGAGGCACTGTCGGCGCCGGTATGCTGGGCGATCACCGGTACCCGGTTGCGCTCGCCCCAGACCTTGAGCTGCTCCACCGCCGCGGCCCGGAAGGTATCACCAGCGGCCAGCATCACGCTGCGCCCCTCATTCTGGAAACGCTGGGTCAGCTTGCCGATGGTCGTGGTCTTGCCGACGCCGTTGACGCCAACCATCAGGATCACGAACGGACCTTCGCCTTTGGCCGGCAGTTGCAGCGGCTGCGAAACCGGTTCGAGCAACGCCGCCAGCTCCTCCTGAAGCGCGCGATACAAGGCGTCGGCGTCGGCCAGCTCCTTGCGCGATACCCGACCGGTCAAACGCTCGATGATCTCGCTGGTGGCCTCGATGCCCACGTCCGCCAGCAGCAGTTGGGTCTCGAGGTCCTCCATCAGCTCATCGTCGATCTGCTTCTTGCCCAGCAGCAGGTCGGCAATGCCGTCGGTCAGGTTGGCACGCGTACGCCCGAGGCCGGCACGCACACGCGAGAGCCAGCCGCCCTTGGGCTTCTCCTTCGGTGCCGGCGGACTCGTCTCTGCCGCGGTCTCCATGGAGGGCGCTGGGGTCACGTCGGTTGCCAGATCGGCCTCGCGGGTACCATCCGCGGGGTACTCCTGCAGGGCCGATTGCGGCGACTCAGGGTCCAGCGGCTGAGCCAGCGACTCCTCGGCGGCCGTTGTCTCGACCGGCGAGGGTTGATAGTCCACCGGCACCGGTCGATCGGGAGATTCGGTCTCGACGGCCGACGCCGTCGCAGGGACTGCGGTTGCCACTGTCGACGAGGCCGCTGACTCCTGCGAGGGGGAGGCCTCGGCGTTCCCGGAATCGGTCTCCCCGGCGGCGGACGGGCCCTCTCGTCCGGCCGGTGCCTGCGGTTCACCGGCACCGGTGGAACGTTCGCCTTCGACGTCTCCTTCCCGGTCTTCGACCACGCCAGCTTCCGGGTTCTCTTGTTCTGACGCCGCCTCGGCCCGTTCCGACTCGCGCCGGCGCGCCTCTTCTTCCTGCTGCTTTTTACGACTCTTGAATAGTCCGAACATGGATGGCTTCACTGCTGAAAAGCCGTGCTCGCGCCACTTACCAGTGTCGATCGTCACGGCTTCGGAGAATATCGTTATCGAGGGCTCATCCTATCACCGCGAGTGTTGCGGGGGTACAATTGCGCGCCATGAATCGACGCCGCCCACGCCGGGTTTCCGACAGCGCTCGCTCGCGCCAGCCCTCTCAAGCCACCTCTCGCGGTGGCCGTGGCCAGTTGCGCCTGATAGGCGGCGAGTTTCGTCGCCGCAAGCTGCCGATACCGGACAGCCCCGGCCTGCGCCCGACACCGGACCGGGTGCGCGAAACCTTGTTCAACTGGTTGGCTTTCGATATTGCCGGACGGCAGGTACTGGATCTCTACGCGGGCACCGGTGCACTCGGCCTGGAAGCGTTGTCGCGAGGGGCGGCCCGGGCCACGTTCGTCGAATCCATCGCCCCGGTGGCCAAGGTGTTGGAAGCGAATGTCGCTACGCTGGGCGCCGCCGGAGACGTCGTCGGCATCCCCGTCGAACGGTTCCTGGCGACGACGCCCAGCAGGTTCGACCTCGTCTTCCTCGATCCCCCTTTCCGCCAGGGGCTGGCCGCACAAACCTGCCTCAACCTCGAGATGGGCGGTTGGCTGGCGTCCGATGCGGTCATCTATGTCGAGACGGAACACGAGCTCGTCTGGTCCCCGCCGGCATCTTGGCAACTTCATCGCGAAATCGTGGCGGGAGACAGTCATGGGCGGCTTTTCAGACGTCAACCCGACGCCGGCTGACGTCGCCACTTCGAGACGCTTGTCGTCGGCCTCGGCGCCACGTAGGCTGCGGCCATCGAACCAGCGGCCATACCTCGGGAACGAGTCACGAACTTTCAAGGAGAGTAGAGATGAACGGTGAAATCTTCGCCAAACTGGAACAGAAGATTCAGGATGCCGTCGACAGCATCGAGATGCTGAAGATGGAGAATGAAGAGCTCAAGGCGGAGAACGCGCGCTTTCAGCAGGAGCGTGAGGAGTGGGAACAGCGCCTCGGAGGGCTGCTGGACAAGCTGCAGTCGCTCGACAGCGCCCCCACCAGCGACAACGGCTGAGACGGCGGCACGGGGCGACCTGCTCGGGCCGTCCCGTGCGGCAGCCAGCCCGCCGCGGCCTCGCTTTCCACCCCTCCGGGTCCCTGCCAAATCACCCTCGCGTTCGGCCGGGCGTCCTCGATCGATCGCATTAGATCAGGTCCCGGGACATCAGCAGCGCATCTTCTCCACGTCCATCGTCACGACGGTAGTAACCGCGACGCTGGCCGTCGATCCTGAAGCCGGCACGCTCGTACAGTCGCCGCGCCGCCAGGTTCGATTCCCGCAGCTCCAGCAGCAGGCGCTCGGCCCCCTGGGCACGGGCGCATCGCATGACCCACCCCAGCATCTTCCATGCCAGACCTTGGCGTCGCGCATCGGGCAGCACGCAGATCGACTGTAGCTCGGCGTCAAAAGGCAGATAGGCCAGGATGGCGACGGCCCACAGTGTGCTGTCTTCGGCCGATCGAATGCCCCAGACCGCGTAGCCGTCGTCCCTCAACGCCGCCTCCAGCAGCGCTTCCGACCAGGCGTCATCGTTGGCTCGGCGCTCGAACGCCATCAACACCGGCAAGTCGTCGGCGTCGAGCCGAACCGGAATGGCCCCGCTAGTGAAGGCCTCGGGGTGAAAAGCGTCGATGGACATGGGCATGACTCGAGGAGGATCGTTCAAGCGCTCCGGCACCGGCAGGCGGGAGCTGCTATTCGGGAGAGTCCAAGCCCTGGCGCCAGGCGCTTCCCGCCACCTGCAGCAGGGACCAGCACTCGCGCTTGGCATTGGCCGAGCTCAGCATGTCGTCGGGGTGCGGCAGGCGGTGGCAGGCCCAATCGCCCTCGTCCCCCGAATCGCTCAGCAGCGACGACCAGACCTCATCGCCGACGGCGATGGCACCGTCGATTTTCATACCGTGGCGACGCGCCTGCCCAGCGCAGAAGACCCGGATACCTTCACGCGCCTCATCGGCGGGATCGGTGGCCTGCAGGTCCATCAACGGCCAGGTCAGACGCGACAGCGGCGCCCCACCGGCGGGCATGCCGGCGCTCTGCAGCATCTGTCCCAGCAGCGCCTGGCCCGCGGCGGAGATCGGCCGCTCGCCGGGAAGCAGCAGCCACCAGCGCTCACCGATGACCGAAAGCGACAGGGTGAACCGGAGCGGCTCGGCGGCGGGCGCAGCATCCTTGGCAACGCCCACGGGAGCTTGCCCGTCCCCGGAGACCGTTGGCGCCGAGGAAACCGCCGCGTCGGGATCGGCAGTGCGGTCGGGAGAAGACGGCGGCGATTCGACCCGGGGCACGTCTTCCCCGAGCAGTGCCCTGGCGCGCGACAGCGGTGCCGCGGTCTGTTGCGTCGGCGACGCATCGGCGGCGGGCCGATCGCGCTCGACCGGTCGTGCCGGCGTTTCCAGCAACGCCTGCAGCCGCTGCCCCGGCGCCGGTTTTTCCGGTTCAGCCGCGGCTTCCCATTCGACCTGCTCGGTCGGTTTGGCGTTGACGAAGCGATACCGCGAGGCCCAGGTGGAGATCCCCATGGCCTCGAGGTACTGCAGCCGCTGCGGATCGCCGATCACTGGCCGCCCCCGCCGCGACAGTGGGGCGAATCCGGGCGTACGCCGCCACGGGTCGACCACTGTTGCGGCGTGTAGAGATGCAGTGCCAGCGCATGGACGGGGCCGGCGAGTTCATCAGCGAGCAGGCTGTAGATCAATTGGTGGCGCTTGACCGGCATCAGCCCGGCGAATCGCTCCGAGACCAGCGTCACCTTGAAGTGGGTTTCGGAATCCGGTGGCACATGATGCATATGGCTCTCGTTCTCGACCGTCATCTCGACCGGCTCGAGCGTCGCGAGTTTCTCTTCGATACGTGCCTGAACACTCATGACAGTTCCTCCTGAACCAACCGGACCATTGTAACGCCTTGCTCGGGGATTGGGTGAGCCTCGAACAGGGCTCAGCGCCGAAGTCCCTTGGCGGCCATCGGCGTGCGATAGAGACTCAATGCCAGTGCGATCGCCACCGATGCACATCCCACCCAGAGCGACAGCGTGAGCGAACCGAACGAGAGACCGAGGATCAGCCCGACCAAGGCCGTACCCAGCGACTGCCCGAAGGTGCGCACCGATGCCAGCACGCCGGAGGCGTTGGCACTGAGATCGACCGACACGCTACCGATCATCTCGCGATTGTTGGGCGCCTGGAACAGGCCATAACCCACCCCGCAGAGCGCGGTGCGCCAGATTACGTCCAAGTAGCTCGAGTCGGCGCCAAGGCCGGTCAACGCCAGCATGCCGAGCAGGAACAAGCCCAGGCCGGTCGAGCTGATCAGCGCCGGGTTGCCCTTGTCCGCCAGGCGCCCTGCCAGCGGCCCGATGACCATGATCACCAGCGGCCAGGGCGTGAACAGCACTGCCGACATGATCGGCGAGACGCCCATGACGGTCTGGTAGAGAAATGGCAGCCCCACGAACGCCACGCCCTGGGCCAGGAATGCGAACATCGACACAATCGCCGCGAACGAGAAGCGCGGCTCGACGAACAGTGCCAGGGGCACCAGCGGCCTGGCGACATGGCGCTGGCGATAGATGAATCCCACCAGGCAGATCACGCTGAGTGTCAGCGTGGCCAGGGCCAGCACGCCGCCCTCCCCGTGGCCGAACTGATCCAGCGCGAAGACGCTGCCACTGAGCATGATGATCGACATCAGCGCGCCCCAGATATCGATCCGCCCCGGAATCGCCTTCTCCCGCGGCAAGGCGCGAACCCCCAGCGTCAGCGCCAGCAGACCGATCGGCACGTTGATCGCGAACAGCCACGGCCAGCTCGCCAGGTGCAGGATCAGCCCCCCCAGCGACGGCCCTGCAGCAATGCCGAACGCCACCGTCAGCGCGCTCAGTCCGATCGCCGAGCCCAGCAGACGGGTAGGAAAAATGATGCGGTAGAGCGATGGTCCGATGCTCAGCATCGCAGCGGCGCCGATCGCCTGCAGCCCCCGCATCACCAGCAGAAATTCGAACGAGCGGGCCAGCGCACAGCCCAATGATGCCACGGTGAAGACCGCCAGCCCGCCGATATAGAGCCGGTGACGACCGACGCGTCGGCTCACCGCGGCGAAGGTCAGCAGAAGCGCCGCCGTCACCAGTTGATAGACGTTGGCGATCCAGATCGATTCGGCGCCGCTGATCGCCAGCTCCTTGGCCAGCGTGGGAAGGGCAATGTTGACGATACCGTTGTCCAGCACCGCCATCTGGGTGCCAGTGATCATCGCCAGCAGCGCCAGCTTGCGTTCACGCCCGGGAAGCCCGTCGTCCCCCGGCCGCTCCTCGAACAGCCGCTTCAGCATGGGCTGCAGAAGCGCGGAGCATCGCCCTCGAGTAACATCCGCAACCTCACTCCTCGTCGGTCTCCATCAGCAGTTCGTCGTCGACTTCGGAGGTCTCCAGCTCGGCCTCGTCGTCGAGGTCCACCGCCAGATAACTGTGTTCCAGGGTGAGAAAGGTCTCGAACAGCGCCCAGTCCAGGCTCTCCGGCCACTGGCGCTCATCTTCCTCCCACGCTCGCAGCTCGGTCTCGAGGATGTCGTAGTAGCGCTCTCCGACATAGGCCTGCAGGGCTTCCGGCGTATCCATCTCGGGGATGAGATAGACGGTATTCTCGCCAGCGATGTCTTCGAGCGTCAGGTCGTCTTCACCGACCATCGGCTCCAACGAGTTGACCCAGTCGACGAACGCCTGGGTCGGCTTGACGCTCAGCGCGGAACGGTTGAGCAGCTTCATCGGTGTCACCTCTATCTTGGGAGCCGCACGGGGTCGGCAGAATTCGAACCGCAGCCATTATGGGCGCTCGCTGCGCCCCTGACCAATAACTCTTGCCCGGCTGCGCCGCGAGCCGCGAGCCGCGAGCCGCGAGCCGCGACTGCAAGTCTCACCCGAAACGCACGGCTCGTAGCTCGTAGCTCGTAGCTCGTAGCTCGTAGCTCCGTATTATTCCGGGCGCATTGCCGGGAACAGCAGCACGTCGCGGATCGAGGGGCTGTCGGTCAGCAGCATCACCAGCCGGTCGATGCCGATGCCCTCGCCGGCGGTGGGCGGCATGCCGTACTCCAGCGCACGCACGTAGTCAGCGTCGTAGTACATCGCCTCGAGGTCGCCGGCGTCCTTCTCGGCGGCCTGGGCGGCGAAGCGCTCGGCCTGATCCTCGGCGTCGTTGAGCTCGGAGAAGCCGTTGGCGATCTCGCGCCCGCCGACGAAGAACTCGAACCGGTCGGTGACATGGGGATTGGTATCGTTGCGTCGCGCCAGCGGGCTGACCTCGGCCGGATACTCAGTGATGAAGGTGGGCTGATCGAGCTCGGCTTCGGCGACCTCCTCGAAGATCTCGGTCTGCAGCTTGCCCAGTCCCCAGCTCGGTTTGGTCGCGATACCCAGACGCTCGCAGGTCGCCCTGGCGGCCTCGAGGGTATCGATATCCGCTTCGCCCAGCCCGTCCCCATGCTCCAGAATCGACTGACGCAGGGTCAGGCGGCGGAACGGCTGTCCCAGATCGTAGTCGGTGCCCTGGTAGGTGACGGTGGTCGTGCCCAGCACCTGCTCGGCCGCGTCGCGGATCATCGCCTCGGTCAAATCGAGCAGATCACGATAGTCGGCATAGGCCCAGTAGAACTCGAGCATCGTGAATTCGGGGTTGTGCCGCGTCGACAGGCCTTCGTTGCGGAAGTTGCGATTGATCTCGAACACCCGCTCGAAGCCGCCGACGACCAGCCGCTTGAGATAGAGCTCCGGTGCGATGCGCAGATACATGTCGATATCCAGCGCATTGTGGTGCGTGGTGAACGGTCGCGCCGTGGCGCCGCCGGGGATCGGCTGCAGCATCGGCGTCTCGACCTCCATGAAGCCCCGCTCAACCATGAACCGACGGATCGCGGCGATGACGCCGGAGCGCACCTCGAAGACCCGACGCGACTGCGGGTTCATGATCAGGTCGACGTAGCGCTGGCGATAGCGCGCTTCCAGATCGGTCAGGCCGTGAAACTTGTCCGGCAGCGGACGCAGACTCTTGGTCAGCAGCTTCGCCTCGACCAGCATCACGTAGAGATCGCCCTTGCCGGACTTGTGCACCGGGCCGCGGCCGGCAACGATATCGCCGATATCCCAGCTCTGGATGTCTTCCAGCAACTCGGCGGGGAGCCCCTTCTTGTCGACGTAGAACTGGATCTGGCCGGAAGCGTCCTGGATCACCACGAACGGCCCGCGCTTGCGCATGATGCGGCCGGCAACGGCAGCCTGGCGGTCGAGCGCCTCGAGCTCGGGTTTCTCCTTGTCGCCCAGCTCCGCCTGCAGGTCCGCCGCCAGACTGTCGCGTCGGAAATCGTTGGGGAAAGCGCTGCCGCCCTGCTCCGCCGCACGTTCGCGGCGGGCCGCCAGCTTGCCACGGCGCTCCGCGATCAGCCGATTTTCTTCCTGGGCTTCATGGTGTGCATCGGAAGGAGATTGCGGGTTGTCCTGGTTCGCCATGTCGTCGCCTGTCGAAAATTGAAATAAAGCCGCGAGCCGCGAATGCAAGTCTCAGCCAAAACAATACGCTCGTAGCTCGTAGCTCGTAGCTCGTAGCTCGTAGCTCGTAGCTCGTAGCTCGTAGCTCGTAGCTAGAGACCTTGCTTCAAACTCGCTTCGATGAACTGGTCCAGATCGCCATCGAGCACCTTGTCGCAGTTGCTGCTCTGCACGCCGGTGCGCAGGTCCTTGATCCGCTGGTCATCCAGGACGTAGGAGCGAATCTGGCTGCCCCAGCCGATGTCGGCCTTGCTCTCCTCGGCCTGCTGCTTGGCGGCGTTGCGCTTCTGCATCTCGTGCTCCCACAGCTTCGCCTTGAGCTGTTTCATGGCAAAGTCGCGGTTGGCGTGCTGGCTGCGCTGGCTCTGGCAGGCCACCACGATACCCGTCGGCTCGTGGGTGATTCGCACCGCCGAATCGGTGGTGTTGACGTGCTGGCCGCCGGCGCCGGAGGAGCGATAGGTGTCGGTGCGCAGATCGGCCGGGTTGATCTCGACCTCGAAGCTGTCATCCACCTCCGGAGAGAGGAACACCGACGCGAAAGAGGTGTGCCGCCGGCCGCCGGAGTCGAACGGACTCTTGCGAACCAGCCGATGGACACCGGTCTCGGTCCTGAGCCAGCCGAACGCGTACTCGCCCTGGACGTGGATGGTGGCGGACTTGATGCCCGCGACCTCGCCGGCGGAGACTTCGGTCAGCTCGGCCTTGAAGCCGTGGTGCTCGGCCCAGCGCAGGTACATGCGCAGCAGCATGTTGGCCCAGTCCTGCGCCTCGGTGCCGCCGGAGCCAGCCTGGATGTCGAGATAGGCGTTGTTCTCGTCCATCTCGCCGGAGAACATGCGCCGGAACTCCAGCTTGTCGAGCTGTCCCTCGAGATACGACAGTTCCTTGCGAACCTCATCGATCGTGGCGTCGTCCTCTTCCATCACCGCCAGCTCGAGCAGCTCGCGGTTGTCGGCCAGGCCACTGTCGAGGGTGTCGATGGTCTCGACCACGGCTTCCAGCGACGCCCGCTCCTTGCCCAGTTTCTGGGCATAGTCGGGATCGTTCCAGACGTCCGGGTTTTCCAGCTCTCGGGAGACTTCTTCTAGCCGGTCTTTCTTCTCGGCATAGTCAAAGATACCCCCTCAGGACGTCTGTCCGTTCGGACAGGTCCTTGATGAGGTTATTGATCGGATTGATCTCTTGCATGGGGCTCCTGCCAACGTCGCCACCGACGCGTCGAACCTTCCCGGAACACGGGGGTGGTCGACTCGTCGAAAAAAGGACGCCTATTGTAGCCAAACCCCGGCATAGCGTCATCCCGCCGTCGACCGTCTCACGCTGTGCGAATCGAGACGATGCGCTAAGGTGGAAAGAATAAAAACTTGATCATCCATTACCGTTCGAGGGATCCCACTTTGATATCACCGACTCGCCTGGCAGCCGCCATCGGTTTCGCAGCCACCCTGAGCGCCCTGCCCATCCAGGCAGCCACACTGCACATGGGCATCTCCGGCGATCCCGCGTCGCTGAGCCCGGCCAAGATCACCGGTGGAGTGTGGGAAGAGGATGTGCTGCGGGACATCTTCGAGGGCCCGATCGCCATCGATGCCGATGGCCAGATCATCCCCGGCGCCGCCGAAAGCTGGGAGATCTCCGACGATGGCAAGACCTACACCTTTCATCTGCGCGATGGCCTCGAATGGTCCGACGGCGAGCCGCTGACCGCCGACGACTTCGTCTACGCCTACCGTCACCAGGTCGATCCCAAGACCGCTTCCAACTACGCCCACCGCCTCTATCCGGTGGTCAATGCCCAGGCGATCAACGCTGGCAGCAAGCCGCTCGATTCGCTGGGCGTCGAATCCCTGGACGACGGCAAGACGCTCAAGATCACCCTCAACGCTCCCACCGTCTATTTCCTCAAGACACTGGTGCTGCCGTTCGCCTACCCGATCCCCAAGCATGTGGTGGATGAGTTCGGCGACGACTGGAGCGACCCCTCCCACATCGCGGTCAACGGCGCGTTCAAGCCGGTGAAGTGGGTCTCCAACACCGAGCTCGAGACGGTCAAGAACGATCATTTCCATGATGCCGACAACGTCAGCCTGGACGGCGTCGACTACTACCCGCTGGAGGACAAGAACGCCGGCATCCAGCGCTTTCGTGCCGGCGAGCTGGATATCCTGCGTGACTATCCGGCGGCGCAGTATCCGCGCCTCTCCGAAAACCTGCCCGATGCCACCCACCTGTTTCCGTCGCTGGGCACCTACTACTACGTATTCAACCTGCGCGACGGCTCGCCGGTGGCGGACAAGCGCGTCCGCGAGGCGCTGAGCCTGGCGATTCGCCGCGACGTCATTGCCGGCCAGTTGCTGAAAGGCGGCGTCGAGCCGGCCACCTCGCTGGTACCGCCGGGAACCAGCGACTACGAGGCCCAGTCCCAGCCCGGGCTCGATGACGACATGGATAGCCGTCTGGCCAAGGCCAAATCGCTGATGAAAGAGGCCGGCTACGGCCCGGACAAGCCCCTCGAGCTGACCCTGCGGTTCAACAGTGGCGACGAACACCGTCAGATCGCCGTCGCCGTCGCCGCAATGTGGAAGCCGTTGGGCGTCGATGTCGAACTCAGAAACACCGAAGCCAACGTCCACTACGCCGACCTGATGGAGGGCGATTTCCAGGTTGCCCGCGCCGCCTGGATCTCCAGCTACGACGACGCCCAGAACTTCCTCCAGCTGCTGTCGGCGGAGACCAACAATTACGGCGCTTATCAGAACGACGACTACAACCAACTAGTCAGCCAGTCGGACGCCGAGCAGGACCCGGGCAAGCGGGCGCAGCTGATGCAGCAGGCCGAGGCACTGGCGCTGGCCGACTATCCGCTGACGCCGATCTACACCTACAGCTCGCGCAATCTGGTCAATCCCGAAATCGAGGGATGGAACGACAACGCGCTGGACATGCACGCCTCGCGCTGGATCGAGCTGCCGGAGTGACTAGACCAACGTCTAACTGTAACCAGAATCACAGCGGAGGCGGCGCCACTGCCGCCTTCGCGCACCTGTATGCATGAGATGAAACGGACTATCGAGCATTTGAATTAGACGGATCATGAGGTTCGCGCGAAGGTGTCGCATCGATCCTCGGGATGGCCATAAGCCGGTTCACTGATGGCCCGCTCGTGGCAATCGTTCTACAGCGAGCCTTTCACAACGGATTTTCACAACAACAAGTCGGAGCTTTTCAAAGATGTCGAAGCTGCAACTCCCCCGCACCCTGTTTCCCCTGAGTACCCTGGCGCTGGCCACCTCGCTAATGGCCTCGCCGGTGCTGGCCGAGACCCTCAGTATCGGTGTCCAGGGCGAGCTCGCCTCTTTCGATACCTCCCAGGTCTCCGGCGGCGTGTGGGAATCCCAGGTGCTGATGGACGTCTATGAGGGCCTTATAAAGCAGTCTCCCGATGGTGAGTTGCTGCCGGGCATGGCAACGAAGTGGGAGGTCTCCGACGACGGCAAGACCTATACCTTCCACATGCGGGAAGATGCGAAGTGGTCCGACGGCGAGCCGGTCACCGCCGAGGATTTCGTGTTCGGCTGGCAGCATCTGCTGGCGCCGGAGAACGCCTCCAAGTACGCCTACATGCTCTATCCGATCGTCAACGCAGAGGCGATCAACACCGGCGACAAGGCCGCCGACACGCTGGGGGCGAAATCTCTCGATGACGGCAAGACGCTCAAGGTCACCCTCAACCACCCAACGCCCTATTTTCTACAACTGCTGACCCACTACACGGCCTATCCAACGCCCAAGCATCTGGTCGACGAATACGGCAAAGACTGGGTCAAGCTGGACCATATCGCCACCAACGGCGCGTTCAAGCCGGTGGACTGGATCTCGCAGTCGAAGATCAGCGTCGAGAAGAGCCCGACCTACTACGATGCCGACGATGTCTCACTGGATGGCGTCAACTACTTCACCGTCGAAGATCGCAACGCCGGCATCTCGCGCTTCCGCGCCGGGGAGCTGGACGTGTTGAGCGACTACCCGTCCAGCCGTTACCAGTGGCTGAGCGAGAACCTCCCCGACGCCACCCATATGAGCCCGATGCTGGGTTCCTACTACTACGTGCTCAACCAGCGTGACGGGCACCCGACTAACGACAAGCGGGTACGCGAGGCGCTCAATCTGGCGATTCGTCGCAACGTGCTCTCCGAGCAGATCATGGCTGGCAGCTTCAAGGCTTCCACCGCCATGGTTCCGCCGGGTACCAGTCACTACGAAGCCCAGCATATGGACCTCGGCAGCGACGATATGAACGCGCGCATGGCCAAGGCCAAGGAGCTGCTGCAGGAAGCGGGCTATGGCCCCGATCATCCGTTGAATCTGCGCCTGCGCTACAACACCAGCGACGAGCACAAGAAGATCGCCATCGCCGTGGCCGCGATGTGGAAGCCGCTGGGCGTCAACGTGCAGATGATCAACTCCGAAGCCACCGTCCACTACCAGACCATCCAGCAGGGGGATTTCGACGTCGCCCGGGCCGGCTGGATCGCCGACTACAACGATGCCGAGAACTTTCTCACCCTGCTGCACACCGGTGTGGGCAACAACTACGGCGCCTACTCCAACCCGGAGTACGACAAGCTGATGGATCAGGCTGCCCAGACCCAGGATCTGGATGCCCGCGAGAAGCTGCTCGAAAAGGCGGAGAACGTGGCGCTGGACGACTACGCGTTCATCCCCCTGCTGACCTACGTCACCCGCAACCTGGTGAATCCGAAGCTCGAGGGCTGGGAAGACAACGTCGAGGACGATCATCCGTCCCGCTGGGTTCACTTCACCGAGTAACGGCTTGAGCTGTCTTGCGGGGGCGCCGACATGAGTCATCCAGGAGCATCGACATGACTTGTGTCGCCGTCGCCGTGGCGGGATTGTGGACCTCCCCCGAAGCGCCCCGGGCCATCGACGCCCCGGCGTTGGGTAACCCGGCACTGCTCGAACGCTGGCTCTCCCGGCTGGACGACGAGACCCGTCTGGCGCTGTGCAAGGAGAAGCGGCTCGCCACTCAGGTGCTGCTGGACACGCCGGTCGAGATACTCGAGCGCCATCGTGATGGCCACGGCAACGACTGGTGTCGCGTCGTGGTCCCGAGCCAGCGGTCCTCGTTGGACGAGCGCGGCTACCCCGGCTGGATACCGGCGGCGCAGCTCGTCGAGGCAGAGGGCTGCCCGGCCGATGCCGAGTCGGTGGTGGTGATGGCTCCCATCGCCTGGCTGCAGGGTCTATCCCAGGGACGCTCGCTGAAACTGAGCTTTCTGACTCGGCTGAAGCTGGCCGACCCAGTGACGGAAGCCGCTGACCGGAAAGCTTCCCGCATCTGGGTGGAGACGTCGCTGGGACGCGGCTGGCTGCCACGCGACAGTGTCCAGTTGCCAGGCGAGAGCCTGCCGGCGACTGCCGCGACGCTGGAAACGCTGGGGCGGCGCTTCGACGGTCTGCGCTATCTCTGGGCCGGCAACTCGAGCTTCGGCTACGACTGCTCGGGGCTCGTTCACAGCCTGTTCGCCGCCATCGGCATTCGTCTACCTCGGGACGCCCACGACCAGGTCGAGACAGGGCTTCCGGTGGCGCCGGACGAGCGCCAGGCGGGCGATCTGCTGTTCTTCGAGAAGCCCAACGACGCGGGCCGGCTGGTAGTCGATCACGTGGCGCTCTATCTCGGCGATGACCGCATGCTGCACGCGCCGACCAACAATGCCCGAATCGAATGTCGCCGACTTTCGGGCAGTCGCTACGAAACGCAGCTCTGTGCCGTGCGTCGCTATCTCGACCAGAGTGATCCGGGAACGGCGATTCCAGCGGGAACTATTCCAGCAGGAACCTGAAGACTTAAGATCGAGACGGGGTCGCCAGAACCGGCGAATGCGCCAGCAGCCCCGGCCATAACAAACGCTCAACAACGGATGGACTCGATCATGCGTAAACAGCCCCACCAAAGCGCGCGCCGACGATTCGTTCGGCTCGGCCTCCCCTTGCTGATGGCCGCGAGCCTGATCGCGTCGGGGGGCGTCGCCACCGCCCAGGCCGCGACGCTGAGTATCGGCATCCAGGGTGAGCCGGCGTCACTGGATGCCGCCCGGATCGGGGGTACCACCTGGGAGAACGACGTCCTCGGCGATCTGTTCGAGGGCCTGGTCACCCTGGACCCCGCCGGCGAGTACATCCCCGGCGCCGCCAGCGGTTGGGACGTCAGCGACGACGGTACCGTCTACACCTTCGAGCTGCGCGACAACGCCAACTGGTCGGACGGTGAACCCGTGGTCGCCAAGGACTTCGTGCTCGCCTTCCAACGCCTGTTCGATCCGGCCAACGGCGCCGTCTACGCCAGCCTGTTCTATCCGATTCGCGGCGCCGAAGTTCATACCAAGGGCGAGCAGGACGCCCCCGAACTCGGTATCGAATCGGTCGATGCCAAGACCTTGAAGATCACCCTGAGCCAGCCGACGCCCTACTTTCCGACGCTGCTGGCGCATATCGCCGCGTCTCCGGTGCCTTCGCACCTGGTCGAGCGCTTCGGCAACGACTGGACCCAGATGGATCATATCGCGACCAACGGCGCCTTCACCCCGACAAGCTGGACCTCCCACGATCACATCGCGGCGCGCAAGAACCCCGAATTCCACGACGCCGACGACGTCGCCCTCGATGGGGTCGACTACTATCCGGTCGAGGATCGCAGCGCCGGCCTGCAACGCTTCCGCGCCGGCGGTCTCGACATCGTTCGTGATTTCTCGCCGGACCGCTACCAGTGGCTGCAGGAGAACCTCCCCGACGCCGTTCACCTCGCCCCGCAGCTGGCCAATTACTACTTCGCGCTCAACCAGCGCGATGGCCATCCGACGGCCGACAAGCGCGTGCGCGAAGCGCTCAATCTGGCAATCCGCCGCGACGTGATCGCCGACAAGATCATGGGCGGTGTCGTCTCCCCGGCCAGCGGTTTCGTCCCAGGCGGCGTCAGCCACTACGACGCCCAGACCATGCCAGGCCTGGATCGGCCGATGGATGAGCGGATTGCCGAGGCCAGGAGCCTGCTCGAAGACGCCGGCTACGGCCCGGACCATCCCCTGGAATTGACGCTGCGCTACTCCACCACCGAGGCCAACAAGCGCATCGCCGTGGCGCTGGCCGCGATGTGGCAGCCGCTCGGGGTCGAGACGCAACTGATCAACGCCGAGGGCGCGGTGCACTACGCCGAGCTCGCCAACGGCAACTTCGACGTCGGCCGCGGCAGTTGGGTCGCGGACTTCGACGACGCCAGCAATTTCCTCGGCATCCTGCAGAGCGACTCGCCCAAGAACTACGGCGGCTATCGCAGCCAGGCGTTCGACGATCTGATGGCCAAAGCCAGCCGCGAGACCGACGAAGACGCTCGCCAGCAGTTGCTGCAGCAGGCGGAGCGGCAGGCGCTGTCCGACTATGCGGTGGCACCGATCTACGTCGACGTCTCGCGCAACCTGGTCAACCCCAAGCTGAATGGCTGGGAAGACAACGCGCTCAATCGGCACCTTTCTCGGTGGCTTTCGCTAGCGTCGGACTGACAAACGACAATTCGAATCACCAATGCCGCCGTGTCATCGATTCGCAGCGACCGGCGGCCAAGGGACGCATTACCAGATGATTTCGAAACCCTACAGCAAGATCTCGCGGCATCTGCTTGCCACGCTGGGCGGCATCACACTGACGGCATTCGCCATCCCAGCGCAGGCCTTCAGCGTCAATATCGCCAACGGTGCCGAGCCGGGCACCCTCGATCCGCAGAAGACCAGCGGCACCTGGGAGACACGCATTACCCGCGCGCTGTTCGAGGGCCTGGTCACCTATGCCAAGGATGGCAGCCTGGTCCCGGGGCTGGCCGATCGTTGGGAAGTCGGCGACGATGGCAAGACCTACACCTTCCATCTGCGCGACGCCGAGTGGTCCGACGGCGAACCGATCACTGCCGAGGACGCCGTCTTCGCCCTGCGTCGCGTGCTCGATCCGGCGATCGCCAACCAGAACGCCAATCTCTACTACCCCATCGTCAACGCCCGGGCGATCAATGCTGGTGACGAGAGCGCCGACGCCCTTGGGGTCGAAGCGGTCGATTCGCATACCCTACGCATCCGATTGACCCAGCCCACCGCCTGGTTCCTGCAGGCGCTGGCGATGACCGAAGCGGCGCCGCTTCCCGAACACGTCATCGCCAACGAAGCAGGCTGGGTGCAGCCGGGCAACACCGTTTCCAGCGGCGCCTTCACCCTGGATGAGTGGCAGCCGCAGTCGCGCATCGTGGTGGAGAAGAATCCGCATTTCCATGCCGCCGACAGCGTCGCCGTGGACAAGGTCACCTTCTACCCCATCGACGATGCCGGCTCGGCCCTCAACCGTTTCCGCACCGGCGAGATGGATATCGCCTACTCCAGCGTGCCGTCGTCGCGCTTTGCCTGGGCGCGGGAGAACCTCGGCGACGCGCTGAGAGTCGGCCCGCTGACGGCGGAATATTTCTACATGTTCAACCTCCACGACGGCCAGCCGCTGGCGGATAAGCGCGTTCGCGAAGCCCTCAATCTGGCCGTCCGGCGCGACGTCATCACCGACCAGATTCTCGGCCAGGGCCAGACTCCCTCGTTCTGGTACGTACCGCGCAACACCGCCAACGCGCCGCAGGGGGAGCTGGATTTCGCCGACATGCCCATGGAACAGCGCCTGGCACGCGCCAAGGAGCTGATGCAGGAAGCGGGCTATGGGCCCGACCATCCACTGCACCTGCGGCTCAACTACAACACCCTGGAAGATCACAAGAAGATCGCGGTGGCGGTGGCCGCGATGTGGAAGCCGCTGGGCGTGCAGGTCGAGCTGATCAACTCCGAGGCGGCCGTCCACTACGCCACCATCCGCGAAGGCAATTTCGAGGTGGCGCGCTACGGCATGGTGGCGACCATCAACGACCCGTTCGATTTCCTCAATGCCTATGCCGACAACGGCTCGGCAAGCCGGAGCAGCGGCTACCACGACGCGACCTACGACGCGCTCGTCGCCGAGAGCACCGGCGAACTCGACGCCGAGAAGCGTCGCCAATTGATGACGCAGGCCCAACAGCGGCTACTGGACGACTATGCGCTGCTGCCACTCTACGACTATGTCTCCGTTCACCTGGTATCGCCCGACCTCCAGGGCTGGGAGAGCAACCCGATGGACGTTCACCCGCTGCGCTATCTCCAGGAGCGCGAGCAATGATTCTCTCGAAGACGCCGCCACGTTCAGGCTCAGGTGACTCCGCATGCTGATCTACACCCTCAAGCGCCTGCTGCAGGCGATTCCCACGCTGCTGATCGTGATCACGATCTCGTTCTTCCTGATGCGTGTGGCGCCCGGCGGCCCATTCGACGGCGAACGCCAGCTCCCGCCGGAGATCGAAGCCAACCTGATGGCCGCCTACCATCTCGATGAACCGTTGCCGATGCAGTACCTGCGCTACATGGGCAATCTGCTCCAGGGCGATTTCGGGCCGTCGTTCAAGTACAAGGACTTCTCGGTCACCGAGCTGATCATGCAGGGCTTTCCAGTCAGCCTGGAGATCGGCGGCCTGGCGATACTGCTGGCGCTGATGATCGGGCTACCGCTGGGGATCGCGGCGGCGATCAAGCGCAACTCCACCGTGGATTACCTGGTCATGGGCACCGCGCTGACCGGTATCGCCGTTCCCAACTTCGTGATCGCGCCGATCTTCGCCCTGGTGTTCGGCGTGCTGCTGGGCTGGCTGCCGGCCGGGGGCTGGAACGGTGGCGCCCTGCCCAACCTGGTCCTGCCGGTGGTGGCGCTGTCGATCCAGCAGATCGCCTATATCGCGCGGATGATGCGCGCCAGCATGATCGAGGTACTGGGCAGCCACTTCATTCGCACCGCGCGGGCCAAGGGTCTCAACGAGGGTGAAGTGATCTGGCGCCACGCGATTCGCCCTGCCCTGCTGCCGGTGATGTCCTACCTCGGCCCGGCCATCGCCGGGATCATCACCGGTTCGGTGGTGATCGAGCAGATCTTCGGCATCCCGGGGATCGGCCGCTACTTCGTCCAGGGCGCGCTCAACCGCGACTACACCCTGGTGATGGGCACCGTGGTCTTCTACGGCGTGCTGATCGTACTGATGAACCTGATCGTCGACCTGCTCTACTCCGCACTCGATCCCCAAATTCGCTACGACGACTGACTCATGAACAATGACCACCTCATGAAAAACGACCGAGCCTCGACTCCATTCATTCGTGTCACCGGGGAGGCCGCCAATGACGTCTGATTCCAAGCCCTACAGCGGAGAACAGCGGGATGGCGCTCCGCTGCCCGCCGGCGGCCCCAACCCACCCCGCGCTCCAGAACCGGAAGCCGCCGCGGCCCCCGTGGGTGAAAGCCTGGCCAAGGATGCCTGGCGGCGGCTTACCCAGAACCGTGCTGCCATGGCCAGTCTGGGCCTGCTGATCGCCATCATCGTGGTCTGCGTCGTCGGTCCGTGGCTACTGCCCTGGGGGCTGGCCGAGGTCGACTGGAACGCCT
This sequence comes from Salinicola sp. CR57, assembly GCF_003206585.1. Lineage (NCBI taxonomy): Bacteria > Pseudomonadati > Pseudomonadota > Gammaproteobacteria > Oceanospirillales > Halomonadaceae > Salinicola > Salinicola sp. CR57. The sequence continues at coordinate 47,412 of NZ_PZJL01000004.1, forward strand.
TCGGCACCGGTCCGACGCTGGAAGGCGCCCACTATCTGGGCACCGACGCCAACGGCCGAGACCTGCTCACCCGCGTGCTCTATGGCGGCCGCGTCTCACTCTCGGTGGCGCTGGTCGCCTCCTTCGTCAGCCTGGTGATCGGTGTGCTCTACGGCGCCATCTCGGGCTATCTGGGCGGCCGCGTCGACAACTACATGATGCGCTTCGTCGACATCATGTACTCGCTGCCGTTCATGTTCCTGGTGATCCTGTTGATGGTGGTGTTCGGTCGCAACATCTTCCTGATCTACGCCGCCATTGGCGCGGTCGAGTGGCTCGACATGGCCCGTATCGTGCGCGGGCAGACCCTGGCGCTGAAGCGTCGCGAATTCATCGAAGCCGCCCATGCACTCGGTGTGCGGGATACCAAGATCGTCACCCGCCACCTGATTCCCAACGCCATTGGCCCGGTGATCATCTACGTCACCCTCACCGTGCCAAAGGTGATCCTGCTGGAGAGCTTCCTGTCGTTCCTGGGGCTCGGGGTGCAGGAGCCGCTGACCAGTTGGGGCGTGCTGATCTCCGAAGGCGTCGACATGATGGAGAGTGCCCCCTGGATGCTGCTGGTGCCGTCGTTCTTCCTCGCCGCCACGCTGTTTTGTCTCAACTTCCTGGGCGATGGGTTGCGTGATGCCCTCGACCCGCGCACACGCTGAGGATGACTCGATGACGCAATCACTACTGGAAATCGACAAGCTCAGCGTGACGTTTCAGCTGCCTACCGGCCCCGTGACGGCGGTCAAGGAGGTCAGCTTCGCCATTGCCGAGGGTGAGACCATGGCACTCGTCGGCGAGTCCGGTTCCGGCAAGTCGGTCACCTCCACCGCCGCCATGCGCCTGCTGCCGGAGCTCGCCGAGACCACCGGCGCGATACGCTTCAACGGCGAGAACCTGCTGGAGGTCACGCCCAAGCGCATGCGCCGCGTGCGCGGCAACGACATCTCGATGATCTTCCAGGAGCCGATGACCTCGCTCAATCCGCTGCACCGGATCGGCAAGCAGATCGGTGAAGTGCTGATCCGGCACAAGCAGCTCAAGGGCCAGGCCAATCGGCAGCGCGTCCTGGAACTGTTGAATCAGGTCGGTATCCCCGAACCGGAACGCCGGATCGACAGCTATCCCTACGAGCTCTCCGGCGGCCAGCGCCAGCGCGTGATGATCGCCATGGCGCTGGCCTGCGAACCCAGACTGCTGATCGCCGATGAGCCGACCACGGCACTCGACGTCACCGTGCAGGCGCAGATCCTCGATCTGCTCAAGTCGCTGCAGGCCGAATACGGCATGGCAATTCTGTTCATCACCCACGACCTGAGCATCGTTCGCCACTTCGCCGATCACGTCGCGGTGATGCGGTATGGCGAAGTGGTCGAAACCGGCCGCACGCTGGAGGTCTTCGACAATCCTCGGCACGACTATACCCGCATGCTGCTCGACGCGATTCCGCGCGGGCGCAAGGAGCCTGCCCCGGCAGACGCACCGGTGCTGATGAGCGGGCGCGATATCAAGGTTCGCTTCGCACTGAAGAAGCGCCTGTTCGGCAAGAGCGAATACTTCGAGGCGGTACGCGGGATCGATCTCTCCATCCGCCGTGGCGAGACCCTGGGTATCGTCGGCGAATCCGGCTCGGGCAAGTCGACGCTAGGCCGCGCCTTGCTGCGACTGCTGAAGTCCGAAGGCGACATCCGCTTCGAGGAGAGTGACATCTCCGGGCTCGACAAGTCCGGCATGCGTCCGCTGCGCTCGCGCCTGCAGGTGGTGTTCCAGGACCCCTTCGGCTCGCTCTCCCCGCGCATGACCGTGGGCGACATCATCAGTGAAGGTCTCAAGGTTCATCATCCCGAGTTGAATCGCCGTCAACGCGAGGCCGAGGTCATCGCCGCGCTGGAAGAGGTCGCCCTCGATCCGGCCATGCGCAACCGCTACCCGCATGAGTTCTCCGGCGGCCAGCGCCAGCGGATCGCCATTGCCCGCGCGCTGATCCTGAAACCCGAGCTGCTGCTGCTCGACGAACCGACTTCGGCGCTCGACCGCTCGGTCCAGGTCCGGGTCATCGACCTGCTGCGAGACCTGCAGAAGAAACACGGCCTGACCTACCTGTTCATCAGCCACGACCTCTCGGTGGTTCGCGCACTCTCCGACGACGTGATGGTGATGAAGGAAGGGCGCGTCATCGAACACGGCTCGGTGGAATCGATCTTCTCGAATCCTCGAGAACCCTATACCCAGGCGCTGCTGAAGGCAGCATTTCTGGAGAGCGAAGTCGCTTAACGCCTTTCTCTTCCAATAACAACAGAATTTGGCCGCGGATGCTCCAATCGCACCCGCTTGGGGTATCTGCGGCCAAAAAACGGGGTTTATACCCCAAAACCCACTCCTGAAAGGGAGCCAAAGATGTTCTTGAGTACAAAGTCCATAACAACGGGACTCTTTTCCGTCACTGCACTAGTGGCATTGGCAGGTTGCCAGAACTACACACCGGCAGGTGACGGTACCGGCAGTTTCGAGCGTGGCAAGCTGGAGATGAGCGCGCCACCCGAGCTGGTCGACAGATTCCACTCTCTGGACAGCGACGGCGATGGCGTCATCGATGTCAGCGAAGCGCGCTCGGATTCCGATCTAATGGGGGCCTTCGGCACCGCCGATGTCGATAGCGATCGCCAGCTTTCGCTGGAAGAGTTTCTGGACAGCCAGGCCGTCAACAACAACTGATCGCTGGCGCGACCGGTGTCATCCAAGCAGTGACCGCACTCTCGAAAATGAGTGAACACTCTTTATAAAAACAGTTAGCAAGAGTCATCATGATGAATAAAACAGTTGTGGCGACCTTCGTCGCTACCGGGATCCTTTTGGCCAGCCAATCCGCACTGGCCGTAACGCTTTACGAAACGACCCAGGACAAACTCACGGTCAGCGGCCGCATCGCGGCAGGAAGCAGTTTCGTCGACGACGTACATGACGATCACGATCCGAAAAATGCCGGATCGCGCATTCGTCTGATTCACGAACACAACTTCCAGGGCGGCTGGTCATCGATCGCCCGCGCGGAGTGGGGCTTCGACCCGTTCTTCGAGGACGGCACCGACAACCATTACAAGCGCCTGCTCTACGCCGGTGTCAGTCACGATGACTACGGCACCATCCTGATCGGCAAGCAGTACTCGTTATGGTACGACATGGTCGCCTACTGGACCGACTGGTTCTGGTACAACGGGGCAACGGCTCAGGGCAGTTTCAACGGCGCTTCCAGCGATGGCGGCTTCGACGGCAACGGACGCCCCGACAACGCCATCTCCTACAAGAACAACTGGGGTGACTGGACACTCGGGTTGCTCTATCAAACCTCCCGGGACGACGTCCCCAACTCGGTAGGCTACAGCGGCAATCTCACCGGTCTGGATCGCAAGTACACGGCGCAGGGCGCGGCGGTCTATCAACCGACCGACGAGTGGTCGTTCGGCTTCACCTACACCCACAGCAATATCGACGGCGAGCTGAGCGGCGGTGGCAAGACGGACGAGAGTGTCGATGCCGGCCTGCTCGCGGCGCGCTGGACGCCGGGCAACTGGTACTTTGCATTGACCGCGGGCGAATACCATAACCTGGTACGCGACGGAGATTTCAGCGGGGTCGAGAGCGGCGACGGCATCGTCGACGAAGCGCGCGGTTACGAAGGCGTCGCACTCTACAACGTCAAGGAATCGGTCCCCGGTACGGTCCAGCTCTACACAGGCCTCAACCGGCTGGAGGATCGCGACTCCGACGCTCGTAACGCGTTCTATCTCGCGGGGGCGGCGTGGCTGCTTTTCGACGACAATTTGATTCTCGCCGTCGAGCGCAAATTCGACGATTCGAGAAACGTCGACGACAGCGACTACGGTAATGATGAGACCGATCTGCTGGTGCGCTACAACTTCTAACCACATCTGGAGCAAAGAGACGTGAATGCGTCTTGTCAAAGAGGTTTCTTCGATCGGTTGCCGCTACTCTGTGTAGCGGCTTTTTTTATCCGTTCCAGTGACAGTTTTTTATCCGTCCTAGTAGCGGCTTTTTGTCAGCTCTACCCAACAGAGCGAGGGGTCATGACTCACAGACGCATCGTTTCCACCCTGACATCGGCGTGTGCCTTCGCCATCCTCACACTTGCCGGCACGACGGGTGCCAACGCCCTCGCCGGTGCACCGAACCACGCCCCCGCCATGGGTAAGTGGGGCGTCGACCTGAGCGCCCGCGACACCAGCGTCGCCCCTGGCGACGACTTCTACCACTACGTCAACGGCGGCTGGCTGGCACGCACGCCGATCCCGGCCGATCGCACCAACTACGGCGCCTTTACCGTGCTGGCCGACCAGGCCGAGCAGCAGGTGCGTGACATTCTCCGCCAGCTCGACGGTGCCAATACGCCGTCGAATTCACCCCAGCAGCGACTGGGCGATCTCTACCACGCCTGGATGGACGAGGGCGCCATCGAGGCCAAGGGCATCTCGCCGCTGATGCCGGACCTGACGCGCCTGGCGGGAATCGAGAGCAAGGCGGATCTGGCTCGGTTCAGCGCCGACCGTCGTCTCGGCGTGCCGACCATCGTGACGCCGGGCGTCGATATCGACGTCAAGGCGCCGGATCGCTACGCCGCCTATCTCTCGCAGATCCCGCTGATCCTGCCCACCCGGGACTACTACCTCGGTGACGATCCGCGCTTCGAGACGATTCGCCAGGCCTATCTCGGCTACATCGGCAGGCTGCTCACACTGGCGAGGCAGCCCCATCCCCGACAGAGCGCACAGCGCATTCTCGAACTGGAAACCGCCATGGCGGAGATCGAATGGGCGCCGGCGAAACAGCGGGATCGCGACCTGACCTACAATCCGCTGCCGTTGGATCGGCTCGACGACTATGCCCCCGGTTTTCCCTGGCAGGCATGGCTCTCGGCCAGCGGTCTTGCCGGTCAGCCCCAGGTCGTGCTCGCGGAGAATACCGCCATTCGCGGCCTGGCACGGCTCTACGACGAAACGCCGCTGTCGACGCTCAAGACCTATGCGACGTTTAGACTGCTGGATGCCAACAGCCCCTATCTCTCTAGTGACTTCAGCCAGGCGCATTTCGATTTCCACGGCCAGCGTCTCTCCGGCCAGCCGGAGCAGCGCGAACGCTGGAAGCGCGGCGTATCGCTGATCAACGATTTCCTGGGCCAGGCCGCTGGCAAGCTCTACGTCATGCTGCACTTCCCGCCCCAGGCCAAGCGCGAAATGGAGACGCTGGTCACCAATCTCGAAGACGCCTATCGCGATCGTCTGCAACACCAGGTGAGCTGGATGACCGACCGGACCCGTCAGCGAGCGCTGGAGAAGCTCGACGCCTTCACCGCCAAGATCGCCTATCCCGATCACTGGGAAACCTACGCCGGGATGACCATTCGTGCCGATGATCTCTACGGCGACATCGGTGCGGCACGCCAGTGGCACTGGCAGGACGATCTGGCCAAACTCGGCGGTCCGGTGGACCGGAACGAGTGGTTCATGAACCCGCAGACCGTCAACGCTTACTACGCTCCGTCACGCAACGAGATCGTGTTCCCCGCGGCAATCCTGCAACCACCCTTCTTCGATCCCAACGCCGACCCGGCGGTGAACTACGGCGGCATCGGGGCGGTGATCGGCCATGAGATGAGCCACGGTTTCGACGACCAGGGCCGCAAGTCGGACGGCACCGGCATGCTGACCGACTGGTGGACGCCCACCGACGCCGAGCATTTCGACCAACTGGCCGAGCGTCTCGGGCAGCAGTATGCGCAGTACCAACCGATACCGGGTTATTCACTCAATCCGCAGTTGACGATGGGGGAGAACATCGGCGACCTCGGAGGCGTGAACATCGCCCTGAGCGCCTATCACCGCTCGCTCGATGGCGAACCCGCTCCGATCATCGACGGCTTCACCGGCGACCAGCGCTTCTTCCTGGCCTGGGGCCAGGTCTGGCGGCGCCTGATGCGCGAGGAGGAGATGATCAATCGGGTCCAGAGCGATCCCCACTCGCCGTCGCAGTTCCGGGTCAACGGCATCGTGCGCAACATGGATACATGGTACGACGCCTTCGGTGTCGTGCCTGGCGACGACCTCTATCTGCCGCCCGAAAAGCGGGTGGTGATCTGGTAGGTTTCTCTGGAAAATTCCCACGCGCCTGAACGACGACCCCCGGCCTCATGGCCGGGGGTCGAATCCGTCAGCGGGCGCCGAATAGCCGTACGATCTCAGGCGCGCCGCTCGACGCCGATCGTCTCGAGCCAGGCGTTGAGATCCTTGGTGCTGATCTTGCCGTCGCTGCCATCGCTCTTCTTGAAGGTATCCAGCACTTCGAACAGCCCCTGATCCTCCAATAGCAGAGCCGCCGCTTCCTGTTCGCTTTCGTCGCGATCCTCGTCATCGGCGAACTTCTCGAGATCATCGCGGCTGACGATATCGTCCTTGCCGTTCCAGTCGTCCCAGCTGTCGATCGCCACGGTCAGCACCTCCTCGTTGTCACGATAGAAATCGACGTCGTAGTCCCCCACGACCGAGGCCCGACGGTAATCATCCAGCCCGACTTCGCCGATGGTCGCGAGCCAGTCGTCGAGGTCCCGGGTACTGATCTTGCTATCCTTGCCGCCACCTTTCTGGAAAGTGTCCAGGGTGTCGAACAGCCCCTCGTTGTCGAGCAGCAGGTCCGCTGCCTCATGCTCGGCATCGCTCCGGTCGTCATCGTCGACGATCTTCTCGAGATCATCGCGGCTGACGATGTCATCCTTGCCGTTCCAGTCGTTCCAGCGCTCGGCAATGGTCTGGAACTCGGCTGCGTGGTCCTGCAGGAACTGCGAGCCATAGCCGCTGGCCGCCGCCGTCTTTCGATACTCCTCCACGCTATCCTCGCCAAGTTCCTCCAGCCAGGTGTCGAGATCGTTGGTGCTGATCTTGGCGTCGCCGTCGCCCCCGTGCTTGAGGGAATCCAGCCCATCGTAGAAACCGTTCTCGTCCAGCAGGAACTGGGCAGCGTCGCGTTCGCCCTGGCTCCTGTTCTTGTCGGCGATGAAACCCTTCAGATCGTCGCGGCTGACGATGGCATCCTTGCCATTCCAGTCGTCCCAGACGCTGGCGATGGTGTCGATCTCCGTCTTGTGCGCATCGAAGAACTCCCGGCCATAGAGCGTCATCATCGCCTCCATGCGCGAATTTCTGCGAAGTTCGTCGGTGCCCAACCCCTCGTCGCCAGCATCCATGTCCGTGCTGCTCCAGGGGCGCCAATCGTCGGTCTTGCTGATATGGTCCTTGCCGGTCTGGCGCGTGGTGCCACCGGTCAGATGTTTCTCCCAAAGATTCTCGGTGCCGGGGTCACCGTCCTTGTGCAGATGGGGTGCCAGCCGGGAGAGCGAGCTGCCGCGTTCGCCCTCGGTATCCTGAAAGTGCTGCCACTCCTTCGACTGGTAGTCGAAGATGGATTGGTCGTCAGGCGTGTCTCGACCGCCGTACATGTAGGACTCGTAGCGGGCAAACTCGAGCTTGTCGCCCCAATCGTCCTCGGTGACACCGTATTCGGAAAGATCCTTGAAGAAGTCTCCCTGGGAGTCGGTCAGCTTCTGCATTTTCTGGTGATTGATCGCTTCGGCGATCAGCGTACCGGCGATACCGAAGATGGTGCCGACGACACCCAGGACGGGGCCAGCCACGCGCGCGCCCATGAAGATCCCGCTCATCACGCGGGTGCCGATACCCCCGAGATTGGCGGCAAGATTGCTGCCGCTGGGCGCAAACATCGACACCGTGTTGGCGAGCGCCATGCCGGTGGTCGAGGAACCCAGCCCGATCTGAATGCCGGCGCCGGCTCTCTCCAGTGCCGTATCGGCATCCTTTAGCTTCTTGACACCGGTGACGAGATCCATGACGCCGCCGGTGATGTCCAGCCCCGCTCCCCCCATGAAGCGCAGATACGAGCGTCCGACCCTCTTGGCGATATCGGTGCCAGAGGTCCGGGTACCGGTGTCGATCATCTGGTTGCCCAGGTTTTCCGCCAGCTTGTCGAAGTTTCTTCGCCCGTTCTCATCGAGATCGTCGAGTGGAATGCCCTGATTGCCGAGACTCCGAGACCCGTTGTCCACGCGCAGGCTGATGTTTTCGGCGAAGAGATCGGCTTTGACATCGGCACCGGATTTCCAGATATCCGGGAAGTTGTCACCCAGCAGCCCGAGCCAGGCGGTCGCATTGGCGCGAGGTACGCCGCCTTCGATCTCGGGCACATCACGCTTCCCGCCCAGCGTCTCGATGAGGTTCGAACCGAACTTGGCAAAGTCGTTACCGAAACTGAGCGCGCCCACCAGATCGCGAACGGCCCCTACCCGCTCGTCGGTGGTCATCTCGTCCCAACCGCCATTGGATATCTGCATGCCACCGCTGATCAGGCTCATCATCCCGCTCATGGCACCCAGCGTACCGCTGGAACTGGCTGAATCGAGAACCTTCTTGAAGGTCCCCTTTTCCGCCTCCGGCAGCGCGGTCAGGTTGTCGTTGACGATCTTCTGGAACAGCTTGTTCTTTTCCGCCTGACTGATACCCGGCCGGTTGGTGACCTCAGTCGCCAGGCGCAGGGATTCGGCGAGTTTCTTGTGCTCGCCCGCCGACAGGTTGGATAGTGAGGACTTGAACGATTCCAGATCGCGATTCAGGGTCTGGTAGGCGTTATAGGACTTGTCGGTCTTGTCCAGATGCTGAAGCGCGCTATTGATGCCCCCCTGCACGATATCGATGGTGTCACGCAGCCCCGTGCTGACATTTTCGGCATCCACCGAGTCGGGGTTCTCCATGTAGCCATCGAGCTGATGGGTCATCATGTTCTGGTCGAAGGTCTGCTTCCGGTCCTTGTAGCGATCCGGTTCCAGCGCCTGCAGGGCTTCGAAGTAGTTGTCGACTTCAGCCTGAATCCCGTCCGAAAGCGCCTCGTCGTCCGTCGCTTCCGCTTTCTCCTTCATCGCAATGACGTAATCCTCGAAATCGAGGTTGGCCTTGCCGTCAGCGTCGAACAGCGCTTCGTTGACCTTGTCGCTGATCGCCTCACGCTTGTCGTCGGAGACGCTCTCGATAGCTCCCTGCAGCGAATCGTCGTAGCGCTTGCTGATACCCTCCTTCTGCATCAGCTCGGAGATCTGCTTGGCGAGTTCGTCCTCGTCGATGAGCGCCTTGGCGTCGTCACCGGTGAGATGCGTCGGCTCCGTCTGTGTCTGCCGATAGGTCGAACCGCCGGACTCGATCAGCTCGACGTAGCCGTAGAGATCGTAGCCATGATCGGTGGCCCCCTGAGCATCGATCAGATCGACCAGCTTCGCTTCGTCCGACTCTTCGCCAAGCTTGCCGCTCTTGACGTCATCGCGGATCCCCTGGATGAAATCCTCGGCAGCTTTCTGCCCTACCGTCTTGTGATTGCCGTCATCGTCCGTGTCATCCACTTCGGCCTCCATCAGGCCGTCGTCGGTGAAATCCGGAATATCGTACTTGTCGCGTATCTGCCCGGCGCTCAGTGAGGTATCGGAGACCTGCTCCGGCTTCTCCGCATCGCTCTCTGTCGTCTCGCCGTTGCTCTTGCCCGAGGCGACGGCCCTGACCAGCGTCGACAGCCACTGCGGAGAGCCGGCCGGTGCGCCAGTGGTATCCGGTGTCTCGATTTCGCGATCTGAGTTAACGGCGGGGGCCATCGATAGTCTCCTGAGCGGGAAGGGAAGTCTGAATCGGCCGACTGGACGCCACTCAGTATCTCGCCTCCCCGTCGTCCAGACAGGGCGAATGGGTGACTAATTTTTTTATTGTGTAACGATTCGGAAACGACTGACGACAGTTGTGCATCTCCACTATCGATCCGGACTCGAGCGGCCGATTGCCGGCGTCGATTCGCCGCCAGCCGGGCACGAACCGCCATCACGCGACGACCCCGGCCTTGGCCGGGGTCGCAGTGTGGTCGAGCGCGAGTGTCGACGGACGAACCTGGGCCCTAGAAGCGATAGGTCGCCTGCACGCCGAACAGGTTGAGCGAATTGTCGTATTCGGCCTGATAGGAGGTACCGTTCTCGTCCTGCAGATCGACGTCGGCGCGATCTTCCCAGATGTAGCTGTAGGCGGCATCGATGGTCAGGTCGGGGATCGGCGTCCAGCCGGCGCCGATCGAGACCAGGGTCCGGTCCGCCGTGGGTACACGTGGGCTGCGATGGGCATCCTTGACCGGTGACTGGTCGTAGGCGATACCACCGCGCAGGGTCCAGGCCGGATTGACCTTGTAGGAGAGGCCGGCGGCGTACTGCCAGGTGTCGCGGTAGTCCTGCTGCTCGTTGATATCCAGCCCCAGGTCGTTGTCGACCACCAATTGATCGAAGCGGCTCCAGCGGATATAGGTCGCCCCGGCCATCACCGTCCAGCGGTCGTCGAGCTGGTGGGTCACCGAGAAGTCGATGGTCTCTGGCAGGGTGATATCGAGCGAGGCGTCGCCGTCGGCGTCGAGGAAGACCGGGCCGCCTGCACCGACCCCGCCGAAGACGTTGGAGGCATCGACGTCGCCGGTGAGATGGTATTCGACCTTGGAGCGGTAGGTGAGACCCAGGGTGGTGGACTCCACCGGGCGGTAGATCATACCGATATTGTAGCCCCAGGCGTCGTCGTTACCCTTGACGTTGACGGTACCGTCACCGCCGGCGGTCGGGTTGAGCGGATTGGGCGTCTTGCTCTCCAGCTCGCCCTTGATGTGGTTGTAGGTCACGCCGACCCCGATCGCGAACTTGTCGTTGAAGCGATACGACAGCGTGGGCTGGGCGGTGATGATCTCCAGATCGCTGTAGTTGCCGAAGTAGCGTCCCTTGAAGTCGTCGCTGTAGTCGGTGACCAGGCCGAACGGCGCATAGACGCCGAGGCCGAAGCTCCAGCGATCGTTGATCGGCTGCACGTAGTAGCCGAACGGTACCGCCTTGTGCGGGATCATGTCACCGTCGGTGCTGCCCCCGGTGCCGACCGCGACGACACCGCCCGGCGTGAGCGCCGGCTGGGTACCGCTGTCGTTGCTGATGTCCGAGCTGGCATCGATGTAGTGGGTACCCACGGTGACCTGGGCGCGGTCGAGGAACGACATGCCAGCCGGGTTGCCGAAGACGATGGAGCCGTCCTGAACGTTGGAGGTGCGTCCGGCCCAGGAGGTACCCTGGCCGCTGACGCTCTGCTCCTGAAGCTGGAAGGCACCGGCCATGGCCTGACTGGAGGCGGCGGCGCTCACCAACGCGATGGCCAGCGATAGACGACGATAGCGAATGATCATGATTGGTTCCCCTGGACCCAGGAAGCCGCCGCGGCGTCTTGCTCGCCTGTCATGCGGTCGGTGATTCCGTTGTTCTCCAAGCCAATTCCCGGCATGGGAAAGGCTCGACTTGTCTCTTTCCGTTGTGACGGAATGGCGGTTTAGCGTCAATTAGCAAACGGTCGTTTTAATCGAGTTTTGGGGATTTCTTTGGTCGTAAGACCAATGGCTATAGCCGATCGGCAATGACGACGAACGCCTGCTGTCACGTCTTGACCAATGGGTAACACCCAGGTTTTAGACTCATGTTCATGACAGGCCCCGCGAGGATATCCCATGAAAGTCACCGAACTGGCCCGGGCCGCAGGCGTCACCCCCGAGACGGTGCGCCACTACGCGCGACAGTCGCTGCTGAACCCGCGCCGCGATCCCGACAATGGCTACCAGCTGTTCGATCAGCGCGATCTCGAGCGGCTGCGTTTCATCCAGCGGGCGCGGACCCTGGGCTTCAACCTCAAGGAGATCGCCGACATTCTGGAACAGGCGGACCAGGGTGATTCGCCCTGTCCGCTGGTGCGCGACCTGCTGGCCGCCCGCCTGCCGCAGATCCATGCCCGGATTCAGGAACTTCAGGCCCTGGCGGATCGCATGGAGCGGGCCATGGAGGAGTGGTCGAACCTGCCGGACGGCACGCCTGACGGCCACAGCATCTGCCGCCTGATCGAGCAGTCGTCCGAGGCCGGCGGCGAGTGCCCTGCCACCGCGAGGAGAGATCCATGAGCCGCTACCCCTATCGTATCGAGGCCATGCACTGCCAGGGATGCGTCGGCCGGATGCGTAGTGCAATCCAGGCCGAGGACGAAGACGCCGACATCAGTGGCGAACCCGGCAACAAGCGCCTAGAGGTCGCCAGCAAGCTGCCGCGGAACCGAATCGCCCGAATACTGGCCGAGGCCGGTTACCCACCGGACGAGGAGATCCCAGGAGAAACCGATACCCCGACCTCGTCCGCGGCGGCCAGCGAAGCGGAGTCGATGTCGAAGGTCAGTCGACAGCAACGCCTGTCGATCAGTGGAATGACCTGCGCCGGCTGCGTCAACGCCGTTCAGAAAGCGCTGTCCAGGACGCCCGGCGTGCAGCATGCCCAGGTCAACTTCGCCAGCGAGACGGCCCAGGTCAGCGGCCAGGCCACCACCGCCGACCTGATCGCCGCGGTCGAGCAGGTCGGCTACGGCGCGTCACCAATCGAGGACCTCCGCCAGGCTGCCACCAGGCGCCAGCAGAATGCGGACCGTCAGGCACGTCGCCATGCCATCGAATCCGCCGCCAGCCTGGCGCTGGGCGTGCCGATGATGCTGGCGATGTTCGTCCATACCCCGCAACTCGTCGGTGGCGAGCGCTGGATCTGGCTAGCGCTGGGGCTTGCCACCCTCGGCGTCCTGGCGACGGCCGGGCGGCGCTTCTTCGACGGGGCGTGGAAGGCGTTTCGCCATCATCAGGCCAACATGGATACCTTGATCGCCCTGGGCAGCGCGGCGGCCTGGCTCTACTCGATGGCCGTGATCCTGGTTCCCGGTGCCATCCCCGAAGGGTCGCGTCATCTCTATTTCGAAGCCTCGCTGATGATCATTGGCCTGATCGGCGTCGGACAGACGCTGGAGCTGCGTGCCCGAGGACGCACCAGCCAGGCGCTCTCGCGCCTGCTCGACCTGCAGCGCAGGACGGCCCGGGTGATTCGGGGTGGCGAGGAGCAGGACGTCGAGATCGATCGAGTCCAGGTCGACGATCGAATCCGGGTACGCCCCGGCGAGCGCCTCCCAGTCGATGGCAAGGTCGAGAATGGCGAGAGCTTCATCGACGAATCGATGCTCACCGGCGAGCCGGCACCGGTTCGCAAGGCCCCGGGCGACCCGGTCAGCGCCGGCACCGTCAACGGCAAGGGCGGCTTGATCTATCGCACGACCCATGTCGGTGAAGAGACCCGGCTGGGCCGTATCGTCGACCAGGTCTCCCGCGCCCAGGAGTCGCGGCCGCCGATCGGCGCGCTGGCAGACAAGGTCTCGGCGATCTTCGTGCCCTGCGTGATGATCATCGCCGTGATCTCGGCGATGATCTGGCTCAACGTCGGTCCACCACCACAACTCGTGCACATGCTGGTGGCGGCGACCACCGTGCTGATCATTGCCTGCCCTTGCGCGCTGGGCCTGGCGACGCCGATCTCGACCATGATCGGGATCGGCAAGGCCGCCGAGTATGGTGTGCTGATTCGCGACGGCGAGGCGCTGCAGACCGCCAGCCATCTGACCACGCTGGTCGTCGACAAGACCGGGACACTGACCGTCGGCAAGCCGAGCGTCACCGATAGTCGCTACTGGCAGGACGAATCCCGCAGCAAGGCCGTGGTAGCCGCCCTGGAGCGTGGTTCGGAACATCCGCTGGCCGATGCCCTGATGACCCATGTCGGCGCTGCCACGGCTGGCCCGGCTGGCCCGGCAATTCACGACTTCCAGAGCCTGACCGGCCGCGGTGTCGTCGCCACGCTGGACGATGGTAGCCAGGCCTTGCTGGGCAACGCAGCGCTGATGAGGAACCACGACATCGACCTCGCCGCCGCCGTGGCAGAGGTCGAGGAGTGGCAGGCCGAGGCGACCAGCGTGGTCTATCTCGCCGTTGGCGGCCAGCTGGCGGCGCTGTTCGCGGTTCGCGATGCGCTGCGTCCGGACAGCCGCCCGGCGATCGCCCGGCTGCAGAAGGAGGGGCTGAAAGTGGTGATGCTCAGCGGTGACAATCGAGCGGCTGCAGAAGCCATTGGCCGCGAAGCGGGGATCGATGACGTGCACGCCGAGCTGATGCCCGAGGACAAGCAGCGGGTGATCGCCGAGCTGCAACAGGCCGGCGAGCGTGTCGGCATGGTCGGGGACGGTGTCAACGATGCCCCGGCGCTGGCCCAGGCCGACGTGGGCTTCGCCATCGGCCAGGGCACCGATATCGCCATCGAGAGCGCCGGCATCACGCTGATGCGAAACTCGCTGCACGGCGTCGGTGACGCCATCGCCATCAGCCGCGCGACACTTTCCAACATCAAGCAGAACCTGTGGGGCGCGTTCGGCTACAACGCGTTGGGTATCCCGATTGCCGCCGGTATACTCTACCCGCTCACCGGGCTGCTACTGTCGCCGATGATCGCGGCGCTGGCGATGTCGCTGTCGTCGGTGACGGTGGTCAGCAACGCCAACCGACTGCGGCGGTTTCGGCCCGGTGGTGCTCAACGCCACCCAATCGAGATCGACGCCAAGGAAGCGACGGCATGACACTTCTGCTCAACACCCTGGGCATTGCGGTGATTCTGTTCATCGTCTGGTGGTTCTGGCTACGCGGCTGATCGCAGCCAGCCAAGGGCGAAACCAGCAAGGAGAAAGCGATGACCTCACCCCACCACGCGCCACCGCTGGGCGGCGTCATCGAGAGCGTTCTCTACACGGCCGACATGAAGCGGGCCCGACACTTCTTCACCCAAGTGCTCGGGCTCGAATCTCATCTCGAGGACGAGCGCTTCACCGCCTACCCCACCGGCAACACCATGCTGCTGGTGTTCCAGCAGGGCCAGACCGGTGAGACGGTCCACCTGCCGGATGACATGGGGGCCATCCCGCCCGACGACGGCGAGGGTCGCCAACACCTGGCGCTGGCGATTCCCGCCGAAAGTCTCGACGACTGGGAAGTGCATTTGGCCGCGCACGGCATCGCGATCGAAGGCCGGACGCGCTGGCCGAAAGGGAGCGTGAGCCTCTATTTTCGCGATCCAGACGACCACCTGCTCGAGCTGGTCACACCGGGATTATGGCCCAACTATTGAACGCCATCGCCGATCGAAGCCGTTTTCTCAACTGGCTCTTCAACTCTGACTGACCCCGGTGTAGAGCCCCGGACGGTGGTTGATGGTGAGAATCGCGCCCAGCACCACGGTGCCGACGATCGAGTAGAGCACATTGGTGACCGGCAGCACGAAGAACGCAGCCAGCATGATCAGGCCGTCCAGGCCCATCTGGACCTTTCCCGCCGGCCAGCCGTAGCGGTCCTGCAGATAGACCGCGAGGATGTTGAAGCCGCCGAGACTCCCACGATGGCGAAACAGGAACAGCACGCCCAGGCCGATCAGGCTTCCCCCCGCCAGCGCCGCGAACAGCGGCTCGACCGCGCCGATCTCCATCCAGCCCGGCAGCATCCAGGATATCCAGGACAGCAGCGCCACCGCACCAAAGGTCTTTAACGTGAAATGGTGGCCGATGCGTCGCCAGGCCAGCCAGTAGAACGGCAGATTGACGAAAAAGAAGACCGGCCCGAAGTTCCATCCGGTGACGTAGGTCACCAGCAGCGCGATCCCCGCAGTACTGCCGATCAAGATGTGGGCATGATGATACAGCGCCAGGCCGAGGGCAGCGCAGGACGCCCCCAGCAGAATGGCCAGCACGTCCTCGTGGGGACGGTGGCGATAGACCCGTTCCATGCGGAACCCCTTGTTGTCGTTTTGCCGCCGGATAGGCAGTCGAATTCAGCGTCGGCGCTTGTGGCGCCTGCGAGGGATTATAACGGCAAGTCTATAAAGCGGACGGCAAGAAATCAGCGGGCCCCCTTGCCCCGGTGGGCAGAGGAAATGCTGGACAGCTCGGCGAGCGGAGGAACCGGAGCGGCGTTCCGCCACAAGGCGCACGAAGCACCGGGACCGGCACCTATAGGGTACAGGTGAGGATTCCGATCGGACCGGCGCCCCGGCACCGCAAGACACAGTGATTCACCAGAGGCGCCGAGTTCGCGCAGCCGTCTAGTCAGTATCTTCCCGAAGGCGCTCGGCGTGCTCGACCATTAGCTGCAACGACTCCCGCCCCTTCCAGCGGTTGCGAGAGAGCTTAAAGGCGCAGCGCACCCTGTCGCCCAGCGAGATCGGCGCGGCCTCGCCGGGGTTGAGCGCGCGGAACCAGATCGCCCGGCAGACGATCGCATCGCAGGAGAGCTCGAGCATCAGATGATTGCCCTCGGCACCCACCGCGCGCAGCTGCTCGACGACAAATTCACCCTCGAACAGCGGCGCGTCGAACTCACGCCCATATGGCGACAGCGCTTCGAGCTCGTCCAACGTCGGAAGGCCCAATTGCGAGGCCGCCAACGGGCCATCGGTCCAGACCACCGGAAACAGCTCCCGCTCGCCGAGCTGTTCCCGCACCGCCTGCAGGAACGCGCGCTGGAACGCCTCCCTCTCGGCCAGAGGTACGCCCACGCCGGCAGCCCCCCGGTGCCCGCCGAAACGCGGCAGGCTCGACGGCGACAGCTCATGAGCGCGCTGCAGCGCATCGCGCAGATGCAGGGCGTCGATCGAGCGCCCCGAGCCCGTGAGCATGTCCGGCGCGGTCGCCGGTGTCAGCACCAGCGTCGGCCGGCCGTAGGACTGCACCAGCCGCGAGGCGACGATGCCCTGCACGCCGGCGTGCCCTTCCGGCAGATGGATCACCAGCGCCGGCCAGTTATCCTCCAGCTGCGGCCTGGCCAGGGCGCGAGCGCTCTCGACCATCTCCGCCTCGAGCGCCTTGCGTGCCTGGTTGTCATCGTCGAGGACCTGCAGATGCTGACGCGCCACGCCGTCCTCCTCCGCCAGCATGAAGTGCAGCGCGGCGTAGGGGTCGTCCAGACGGGAGCGGGCATTGATGCGCGGCCCCATCTGGAACGCCAGGGTCTCGGCGTCGAACGGCACGCTGTCGGCACCGAGGCGCTCGGCCATCACCCGCCAGCAGGCGGACTCCATCCGATTGATCAGCCGCAATCCGTAGGTCACCACGGCGCGATTGGCGGCACTCGCGCCCAGCGAGACACAATCGGCCACCGTGCCCAGTGCCACATAGGAGAGCCACGGCGAGAGCTTCGGCGTCGATGCCGACAGCACACCCTGCTCGACCAGTACCGAGCGGGTCAGCGACATCATCAGCCAGGCGACCATGCAGCCGGCAATGGTCTTGTCGGGATAGCCGCAATCGGGACGCGTGGGGTTGATGGTGGCATAGGCAGAGGCCGGCGGACCCTCCACCGGCAGCGCGTGGTGATCGGTCACCACCACGTCGATACCGGCTTCGCGCAGCCGGGCGATTCGCGGCTCGTCCGAGGAGCCGCAGTCGGCGGTGATCACCAGGCTGGGGCGCGGTTTCAGCGCCAGGGTGCGCTCGACCAGCGGCAGACTGATGCCGTAGCCGTCGTTGATTCGATGGCCGATCAGGCTGTGCAGCCTTGTCGCCGGCACACCGAACAGCTCGGTCATCGAACGCAGCATCACCACGTGCGACGTGATGCCGTCGACATCGTAGTCGGTCAGAATGCCGATGTGCTCGCCCTCGCTCACCGCCCGGGCGATGCGCTCGGCGCCACGCCGAGCGTCGCAGAGCTGCTCGGGATGGTTGAGGTAGCGCAGTGCCGGCGCGGTCAGCGCCTCCAGCGGGCCGTCGTGGCCGTGCAGGCGCCCGGCCAGAATCCGCGCCTGAAGCTCGGAGAGCCCGGCGGCCAACCCGCGCCGATAGACGTCTTCGTCACGGGGGCGCGGCTGAATGCGGCGACGGGAATGGTCGCGAATCGGCTCCGGCGAAGTCGAGAGGAGAGACATCGGGAACTCAGGTGAGTGCGATCATGACATGCTGGCGATAGGCTGGACGCGCCTGCAGCCGCGTGTACCAGGCGGCCAGATGCGGCAGGTCGGGACGCTCGATAGCCATTTCGAACCAGGCGTAGGCGAAGCAGCCCAGCGGGATATCCCCCATCCCCCACGCCGACCCCGATAGAAAGGGCTGTTCGGCCAAGGTTCGATCTGCCATGGCGAGTAGCGCGCCGCAGCCGGCGAGTCCTTTTTCGACCGCCTTGTCGTCACGCTGCTCGGCCGGCAGGCGCACCGTGTTCCAGAACACGTCCCGGAAGGGGGATGCCAGCGACGATGTCGTCCAGTCCATCCACTTGTCGGCGTCGGCACGCGCTGCGGGATCATCGTCATACAGGGAGTCGCGGCCATACTTGGCGCATAGATAGCGCACGATCGCGTTCGATTCCCAAAGCACGAAGTCGCCGTCCTGCAGGCACGGGATCAGACCGTTGGGATTCATGGCCCGGTAGGCGGGTTCGTCGACCACGCCATAGGCACCGCCTGCATCGATTCGTTCGAAGGGCAGCTCCAGCTCGGCGGCACACCACAACACCTTCTTGACGTTGGTGGAGTTCGCCCGTCCCCAAATCTTCAACATGACTTGTTCTCCCTGCCGTCCCGTACGGCGTTTCGCGCCGTGCGCTTCGGTTCAGCGCCGGTTGTCGGCGACGAACGCCTGCACGGCTTTCAGCTCGGCAGGCAGTACACTGTAGCGCTCTTCGCGCTCAAGCAGGTCATCCATGTGCGGTGGCAGCGGCACCCCGGAGAATCCCGCCTTGACCACGGCCTCGGCGAACTTGGCCGGATGCGCGGTCGCCAGCGTGATCATCGGCGTCACGGCATCGGCACGTGCACGCTCCGCGGCCCGGTAACCGGTGGCGGTATGCGGATCGAGCAGCTCCTTGGTGCGATGGTGCGCGTCGCGGATCGCCTCGAGGATGGTGTCGTCGTCGACGCTGAAGCTCGAGAACTTCTCGCGCAGCCTGGCCAGTGGCGCGTCCGCCAGCACGGCCGGCTCCTGCTGGAAGCGCTCGAGCAGGTCGCGGACGGCGTCGCCATCGCGGTCATAGGCATCGAACAGCAACCGTTCGAAATTCGACGACACCACGATATCCATGGAGGGCGCCAGCGTCGCCGCCAGTTCACGCTTGGAGAAGTCGTTGTCGGCGAGCGTACGGTGGAGAATGTCGTTGGCGTTGGTGGCGATGATGAACTGCTTCACCGGCAGGCCCATCTGACTCGCCATGTAGCCGGCGAAGAGGTTGCCGAAGTTGGCCGAGGGCACGCAGAAGCTGACCTCGCGATGCGGTGCCCCGAGCGCCACGCCGGCAGCCACGTAGTAGACGATCTGGGCCATGATCCGCGCCCAGTTGATCGAGTTGACCGCCACCAGCCGCTCGCCGTCGAGGAAGGCCTGGTCGGCGAAGCTCGACTTGACCATCGCCTGGGCGTCGTCGAAGTTGCCCTCGATGGCGATGTTGAAGACGTTGTCCGCGAGTACCGTGGTCATCTGGCGTCGCTGCACCTCGGAAACCCGGTTGTGCGGATGCAGGATGAAGATATCGAGATGGTCGCAGTGGCGACAGCCCTCGATCGCCGCCGAGCCGGTATCGCCGGAGGTGGCGCCCATGATCACCGCACGCTCGCCACGCTTGGCCAGGAAGTGATCGAGGATGCGCCCCAGCAGTTGCAGCGCGACATCCTTGAACGCCAGGGTCGGCCCATGGAACAGCTCGAGCAGGAAGTGGTTGGCGTCGAGCTGATTGAGCGGCACCACCGCTTCGTGGCTGAAGGTGGCGTAGGCGTCACGGACCAGACCGCGGAAGGTCTCGTCGTCGATCTCGCCGCCGACGAACGGCTTCATTACCCGGAAGGCGATCTCGGCATAGGAGAGCCCCGCCATGGAGGCGAGCTCTTCATGGGACAGTTGCGGCACCGTCTCCGGTACATAGAGCCCGCCGTCGACCGCCATGCCGGTCAGCACCACTTCCTCGAAATTCAGCGCCGGCGCCTGGCCGCGCGTACTGATATAACGCATGTTTCACTCCGTGAGTGGCGAGCTTCGAGCTGCGAGTCTCGAGCTGATACTGACCGAGGCCCGCGGCTCGTAGCTTGTGGCTGCGATTATTCCTGCTCGTCCAGCGACTCGACGCGGATTCGCGTCACCGGTCCGGCGATGTCGGCCAGCGATTCCAGCTGACGGATCGCCTCATTCATGTGCTTCTCGCGGGTCCGGTGGGTCAGCAGGATGATCGGCACCAGTTCGCCTTCGGTGGCTTCCTTCTGGATGATCGCCTCGATCGAGATACCCTGCTCGGCGAGGATTGTCGCCACCCGGGCCAGCACGCCGGGGCGATCCACCGCCAGCAACCTCAGATAGTACGCCGTGACGATCTCTTCCATCGGCAGGATCGGCAGCGCGTTGGCCTCGTCGTTGACGCCGCTGAAGGCAAGGTAGGGCACCCGGTAGCTGTGGGCGGTGGCGATGTTGCGGGCCACGTCGAGCAGATCGGCAACGACCGCCGAGGCGGTGGGCTCGGCGCCGGCGCCGGCGCCGTAGTAGAGCGTCGGCCCCACGGCGTCGCCCATCACGGCGATGGCGTTCTTGACCCCGTGCACATTGGCCAGCAGCCGCTCCTTGGGAATCAACGTCGGATGCACGCGCAGCTCGACGCCGTTGTCGCCACGCCGGGTGATGCCCAGATGCTTGATGGTGTAGCCCAGGTTATCGGCCTGCTCGACATCTTCGGCAGTGATCCGCGCGATGCCCTCGGTGTAGGCGCGATCGAACTGCAGCGGCACGCCGTAGGCGATGGAGGCGAGAATCGTCAGCTTGTGGGCGGCGTCGATGCCTTCGACGTCGAAGGTCGGGTCGGCTTCGGCATAGCCCAGTGCCTGGGCTTCGGCGAGGACGTCCTCGAACGCCCGCCCTTCGTCGCGCATATGGGTCAGGATGTAGTTGCCGGTGCCGTTGATGATGCCGGCAAGCCACTGGATACGGTTGGCGCCTAGACCTTCGCGCAGCGACTTGATCACCGGAATGCCGCCGGCCACGGCCGCTTCGAAGGCGACGATGACCCCCTTCTTGTGGGCCGCGTGAAAGATCTCGTTGCCGTGGACGGCGATCAGCGCCTTGTTGGCGGTGACCACGTGCTTGCCGTGCTCGATCGCCGTCATCACCAGCTCTCGGGCGACGTCATAGCCGCCGATGAGTTCGACCAGCACATCGATATCGGGATTGCGCGCGACCTCGAAGATGTCACGCGTCACCTTGACCCCGGAGGTGTCGCAGTCGGGATTGTCATGACGTGCACCCACCTGCTCGATGACGATGGGACGCCCCGCGCGCCGGGCGATCTCGTCGGCGTTGCGCGTCAGAACGTCGAAGGTGCCACCGCCCACGGTGCCCAGCCCGCAGATACCCACTCTCACCGGATCCAAGATGTCGCTCTCCCCTGCTCGATTGTACTGGTCGCCTCACCCCACGGAGCGGTGACCGCGGTCGCGGCACCTGTCCTTTGTCGAACGGATTTCATCCACAAAGCGCCCTGAAGGGCGGTCACGGTAGAAAGCCCAGCCCCCCTTGTCAAGCCGACTCGAGGGGATTCACGCCAGGCGTCAGCTGTCGCCGTCGGCATTCACGTCGAGCATCGCCGCCAGACGCTTCGCCGGCAGATAGCCGGGTACCATTTTGCCATCGGGGAAGATGATCGCGGGCGTTCCCTGGATGCCGGACTCGACGCCGAGCCGATACTGGGCCGCAATCGGGGCGTCGCAGTTCTTCGGCGCGTCCACCTCGTCACCACGGAACGCAGCGCTCATCGCCTCGGAGCGGTTGTCGGCACACCATACCCGGGCGAGCTGCCGTGCGGCATCCGAACTGGGACCCATGCGCGGGAAGGCCAGGTAGTCCACCTCGATCCCCATGTCGTTGAGCTGGGACAGCTCGGCATGCAGCTTGTGACAGTAGGGGCAGGTGGGATCGGTGAACACGGTGAGCTTGGCCTTGACCTCGCCGGCCGGCTTGTAGACCACCCGCTGGTCCTCGGGAACGGCGTCGACCAGGGCCTTGCGGCGCTGGTTGGCGGCCTGTTCGGTCAGATTGACCATGCCGTCGTCGGCGTTTTCATAGAGGTCGCCGACGATCAGGTACCGCCCGTCGGCATCCGAATAGAGCGTGTTACCGCCGCGCAGACGTACCTCGTAGAGCCCCGGCACCGGCGAGTCATCGATGGCCTCGATCGGCAGCGGCTGACCACTATGGGCATTCAGCTTGTCGGCGAGGTCGGCGGGAGGCTCGGCGAACGCACTCGGCGCCAGAGCCACGCCCACCAGGGCAAGTGCGGACAGTAAACGACTTCTCATGTTCAACCTCTCGGGTGGTGTTGGGCGTGCAGCGCTTCCAGGCGCGCCTGGGCCACGTGGGTATAGATCTGCGTGGTCGACAGGTCGCTGTGACCCAGCAGCAACTGTACGACACGTAAATTGGCCCCATGATTCAATAAATGAGTCGCGAAGGCGTGGCGAAGGGTGTGGGGCGACAACGGCTTGTCGATGGCCGCCAGCTGGGCGTAGTGCTTGAGCCGGTACCAGAAGGTCTGGCGGGTCATGAAACCGTCGTGCCGGCCGGGGAACAGCGGCGGCTGACGGATATCCCGCATCAGCTCGTTGCGGCCCTGACGCAGATAGCGGTCGACCCAGGCCAGGGCCTCCTCCCCCAGCGGCACGAGACGCTCCTTGTCGCCCTTGCCACGCACCATCACGACCCCCTGGCGCAGGTTGATCGCGTTAACGGTCAGCCCCACCAGTTCCGATACCCGCAACCCGCAGGCGTAGAGCACTTCCAGCATGGCGCGATCCCGCAACCCCAACGCAGTCTCCACATCCGGCGCCAGCAGCAGGCGATCGACATCGTGCTCCTCGAGTGTCGATGGCAGCCCCGGCTGCACTCGGGGCGCCTGAATCTCCGCCAGCGGGTCGTGACTCATCAGCCCTTCCGCCAGGGCCCAGCGGTAGAAGCGCCGCAGACAGGAGAGCTGACGGGCGATGGAACGCGCATGGTAGCGCTCACGGCAGACATCGACGAACGCCACCAGCGTACTCTCGCCGGGCGCCAGCAGCCGTTCGTCCTGCGCTTTGAGATAACCGATCCAGGCCGTCAGATCCCGGCGATAGGCGCTCAGCGTATGCTCGCTGACACCGCGCTCCAGCCACAGCGCATCGAGGAAGGCATCGCGTCGGTCGTGATCGTTCATGCGACTCCGTGATGGAAGGGGCTATGTGGCCAAAAGCACCATCATAACGCGGAAACCCCGCGAGCCGAACGACTCGCGGGGTTTCCTGCGGACCAGCCGGATGCGCCTCCAGTCGAAGGCGCGGGCCGGATCAGCCCAGCTTTTCCTTGATGCGGGCAGACTTGCCGCTGCGCTCGCGGAGGTAGTAAAGCTTGGCCTGGCGCACGTCGCCGCGACGCTTGACTTCGATACCGGCCACCAGCGGGCTGTAGGTCTGGAAGGTACGCTCGACGCCGACACCGTGGGAGATCTTGCGCACGGTGAAGGCGGAGTTCAGGCCACGGTTACGCTTGCCGATGACGACGCCTTCGAAAGCCTGGAGGCGTTCGCGGCTGCCTTCCACGACCTTGACCTGGACGACGATGGTATCGCCGGG
Organism: Salinicola sp. CR57; assembly: GCF_003206585.1. Taxonomy (NCBI): domain Bacteria; kingdom Pseudomonadati; phylum Pseudomonadota; class Gammaproteobacteria; order Oceanospirillales; family Halomonadaceae; genus Salinicola; species Salinicola sp. CR57. The sequence goes on from NZ_PZJL01000004.1 coordinate 71,083, forward strand.
CGCGAACGCCGGGATTTCCTTGCTCATCTGCTCGTTCTCGAGCGCCTGGATCACCTTGCTCTTGCTACTCATGTCTTGCTCCTCATTGAAGAAACGCCCCTGGGACGTTTCGTGATCCCGGCGCCCGTCCGACGAACGGTCGGGGCGGAATCGGACTCGTGGATGACACATGTCGACGGTCACTCTGTGCGAGAACCTACCGTCTCATGCACCGCCGTCGCGGGAAGAGATGTTTCCCGCGGCGTGTTCGTCGATGAATTCGTCGAGCAGCTTGCGCTGTTCGCGATCCAACGTTCGGCTCTCCAGCATATCCGGGCGCCTGAGCCAGGTGCGCCCGAGGGATTGCTTCAGTCGCCAGCGACGAATCAGCTCGTGATTGCCGCTGAGCAGGACGTCCGGGACACGATGGCCGTCGATCACCTCGGGCCGCGTGTAGTGCGGGCAGTCCAGCAGGCCATCGGCGAACGAATCCTCGCTGGCCGAATCGCTGTGGCCCAGCACCCCGGGCACTTCGCGCGCCAGCGCATCGATCATCACCATGGCCGGCAGCTCGCCGCCGCTGAGCACGTAGTCGCCGATCGACCACTCTTCATCGATATCGGCCTCGACCACGCGCTCGTCGATACCTTCGTAACGACCCGCCACGACGATCAGCCCGTCACGGGTTGCCAGCTCCCGCGCCCCTGCCTGATCCAGCCTGCGTCCCTGGGGAGACAGATAGATCACGCTGGGCCGATGGCCGGCGGACTCGGCACCGGCCCGCGCCTCGGCCAATGCCTCGCGCAGGGTATCGACCTTCATCAGCATGCCGGGGCCACCGCCATAGGGACGGTCGTCCACCGTACGGTGCCGGTCGGTGGCGTAGTCGCGGGGATTCCAGAACGCCAGTTCCAGCAGCCCCCGTTCAACGGCGCGTCCGGTGACACCGTGCCGGGTAATCGCCTCGAACATCTCCGGGAACAGGGATACGACACCAATCCACACGGTACGCTTCTCCTACCCGTTGCCGAACGCTTGGCTCTCACCGACCTGGACAGCGGCACCGGGTGCCAGCACTGTCGTCATCAGAAGGCGGGGTCCCAATCGACGATCATGGAGCGATCGACCAGATCGACCTGAACGATGACGTCGTCAGGCAGGAACGGCAGCAGCCGCTCGCGATCATCGAGGCTCTCCTCGGAGGGCCTGACCACCAGCACATCATTGGCACCGGTCTCGAACAAGTGGTCGACACGTCCCAGCTTGACGCCGTCGCGGGTCACCACCTCGAGCCCTTCCAACTGATGCCAGTAATATTCGCCGCTATCCAGTTCGGGTAGCGCCGTCTTTTCCACCGCCACATCGGCACCGGCCCACTGCTCGGCCAGCTCCCGCGTGTCGATGCCTTCCAGTCGCACCACCAGACCCTTGCCCTGCGGCCGCGCCTCGAGCAGACGTCGCGACTGCTGCTGCCCCCGCATCGACAATATCCACATTGGATAGTCGAAGATGCCCTGGGCCGGGCTGGTGTACGAGTAGACCTTGAGCCACCCTTTCACGCCGTGCGGGCTGGTCAATCGACCCAGCACCACCTGTTGCGTCTCGTCACCCTGCATAGGTTATGTCCTGCTCGGAATCTTTCGGCAAGGTTTCACCCGACAGTGTCTTGCGAGCCGCCTGCGGCATGACGATCGATCTCAGGCCTGGGCCTTGCGAGCTTCTTTGACCAGCTCGGCGACGCGATCGGAGACCTGCGCACCCTGGGACTGCCAGTGGGTGACACGGTCCAGATCGACACGCAGGCGCTCTTCCTGGCCGCGAGCGACCGGATTGAAGAAGCCGACGCGCTCGATGAAGCGTCCATCGCGGGAAACGCGAGAATCGCTGACGGTCAGGTGATAGAAGGGACGCTTCTTGGCGCCACCACGTGCCAGACGAATGGTTACCATTGCGTTGATAATCCTTCGGTTAAGTTAATCGTTACGCCACGAAATCGAGTCTTCTCGGACACTCGCCCGAGACGAAGACGCAGCATTCTACGGAAAACACCGTGTATTGGAAACCTTTTGTTGCGGGTGGGCGAGTCAGCGCCGGGGGAAACCGCCGCCACCCATGCCCCCCATCCCGCCGGGGCCTCCGGGACTGCCAGGTCCTCCGCCCCCCATCATGCCGGACATGCCGCGCATCATCTTCTGCATGCCGCCCTTCTGGCCGGCTTTCTTCATCATCTTCTGCATCTGCTTGTGCTGCTTGAGCAGACGATTGAGATCGGGCACCTGCAGCCCCGCCCCCATGGCGATACGCCGCTTGCGCGAACCGTTGATGATCTCGGGCTTGCGGCGCTCCTGGGGCGTCATCGAGTTGATCAGCGACTCGAGCTTGCCGAACTCCTGCTCGGCGCCCTTGTTCTGGGCCATCTCCGCCATCTGACCCATGCCCGGCAGCTTGGACATCAGCCCACCCATGCCGCCCATCTTCTTGAGCTGCTGAAGCTGGTCACGGAAGTCCTCGAGATCGAATCCCTGCCCCTTCTTGACCTTCTTGGCCAGCCGCTCGGCCTTGCCCTTGTCGACGTTGCGCTCGGCCTCCTCGATCAGCGACAGCACGTCGCCCATGCCGAGAATGCGCGAGGCCACGCGATCGGGGTGGAACGGCTCGAGAGCGTCGACCTTCTCGCCCATCCCCATGAACTTGATCGGCTTGCCGGTGATATGACGCACCGACAGCGCCGCACCGCCGCGCGCATCGCCGTCGGCCTTGGTCAGGATGACCCCGGTCAGCGGTAGCGCGTCATGGAACGCCTTGGCAGTGTTGGCGGCATCCTGGCCGGTCATGGCGTCGACGACGAACAGTGTCTCCTGGGGCTGAATCGCCTGATTCAGGGCCTGGATCTCCGCCATCATCGCCTCGTCCACCGCCAGCCGGCCGGCGGTGTCGACGATCACCACGTCGTGGAACTGGATCTTGGCGTGCTTGATCGCCGCCTCGGCGATCGCCACCGGCTGCTGGGCGCTGGTCGACGGGAAGAAATCGACCTCCACTTCCCTGGCCAGCGTCTCGAGCTGATCGATGGCCGCCGGCCGGTAGACGTCGGCGGAGACCACCAGCACTTTCTTGTGCTCGCGCTCGCGCAGGTACTTGGCCAGCTTGGCGACGGAAGTGGTCTTGCCCGCGCCCTGCAGGCCGGCCATCAGCACGACGGCGGGGGTGCCCTTGAGCGTCAGCGCCTCGTTGGCCTGGCCCATGATCGACTCCAGCTCCTGCTGGACGATCTTGACGAACTGCTGGCCCGGCGAGAGGCTCTTGGAGACCTCCTGCCCGACCGCGCGTTCGCGCACCCGATCGACGAAGTCCTTGACCACCGGCAGTGCGACATCGGCTTCGAGCAGCGCCCGACGGACTTCGCGCAGCGTGTCCTTGATGTTGTCTTCGGTCAGACGCGCCTGGCCGGTAATCGACTTGAGCGTCTGCGACAGGCGATTGGAGAGACTTTCGAACATGAAACGCTCCGGGCAGCGATGCCTGGCATCACCGAGGCTCGAACTCGAGCTCGCGACGCCACTGGAAAGGAATGTGGCCAGCATTATACGCATGGATGCGGCCAGGCTCCATGCAGTGCGGCGCCACGAGTCGATGGCTGGGCGAGTTGGCGGTGATTGGGTATAGTGGCGGCGAAACGCGATGGCCTATCATTCAGGATCCGTTGCCGCTTGTACGGCCGCGCTGAAGCGGCAACCGCTCCCGGCGCATCCGCATCTCGCACTCTTTTCATCGTCACGGCGGCTGCTCGAAGACCGCCCACGAGGCCAAAACACCGATGCCGGCGCTTCCTTTCGCCCTTGTCGCCATTACCTGTTATCTCGCCGCCGGGCTATGGCAGAGTCTGAGCCTTGCCCGACGGGTCGCCGAACGCCCGAGCTGGGTACGCAGCGCCGGGTTGATCGCGCTGGGCTGCCACACCTTCATCGTCGCCCTGGCCATCATCGGCCCGCACGGCCTGCATCTGGGACTGACCCAGAGTGCCGCGCTGGTGGGCTGGCTGGTCGTGGCGCTGCTGCTGGCCGCCAGCCTGTTCAAGCCCGTACTCAACGCCGGCGTCTGCGTTTTCCCGCTGGCCGCCATCACCATCGTCGGCGTGGTCGGCATGCCCAGCCGAATGATCGAGTCCGGGGTCTCTCCCGGCCTCTATTTCCATATCCTCAGCTCGATCGCCGCGTTCTCCTTCCTGGCCATTGCCGCGGTCCAGGCCGCACTGCTCGGTTTTCAGCACCACGCCCTGAAGCGCCGCCAGACCAGCGGCATCGTCCAGGTACTGCCGCCGCTGACCCGCATGGAGCAACTGCTGTTCGAGCTGATCTGGTGCGGCATGCTGCTGCTGACGGTCGCCATCGTCAGCGGGTTCGTGTTCGTCGACAACCTGTTCGCCCAGCACCTGGCCCACAAGACCATCCTGTCGCTGCTGGCGTGGCTGATATTCGCCGGCCTGCTGGCGGGGCATCATCTTCTCGGCTGGCGCGGGCCCAAGGCGGTGCGCTGGACGCTGGCCGGTGCCGCGATGCTGGTACTGGCGTTCTTCGGCACCAAGTTCGTGCTCGAATACATCTTCCATTACAACGCCTGAGCACTTGCCCGGCCGGAAACTCCGTCGCGCGGTCATCGGCCGCGTTGACAGGCTCCGGTTAACGCCCTACAACAACCTGACAACTCCATGAGGAATTCTCCGCCTTGAGCGACGACATACCCTTGGGCCTCATGCTGGGCCTGCTGTTTGTTCTGGTCTGCCTGTCAGCATTCTTCTCCAGTTCGGAAACCGGCATGATGTCGATCAATCGCTATCGATTGAATCATCAGGCCAACGCCGGTTCTCGCTCCGCCAGCCGCGTCGTCGAGCTGCTCAAGCGCCCCGACCGCCTGCTGGGCGTGATCCTCATCGGCAACAATCTGGTCAACAACCTCGCCGCCTCCATTGCCACCATCGTCGCCATCCATTTCTTCGGCGACGTCTCCGGGCCGGCCATCGCCACGCTGGTGCTGACCATCGTCGTGCTGATCTTCGGCGAAGTCACGCCCAAGACCTACGCCGCCGTCAAACCGGACCGCATCGCGCTGCCCGCCTCGTTGATCCTGGCGCCGCTGCTGCGGCTGCTCTACCCGGTGGTGTGGCTGGTCAACGCCATCTCCAACGGCCTGCTGCGGCTCATCGGCGTCCGCCACCTGGACGCCGGCGCCGACAACCTGACCCGCGACGAACTGCGCAGCGTGGTGCACGAAGCCGGCTCGCTCATTCCCAGCCGCCACCAGGCGATGCTGCTGTCGATCCTCGATCTCGAGAACGTCACCGTCAACGACATCATGGTGCCCCGTCACGAAATCGTCGGCCTCGACCTGGACGACGATCTGGAAACCCTGCTCGCCCAGATCCGCCAGAGCCAGCACACCCGGCTGCCGATCTTCAAGGGCGACATCAACAACATCATCGGCATTCTGCATCTGCGTAACGCCTCGCGCTTTCTCTCCAAGCCGGATCTCAACAAGGCCGCCATCGTCCAGGAAGCCCGGGAACCGTACTTCATTCCGGAGTCGACGCCCCTGCACACGCAACTGCTCAATTTCCAGCAGCAGAAGCGCCGCATCGGCGTCGTGGTGGACGAGTATGGTGATGTCGAGGGGCTGGCCACGCTGGAGGACATCCTGGAGGAGATCGTCGGCGAGTTCACCACCGACGTCGCCGGCACCTACAAGGACATTCACCCGCAGACGGATGGCGGCTATATCATCGAGGGCACGGCCAACATCCGCGAGGTCAACAAGGCGCTCGGCTGGCAGCTGCCGACGGATGGCCCCAAGACCCTCAACGGGCTGATTCTGGAGGAACTGGAGTCCTTCCCAGATGCCCAGGCCTGCCTGCAGATCGGCGCGACCCGCCTGGAAATCCTCGAGATCGGGGACAACCTGATCACCTCGGTGCGCTGCTGGCAACAGGGCGTGCGGCGCCGCAGCGGCGAATGAGCCGACAAGGGCGCGGACAGGATGCTGACCGCGACCGTCGAAGGGCTGGAGTTGGTACGGAAAATCGGCGAGCGAAGGCCAGACCGGGGCGCGTAGCCAAGGCAAAAATCGGCAAAGACGGACCGGGCTGGCGCTTCAGCCGATTTCGACGCCGTATTGCCGAGCGCAGCCAGGTTTCGCACAGAGCCTAGATCGGACCACCCAGCTTCCGGGACAAGCTCTGATCGGCCGCCCGCTTGAGGCCTCGAACCCGCCGTTCCAGGGTTCGCCTCGGCGAGTAGCCGGCGGGAATCGGCTCGCCGAAGACCAGCAGCACCCGCGCTCTCAGCCGGCGCGGCCATTTGGTCAGCGCCTTGCCATCCTTGTTGGATGTCCACGACCCCCACAGTCCCGACAGCGCCGCCGGCACCACCGGCACCGGATCCCGCGCCAGCACCAGGTCCAGGCCCCGCCGGAAAGCGTGCACATCGCCGTCCGGCGTCAACCGCCCTTCGGGAAAGATCATCACCACCTCGCCATTGCGCAACGCCCGACTGACTTCTTCCAGCGCGCGACGAACGCCGCCGGGATCGCGGCGGTCGGAGTCGACCGGAATGGCACCCGCGATCCGGAAGAACCAGTGAACCCAGGGGTTTTCGTAGATCGGCCGATCCATCATGAATCGCAACGGACGGGGGCAGGCGCCACCGAGCACCAGCGCATCCATGAAGCTGACATGGTTGCAGACCACCAGCGCAGGCCCGGTGGCGGGTACATGCTGTCGGCCACGGCACCGGAGCCGGTACAGCATTTGAACCAGGGCGAAAATCAGCAGCCTCAGCGCGGGCCGGGGGTTTCGCATCAGCAGCGCCACGCCCACCAGCAGGGCCGACCAGCCCAGGCAGGCGAACAGCGTGAAGAGCGACAGCTCCATCACGCTCAGCACCACGATCCCGAACACGGCGGAGAGGATCATGAACAGCGCGTTGAGAATGTTGTTGGCGGCGATCATGCGGGCCCGACGCTCCTCGCGACTGGCCAGTTGCATCAGGGTATAGAGCGGTACGCTATAGAGGCCGCCGCCGAGCCCCACCAGCGCCAGCAGCGTGCTCATGCGCCAGAAGTCAGTCATCGCCAGTAGCTCGACCAGGGTCAGGCGTTCCGCAGCGAAACTCGACTGCGCAGCCAGCTCGAGCCCGGAGACACCGATGACCAGCGCGCCGATGGGCACCAAACCGAGTTCCAGCCGCCCCGCCGACAACCGCGAACAGAGCAGCGCCCCCAGGCCCACGCCAATCGCGAAGGCGCCGAGCAGGAAGCTGACGGCACCTTCGCTGCCGTGCACCACGTCTTTCACCCATGCAGGCAACTGGGTCAGGTAACAGGCGCCCAGAAACCAGAAGAAGCTGATGCCGATCAGTGCCGGACGAACCTTCTTCTCGGCAAGACCGTCACGCAGCACTCCCCAGGTACCGGAGAGCGGGCGCCATGGCACGCGCCCGGTCACGCTCGGAGGCGCCGCCGGGATTCTCAGGCTGACGACGACACCGATCACGGCGATCACCACCAGGCTGGTCGCAATGGCCGCCCTTCCCAGCGCGCCTTCCAGCGAAGCCAGCACGCCGGCCGCCAGGGTCCCCAGCAGAATCGACACGAAAGTGCCCAGGTTGACCCAGGCATTGCCCTTGACCAGCTCGGTGGCGGCCAGGTGCTGCGGCAGGATGGCGTACTTGACCGGACCGAACAGCGCCGACTGCGTTCCCATCATGAACAACAATGCCAGCAGCAGGCCGAACAGCTCGAACCAGACCGCTGCCGCGGCCGCGATCATCGTGGCCAGCTCCAGCAGCTTGAGCCGGCGGACGAGCCTCTGCTTGTCGAGATGATCGGCGAGGGTGCCGCCCCAGGCGGAAAACAGGAAGAATGGCAGGATGAAGAGTCCCGCTGCCAGGTTGTTCAGCAACCCCGTGTCCCATCCGTAGCGGGGTACGGCGACGAAGGTCAGCAGCAGCAGCAGGACATTCTTGAAAAGGTTGTCGTTGAAGGCACCCAGGGCCTGGGTCCAGAAGAACGGCGCAAAGCGGCGCTGGGCCAGCAACCCCGAATTCACGAGTCTTCCGACAGGTAGCGCAGGCCATTCAGCGTCATCGACAACAGCTGATCGAGCAGTTCGCCCACTTCCATCGGCTGCCCCTGCCAGTAACCGAGGCGGTCATTGAGCCCCAACTGGACCAGGCCATGCACGCTGCCCCAGAGCGTTCTTGCCATGCGCCGGGCAGCGGCATCGTCGAGTGCCGGCTGGTGAGCCTTGAGTGCGCTCTCGACGCGCAGGAACAGCGCATCGATGATATGACTCTGGCGCTCGTCGAGCTCCCCCTCGTCCGCCAACGGATACTCGAACAGCATCTGCCAGCGATGAGGCTCATGCTGGGCGAACTGCCAGTAGGCCGTCGCCAGAGCCTTGAGCTGCGGCTCCGGATCGGCGTCCTCGAGCCAGGATACCGCCGCCCCCATCCTGTCGAGCGTCTCGATGTTGACGTACTGCAGCAGGTTGCTGAAGCTGCCGTAGAGCTTGAGCAGCGTGCTCGGTGCGCAACCCACATCGCGAGCCAGTGAGCGCAGCGACAGCGTGTGCACGGGATTTTCTCGCAGCCAGGCATCGCAGGCCGCCATGACCTGTGCATGGAGCGCCTCGGGGGCGTGCTGTCGCGGTCGAGCCATGAAATTCCTCGCTCGGAATGATGTCGAATCGCTGCCGATGATTCGGAAGCCGGAAAATATTGTTGTCGACTTAAAATCGAACAGCGTTTCCCAGCATATCGCCATACCGCGTAAACGCAAGCGCCGAGCGGATTAACGTGACGATTTTGTAAGGGTTTTACGCCACGGACACCTGGGCGAAAAGATCGCCTCCCTCTTTCCTTCCCGGGTGAATAACGCCTTGGCCCGGCGCCAGCGGTGGCATAGGCTGTTGCCCTCGCCATCCGATCGTTCAAGAGGAGACACCATGGCTGGTCGGCTGCATGTCGACGACTGGACTCGTCATCCGGCAAGTCCCGCTTTTCGCGGTATCGACCCGCCAGTCTTCGGCCCCAACCTGGCGCCGCGCCGCTGGCTGTCGATTCTGCGCCAGGAGGCGGGGACCACCGTGCTGCGCGACGCGTTCTGGGGGCTCACTCCCACATGGCTGAAAGTGCTGGATCAGGCGCCTCACTGCGCCCGTGCCGAATCGCTCGACGAGCGACCGATGTTCCGCGAAGCCCTGGCCGAGCGCCGGTGCCTGCTCCCGGTGACCGGCATTTATGTCTGGCAGAGCGGGCTGCGAGGCAAACAGCCCTTCCTGGTGACCCATGTCGACCGGTCGCCACTGCTGCTGGCCGGCATCTGGAGCCGCCATGCGCCGGACGCCGGCACGGCACGCGACTCCTTCGCCCTGATCACGGTCCCCACCACGGAAGTCATCGCCCCCATGAGCGATCGCCTGCCCATGGTCATCGACCCCCGACAGACCGAGACCTGGCTCTCGCCGGGTACGTCGCCAGCGTCGATCCGCGGGCTCATCGGTCCGGCCGACAAGGAACTGTTGGGCGCGTTCCCGGTATCAAAACAGGTGAACGACCCCGCGCATCAGGAGTGGGCCTGCGGCTATCCCATCGGCCCCATGCGCGTCTGGACCTCATGAACGCCTCGCCGCGGCAGGTATCGGTCCATCACTTCAAGGCCCCGGTTTGCACTTCATCCCCCTGGTCATCAGCGAGAGAGTTCGTATGCAGGAACCCCATCTCCACTTCACGCGCCATCACTCGGCGTCCACCGGCATCACGTCGCCGCAACGTATCCTGCGGGGCACCTGGCACCTGGCCGGCTGCCTGGCGATGGCACTGGTACTGGGATTGCTGGCAAGTCCCGGTACGGCGACCGCCGCTCCCGATCCCGAACCGGCCGACCATGCCGCGCTCGTTCAGGGTCCTATCATCCAGAGCCCGAATGACCATCGCCAGTATCGCGCCATCACCCTGGACAACGGCCTGCAGGCCGTACTGATCAGCGATCCCGAGGCCGACAAGGCCGCGGCGGCCATGGACGTCTCGGTGGGCAGCAACAATGACCCGGCCGACATGCCCGGGCTGGCGCACTTCCTCGAACACATGCTGTTCCTGGGCACCGAAGGCTACCCGGATCCGGACGGCTACCAGCGCTTCATCTCCCAGAACGGGGGTTCCCACAACGCCTTCACCGCCGACCAGGACACCAACTTCTACTTCGACGTGGATCCGGGCGCCTTTCCCGAAGCACTCGATCGCTTCTCGCAGTTCTTCATCTCCCCGCAGTTCAACCCCGACTATGTCGATCGCGAACGCCACGCGGTGAATTCCGAATACCAGGCCAGGCGCGACGATGACGCCCGCCGCATCAACGAGGCGCTGGGCAAGGCGCTCAACCCCGAGCATCCGCTGAATCATTTCTCGGTCGGCAGTCTGGAGACGCTCAACAGCGACCACAGGCCACTGCGCCAGGCGCTGCTCGATTTCTACCAGCGCCATTACGACGCCAATGTCATGCATCTGACCGTGCTCTCCCCCGAGCCGCTGGATGCCATGGAGAAGCAGGTCCGCCAACGTTTCGCCGCGATACCCGATCGCGGCCTGCAAAAGCCGGTGGTCGATCAGCCGTTGGCGAGGGCCGGTGACCTGCCGGCGTCGATTCGCATCCAGAGCAACGAGGCGCGTCGCCAGCTGGAATTCCTCTTCCCCATCGACGACCCCACCCTCGAATACGCCGACAAGCCGGACGACTATCTCGCCAACCTGCTCGGACACGAGGGTGAGGGCAGCCTTCTGGCAGCCCTGCGCAAGGCGGGGTGGGCCGACGGCTTGTCCGCCGGTACCCGCGCGGGTGACGGCCGTCACGCGCTGTTCGACGTCTCGATCAGCCTGACCCCGGAGGGCGAACGCCATCTCGACGAGATCCAGGCCAGCCTGTTCGATCAGATCCAGCGCATCCGCGACCACGGCGTCGAGGCATGGCGCTACCGGGAACAGGCCAAGCTGGCAGAGCAGAGCTTCCGCTTCCAGCAGCGCAGCGAGCCGATCGATACCGTCAGAGGCATGGCGATGAGCCTGGCCCACTACCCGCTTCAGGACGTGCAGTACGCGCCCTACCGCATGGACCAATTCGACCCGGAAGCCATCGACGACATCCTCGGACGCCTGACACCCGACAACCTGCTGCGAGTCTACAGCGGCCCGGACGTGACGGGTGACGAGACCACCCGCTACTTCTCGACGCCCTATACCCTGACGCGACGCGATGACTGGCCCGCAGGCGCTTCCCTCGACGGCCTGGGGCTGCCAGACGCCAATCCGTACATCGCCGAGGATCTGAGCGTTCACCCGTTCGAGAGCGCCGAGCCCGCCCGCCTGGTCGACTCACCCAGCGTCGAGATCTGGCATCAGGCCGACAGCGACTTCGGTGCACCGCGAGTCGAATGGCGCTTCAGCCTGCAGAATCCGGATGCGTCCCGGGACGCCCGGCACGCGGTGCTGACCCGGCTGCTCGCCGGTTGGCTGAACGACGGCCTCAACGAGCGTTTCTACCCGGCATCACTGGCCGGACAGGAGTTCGCCGCCTACGCCCACGGTCGCGGTATCACGCTGGCCTTCTCCGGCTGGCGCGATCATCAGGACCGCCTGATGAGGACCGTTGTCGAGCAGTTGCGCCAGGGCGAGATCACCGACGCCAGTGTCGAGCGGGTCAAGCAGGGCTTGAAGCGCAACTGGGAAAACGCCCCCCAGGACGCGCTCTACCAGCAACTGCAGCGCACGCTGGGCGAGGCCCTGATGCGCCCGCAGATCAGCACCACGAACATGCTGGCAGCGATCGACGGCATCGATGCCCAGGACGTGCGCGACTACCGCCAGCAGTTTCTCGACAGGCTCTACCTCCAGGCCATGGCGGTGGGCAACCTCGATGCCCCTCTCGCCAAGCGTGAGGGGCTGCTGGTTGCCAATGCGCTGGCGCCCGAACTCCGCGCCAGTGCCATCCCGCCGTTGACAGTGCTCGACGTTCCCGCGAACGCCCCGGTACTGCACCCGTCAACGGCTCGCGGCGACTCGGCGGTGCTGCGCTACCTGCAAGGCCCCGACCTCTCGCTGCAAGACCAGGCCAGCCTGGCCGTGATCGGACAACTGATCGGACCGCCCTTCTTCGCCAAGCTGCGCACCGACGAGCAGCTCGGCTACATCGTCAGCGCCGGTTACGCGCCGTTCATGAACGCGCCGGGCCTGATGATGCTAGTTCAGTCCCCCAGCGTCTCCAGCACGACGATCGACCAGCGGATGGATGCCTTCCTCGCCGCTTTCGATCAGCGCATCGCCGCACTGGGTGACGACGATCTGGCGCCCTATCGCCAGGCCGTGCGTCAGCAACTGCTGCAGCGTGACCCGTCGCTCTCGGCACGAGCCGACCGTCTGTGGCAGACGCTGGCCTATCCGCAGGCCGACTTCGACCGGCGCCAGCGACTGGCCGCCACGGTCGACGAGTTGACCTCAGCGGATATCCGCAGCGCCTGGCAGACACTGCGCCGCAGCCCGGTGCTCGATGTCACCGCAGATCCCGGTGACCAGCCCAGCGACGTGGATGCGTTGACCAAAGGTTTCGTCCCGCTGTCGCGCTGAGCGGCGTCTCAGCGAGCGGCACCCGGGCAGGATTCGACCCGCTCGAGAACGTCCATCCACGCAAAACCCCAGCCATCTGGCTGGGGTTTCGTCGTTACGCAGGCTTGGCCCGGTCAGTGATGGGAGAGCGCTCAGGGTTAGTACGAGAAGTCGTCGAGCGCGGGCCGTTTTCCTACAAGGCCTAGAAACGTATCGTCAGATTGGCATCGACACTCTGATCCCGGGTGTCGCTGGCCAGTCTGCCCGTGTAGCCCACCCCTACCGAGGTTGCCGGCGAGAGCGCCATGTCGATCCCGGTGGCGAGCGTGATCGCATCCTCGCCCACCGGTATGCCATCGACCGCAAAGGACTCTCCGCCGCGGAAGGCCTGCTCTGCCGTTGGCGTGCGCTGGCCAAAAGCGTGCTGCCACCCTGCCGCCGCCTGCCAGACGGCGCTGGCGCCGCCGATCTCGAATGGCGTCGTCGTGCGTAGCCCGAGGGTCGAGTAGGTCACATCCGCGTGTCCATCCTCGCCATCCAGGCCTGCCGCGCCGCTCTCCCGATAGCCGTCGCTGTGGAGATCGACATAGGCGAGCCCGGCGTAGGGTTCCAGCCAAGTCCGATCCGCCGTCAGGGCGATACCGACCTCACCGAAGAGCTGTGCGGTGCGAGCCTCGTAGGAAGCCTTGGCCGTCCCAGCGTCCGCAACGTCGATCGCGCGTCGCGTGTCGATATCGTGCCAGGCGTGCGCGGCGCCCAGGCGCAGTCCCACCGGCCCGAAGGATCGACCGGCGTAGGCGGCCAGGGTGTAGCTGTCGATCTCGGAGGAGGAATCGCGCCGGTCGACATCGTAATCCGAGCGACCATAGCCACCGGCCACACCGAGCTGCCACGCCGTCTCTTGGCTGGCGCCGACCACCCTGTCGATACCCACGAGAAGCCCGCGTGTCGAGCGCTCCAGCCCGGCAGCATTGCCATCGCCGTCACTCTCGCCCCAGCCGCCGAACCCTTGCAGCCACACCCCCGGGCGCTGATCGGGCAGTTTACCCATGTCGCCCGTGGTGATGAGGGGAGACGCCTCACCGGCATGCCACAGGCGCTCGAACACGGCCTCGCGCACGAACCGGCTCTCCTCGATCAGCCCGGAACGCGTGCTGGCATGAATCTCGCCGGACAGCGCGTCGTAATCGTGGCGAAGGGTCGCGATATCGGTGGTAGCGATAACCGCGTCATAGATATCGTTGCCCGCGCCCAGGCTCTCGATCCCGGCCGCGCTCGCCCGCTGATTGTCGGTCGCGGCAAGATCGGCGAAGCGGGTGTCGTTGCGAGCGACGTCGAGCACCACGGCATTGGCCTGGTAATCCAGGTCGAGATCGAAGAACGGCGAGTAGGGCTCGGGCGCGTCGTAGGCGCCGGTGAGGCCCCCCGCCGCGCTGATCAGGGTATAGCGGGAAGGCGCATAAGCGGCATCCGACAGCGGCGTCACCGCAAGCTCGCCAGCCAGCGACGCCGTGCCGGAAACACGGATTCGGTCACCGCGCCCGGCCCCCTCGATCTCCGCCCGATAGGAGGAACCTGCCGTCTGCCGGTAGTCGCCGACCACGTTCAACTGGCCGACGGAGTTGCCGGGCGAGATCGTGCCCTTCACCGTCACGCTCCCCAGAGTGCCGTTGCCTCCGAGCAGGCCGTCGGCCTCGACCGCAAGCGGGCCATCCAGGGTACCGTCGAGATCGAGGCGACTGCCGCCGGTGATGTCGATCCCATCCGCGTAGCGCTGCGTGCCGGTGAGCCGCCAGTCACCCTTGACCGAGAGCAGTTCGACATTGTCACCACCGGCAAACACACCTTCCCCGTCGAGCAGGATGCTATCGACGCCATCACCACCCTCGATGCGACCGTCGAACGTCGCCCCACTCTGGACGACCAGGGTGTCGTCGCCGCCCCCCAGATCCAGCGCCAGGCCGTTACCCCCTGCGATCCGCCCCGAGTTGACGACGGTATCGTCATAGTCGCCAACCAGCGAAATACCGTAGCCGTCGATACCCTCGATGGTGCCGCGGTTGATGATCGTGGTCTCGCCGTAGGCACCACCGCTGCTGCCATCGTCGATCAGAATGCCGTTGTCGGCGCCGCGGATCAGCGCACTCTCGCTGGCATTGACGATGGTGCCGCCGCCCATGGCGATCCCTTCGCTCTGATTGGGGGTATCACCCGGCTTCTGGCCCTTGGCGCCGGTTCCCCGAATCGTGCCGCGGTTGGTGATATGACCGATAAAGTCGATATCCACGCCGTCGCCATCGCCCAGCTCGGAGTCGCTATCGATGTCACCGCTGATCAAGCCCGCGTTGACGACCGTCCCGTTGCCGTCGGAGCCGACACCCGAGCCGTTGCGCCCCCGGATCGTCGCACCCGCCGCATTGTAGACGGTCACGTCCACATCGGTGGTGATGCCGTGGCGCGCACCGGATATCGTGCCGCCGGCGAGGTTGTTGATCGTCGCGGCATGTTCTTGCAGATCGACCCCGTCGTTGGAGGCATCGGGCTCGCTGCTGTTGGCGACGATGCTACCGGCGTTGTTGACCGTCGCCCCTGCTCCGGGGCGTAGGGCATCGGCGTCTTCGGCGCGGATTTCGCCGCCTGCGTAGTTGTTGATCGTGACGCTGGCCTGACCGGCTTCGATGTGATCGAAATCGATCGCCTGACCACCATCGTCGCCGGTCCCGGAGGAGAGAATCAGGCCGTAGTTGTCGACCGTGACGACCGCATCGCCTCGCGAGCCGCCATCGCTGTCGATCCGCACGGCGTCGTCGGTGGATTCGATGATCCCGGTACGTTCGTTGCGCAGATGAAACTCGGAGAGATTGGCGACATCGCCGACGTGGATCCCGCGATTGGCGGAGGCGGTCGATAGGATCCGACCGGCATTATCGATGGTGATCTTGCCGGCGCCTGGGCGAATCGCATCGTTGTCGTCGGCCTCGATCACACTGCTTTCAGCATTGGTGATCGTGACGACAGCCGTCGGTGATTCGATCGAGGCGAAATCCAGGACCTGACCGCCGGCCGAACGCAGCGTGCCGGCGTTATCGACGATGATCTCGCCATTGCTTAAGTCAGCATTGACCCTGAAGACGTCGTTACCGGTGTCGATGATCGCGCCAGCGGCGTTGTATAGCGTCAGGGAGCGCTCGCTGTCATCCCCATCGGTGTCGATGCCCCGTTTCCGGCTGAGAATCGAGCCGGCATTGTCGATGGTCACGCCGGCAGCGGGCGATGCCCCGGTCCATTCGATCGCCGTGTCCCTATCAGTGTCGAGCACGGCCCCAGCCTGGATGTTCACCCTATCCGTGCCGGTCACACTGCGAGGTGCCACTTCGGTATGACCGCTGGCGATGGTGTAGACGTCGGCCATGCTCGCCCCGGACACCAGTGCCGAAAGCGTCGCCGCCGACAACGACACCGCCCTCAGCGCCGCGCCGCGACGCCGTTTGATCTCGATCCCCATGAAATTCCCCTGATCCAGACTTATTGGTTGTGATCAAGGGAATGCAGGCTAGGCAGAGAGTGTGACAGCGCGATGACGCGCGCCGGTCGCACGCCGAATGCCAGGCATGGAAGGTCTCAGTAAGCGTCGAAGGCTTGCTCCGGCATGATCGATTCGACGTACATCACCAGCTCTTCGAGCACCTGGCGCTCGCGATCCACCAGCGGGGTCTGGTTAAGCCGTTCGATCTCGCGGGCGAACTCCTTGAGGGTGAAGGCGCCGCTCTGCGGGTCGTTCATGCGCGACCAGCGGAACGCATCCCACTGCGCCTTCTCCTCGCTCTCCAGCGTCTCGGGATAGCTGCGCGCGCGCATGCGGAACAGCATCTCTTCCAGGCGCGGATCCTGAAAGGCGAAGCCGGTCTGCCCCAGCTCATCCGGCGGCGTGGCGTGGACCCGCTCCATCGCCTGGCGGTCATGCGGCGAAAAGAAGCCGCCGGAATAGAGCATCAGATCGGGGTCCTGCGGTGGATCGGCGGGAGACTCGGCGAAGGCCATCGCCGCCTTGCGGGAGGATTCCGGATTCTGCACCAGCGCCTGCCAGTGGCGCTCGCACAGCGGCCGGTCGAGCCCCAGCCGCCTGGTCACGGTCTCGTCGGCCGTGGCGATCGGCAACAGCACCGGGCTACGGTTGAGGTGAACCACCTTCAATGGAATCCGCGTTTCGCCTTCGGCCAGCTCGCTATCGCTGACGAAGATGCGCGCACGAATCTCCTCGGGCGTCAGCGAGAACAGCGGTGCCGGATCGACCGCGAGGTCATAGACGATGATCCCGTTGGGATTCGAAGGGTGCGCTGCCAGCGGCACCACCAGCGCACTGCAGCCGCGGCTGGCGGGATAGCGCCGCGAGACGTGAAGCATCGGCTTGCGCGCCTCGACATCGAGCAGTCCGGCCACCCGGCGCTTCTGCCGCAACGACAGCAGGTAGTCGAAGAACTTGGGGTTCTGCGCCCGCAGCAGTCGCGCCATGCCGATGGTGGCCCGCACGTCCGCCAAGGCGTCGTGGGCTCCGACGTGCTCGATGTTGTTAGCAGCGGTCAGATGCTCGAGCTTGAAGCTGGGTGCGCCATCCTCGCGCTTGGGCCACTCGATGCCCTCAGGGCGCACGGCATAGAACGCGCGCACCGCGTCGATCAGATCCCAGCGCGAGTTGCCGTTCTGCCACTCCCGGGCATAGGGGTCGAGGAGGTTGCGGTAGAACAGATGACGACTCACCTCGTCGTCGAAACGCAAGCTGTTGTAACCCAGCGAGCAGGTGCCGGGCACGCTCATCTCGGCCTGGATGCGGGCGGCGAACTCCACTTCGGGAAGGCCGCGACGCATGGCGGCCTGGGGGGTAATGCCGGTGATCAGGCAAGCCTGGGGCGTGGGCAGGTCATCGTCGGCCGGACGCGCGTAGAGCGTCAGCGGCTCGCCGATTTCGTTGAACTCGGCATCGGTGCGAATCGCCGCGAACTGCGAAGCCCGATGCCGACGAGGATCGGCGCCGAAGGTCTCGTAGTCGTGCCAAAGGAAGGTGGGTTCTGCCTGAGGCTGGGCTTTACTGTTACGGACCGCTCCGCTGTTGGCCATTCCGCTCTCCGGCTGCGCAAAAGGCCAAGCCTAGCACAGCCGGTGGTGCGACTCATGCACCGCCACTCGGCGGCTAATGCATCGCCGGACCTAGCCTTTGACGGTCTCGCCCTCGTTGGGCAGCGTGACGTTGAGTTCGAGCACCGAGCAGTCGTTGTCGCTGTCGAGACTGATATTGATGGCGTCCTGGTCGACCTTGACGTAACGCCGGATCACCTCGAGCAGCTCCTGCTCGAGCATCGGCATGTAATCGGGCTGTCCCCGATGCCCACGCTGGTGCGCAACGATGATCTGCAGCCGCTCCTTGGCGACGGATGCGGATTTCTTGCGTTCGCCCTTGAGAAAATCGAGTAGCCTCACCGGCGGCCTCCTCCTCCGAACATGCGTGCGATCAGCCCGCGTTTCTGCACCGACTGGAAACGAAGCGGCACGTCTTCACCCATCAGGCGGGATACGGTATCGGCATATGCCTGACCGGCGTCGCTCTTGTCGTCGTGGATGACCGGCACCCCCTGGTTGGAGGCACGCAGCACCGCTTCCGACTCTGGGATCAGGCCGACCAGATCGATCGCCAGGATCTCGCGGATGTCTTCCAGGTTGAGCATGTCGCCGTCATCGACACGGTTGGGATTGTAGCGCGTGACCAGCAAGTGCTCCTTGATCGGGTCCCGGTTCTGCTCGGCACGACGCGACTTGGAGGAGAGCAGCCCGAGAATGCGATCGGAGTCGCGTACCGAGGAGACTTCCGGGTTGGTCACCACCACCGCTTCGTCGGCGAAGTAGAGCGCCAGCTGGGCGCCCCGCTCGATGCCAGCGGGCGAGTCGCAGATGATGTAATCGAACTCCTCGGAGAGGTCCATCAGCACCTTCTCGACGCCCTCGAGCGTCAGCGCATCCTTGTCTCGCGTCTGGGAGGCGGGAAGAATATGCAGGTTCTCCGAGCGCTTGTCGCGAATCATGGCCTGCTTGAGTCCGGCCTCGCCCTGGATGACGTTGACCAGGTCGTAAACGACACGACGCTCGCAGCCCATGATCAGGTCCAGATTTCTCAGACCGACGTCGAAGTCGATGACCACGGTCTTGTTGCCGCGCAGGGCCAGGCCCGTGGCAATGGCTGCCGCGCTGGTCGTTTTACCGACGCCACCTTTACCGGATGTTACAACGATGATCTTGGCCAAGATGAACTTCCTGTTGCCCGATAACTATTGATCGTTCCCGCGCCAATCAGGTCAGCGCCGAGATCCTTAACTGGTCTTCCTTGAGCTGCACCTGCACCGAGCACCCCAGCATCTTTGGATCGATATCCTCGAGGCGCTTGTAGGTACCCGCCACGGAGAGCAGTTCGGCATGCAGATCATGGCAGAAGATACCGGCTTCGCGATCACCGTGGATACCGGCCAGGGCCCGCCCCCGCAATGACCCGTAGACATGCACGCTGCCCGCGGCCAGCACCTCGGCGCCGGGATTGACGGCGCCGATCACGACCAGATCGCCTTCCGAGGCGGAAATCTGCTGACCGGAACGCACCGTCCCGCGATGGATGCGCCCTCCCGCCTGCACGGTCGCCTCCGGCGGCGGCACTGGCAGTTCCGCCTCGGCCTCGGCTTCCACGGGTCGGGTATCGACGGCTCGCGGGCGGCTCTCCTGCGGCGGAAACCAGCCCAGCCCCAGCGCCCAAGCCGACTGCTTGATCGGATCGGAACCACCACGCACCGCTACCGGCAGCAGCTTGTGTGCGCGGCACACGGCGCAGATTCGCTCGAGAGCGAGATGGGGTTCGTCGAGCTGCTCGACGCCCAACACCACTGGAGTATGCTGGAAAAAGGCCGGTGCCTGACTGACCTTGCCGGCCAGTTGCGCGCGAATGCGCTCCGGATCGCCGCTGGCCAGTTCCATGACTGTCATCGGCAGCATGCCGCCTTTGAATGTAAAGGCAGTGTCTGCCCGATCCCTGTTGAGACTCATGACCGAACTCCGCAGCGGGGGAAATGGCGTTTACAGGCCCTAAGCTAAGCGAGGGCGGACGCCGCTGCAACCGATCATAAGGCCCCTCAGACCTTTTGTCAGGTGTCGCCACCCACCGACGCCACCGGCGAAACGGGCTTTTACCACCGGCCGTCAGATGGTTAGATAGATAGTTGCCGTCGATTCCGCGAAATTGCGTGATCGACCTCTGCCAGCCCGTCGTTTTTCAGGATGCCACACCGGCCATGCCAGGACTTTTTCAACGCCTGTTCTCTCCCCGTTGGCGACACAAGGATCCCGCCGTCCGAGCCCAAGCCGCGTCGCAGCTGAGCCCGGATGAGCTCGATACACTCCGCCGGCTCGCGCTGGACGAATCGGCCCACGTCCGCCAGGCGGCGCTGGCCCGGGTGCAGGATCTCGATCCGCTGTTCCAGTGGCACAGCCAGTCGCCCAGCGAGGAGTCTTTCCAGCGCCTCGTCGATCTTCTTGGCGGCCGGGTCTCGCCCAGCCCGGACCTCAACACCCGCCTGGCGACGGTCGAAGCGCTGCAGGATCTCGCGCTGGTCGATGCGCTGATCAGCCATGGTGACAACCTGACCCTGCGCTTGTCCGCCCTGGCCCGTATCGACGACGAGGACCGTCTGATTCACCACGCCTGTGAAAACGGCATCACGGCGGTGCGTCACGCCGCGGCGGAACGCGTCACCTCCCCCGAGGGACTGGCGCTATTGATCAAACAGGCTCGTCGAGACAAGCAGGTCGCCCGCCTGGCCCGCGAGCGGCTGGCGAGTCTGCGCGCCGATGCCGAGCAGCAGAGCCGGGAAGAGGCCGAGCGCGAAAAATTGCTAGAGACGTTGGAAGCCCAAGCCCACCGTCCCTGGGAGCCGATGTTCGAGGCGCGCCTGAAACACTGGATCAAGGGCTGGGAGACGCTGACGGGCAACGCCGACGACACCCAGCGTGCGAGGTTCGACGCCGCCGTGACACGCTGCCGCCAGCGAGTCGCCGAACACGAGCATCAGCACCGCGAGATCGAACGCGTCAAGCGCGAGAAGTCCGAGGCGCAGACGACCCGCGAAGGCATTCTCGATGCCCTCGACCAGGCATTGAAGATTGCCCTGGAGGCAGAACGTCTGACTCCCGAGGTGCTGCAAGCCTTGCAGGGTAAATGGCATCTGCAGGAGGAGCGCTGGCAGAGCATCTCGGACCACTACGGCGTCAGCGAGGCGTTCCAGCAACGCTATCTGGCCCTCGATCACCGCGCGCAGTCGATCTGGCAGGCCTGGGAGCGACTTCAAGCCGAAGCGCCCGCCCTACGCGCGTGCCTGAAGGGTGAACAACCGCTATCGCCGGTCCTCGACCGGTTGGCGTGGCCTGACGAACTGCCGCCGACCGAACTGGTGCTCGACGCCCAGCGCCAGGCGGCAGCCGACCAGCGCGGCGCGGACGCGGAGAACGCCGCCAAGGATGAAAGCCGCTGGCCGGATGAGGAAGTCGAGGCCCAACTCGAGGCGCTGACGCAGGAACTCGATCAGGGTCGTTATCGGCCGGCCTCGCAGTTGCATCGCCATATCCGCCAGTATCTGGAAACCAGCGACCAGAGACTGACGCCAGCTCATGACCAGCGATACAAGCAGCAGACCGCCCGTCTTGCCGAGTTGAGGGACTGGCGGGGATTTGCCGCGGCGCCGAAGCGCGAGGCCCTGCTGGCCGCCATAGAAGCGCTGGCCGAGGCGCGGGAGCGCTCCGATGGGGAGCGCCATCGCCACCATCAGCAACTGATTCGGGAATGGCGCCAACTCGGCGACGCCGCCGCGACCCGCGAACTGGCCCAGCGCTTCCGCGCCGCCTCCGAAGCCCTCCACGATCAACTGGCGAACTGGGAAGCCGAGCTCGAATCGCGAGAACAGGATAACCTCGCCGCCCGGGAGGCCCTGTGCGAGCAGCTGGAGGCCTTGCTGGCCAACCCTTCTGCCGATGCCGACCCGGATGGATTGCGCAAGGTCCGCGATGCCGCCCAGGAGCAGTGGGACCATCACTGGCCGGTGCCGCGGCGCCAGGCCGCCTCGACCGGCCGCCGCTACGCGCGCCTGCGCCGCCAGTTGCAGTCGCTGATCGACGAACGCGCCGGCGATGTCGCCGGACACAAGCGTGACCTGGTCGAGCAGGCTAGGCGGCTGGCGGAAGATTCGACCCCGGCCAGCCAGCGCGCCGAGCAGGCCAAGTCGCTGCAACAGCGCTGGCGGGAGCTTGGCCGCGCCCCCAAGGGCATCGAGCAGACGCTGTGGCGCCAGTTCCGGAGCCATTGCGACGACATTTTCGCGGCCCGCGACGCCGCCCGCGGCGAGCAGCAGTCGCGTCAGCAGCAACGCTTCGACGATATGCAGGCGCTGATCGACCGCGTGGACGCCTGGCAGCCGAATTCCGCTGGAGAGCGTGACGTACTGGATGCGGCCCTGGCGGAAGCGCAACGGCTGGCACCGCTGCCCCGAAGCCGGCGCAGCGAGGGTATGGAAAAGCGCTGGCAGGGCATCGTCCATGCCCGCGAGATCACGCTGGACCGTCTTGCACTGGTGGAAGAAGCGAAGCAGTGGCCGGACTACCGCCACTGGATGCGCCAATCGCTCCAGGACGAACTCGACACCCGCCAGCTCGCCGGGGACCTGCGCCAGGCCATCGAGAGCCGGAACGAGCTGCAGTCACCGGCCCAGGCCGAGGAGACCCTGCAACGCTGCCTGGTGCAATTGGCGCTGCTGGCGGGGGATGCCATCCCCGAAGCCCTTGAGCCACTGCGCCTCGAGGTGCAGGTCGCGCGTCTCAACGATGCCCTCGGCCGCCCGCCGACGCCCCCCGAGGAACTCCGGCAGACCCTGCTGCGCCTGATGGCGACGGCGCCGCTGACGATGGAGATCTGGGAGCGCTATGAGCCGGCTTTCGATGGGGTGATGGCGCATCTGGGACAAAATGGTCGCCATCATGATGCAAAGGCCATTGACAGCGTCTAATCCATACGTATAATACGCCACACATTGATGCGGGGTGGAGCAGTCTGGTAGCTCGTCGGGCTCATAACCCGAAGGTCATCGGTTCAAATCCGGTCCCCGCTACCAAATTATTTAACCGGTGCCTTCCCCAGGCGCCGGTTTTTTTTGCCTCGACTTTCACCCTATCCAACGCCTGACAACGCCGAACACTCTTTCGTCAGGCCTGCTCACCGAACGACACCCCTCCCACGATCATGGGATGTCCTGATCGACGCTCTCCTCTCCCGAACTCCCCGTCGGCTGGGCCATGCCGACACGACCGATACCGGGCAGTTTCAACGCCGGCGACTGACCGTCGAATCCGACCGTCAGCCCCAGCACGTTGAGTTCGAAGCCCTCGTCCCGGGCCAGCATCAGCCCGAACAGCCCGCCCAGTGAGAACTGATAGCCAGTGTGTGTGGGTGTCTGCGCCAATATCCGGCCCGGCAGATAGTCCTTGCCGATGGCGTTGGGCGGAAAGTCCACGGAGAGTTCCGGGACCTGTCTCACGACCCAGGCGATGAACGTATTGCTGTTGGGGCCCGGCCAGATCCGATAGCGATCGGATTCCGGATAGGCGGGCACGACCTCCTCGATCCGGTCGATCGCTCGCGCCGCCCTCTCGCCCCGAAGTTCGGCGAGCAGTGTCGGCGGGTTGCCGTACCAGTGGCGATCCGGCGGCGCATAGCCGGACTCCACCGTGGGCCGGCGCCAGCTCATCACCTGATAGACGCGATAGCGCTCGGCACCCTCGGCCTTGGTCGCGATCCAGGTGTGCACGCCGAAGGCGCCCCGCCATTCGAAGGCGCGCGCCGCGTAGACCTGGACCACCGCTTCGCTGACCTCGGCCGGATCGGGAGCCAATCCACTGGACGAACGATCGGCATCGTGCCAGTTGGCATGCACCGGCACCTGTTGGGAGGCGAGCATGTAGGCCGGCCCCGCCAGCAGGGCCACGATCAGGACGATCAATACCGTCACGCTTGCCAGAACGCGCTTGAGTGGACGGGGAAGAGGCATCGAGGAGGCAGGTTCCGAAGCTTAAGTCGATCGCTGGGGTTGAATCGATACGGGACAACCCGCATAACAGTCACCAATCTCGAATCGAACATCAAGGGTTTTTCGCATGGCTATCGTCGATCCTCGCACCGGGCAGCCGCTGACCGGCCCGGAAGAAAGCAGTCACAATGGCGCCGGCAGCAGTGTCGCCCCGGAAGACGTCATCGTCGACGTCACGCTGGAGAACTTCCAGCAGGTCGTGCTCGAAGGTTCGATGCAACATCCGGTGCTGCTGCAGAGCTGGGCGTCCTGGTGCGAACCCTGCAAGAACCTCAAGCCGGTGCTCGAGAAGCTGGCCCAGGAGTACGCCGGGGCGTTCGTGCTGGCCCGGCTCGACATCGAAGCGTTCCCGCAGATCGCCTCGCAGTTGGGCGTGCGCTCGGTGCCGGACGTCAAGCTCATCTCCCAGGGCCAGCTTTACGACCAGTTCCAGGGAGCGCTACCGGAAAAGCAGGTACGCGAATGGCTGGGAAAATATCTGGAAGCGCCCGCAGAGGCATCTCAGAGCCCGGAAGAGATGGCAGAGGCAGCGCTGGCCTCCGGCGACAACGAGACCGCCCAGGCCATTTATCGAGAACTGATTCAGCAGTACCCGGAGCATTACGACTACCAGATCGATCTGGCCGGCGCGCTGGTGGCCGCGGGTCAGGTCGACGATGCCAAGCGCACTCTGGACGAGCTGCCGCCGGAACACCGTGATGCCGCCAAGGCCCGCGGCGTGCGCGCCCGCATCGAATTTGGCGAGGAAGCCTTGAGCCAGGCCGAGATCGACGCTCTCGGGGAGCGCGACGACAGTGAAGCGCGCTATCAACGCGCGATGCGCCGGATCGCCGACGGTGACTATGAAGCCGGCCTCGAGGCACTGTTGGCGGTCATGAAGAGCGACCGCGCCTACGGCGAAGACGCCGCCCGCAGGACGCTGCTGCGCGTCTTCGATGCGTTGGGTGCGAATCACCCGCTGACGGTCGCCTATCGCCGTCGCCTGTTCGCCATGCTCTATTGATCGACGCTGGCAACGGATGGCAGAACGCCCGGCGCCGAGGTCATCGGCGCCGGGCGTTTTGCTGCCCGTACCCGGGGAAAACTAGTCGGCCAGCAGACGGTCCAGGCGCAGCAGCGCCTCCTCCAGCCAGCTTCGCGGCATGCCGAAGTTGAGCCTGACAAATCCGGGCCAGCCGAAAGCCGCCCCATCGGAAAGGGCGACACGGGCCTCCTTGAGCAGCCGCTGCTGCGGGGCGTCGGCCAATGCACTCCGGCGTAGATCCAGCCACGCCAGATAAGTCGCCTGCGGCGTCGACATCGTGACCCCCGGCCAGCGCGAAACGTGCGCTTCGACCATTGCCAGGTTCCCGCGCAACTCAGCGAGAAGCGCCTGGCGCCACGCTTCGCAATCCGCATAGGCCGCCAGCGATGCGCTGAGCCCCAGCACGTTGACGCTGGGCAGGAGACCGGCCGCAGCGGTCTGAAACCGATGGCGCAGCGCATCGTCACTGATGATTGCGCAGGCCGAGGACAAGCCCGCGATATTGAATGTCTTCGACGGCGCCCAGAACGTAATCAACCGCGATGCCAACGCCGGGCAGAGCTGTCCCAGCGGCCGGTGTGGCAATGAAGGATCGAGAATCAAATCGCAGTGCAGTTCGTCGGAGAGCACGATCAGGTCATGGCGCTCCGCCAGTTCGGCCAGGCCCTGAAGCTCGTCGGCACTCCAGACCCGGCCGGTCGGATTGTGCGGATGGCACCACAGCAGCACCCGCGTATTCGGCCTGATGGCGGCTTCGAGCGCTGCGAGATCGAGCCGCCACGGCTCGCCCGCGGCCGCCGGCTCCGCCAGCTCGAAGGTCTGTGCCTCGCGTCCGGTGTTTTTCGCCACGCTCAGGAAGGGCGGATAGATCGGTGTCGCCGTGAGCACGCCCTGCCCCGGCTCGCTGAAGGCCATGGCGGCCAGATTGAGTGCCGGTACCACGCCGGGCACCCAGTACTGCCACCCGGCTTCGATCGGCCAGTCGTAGTGATGCCGACTCCATTCGCAAAGGGTTTGCTTCAGCGCCGCGGAAACATCACCGTAGCCGAACACGCCGTGCTCGACGCGGGCCTCCAGCGCGGAGAGAATCGCCGGTGGCGAACGGAAGTCCATGTCCGCCACCCACAGCGGCAGCACGTCCTCCTCATACTGCTGCCACTTCTTGGTCGGATGCTGGCGGCGATCGATACGCGTGGCAAAATCGAAATTCACGATAGTGATCTCATCATCGAAATGAATGGATTGACGAACATGTGCGAGCGGCCTGACGAGACTTCTTCCCGACCGTTCTACGCTCGGGTCCTGGCCGGCAGTTCGAAACTGGTCGGCCACTGGCTGATGCTGGGCCAGGCGGACCCGGACCGCCTGGCCATGATTCTGGCCGATACCGCACGCATCGCCAAATTGGGCGAGCCCGAGTCGACGCCGGACGGCGACACGCTGACCCACTGGAGCGGTGACGCCACCCCGCCGCGCTGGGCGGCCAGAACGGCACTGTTCCTGCTGGTGCAGATGCCCGCCAAGCCGCTGCCCCGGGATCACGACGAAGCCTGCGCCTGGGCCTACTGCTGGCTGCACAATCGAGAGTTCGAGGCCTGCGAGACGGCGCATGCCAGCTTGCCGGAGCACTTGCGCGACTGCCTGGCGGCGCCGCTGGCCGAGGCCTGGCAGGACTATCGCGGCCTGCGGCTGATTTGATGCCGGTCAGCGACCGGCACCGCGCGGCGGCGACTTCGGTACGAAACCCGCGGGCTTGCTGCCCAGCCATTCCGCGAAGGCACGAATATCGGGATGCGACAGCAGCGCCTCGCGACTCGCATAATGGTCGGCGAGTTCGCGTTCGCTCAGCGTGCGGTGGAGATGGGAATGACACGGCCGACAGACCCACAGCACCGCCGCGCGCATCCGCTCGAGGCCATGACGCTTGCGATAGCGCGGCTTGCGGTGCAACGTTCGGGGTATGAGATGATGACGCGTCAGCGGCGCGGAACGTTGGCACAGCGCGCAGCGCTCGGTCATCCCGGCATCCATCACCATCGACAGGGAGTCTCCATAGCGTGGTCAGCTTAGAAACCTCCGCGGGCTTCTCGCAACCCGTCCCGGCAACAATGGCCGTCACGCCATGACCCCCGCGATCCGCCTGCTCGAGTCACGCGGTGTGGCCCACCAGGTTACCAGCTACGAACTGGCGAGCGACGCCGACATCGCCACCCAAGGCTCCTACGGCCTCGATGCCGCCCGGGCGCTCTCGCTACCGCCGGCCAGCGTGTTCAAGACGCTGCTCGCCCAGCTCGACGACGACCGCCTGGTGGTCGCCCTGGTGCCCGTCGATGCCACGCTGGATCTCAAGGCGCTGGCCAAGGCCGCCGGCGTTCGCAAGGCACGGATGGCGGATGTCCCGGTGGCCGAGCGTGCCACCGGCTACCTGGTCGGAGGCATCAGCCCGCTGGGCCAGAAGAAGCGCCTGCCGACCTTTCTCGACGAAAGTGCCCTGACGCTCGAGACGCTCCACGTCAGCGGCGGCAGGCGCGGGCTGGAACTGTCGCTGGCGCGCCATGACCTGATCGCCCTGACCGCGGCCCGCACCGCGGATCTGGCGCGGCGCGGGTAGCCCTTCGCATGTCAATCGACTTCGACCTGTGGATCGACCCCGACGACCTCGATCGCCATCGCGCCGTCGAGCGCGTGCTGGAACACTACTTCATGGAGCGCCTGGCCGATTATCCCCATCTGCGTTTGCCGGGTCCCGACCCCTACGACTATGATGCGCCGTTCAATCGACTGCACACCGTGCTGGTCGAGCGCGCCCGCGACTATCTGCTGCGCGAATACCTCTACTCGCCCACGCCGATGCAACTGAGCCAGGCCTTCTACCGCGCCGTGGCTCGTTCCAACAAGGTCATAATGGATTCCCCCGATGGTGATTCACACCGATCAGACACCGACTGACGCCCAACTGGCGATCATCGCCGAGCAGCTGGGCCGCCCGCCCCGCGGGCTCGAGGCGGTCGCCGCCACCGATAGCCAGGGGCGCCCGCTGGTCCTGCGCATGGCGCCGATCGTCGACGACGCGCCCTTTCCGACGCTCTACTGGCTCTCCTGCGAGCGCCTCAAGGTGGTGCTGTCACGCCTCGAAGCCAGCGGTGTGATCAAGGAGCTGGAGGCACGCCTGCAGCAGGATCCCGAATGGCTCGCCAGCTACCACCAGAGCCACGCCGATTACGTCCGCCAGCGCTGGCACTTCATGACCGCCGAACAGCGCGCGGAGATCGAGCGGCGCGGCTTCGCGCCGCTGATGCGCGAACGGGGTGTCGGTGGCATCACCAACTGGGATCAGGTGCGCTGCCTGCATACCCAGTATGCCCACCACCTGTGCGGCGACAACGCCATCGGCCGCTGGCTCGATGCCGAGCACGACGTGGCCGCCAGCATTCCCTGAGCGGGGATACTGGCGGTACCTTTACACTTTCCATCGGTTTTTCTCAGGAGCGATAGCGTGCAGATCTGTGTTTACCTGGGTTCACGTGAAGGCAATGACGACCGCTTCGCCGCGGCGACGGAAGCGCTGGGTGCCGCGATCGCCAGACGCGGCTGGGGGCTGGTCTACGGCGGTGCCCGCAACGGCCTGATGGGCAGGCTGGCCAACGCCTGTCTCGCCGAGGGCGGCGAGGTGATCGGGGTGATGCCCGAGCACCTGGTCCAGCGCGAGGTCTCGCACCACGGTCTCACCCGGCTGATTCGGGTCGACAACATGCACGAACGCAAGGCCGCCATGGCTGCTCATGCCGATGCCTTCGTTGCCCTGCCCGGCGGGATCGGCACGCTCGAGGAGCTGTTCGAGATCTGGACCTGGCACTACCTCGACCTCCATCACAAGCCGATCGGCGTGCTCAATGTCGCCGACTTCTACTCGCCACTGCTGACCTTTCTCGATACCACCGTCGAACATGGCTTCCTCGATGCCTCGACCCGGCGCGCGCTGGTCGCTGACGCCGATATCGAACGCTTGCTGGACCGGTTGGCAGCGGATCGCGTCCCGGCCGCCTGACGCCGGGCTCAGCCCGCGCTCAGCGCCGGCGTCACCTCGTCAGCGCCGATATAGCGGCGCCGCTTGTCGGGCTTGAGCCGGGTGACGTCGACCACCACCAGGCCATCCACGCAGAAGCCGAAGTCAGTATCCACGCCGAACCCCAGGAAACGCACCGCACCGGGTTCGGCGACCTCGCAGTACTGCTTGTAGAGCACCGGCACGCTCACTCCCATCGCCTCCAGCTGTTCGCGCAGGCGGCGGAAGTCCTCGTCGCGATCGCCACCGTCGAACAGCCGCTCCGCCTCCAGCCGCCCGGCGTCGGAGAGCACGAACGGGGCCCGCGGCCGCACGCCCTCCTCGGGGTCGCCGTAGTAGTGGCGGTAGTAGCTGATCACCAGCTCGCGGGCGCGCAGCGGCAGCGTGGCCGAGAGCGAGACCGGGCCGAACAGCCAGCGCACCTGCGGATGATGTCGCAGGTAGGCGCCCAGCCCCTGCCAAAGATAGTCCAGGCTGCGCCGCCCCCAGTAGCGCGGCTGGACGAAGCTGCGGCCGAGCTCGAGCCCGTGGCGCAGCTCGTCCCAGGGTGCCGTCTCGAGGTGGAACAGGGTCGCGGCATAGAAGCCGCCGGGGCCGTGAGCGTCGAGAATCGCCCCCGCCTCGCCCAGGCGGTAAGCCCCGGCGATCTCCAGGTCACGGTCGTCCCACACCAGCAGGTGGCGGTAGTAGTCGTCGAAGGCGTCGAGATCACGCCGCCGGCCGGTGCCCTCGCCGACCCGGCGAAAGGCGATCTCGCGCAGCCGACCAATCTCGCGCAGCACCACCCCGTGGGGCGGGCCCTCGACCAATAGAATCTGCTTGCCATCCTTGGTCTCGCCCAGTCTGCGCGCCTCACGCAGCGCTTCCCGCAGCGCCTGCCGGCTCTCCGGATGGGCGATCGCCGCCTCGCCGCGAAATAGCCCCTTGCGACCCTGCCCCAGCCGGTAGACGTGCTTGCGCAGCAGCTTGAGCGTCGCCTCCGAGCGCAGGCCGCCGCGCGCCAGTTGCTCCAGCGGCAGCAGGTCGCCGATACGCACGCGGAGCTGGCGATCGCGCTGGCGAAACATCTCGTGCGGCAGCAGCAGGGTCCCGATCTCGTCGCGCAGGGCCGCCAGGGCGTAGAACAGCCAGGAGTTGCGTCCACCCACATGCAGCGGCAGCAGTGGCGCGTTGGTGCGGCGCGCCAGATGGAGGACCCCGGCCTGCCAGCGGCGATCTCGAATGCCCCGCGGCCCGGCCCGCGAGACCTCGCCGGCGGGAAACACGATCACCGCCTCCTCGCGATCCAGCGCCGCCTCGATCGCGGCCAGGCTGCGCCGATAGCCGCGCCGGTTCAGGTTGTCCAGCGGCAGCAGACAGGGTGCCAGCGGCTCGATCTGGGCCAGGATCGAGCTCGCCACGATGCGCACGTCACTGCGCACATCGGCCACCAGGCGCAGCAGTGCCAGACCGTCGAGGGCGCCCAGCGGGTGGTTGGCGACGATCAGCACGCGTCCGAATACCGGGATGTTCTCGCGCTCCCGCGAAGAGACGGCGTAGCCGAAGCGGAAGTAGTCGAGCACCTGTTCGACGAAGGCCAGGCCACGGGTCTCGCGGTGGCGTGCCAGGAAGTCGTTGACCTCGCGCTCGTGGATCAGGCGACGCATCAGCGCCGTGGTGCAGTGCCGCAGCCATAGCGGCAGGCGACGAAAGCCGCCGAGGTGTCGTTCGAGCAGCGCGCCGGTATCGATCATGGGCCATCCCCTCTCCTACGTGGGTGGCTGCCAGCATGGCGCTGACTTATGACAACGGCGTGGCCATCGCCGGGCTGCTAGAGTGAGGGGATGCCACTATCGAGGAGAGCAAATCGATGCACGCCATCGCTATCGAATCCGGCCAACTGATCTGGCGCGAGCACGACGATCCCGGCGCGCTGGGCGCCAGTGAAGTGCGCATCGAAGTCGCCTGGGCAGGCATCAACCGGGCCGACCTGATGCAGCGTGGCGGCAACTATCCGCCGCCACCGGGTGCCTCGGAGATCCCGGGATTGGAGGTCAGTGGAACGATCATCGAGATTGGTCGCGGCGTCGAGCGCTTCCGGCGTGGCGACCGCGTCTGCGCGCTGCTTGCCGGTGGCGGCTATGCCGAGCAGGTGGCGGTGGACGAGGCCCAGGTGTTGCCCATTCCCCAGGGCCTGGGTCTGCGGGAGGCAGCGGCCCTGCCGGAAGTCTTCGCCACCGCCTGGCTCAATCTCTACATGGAGGGCGCGGTGCAGAACGGCCAACGTGTCCTGCTGCACGCCGCCGCCAGTGGCGTTGGCACCGCCGCGATCCAGCTCTGCAAGGTCTTCGGCAACCCCTGTTTCGTCACCGCGGGCAGCGCCGACAAACTGGAGACCTGCTACCAGCTCGGGGCCGACGCCGGCTGGAACCGTCACGACGGCAGTTTCGTCGACGCGGTCAAGGCCTGGGGTGGTGCCGATATGATTCTCGACCCGGTCGGCGGCGATTACATCGCGCAGGATCTGGCCGTTCTCAACCCCGACGGCCGCCTGGTGCTGATCGGGCTGATGGGTGGAGTCGAGGCGCAGGTCAACCTGGGACGCATGCTGATGAAGCGCCAACGCCTGATCGGCTCCACCTTGCGCTCGCGCTCGGCCAAGGCCAAGGGCGCCATTCTCGATGCGCTCCATGCCCATGTATGGCCCAAGCTGGCCAGCGGCGAGATCAAGCCCCTGATCGCTGGCACCTGGTCGGTGCAGGAAGCGGAGAAAGCCATGCAGCATCTGTCCGACAACGCCAATACCGGCAAGATCCTGCTGAGCGTCAGCGGCGAGGGGTGAGCCGGCGCGGTACGCCAGGGCGGGTACGAAGCGTCGGCGAGCGAAGGCCGTGTTCGTGCCCGCCGCTAGCCGACGCCCAGCGTGGCCTTGTAGGTCAACTGCAGCAGCCGGGCGTCGTCGCCGGCACGATGACGGCGGATGTCGTGCTCAGCAGCGATCCGCTCCTTGGTCTGGGCCCAGCACTCGGTCTGGGCCTCGCTCAGCAGGCGCCGCAAGGCCTCCAGCCGAAACCGCGGCAGCATGCGGGCCTGATCGAAAAGCAGAGATAGCCAGGTATTGTCGTAGCCCCAGCTATCGCTGTAGGCGATGCCGCTCGCCGCCAGTTCGTCGTTGAGCCAGCGTGCGACCTCGATCGGCGGATAACCCTCGCGGATCAGGCGAGCGCGGGATATCCCGTGCAGCAGTTCGGCCTTGGGGTCCCAATGGGTCCACTCCTGCACGGGCTGGACCAAGAATGCGCAGCGGCTGCCATCGGGTCGGGCCAGGCCGACCTCGATGGGATAACTGCCGCGGCCAAAACCGGAGGCCTCGATATCTAGCAGGGTGGGCAGCAACACGTCACGGGCTCCTTCCATGATGCCGTCTCATCTTGCGACGCCGATGATGCGCCATCATGACAGTGTTGAAGCGCGACTTCATCCCGCCACCAGGCTGGAGGAGAGTCACGCGGCGGTAGGCCCGGATAGGTGGCGTGCGTCTCAGTGCGCCGCGAGCGCGGCGGGTGCCTCGCCGGCGGGGCTCTCTTCGCTGAGCTGGCGGGTCCAGCGCTGCCAGTCGTCCGCACGAGCGGGATCGCGGGGCAGGCCCAGCTCGCCGTGCCGGTAGGCATCGGCCAGCCGCTTGGCGGCCTGGACATGACCATTCTCTCCCGCGCGGGCGTACCAGGTCACCGCGTGATGCTCGTTGGGCTGGTACTGCGAACATCCCAGCTCGTAGATGCGTCCGGCCTGGTACTGCGCATGACGATCTCCCTGCTGGGCCGCCTGCAGGACGTAGCGCGCGCCAGTGGACTTGTCACGGGGAGAGATACCCCGGTGCATCAACACCCGCCCGTAGAGCGACCGCGCCGGAACATGGCCGGCATCGGCACAACGCTTGAACCAGCGCAGCATCAATCGCTGCTTGCCCGGCGACCGCGTCATCCAGCGCGTATGGCTGAGTTGCGTGGCCAGACGGAACTCGAATCGCGTAAAGAAAGAAAACGTCTGTGGCATAACTGACAGTGACCCTGGAGACTGGGACCCGTTAACGGTCCGAACTACCGTGTCGATCTGGACGCATCTTGTTTTCTATTACCGCAACACCAGGCAACGCTCTATGGCGCGTCGGAATCGACTCTTCACAGGCGCGCTCGGCCGAGGGCCGGGCGGCGAAAGGCCGCAAGGATACGCCTGCCCGCGTGGCGACTCAACCCCCCGCGTCCAGGGCCGGTTTGCCGCTTTCCGACGGCGCCAGTAACATACGATTTCCAACGGCTTTTTCGTGACGCCTCAGGCTCGTCAACATCCGTTTTCCCCATCTGGAGCGCAACATGCAGCGACGCCCCCTTGGCAAGACCGACATGCAGGTCTCGCGCCTGTGTCTAGGCACCATGACCTTCGGCGAACAGAACACCGAGGCCGAGGCGCACGAACAGCTCGATCGCGCCATCGCCGCCGGCATCAACTTCATCGACGCCGCCGAGATGTATCCGGTGCCGCCGAAGCCGGAAACCCAGGGCCGCACCGAGGCCTATATCGGCAGTTGGTTGAAGCAGCGCGGCAAGCGCGACGAGCTGATCATCGCCAGCAAGGCGGCGGGTGCCGGACGCGGCATGGCGCATCTGCGCGGTGGTCCGCGACACACCCGCGAACAGATTCACCAGGCGCTGGATGCGAGCCTCCAGCGACTGCAGACCGACTACCTCGACCTCTATCAGCTCCACTGGCCGGACCGTCACGTCAACTGCTTCGGCCAGCTCGGCTACCTGCCGGGCGACGATAGCGACGCGACGCCGCTGGAAGAGACCCTGGGCGCACTGAAAGAGGCCGTCGACGCCGGCAAGATCCGCGCCGTCGGACTCTCCAACGACACCCCCTGGGGCGTCATGCGCTGCCTGCATCTGGCCGAGACTCAGGGCCTGCCTCGCGTGGCCAGCGTTCAGAACCCCTATAACCTGCTCAACCGCAGTTTCGAGATCGGCCTCTCCGAGATCGCCCACCGCGAGTCCGTCGGCCTGCTGGCCTACTCGCCCCTGGCCTTCGGGGTGCTGTCAGGTAAGTATCTCGACGGCCAGAAACCGCCCAAGGGCCGGCTGACGCTGTTCGAGCGCTTCTCGCGTTACACGTCGGACCTGGCGCAGGAAGCAACCCAGGCCTACGTCGATATCGCCCGCCAGCACGGCCTGGACCCGGCCCAGATGGCACTGGCCTATGTGACTTCCCGGCCTTTCGTCACCAGCAACATCATCGGTGCGACCACGCTCGAGCAGCTCGATGCCAATATCGACAGCGATGGACTCGAGCTGTCCGCCGAAGTCCTCGAAGCGATCGAGGGCGTGCATCGACGAATTTCCAACCCCTGCCCATGAAACTCGGCCCTGAGAGTCGTTTTCGAAACTCGGTCCTGATGGTCGCCGCCAACGACGACCGATAACGCCACCTCCAACACGGGTAAGCGCGCCATGCTCAGCATCCTCTCTCCGGCCAAGACCCTGGATTTCGAGACGCCCCCGACGACCCGGGACGTCACCCAGCCCGATTATCTCGACCTGAGTCGCGAACTGATCGACATCCTGCGCGGCTATTCCCCCCAGCAGCTGTCGGAGCTCATGGGCATCAGCGACAAGCTCGCCGGGCTCAACGCCGCCCGTTACGCCGACTGGAAGACCCCGTTCTCGCTGGATAACGCCAAGCCAGCGGCGCAGGCCTTCCAGGGCGATGTCTATGTCGGGCTGGAGGCGACCGCCTTCAGCCAGGCAGACAATGCCTTCGCTCAGGATCATCTACGGATTCTATCCGGGCTCTACGGCATGCTGCGGCCGCTGGATCTGATCCAGCCCTACCGCCTGGAAATGGGCATCCCGCTGGACAATGCCGCCGGCAAGGATCTCTACGCCTACTGGCGGGAGCGGCTGACGCCCGATCTGGACCAGGCCGTCGCCGCCAGCGGCAGCTCGACGCTGGTCAACCTCGCCTCCAACGAATACAGCAAGGCGATCGACTTCAAGAGACTCCAGGCCGACGTGGTCTCGCCGGTATTCCAGGACGAGAAGAACGGCCAGTTCAAGATCATCAGTTTCTATGCCAAGAAGGCTCGTGGCCTGATGGCCGCCTGGCTGATTCGTGAACGAATCGAGGACCCCGCGGCATTGACCGGATTCGATGTCGCCGGCTACCGCCATGCACCTGACGAGTCCAGGCCGGGCAAACCCGTCTTCCGCCGCCGCGAACGGGATCGTGAGTAGAGACACACACGACCAAAGAATCGGAGCGAAGGTCACGCCGTTCAGCTTCCATTCACGCCCGTCTGCAACAATGCCCGCAGCAACGAGTGCGCGACGTCGTCACTCGACCCGCAATAACGCTGATTTCAGGAGAACGCCATGCGTCATCTGCTCGTCATGTTGATGGTCGGTATGCTCGGCTTTGCCGCCGCCGTCGACCACGCCGAGGCTCGCCGTATGGGTGGCGGCAAGAGCTTCGGTTCTTACTCGCGCTCGGTGCAGCAGCCAACCCCGACCACGACGCGCACCAACGCATCCGCCCCGCCCCGCCAGCCCAGCGCCGGACTGTCGCGCTTCGCCGGCCCGCTGGCGGGAATGCTCGCGGGTGGCCTGCTGGCGTCGCTGTTCTTCGGTGGCGCCTTCGACGGGTTCCGGATGATGGACTTCCTGCTGATCGCACTGGTCGCTTTCATCGGCTTCCGGCTGCTGGCGGGCCGTCGACGGCACGCCCCGGCCGGCCATCGCGATGACGCTCAGGCGCATCATGACACCAGCGCCCAGCCGAGCCCGTTCATGAGCACCGGCGCGTCGGGCACGAGCACCGGCGGCATCGCCTCCGAGCCGGAGTGGTTCGATCGGGAACGCTTCCTGGCCGGCGCCAAGGAGCACTTCACCACCCTGCAGCGCGCCTGGGACAACAACGACCTGAGCCGGATCCAGGAGTACGTCACCCCCGAGCTCTACAACCTGCTGAAAGCGGAGCGCATGGAGCAGCCGGCCAACAACCGCACCGAGATCGTGCGCCTGTTTGCCGAACTCGGCAGCGTGCAGGAGTTCAAGGACGAAGCCGAAGCCACGGTGCTGTTCCACGGCATTCTGGAGGAGAATGGCGCGGAGAACGAGTTCAACGAAACCTGGCACCTGAAGCGGGCGCTGCGTGACGGTGCACCGTGGTACGTCCAGGGCATCGAGCAGAATCCGAACGCCTGACAAGTTTCGCCCCATCCTCGACGAGAAGACCCGAGCCCTGCACTGACAGGCTCGGGTCTTTCTCATGGTGGCGCCATCAGCGCCGGGATGGCGACGCGCTCCCCTCAGTCGTCGCGATCGATCGCGAACGCCGACCAGGCCTGGCGTGTCGGCATCACTTCCAGACGGTTGAAGTTGATGTGCGGGGGCAGCGTCGAGATGTAGAACATCTGCTCCGCGATGTCCTGGGCAGTCAGCGCCGTCGTGCCCCGATAGAGGTTGTCGGACGCGGTCTGATCGCCGCCGGTGCGCACCAGCGTGAACTCGGTTTCGGCAATACCCGGGGCCAGGTCGGTGACCCGCACGCCGGTACCCAGCAAGTCGCAGCGCAGGTTATAGCTGAACTGCTTCACGAACGACTTGGAAGCGCCGTAGACATGACTGCCCGGATACGGCCACTGCCCGGCGATGGACCCCACGTTGATGATCGTCGCGCCTTCTCCCACCTCGATCAGCGTCGGCAGCAGCGCATGGGTCACGTTGACCAGCCCGGTCACGTTGGTATCGATCATGGTGTGCCAGTCCTTCAGCGCGACCTTCTGGGCCGGCTGAGGCGCCAGCGCCAGTCCGGCGTTGTTGACCAGCGTGCGCACCCGCTGGAAGCCTTCGGGCAGATCGTCGACCGCCCTCTGCACGGCTTCGTCGTCGCGCACGTCGAGAACGATGGTATGCACCGCCACCTTGTCGGCCAGCTCCGCCTCGAGTGCATCGAGGCGTTCGCCACGACGCCCGGACAGCACCAGCGACCAGCCGGCCTCGGCGAAACGATGGGCCGCGGCACGCCCGAACCCGGAAGTGGCACCGGTAATGAAAGCAACATCGCTCACAGCATTCTCCTTGTCTGACTTCGAGTGACCGGACGCACGACCGCGTCCTTCGTTAACGAATGAAATTCATCCTGACACCCCCTCGCCACGCAGGGTCTACCCTGCGATCACGATACGCGGGTGGCGGCCAGCCCTACAGGATTTCCCGAGCCAGCACCCATATCGATAGCACGATCAACAGCGGCGCCACGGTGACCTTGAGCGAGCGCGGCGGTGAACGCTCGAAGGCCCACTGCCCCAGTCCATTGCCGAGCAGGGCTGGCACCAGCAGCCACGCCGCCCGAGACAGCGTCGTCCCGTCCAACCCTCCGGCCAGCCCGAGCCCGATCAGCGACGCGCCACTGCTGGCAGCGAAGAACAGGATAGCCGTCGCTCTCAGTGCCACCGGACGCATCCGCTGGTGCAGCAGATAGAGCATCAACGGGGGGCCACCGGAGGAGGCGAGGGTCATGCACAGCCCGGATATCCCCCCGGCGGCGATGCTCGATAGCCGACCGGGCGGCGGCGTTGCCCCCCCGCTCGTCGCAATATCGGTGGCCGCGAGCGCCTGGGACGGTTCACGACGCCACAGCAGCACCAATGCCCCCGCCAGTGCCAACAGGGCGATCGAAATCCGCATGGGTGAAGCCGGGATGGAGGTGATCAGACTCACGCCGACGACGGTCGCGACCAGCATGCCAAGCAGAAGACGACGCAGGCGTGGCCAGTCGGCGAGACGACAAGCTCGCCGCCACAGCCCGACACTGGTGATCAGATCGAGCAGCAGCGCCAGCGGCACGGCCTCGATCGGCGGCAAGAACAGCATCAGCCCCAGCGCCATCAGCATCGCGAAACCGAATCCGCAGTAACCTCTGACGAGACCGGCAAAGCATGCCAGGGCGACGGCCGGCCACAACAGGGGCATCGATGACATCGGCGGAGCTCCCTCCTGTTGGCCGCAGGCAACCTTTCGACAAGGCAGCAACCATACTCAGCCGCTCCCGCTCTGGGTAGGGCCAGTTTCCCCGCCACCACGGGACATCCCGATGCGTCTGTCACGAGACCCGACACATTCTGGCTCTAAGAGATTCGTATGACGCCCCTTAGTCTCTGGGCTGTCAGCGCCTGGACCGTCGCTCGTGGCCGAGCGCTCACGGCTGACGGCTCGTCATCCCGACACTCATTTCAACGCCCACTTTCAACGCCCACTCACGCGCCGCCCTCCGGCACCGATAACAGGAACCCTGCCATGACCGACATTTCCAACGACATCGTCCAGCAACTCGATCGCCAGCACGTGTTTCACTCCTGGTCGACACAGGGCAGTCTCTCGCCGATGGTGATCGCGGGAGGCAAGGGCTGTCGGCTGTGGGATTACGCGGGCAAGGAGTATCTGGATTTCAGCAGCCAGCTGGTCAACACCAACATCGGTCACCAGCACCCCAAGGTCATCGCCGCGATTCAGGCCCAGGCGGAACAGCTGACCACCGTCGCCCCCGCCCACGCCAACCTGGCCCGCGGCGAAGCCGCCAAGCGCATCCTGGCCCGGGCGCCGGCGGGTTTCGGCAAGGTGTTCTTCACCAATGCCGGCGCCGACGCCAACGAGAACGCCATGCGAATGGCACGCGCCGTCACCGGTCGCGACAAGATCCTCTCGGCGTATCGCTCCTATCACGGCAATACCGGTGCCGCGATCGTCGCCACTGGCGACCCGCGCCGCGTCCCCAATGAGTTCGCCCGCGGCCACGCGCACTTCTTCAACCCGTTCCTCTATCGCAGCGATTTCTGGGCGGGCAACGAGGAAGAGGAGTGCCAACGTGCCCTGCAGCATTTGAAGCGGGTGATCGAGTGTGAAGGGCCGAGCGCCATCGCCGCCATTCTGCTGGAGTCGATCCCCGGCACTGCCGGCGTGCTGATCCCGCCCAAGGGTTATATGGAAGGTGTCCGCAAGCTGGCCGACCAGCACGGCATCCTGGTGATCTTCGACGAGGTCATGGCGGGTTTCGGTCGCACCGGCAAATGGTTCGCGTTGGAGCACTTTGCCGCCAAGCCGGATCTCATCGTCTTCGCCAAGGGTGTTAATTCCGGCTACGTCCCCGCTGGCGGCGTCATCATCTCCGACGAGATCTGTCGCTACTTCGACGACCACATGTTCTTCGGCGGCCTGACCTACTCCGGGCACCCGCTGGCGATGGCGTCGATCGTGGCCACGCTGGATGCGATGAGCGAGGAAGGCGTCGTGGAAAATGCCGACCGGGTCGGCAACGGCCCGCTGGCCGCCGGCCT
This sequence comes from Salinicola sp. CR57, assembly GCF_003206585.1. NCBI lineage: Bacteria > Pseudomonadati > Pseudomonadota > Gammaproteobacteria > Oceanospirillales > Halomonadaceae > Salinicola > Salinicola sp. CR57. The sequence continues at coordinate 110,324 of NZ_PZJL01000004.1, forward strand.
GCAGCAGCTGGCACAGCAGCACGCCGTCGTCGGTGAAACCCGTGGCCTGGGCGTTTTCCATGCGCTCGAACTGGTCAGCGATCGCGCCACCCGCGCGCCCCTGCCGGCCGCCGAGATGGGCAAGATCAAGAGTGCGCTGATCGCCAAGGGCCTGCTGCCGTTCGTGGTCGAAAACCGTATCCACGTGGTACCGCCGTGCATCGTCAGCGAGGCGGAAGTGGCCGAAGGGCTGGCGATTCTCGACACGGTGCTTGGCGAGGCCAGCGCTCGACTCGCCTGATCGTCCCTCAGTCCCGGTTCCAACGACAGACCGCCGTGNNNCACGGCGGTCTGTCGCGTTGCGGCGATCGATTGGCCATCACGCGTTGCCCCACCGGCCGAGCGGCCGGCGCTCGCGCCTCGTCTAGCCGAAAGCTCGCGCCAGAGATCGAATCCCCGGCTCGATTCGCTCGGCATCGATAGCGCCGAACCCCAGGCGCATGTAGTTGCGCGGCGGCGCCTGGTCGAAGAAGTGCTGGAACCCGGGTTCGATCAACACGCCATGCTGGGCGGCCTGCCATGCCAGCCGCTGAGTATCGACAGCCTCGGGCGCCTCGAGCCAGAACACGCTGGCATGGTCGCCGCCCACTCGGCGGCAATCGGCCAGCTCGCGGCCGATGGCGGCGTTCATGATCTCCCAACGCTGGCGCATCTCGTCGGCGAACAGCCGCAGATAGCGATCGTAGTGCCCCTGGGAGAGAAACTGTGCCAGCTGCTGCTGCAGCCCGGACGGCGGATGTCGATACATCAGTCTTCTCAGCGCGCGCAGCTCCTCGATGAGTTCCGCGTCCGCCACGACATAGCCCAACCTCAGCCCGGGCGAGAGCGGCTTCGACAGACTGCTCATGTAGATCACGCGGGAACCCGCTCGGCTCGCCTTCAGCGCCGGTTGGGCATGGCGGTCGAAGTTGACCTCTGCATCGTAGTCGTCTTCCAGCACGATCTGGTCGCGACGCTGGATCTGCTCGATCAACGCCTCGCGCCGACGTCGGCTCATGGTCACGCCGGTCGGCCCCTGATGGCTGGGCGTCACGTAGAGATAATCGCTCTTCGCCGCCGCCGCATCCAGGCACATGCCCTCGCTGTCGATCGACTGATAGCGTAACTGCGCCCCTTGGCGCAGGAAGACGTTGGCGGCCTCGCGATAGCCGGGGTTCTCCATCGCAACCCGGGTTCGCGCATCGAACAGCAACTGGGCGATCAGGAAAAGCGCGTTCTGCGAGCCCAGCGTGATCAGGATCTCGTCACTGCGCGCATGGATGCCCCGCTTGGGCAGCACCCGGGTGCGCAGTTGCTCGATCAGCATCGGGTCATCCTGATCGTAACGATCGCTCAGCCAGTGCCGCTCTCGTCGGCCGCCCAGCAGCAGGCGTGAGGTTTCCCGCCACTGCTCCAGCGGAAACAGGCGCGTATCCAGCTGGCCGTAGACGAAAGGAAATTCGTAGTGCATCCAGTTGCTGGGCCGGAGAACACCCTGCAAATGGCTCGGTCGATGGGTAAAACGACTGCCCCAAGCGGGTGCATCGACGACCTCGTCGCGGGAACATCCGCCCGTTTCCGGTGCATCCGGCTCATGGTACGCGTCGTGTAGGTAGTAACCGCTACGCGGCCGACTGACCAGATACCCATCCTCCACCAACCCTTCGTAGACGAGCGCCACGGTGTTGCGCGAGATACCCAACTGCAGCGACAGCTTGCGACAGGAGGGCAACGCCTCTTCGGTGGGGATCGTGCCGGTATGAATGGCATCCAGCAGCGCCTCGCGCAGCTGCTCCTGCAGGCCGCGCTGAACATCGAAATCGAGATGGAAGTAGTGGTCGAGCATGCCGAGCTCCCGCTGAAAGACGACATACCACTCCTGCAAGATTCGCGCCATCGCCGGCAGCGACGCGGGCGGAGGAGGCAGAGGCACCATCAACTGTCTCGACCACGGGAAGAATCTGTCCTGTAGCACCACGATGACGGACTTTAGTATGAGCTCCACAACGTCACCCAGCCGACGCCGGGGTCATCACAGCGCCGCCGAAGTGGCTCGGATATCCGACATAACAACATCAATCACGAGGACAAGATCATGGGCAGTACCTTCCACGGCGTCATCGCCTTCGCGCTGATCGCCGCCCTGCTGGTCGCCGGCAGCCTGCTGCGCAGCCGCCTCCCGTGGCTAAGAGCGAGCCTGGTCCCGGGCAGTATCGTCGCCGGCATCCTCGGCTTTGTCTGCCTCTCCACGGGGCTGATCCCCGGCTACGGGCCTTCCGACTTTACCGCCCTGGCCTTCCACTTCTTCACCCTGAGCTTCATGTCGCTGTGTCTGACGGGCAGTCCCAAGCCGGCGGCGGGCGAAAAACGTCACGGCATCGTCGGCGGCGGGCTGTGGCTGACGCTGATCTGGACCGCCAGCCTCGGGGCGCAGGCCGTGATCGGTTACGGCGTGATGGCGGGCTACGATCTGATCACCGGCAGCGATCTCAGCCCGCTGCTCGGCGCCATCGTCACCCACGGGTTCACGCAGGGGCCAGGGCAGGCGCTGACCTACGGCACGATCTGGGAGAATGACTACGGGATCGCCAACGCCGCCCAGGTCGGCGTGATCTTCGCGTCGCTGGGCTTCGTGGCCGCCTTCGCCGTCGGCGTACCCGCCGCGCGCTACTTTCTCAAGCGCGGCCTCAACGCCAATCGTACCTCGACGCTCGACGACGACTTCATCCGCGGTTTCCACACCCCGCGGACCCAACCCTCCGCCGGCAAGCAGGTCTCGCACTCGGGCACCGTGGACTCGCTGGCCTGGCATCTCGGCCTGCTGGGCGTGGCCTACGTCGTCACCTACGCCTGGCTGACCATGATGCAGCCGCTGGTGGCGGGCAACCAGGTGCTCTCGGTCTTCTTCAGCTACAACCTGTTCTTCATCCACGGCCTGAGTGTGTGCGTATTGATGCGCATGGCGATCGATCGCTGCGGCTGGACGGACAAGGTCGATGACGACACGCTCAAGCGGATCACCAGCGGCTCGGTGGATTTCATGGTCGTCGCCACGTTGATGAGCATCCAGATCGCGGTGCTCTCCGCCCTGCTGATCCCGATCCTGCTGGTCGCGGTGGTCGTGACGCTGGTCACCTTCCTCGGCGCGATGGCGATCGGCAAGCTCAGTGGCCGGCTCGGACCGGAGCGTGCCGTCACCGCCTTTGGTTGCTGCTGCGGCTCGACCGGCACGGGCCTTTTGTTGCTGCGCATGCTGGACGCGGACTTCAGCACCTCGGTGCCCAAGGAGCTGGCGTTCTTCAACATTGCCATCATAGTGGTCAATATCCCGACGCTGTTCTTCGTTGCCCCCATCGCCCCGACGCTCGGCACCTGGAGCTATCTGGCGATCTTCGGCGGCTACCTGCTGCTGATGCTGATCTGCATCCCGCTGCTGCTGAAATGGCAGCGCCGCCGGGACGACCGGACACCTTCCGTTCAGGAGTCGACTCCCTCATGAAGCCTCGTATCTTCTCCGCCCGGCGCGTTCTGACCATGAATCCCTCGCTGCCGGAGGCTACCCACGTCGCGGTGCGAGACGGTCGGATTCTCGGCGTCGGCTCGCTGGAAACGCTGGCCGATCTGGGCGAGTGCGAGCTCGACGAGCGCTTCGCCGACAAGGTGATTCTGCCCGGCTTCGTCGAGGGCCACAGCCACGCCCTCGAAGGAGTGCTGTGGGAATACCCCTACGCGGGATTCTTCCCGCGCCAGGATCCCGCCGGCCACACCTGGCCGGGACTGACCGATATCGCCCGGCTCCAGCGACATCTCCGGGAACAGCTGGCCAAGCTCGACGACGCCACGCCGCTGATCGCCTGGGGCTTCGATCCCATCTACTTTCCGGATCGGCGCCTGGATCGCAACGACCTCGACGCCGTCGACGACCAACGGCCGATCGTCGTGATCCACGCCAATCTGCACATGATGACCGTCAACAGCGCCATGCTGCGTCTTTCCGGACTCGAGTCTCATGCCGATATCGAGGGCGTGGTCACCTTCGACGACGGCCGCCCCAACGGAGAGCTGCGCGAGATGGCGGCGATGTTCGCGATCTTCGACACGCTCGACCTGGATCTCTTCGATCGCGGCAGCGAAGCGGCGACGCTGGAACGCTACGCGCGCATCGGCCAGCGCCACGGGGTGACCACGCTGACCGACCTCTACAACCCGCTCAGCGAGACCGGCGTCGAGAGCATGCAGCGCACCTGCCGCCGGGACGACGTCCCGATGCGTCTGGCGCCGGCCATGAGCGCACTGACCTATACGCCGGACGACGGCATCGAACGGGTGCTGGGCTGTCGCGAAAAGAGCAGCGACAAGCTGCAGTTCGGCCTGGTCAAGCTGATGACCGATGGCTCCATCCAGGGCTATACCGCGAGGCTGATGTGGCCGGGTTATCACGACGGCTCGCCGAACGGGATGTGGAACGCCGAGCCGGAGCGACTGACCGAGATCGTCCACCGCTACCATCAGGCCGGGCTGCAACTGCATATCCATACCAACGGCGACGAGGCTGTCGAGCTGATGCTGGATGCCATCGAGTCGGCGCTGGAGCTCTGGCCCCGTGCCGATCACCGCCACACCCTGCAGCACTGCCAGATCATCAGCCACGCCCAGTTGAAGCGCGCGGCACGGCTCGGGGTGTGTCTCAACATGTTCGCCAACCACCTCTACTACTGGGGCGACATTCACCGCAGCCGCACGCTGGGGTTCGAACGCTGCCAGCGTCTCGAACCGCTGGCCTCGGCGGACCGCCTGGGTATCCCCATCGCCGCCCACTGCGATGCCCCGGTCACGCCGCTGGCGCCGCTGTTCACGGCGTGGTGCGCCGTCGCTCGCCAGACCGCCGACGGCGAGGTGCTGGGACCCAACGAGGCGCTGAGCGTGGACCGCGCCCTGCGCCTGATCACGCTGGATGCCGCCTACACTCTGAAGCTCGACGATCGCGTCGGCAGCCTGGAAGTGGGCAAGTTCGCCGACATGGCCGTGCTCGACGAGGACCCGCGCGACGTCCCGCTGGATCGGCTGGCATCGATCCGCGTGGCGGCCACGGTCGTCGGCGGTCACGTCTTCGACAATGTCTGAGCCGACCGCCGACCCGATACCGGTGACCCTGATCGCCGGCTATCTCGGCGCCGGCAAGACCACCTGGCTCAACGCTCACCTGCGGGACGGCGTGACGCCCGGAACCCTGGTCCTGGTCAACGATTTCGGCACCATCAACGTCGATGCCGAGCTGATCGACTACGCCGGAGAACGGCTGCTCAAGCTCAGCAGCGGCTGCCTGTGCTGCTCGCTGAGCGACGAGCTGGGAACCCAGCTCTCGCGCATCGGCCGCTGGCCGGAGCCGCCTGCCGCGCTGATCATCGAGACCAGTGGCGTGGCCCGGCCGCACCGGATCGCCGACATGATTCGGGTGGCCCGTCGCTTTCGCCTGGCGCGCACCGTGACCCTGGTCGATCTGGCAAGCCTTGGCCAGCGCCTCGCCGATGCGCGAATCGCGGACCTGGTGGCCGGCCAGATCCAGAGTGCCGATCTCCTCTGCACCAACCGCGGCGAGCGTCTCGACGCCGACGAGCGGCAATCGCGAACGGATCGACTCCGCGCCCTCAATCCCACGGCCCCCATCGCGTCCGGTCAATCTCTTCCAGCACGGGAGACGCCGAAACCTTCCTCCGCGCCCGATCGAGGTACCTCAGCCTCGACGTCGGATCGTCACCCGGCGTGGCAACACCGCCCCACCGGCATCAGGGTCCACGGCAACGAACCCGAGTGGCAACGTTTTGCGATCGACCTTCCAGCGTCGCTGTCGCGTTCGGCGTTGGAGGCCATCCTGGCCGATCATGCCGTCGGCCTGGCCCGGGCGAAGGGATTTCTCGAGGCCGACGGGCGCCACTACGTCTTCCAGTGGAGCGGCGGTCGCGCCGAGTGGACGCCAACAACGCCGCGGCCGGGCACAGGCACGCTCGTGGGCATCGGCTTCAGGGGTGAAACCTTCACGGCCTTGATCCAGGCCCTGAAAGCGCTCGACTGATGGGCTGACGACGACGCCAATCTGGCCAGACGACTGTCGCCAACTGGCTCTATAGCCACCGCCTCGGGATTCTTTAGGGTGGAACCACGGTACGCCGCCAGGGCGCCATGCCATGGCGTGTCCGGCCGATCAGCGACCGACACGGACCCGCGATCCATCAACTCCAACAACAATAGCGTTCAACAACAACATAGAGGGTGACCTACATGATGCGATTCTCCGCCCGCAAAACGGCTTCCAGTTCGCGCCTGTCCCGGATGGCCGCGAAAGCCATGGCCGGCACGCTGTTGGCCGTGTCACTGTCGAGCCTGTCGCTGACGGCACTTGCCGCCGACCTCCCGGAGATCGAAAGCCGCGGCAGCCTGAGTGTCGCGACCGAGGACAACTACGCGCCCTTCAACTATATCGAAAACGGCGACCCCGTCGGCTTCAATGCCGACATGCTGGAAGAACTGCGCCAATACGCGGACTTCGACGTCGATCAGGACATCCTGCCCTGGACCGGCCTGCTCGCGGCCGTCTCCACCGGCCAGTACGACATGGCGCTGACCGGCGCCTCCGTCTCCGACGAGCGCCTGCGCGTCTTCAACTACACGGCGCCCTATGCCTCGGCGCAGCACTTCGCGATCACCCGAGCCGGCGATGACAGCATCCAGAGCGTCGCGGACCTGAGCGGCAAGAAGCTGGGCGTGCAGGCCGGCAGCGTGCTGCTGTCCCGCCTGCCCGAACTCGAGAAGATGCTCAGGGAGAGTGGTGGCGAGCTGGGCGAGGTGGTGCAGTACGAATCCTACCCGGAGGCCTTCGCCGATCTGGCCAACGGCCGTCTCGACTTCGTCATCGACTCCGCCGTACCGGTCAATACGCTGGTGGCGTCCAAGCCGGATGTCTTCGCCAAGGGGCCAGCGGTGTCCGGTCCCGGATACGTCTCCTGGCCGATGCCGAAGTCGAGCCCGGAGCTGCTCGAGTACATGGATGGTTTCCTCGACCATATGCGTGACACCGGCCGTCTGGCCGAGCTGCAGGAGAAATGGTTCGGCGAGAGCTTCCCCGACCTGCCCACCGAGCCGCTGACCAGCGTCGACCAGTTCCACGAGCTGCAATTCAGCAACATGAAGTAAGCCATCGGCTCGTTGCGCCATCGCCAACGAACCACCGACATGACGCTGCGGCGGCCCCGCGGCGTCATTGGCTTCGAAGTCTCGTGGAGGATGCCTCATGAACGCCAGTGCCTGGCAAATGCTGCTGGACGGTGCCTGGACGACGATCTTGATCTCCGGCGTCTCCATCGCCATGGGCGTGATCGCAGGACTGCTCATCGCGCTGATCCGGATAGCCAAGATCCCCGTGGTCGACCAGATCCTGGTGCTCTACATCAGCCTGGCGCGGGCCACACCGCTGGTCACGCTGGCGCTGTTCATCTTTCTGAGCGCACCGACCTTCGGTCTCAACCTCAATCGCAACGTCGCCGGCATTCTCGCCCTGACGCTCAACACCACCGCGTTCAACGCCGAGATCTGGCGCAGCGCGTTCCGCAACTTCTCCCGGGAACAGCGCGAAGCGGCCATGGCCACCGGCATGACGCCCTGGATCACCTTTCGTCGCATCATGCTGCCCCAGATGATGATCACGAGTCTCCCTGGGCTGATCAACGAAATGTCGTTTCTGATCAAGGGCAGCCCGGCGATCGCGGTGATCGGTATCGTCGACCTGACCCGCGTGACCAACCGCATTTCCGCGGTGACCTATGAACCTCTCCCTCCCATCCTGGTGGCCTGCGCGCTCTACATGGCGATCATCGGCTGCCTGGTCTGGCTGCAGCGTATCGCCGAGCGCCGTGCCAATCGGCTGGCCATGTGACCGGACAACGCCAAGGAGCGATCATGAGCAACTGGGAAATTCTGTGGGGCGCGCGGGAGCAGTTCTGGTCCGGTTTCGCCAGCACGATGGAGATCTTCGGCCTGTCGATCAGCGCCGCGTTCGCGATCGGCTGCAGCATGCTCTATCTACTGGAGGGCAGTCGGCCCCGGCTCACCGTGCCGGTCCGGGTATTCATCGACGCCATGCGCATGCTGCCGTTCCTCATCCTGGTCTATCTGCTCTACTACGGCCTGCCGGCGTTCGATATCCGGCTGGACGCCTGGTGGTCCGGCGTCGGCGCGCTGGCGGTCTACCACGGCTGCTATTTTGCCGAGATATTTCGCGGCGCACGGCTGACCTTCCCGACCGGCCAGGTCGAAGCCGCCAAGGCCCACGGTTTCACCAAGGGCAAGATGTTCTTCCGCCTGATCCTGCCGCAGATCGTGATGCAGACCCGGCCGCTGCTCGGCAACCAGTTGATCTATGCGCTCAAGGACACCGCCTTTCTGGTGATCATCACCGTCCAGGAACTCACCGCCGCGGCCAACAGCCTGTCGGGAACCTATTTCATTCCCACCGAGGCCTTCATCGTGGTCATCGGCTTCTACTGGGCGGTCAGCGTGGTCATGGAAATCATCATCAAACAGTGTGGCCGCTTCAGCGCCAAACGGGGATTCGACCATGTTTGAGAAAAGCACGCCGGAACCTGCCAGGTCCAGAAAACCCACGCCCGAACAGAGCGCGCCCGACGACACAGCTCGCAGCGACCGGATCGCGGTCTCGATTCGCCATCTCTCGAAGAGCTTCGATGGCGTCGAGGTCCTGCGTGACGTGGACCTGGAGGTGCGCGAGGGCGACGTGGTGACGATCCTGGGCTCCTCCGGCTCCGGCAAATCGACGCTGTTGCGCTGCATCAACTGGCTGGAGCGCCCCGACAGCGGCAGCATCCATATCGGCGGCCAGCGCATCGGCGTCAACGACGCCGGCCGGCCGATGCCGGTGCGCGAGCTGGCCAAGGTTCGCGCCCGCACCGGCATGGTGTTCCAGGGTTTCAACCTGTGGCCGCATCTCAACGTGCTGCACAACGTCACCGAAGCGCCGATCCACGTGCTCGGCAAGTCGAAAGCCGAGGCCGAGGCGCTCGCCCGCGACCTGCTGGAGAAGGTCGGCATGTCGCCCAAGGCCGATGCCTATCCCAGCACCCTCTCGGGCGGGCAGAAACAGCGCGTGGCGATCGCTCGCGCCCTGGCGATGCAGCCGGAGGTGATGCTGTTCGACGAGCCGACGTCGGCGCTTGACCCGGAGCTGGTCGGCGAAGTGCTGGCGGTGATCAAGGATCTCTCCGCCGAGGGCTACACCATGGTCATCGTCACCCACGAGATGGCCTTCGCCCGCGCCGTGTCCGATCAGGTGGTGTTCCTCGAGAAGGGTCTGATCATCGAGCAGGCCGACCCGGAGACCTTTTTCACCAACGCCAGTACCGAGCGGGTGCGGCAGTTCCTGGAGCGCAACGAGGGTTGAATCCAGGCCGCGAAAGCGACTCGACAGCCGACGGCGAAAGTGCCAACAATGCGACAACGCCATCATTTCGAGGGAGCTGCCATGTCGATAACGGTTACGGTCTTGGACGACTATCAGGGATGCTGTGCCTTTCTCGACGCCGCCCACGAACTCGACGGCAGCGATGTGCGCCTGGACATCGAACACCGGCATCTCGACGCCGAGACGCTGCCCGCCCGCCTGGCCGCTAGCGACGCCATCATCCTGATCCGCGAGCGCACTTCGCTGACCCGCGAACTGCTGGAACAGCTGCCCAACCTGAAGCTGGTGGTCCAGACCGGGCGACTCTCCTCGGCCATCGACGTGGCCGCCTGCGAAACGCTGGGCATCGCCGTTCGCGACGGCGGCGGCTCACCGATCGCGCCGGCGGAACTCACCTGGCTGCTGATCATGGCCGGCTGTCGACGCCTGGGCGGCTATCTCGCCCGCCAGGCCGAAGGCGACTGGCAGCGCACCAACGAGCGCCTGGAGGCGGAGTCGCTGGGCCACGCCGTCCATGGGCGTACGCTGGGCATCTGGGGCCTGGGCAAGATCGGCAGCCGGGTCGCCGGTTACGCCCAGGCGTTCGGCATGCACGTTGTCGGCCACGGTCGCGAAAGCAGCGCCGGGCGCGCCTTCGAGCTGGGCGTCGAATTCGAGCCCGATCGACACGCCTTCCTCGCCCGCTGCGACGTGATCACCCTGCACCTCAAGCTCAACGGCGACACGCGCGGCATGATCACGCCGGCGGACCTCGCCGCGATGCGCGCCGACGCCCTGCTGGTCAACACCAGCCGCGCCGAGCTGATCCGGCCGGGGGCGCTGCTCGACGCACTGGACGCCGGCCGCCCCGGCGCCGCCGCGCTGGATGTCTACGAGAACGAACCCGACGGTGCCACCGCCTATCAGGCCCACCCCCGCGTGCTGGCCACACCGCACATCGGCTTCGTCGAGAAGGACACCTACGAACTCTATTTCTCGACCGCGTTTAGCCAGGTCCGGGAATTCTTTTCACCCTGATCGGGCAAGTCAAAACCGATGGCCCAGAAACGACTCTCCCGGCCGCAGCCGGGAGAGTCGTGATCGAGTCGGATGCCTGACCGACCGGGTCGAACGCAGCGGCGTCGATGTCACCGCCCGAACAGGTGCTTGCGCGCCTCGTCGGTCATCTCGACATTGTTGGCGGGATTGATCTCCTCCGCCTTGGCGTAGGCGCGTCTCACCGCATCGCGTTCGCCGACCTGCTCGAACCAGCGCTGCAGGCTCGGGTAGTCCTCCATGTCCTGGCCCTGCTTCTCGAACGGCTTGATCCACGGCCAGATCGCCATGTCGGCGATGGAGTAGTCGTCGCCGGCCACGTAGTCGTTGGCATCGAGCTGCTTGTCGAGCACCCGGTAGAGTCGCGACGTCTCGTTCATGTAGCGCTCGACGGCGTAGTCGATCTTCTTCGGCGCATAGTGGCGGAAATGATGGTTCTGCCCCGCCATCGGCCCCAGCCCGCCCATCTGCCAGTGGAGCCACTGCAGCACGCGATAGCGTTGGCGTCCGCTCTTGGGCAGAAACTTGCCACTCTTGTCGGCCAGATACTCGAGGATCGCGCCGGATTCGAACAGCGACAGCGGCTGCCCGCCGTCGGCCGGGGCGCGATCGACGATCGCGGGGATGCGGTTGTTGGGGGCGATCTCGAGAAATTCGGGCGTGAACTGCTCGCCCTTGCCGATATTGACCGGATGGATACGGTAGTCGAGCCCCGCTTCCTCGAGGAACAGCGTGATCTTGTGACCGTTGGGGGTCGTCCAGTAATAGAGATCGATCATCACAGGCTCCTGTCGTGACGCCCGGCGATAAGCCGGATGCTGTCAGGATAGGCTTTGCGAGGGGCGGCGTCTCGCGCGACGTCGCCTCCGGCGGTTCAAAAGCGCCTGCTCTATCGATCAACGCTCTCGATCAATTGGCATAGGCGCCATCGACATCGACGATCCGCGTGGCGTTGCGGCCCACGCCATCATGGAGATCCAGCATGCGCTGGAACCAGGCATAGACGGGATCGGCGTTGGAGACCAGATCGGCGGCGGAGGTCACCCTCGCCCACATGAACGCGCCCACCACCAGATAGTCCGCGGCGCCGGCCTCGTCGCCGTCCAGGAACGGCGATTCATCCAGTCGCCCGCGCATCGGCTCCAGCGCACGGTCGAGCATCGACAGCCCCTGGCTCGGCGAATGCATCTCCTCCAGGGTGCGACCGAACACCTTCTCGCGCGAGGTGCGGAAATAGTCGCGGTCGTCCGGGTGAATGGCGTTGAAGACATCCATCAGGATCGTGCGCATGACGCCCGGCGCCAGCGAACGCTCGGCGTAGAACTTGAAGAACCGCGCCCGGGCTTCGGCCGTGGCATCGCCCAGTAGCGGCTTTTCCGGGTAGGCACGGTCGAGATAGCGGAAGATTTCATAGCTGTCGACGACCGTCTGGTCACCGTCGACGAAGACCGGCACCTTCGTCTGGTCCGAGAAGGCGATCGCCTCCTTGTCGGTGAACTTCCACGGCACGAATTCGCAATCGAGCCCTTTATGCGCCAGCGCATACCTGACCCGCCAGCAGTAGGGCGAGAATCGCAGTCGCTCGTCGCGCCCGCACAGATCGAACATTTTACGGCTCATGCCACACTCCTCGTTGGATACGGCTATCACGGCTCCAGTGCTCGCAGCATGTCCAAGGGAGGGGAAACCGTCAAACCCTGAACATGTACTCGCACGGTCCAGATTGCCTCGGCGCGAATCGGAAATCGTTGCCATACTGTTACGGATAGCAGTCATACCGTGAGCCTGCGAGTCACCTTTTCCAGCAGGAGCACGGCGGGTTTACCACCTCAGATCGATCACGAAGGAGTGGATCATGGTACGCCGACTCAAGGACGACGAACTGCACGGTAGCCAGGGCAAACACGATGCACCCGGCGGCGGCTGGCAGTCGATCCAGGCCACCGAGGCGCATTTCCTGCGCGAGAAGGTGCCGTTCAAGGGCAACGGCCTGATGTTCAAGATCAACCACCCCGATGGCGGGTTCGAGTGCCCGAGCTGTGCCTGGCCCAACCCAGCCAAGCCCGGCCCGGCCGAGTTCTGCGAAAACGGCGCCAAGGCGGTCGCCTGGGAAGCCACGGCGGCGCGGACCACGCCGGAGTTCTTCGCCAGCCACACCGTTGCCGAGCTGCTCGGCTGGTCGGATCATGCCCTCGAGAAGCAGGGCCGCCTGACCCATCCGATGCGCTACAACCCGGCCACCGACAAGTACGATCCGATCGACTGGACGACGGCGTTCCGTGAGATCGGCGAGCGGGTGAAATCCTATGATCCGAAACGGGTCGAGCTCTACACCTCGGGACGCACCTCCAACGAAGCGGCATTCCTGTGGCAGCTCTACGGCCGGATGCTGGGCACCCACAACTTCCCCGACTGCTCCAACATGTGCCACGAGACCACCACCGTGGCCCTGCCCCAGAGCATCGGCGTGGGCAAGGCGACCACGGTGCTGGAGGATTTCGAACACGCCGACTGCATCTTCCTGTTCGGCCAGAACGCCGGCACCAACAGCCCGCGGATGATGGGCCTGCTGCACGAGGCGCGCCTTCGCGGCGCCGAGGTGATCACCTTCAACCCGCTGCGCGAGCGGGCGCTGGTCAAGTTCGCCAATCCGCAGACGCCCCGGGACATGCTGACCAACCACGGCGTGCCGATCAGCTCGCAGTATCATCAGGTCCGCATCGGTGGCGATATCGCCGCGATCCAGGGCATCTGCAAGCGCATCCTCGAGGTCGACGACGAGGCCCGCGACAGCGGCGGCGAGCGCGTCATCGACCACGACTTCATCGCGATGCACACCGACGGCTTCGAGGCGTTTGCCACTCACTGTCGCAACCTGCCATGGGAGCGAATCGAGCGCCACAGCGGTCTCGAACGGGCGGCGATCGGGCAGGCCGCCGAAGCGTGGATCCGTGCCGAGCGCGTGATCTGCTGCTGGGGGATGGGCATCACCCAGCACATCCGTGGCGGCGACAACATCCACCAGATTCTCAACCTGCTGCTGATGGGCGGTCACATTGGCCGTCGCGGTGCCGGCGCCTGTCCGGTGCGCGGCCACTCCAACGTCCAGGGCGATCGCACCGTGGGGATCTTCCACAAGTCCGGCGAGGCGTTCCTGTCGAAGATGGACGAGGTGTTCGGCATCCAATGCCTGCGCGAGCACGGCCACGACGTGGCGCTCTGCTGCGAGGCGATCCTGCGCGACGAGGTGGATGCCTTCCTCGGCATGGGTGGCAACTTCTTCCGCGCCATCGCCGACCAGGCTCGCATCGCCCCCCACGTCGAGAAGATCCCGCTGACGGCGCAGATCGCCACCAAGCTCAACCGCAGCCACCTGATTCACGGCAAGGCGGCCTACCTGCTGCCGGCGCTGGCAAGAACCGAGAAGGACGTCCAGGCCGGCGTCGAGCAGACCATCACCATCGAGGACGGCATGTGCAACGTGCAGGGCTCCAAGGGCGCGCTCGAGCCGGCGTCAGAGCACCTGCGCTCCGAAATCGCCATCGTTGCCGGCCTCGGCAAGGCGACGTTCGCCCCCAACCCCAAGGTCGACTGGGAGTGGCTCGCCGAGGATTACGCCCGCATCCGGGACAAGATCGAAGCGACCCAGCCGGAGACGTTTTACGCTTTCAATCAGCGACTGAACGACCAGGGCGTATTCCATCTCGATATCGCCGCCCGCGATCGTATCTGGAACACCGACTCCGGCAAGGCCCACTTCCTGTTCCCCGCCGACCATATCACCGAGGATGCCTCCGAGCCGGGAGACGCCCATTTCCAGCTGCTCTCGATCCGCGGCCACGATCAGTTCAACACCACCGTCTACTCCTACAACGACCGCTACCGGGACATCTACGGCACCCGCATGGTGCTGATGATGAATCCCGCCGACATCGAGAAGCACGGTTTCGAGGCCGGCAACAAGGTCACCCTGAAAACGGTGAGCGACGATGGCATCGAGCGTCAGGTCTCGGGCTTCAAGATCATCGCCTACGATCTGCCGGAGAACTGCCTTGGTGCCTACTATCCGGAAGTCAACGACCTGATCCCCGTCGGCAATCGGGACAGGCAGAGCAATACCATCGCCGGCAAGTCGATCCCGGTGACGCTGTCGTTGATGAGCACGGAGGCGGTGGAAGCGGAAACCGGCATGCTCGCCACCGGCTGATGCCGCCCCCTCACCCGGCTCCCCCTCCAGCACCGTCGCCGCCTGCCCTCCGGTAGGCGGCGATGTCCATTAGTCGCAACGTCGCCCCCGTAAACGCTCGATGTCGTCTCTCCAGTCGACCTGAAAAGGCTTCACACTCAGCCACTTGGCCAACACCGGCACCACCTGACGGTCATTGGTAATACCATTTTCCCATGATTGGCAGCCCCTCCGTCTGTGGTTATCTTCCGAGTCAATCGCCGCGACCGGCCTGCGGAGTGAAATGACCGGTGCCGTCGCCACCCGGCGACGAACTTCCTGGCGACGAACGAAGCCGATAATAACGACTCAGGGGCTCTCGATATGGATCACACGCTTCTCTCTCTGTTTGCCTTCCTGCCGCTGGTGCTGGCAGGCGTCCTGCTGATCGGGTTCCGGATGGCGGCACGAACGGCGATGCCGATCGTGTTCGTCGTCGCGGTACTGATCGCGCTGCTGGTCTGGGACATGACCGCGACCCGCGTGCTGGCCTCCACGCTGCAGGGCCTGATCATGACCGTCTCGCTGCTGTGGATCATCTTCGGGGCCATTCTGCTGCTCAACACGCTGAAGCACTCGGGCGGCATCATGGCGATTCGCAACGGCTTCTCCGGCATCAGCCCGGATCGCCGCGTGCAGGCGCTGATCGTCGCCTGGCTGTTCGGCTGCTTCATCGAGGGCGCCTCGGGCTTCGGCACGCCGGCCGCCGTGGCCGCGCCGCTGATGGTGGCGCTGGGCTTCCCCGCCCTGGCCGCCGTGGTCGTCGGCATGATGCTGCAGTCGACGCCGGTGTCGTTCGGCGCCGTGGGCACGCCGATCGTGGTCGGCGTCACCGGCGGCGTGAACCAGTCGGCGATCACCGAACAGCTCACCGCCAACGGCTCGACCTGGGAGACCTATTTCCGCCTTATCACCTCCGAGGTGGTCATCACTCACGGCATCATCGGCGTGTTCATGCCGCTGATCCTGGTCGTCGTGATGGTGCGCTTCTTCGGCGAAAATCGCTCCTGGACCGAGGGGCTGTCGATCACGCCGTTCGCGCTGTTCGTCGGCGTCTGTTTCGTGGTGCCGTCGATGCTGGTCGGCGTCCTGCTGGGCCCGGAGTTTCCGTCGCTGCTGGGCGGCCTGATCGGCCTGGCGATCGTGGTGCCGGCCGCGCGCAAGGGCTTCCTGCTGCCGAAGGACACCTGGGATTTCCCGGAGCGCTCGAAGTGGCCCGCCGAGTGGCTGGGCACCATCGAGATCAAGGTCGACGACGTCGCCGGTCGCGCGCCGATGTCGACGCTGCGAGGCTGGCTGCCCTACGTCATCGTCGCCATTCTGCTGGTGATCTCGCGCACCATTCCTTCGGTCAAGGCAGGCCTCTCCTCGATCAGTACCGGCTGGAGCAACATCCTCGGCGAGCAGGGCATCTCCGGTAGCGTCGAATGGCTCTACCTCCCCGGCGGCATCATCCTGATCGCGGTGATCTGCACGATCTTCCTGCATCGGATGCGCGGACCACAGGTCACGGCGGCCTTCGCCGAGTCCTCCAAGACCATCTTCGGTGCCGGCTTCGTGCTGCTGTTCACCATCCCGATGGTGCGAATCCTGATCAACTCCGGCGTCAACGAGGCCGACCTGGTCTCGATGCCGGTCGCCATGGCGCAACTGGTGGCCGATGGCGTCGGTCAGATCTACCCGCTGTTCGCCCCGGCGGTCGGCGCACTGGGCGCCTTCATTGCCGGCTCCAACACCGTCTCCAACCTGATGCTGGCGGCGTTCCAGTTCAACGTTGCCGAGGTGCTCGGCGTCTCCACCGCGATGATGGTCTCGCTACAGGCCGTGGGGGCCGCCGCCGGCAACATGATCGCGATCCACAACGTGGTGGCGGCCTCGGCTACCGTCGGCCTGCTCGGCCGCGAGGGCACCACGCTGCGCAAGACGATCCTGCCGACGCTCTACTACTGCCTGTTCGCTGGCATCATCGGGCTGCTGGCCTTCTACGTCTTCGGCTTCACCGACCCGCTCATGGGCGGTTGAATCCGTCCTCCCGGCTGCGGCCGGGAGGATCTCTCTGCTGGTCTTACCATTTTCCTGCCCATTGGGCTTTTGGCTAATAGTCGTCACCGGCGGCCTTCCACAGAATGACCGCATCGTATTGTGGAAAGACCTTCCACAAACCGGATCTTCACCACCGACAGCGGCACCCGCCCCAGCGAGGAGACGCCATGGAACTGCTTTACGACGAGCGCATCGATGGTGAGATCGCCACCGTCGACAAGTCCGGCCTGATGGCGGCCATCATGGCGGTGGCGCCCAGGCTGACCCTGCTCGATCGCGAGGAGGACCTGCGCCCGTTCGAGTGCGACGGACTGTCCGCCTATCGCGTGCTGCCGATGCTGGTGGCCATGCCGACGACGCTGGCCGAGGTCGAGGCGTTGATGCGGGTCTGCTACGAGCATGCCGTACCGGTGGTGACACGAGGTGCGGGCACCGGGCTATCCGGCGGCGCGTTGCCGCTGGAAAAAGGCGTACTGCTGGTGATGTCGCGTTTCAACAAGATCCTGAGCGTCGATGCCGATGCCCGCCTCGCCCGGGTCCAGCCAGGCGTCCGCAACCTGGCGATCAGCGAGGCGGCCGCCCCCCATGGCCTCTACTACGCTCCCGATCCCTCCTCGCAGATCGCCTGCTCCATCGGCGGTAACGTGGCCGAGAACGCCGGCGGCGTTCACTGCCTGAAGTACGGCCTCACGGTCCATAACGT
Source organism: Salinicola sp. CR57 (assembly GCF_003206585.1). Lineage (NCBI taxonomy): Bacteria > Pseudomonadati > Pseudomonadota > Gammaproteobacteria > Oceanospirillales > Halomonadaceae > Salinicola > Salinicola sp. CR57. Next base: position 127,820 of record NZ_PZJL01000004.1, read on the forward strand.
GCTGAGCGTCGAGATCGTCACCATCGAGGGCGAACGCATGACCCTCGGCGGCGAATCGCTGGACACCCCAGGCTACGATCTGCTGGCGCTGTTCATGGGTTCGGAAGGCATGCTCGGCGTGATCACCGAAGTGACGGTGCGACTGCTGCCCAAGCCGGAAGTGGCCAGGGTGCTGATGGCCTGCTTCGACGATGTCGAGCGGGCCGGCAAGGCGGTGGGAGACATCATCGCCGCCGGCTGCATTCCCGGCGGTCTCGAGATGATGGACAACCTGGCGATTCGCGCCGCCGAGGATTTCGTCCACGCCGGCTACCCGGTCGACGCCCAGGCGATCCTGCTGTGCGAGCTCGACGGCGTGGAGAGCGACGTCCAGGCCGACTGCGAGCGAGTCCGCCAGCTGCTCGAGACGGCGGGCGCCTCTCAGATCCGGCTCGCCCGGGACGACGCCGAGCGCCAGCTGTTCTGGGCCGGTCGCAAGGCCGCGTTTCCGGCCGTCGGCCGCATGTCGCCGGACTACTACTGCATCGACGGCACCATACCCCGCCGCGAGCTGCCGCGGGTGCTCAAGGGCATCAACGATCTCTCGGCCCAATACGGACTCCGGGTCGCCAACGTCTTCCACGCCGGCGACGGCAACCTGCATCCGCTGATCCTGTTCGACGCCAATCAGCCCGGCGAGCTGGAGTCCACGGAGGCGCTCGGCGGCAGGATTCTCGAACTCTGCGTCGATGCCGGCGGCAGCATCACCGGCGAACACGGCGTCGGCCGCGAAAAGCTCAACCAGATGTGCACCCAGTTCGCCGCCGACGAGATCACCCTGTTCCACGCGGTGAAATCCGCCTTCGACGAACGCCGTCTGCTCAACCCCGGCAAGAACATTCCGACACTGGCACGCTGCGCCGAATTCGGCGCCATGCACGTCCATCACGGCGAACTGCCGCACCCCGAACTGCCGCGATTCTGATGTCGGCGACGGCATGAGACGCGCAAGGAGATCGCCATGACCCACCTGCAGGACCAGCGGCCGGAGTACACGCCGCCGAACGATTCCGGCCCCGATGTTCCCGCCGGCCGAGACGACAGCGAAGCCCTCTGCGAACAGGTGGCGCGCGCCCAGGCCGAGCGCGCCACGCTGCGCATCGTCGGCGGCAACACCAAGGCGTTCTACGGCCGCCGGGTCGAAACGGCGCAAGCGCTCTCCACCACCGGCCATCACGGCATCGTCTACTACGATCCGGTGGAACTGGTCGCCACCGTACGCGCCGGCACGCGGCTGCGGGATCTCGGGCGAACGCTTGCCGACAACGGCCAGCACCTCGCCTTCGAGCCGCCCCACTTCGGCGATGACGCCACCGTCGGCGGCATGGTCGCGACCGGGATTTCCGGCCCTCGCCGCCCGTGGGCCGGCGCCGTGCGGGATTTCGTGCTCGGCGTGAGAATCATCACCTCTGATGGCAAGCAGTTGCGCTTTGGCGGCGAAGTCATGAAGAACGTCGCCGGCTACGATCTCTCCCGGCTCATGGTCGGCGCCCAGGGCACGCTCGGGGTGCTGACCGAAGTCTCGTTCAAGGTGCTTCCCACTCCTCACGCGCACGCCTGCCTGCGCCTGGAACTGCCGCTGACCGAGGCGCTCGAGCGCTTGACGGCCTGGGGCCGCGAGCCGATGCCCATCACCGGCGCCGCCCACGATGGCGAAGCGCTGCACCTGCGCCTCGAAGGCGGCGAGGGCTCCGTCTCGGCCACGCGCCAACGCCTCGGCGGTGAAACGGAAGATTCGCGGTTCTGGTCGCAGCTGCGCGAGTTGCAACTGCCCTTCTTCGACGGCGCCTTCGATAACGACGCGCATGTCCTGTGGCGTCTGTCGATGCCGGCGCTGGCGCGCACGCCGGCGCTCGAGGGTGACTGGCTGATCGACTGGGCCGGTGCCCAGCGCTGGCTGAAAAGTGCCGAGGGAGGCGGTTTCGAGGACGAACCGCGGGCCGACGCCCACATTCACGAGGCCGCCATTGCCGCCGGCGGCCATGCCACGCGCTTCACGCCGAACGCCAACGGCGCTTCGCCTTTCACGCCCCTGCCACCGGTGCTGGCCAAATACCACCGCCAGCTCAAGCAGCGGCTCGATCCGCAGGCGATCTTCAACCCTGGCCGGCTCTACGCCGAGTGGTGAGGAGACCTCTACCCCATGCAGACCCATTTTTCCGAGGCCGCCCGTGCCAAGCCCCATATCCACGAGGCCGACCGCATCCTGCGTACCTGCGTGCATTGCGGCTTCTGCAATGCCACCTGCCCGACCTACCAGTTGCTGGGCGACGAGCGCGACGGCCCGCGCGGGCGCATCTATCTGATCAAGGAGCTGCTGGAGAGCGACGACGGCGACGATCAGGTCACCCAGGAGACGCAGTTGCACCTGGACCGCTGCCTGAGCTGCCGCAGCTGCGAGACCACCTGCCCCTCCGGCGTGGAGTATCACAAGCTGCTGGATATCGGGCGTGCCGAAGTCGACCGTCGGGTCGGTCGCCGGCCCGGCGAGCGAGCCCTGCGACTGGGGCTGCGCGTCGCGCTGGTCGAGCCCAAGCGGTTCCAGGCGCTGCTCGCCCTGGGGCAGACGTTCCGCCCGCTGGCGCCTCACGACCTGCGCGACAAGATCCCCCCGCGCCAGCAACCTCGCCCGTCAGATCGCCGGGCGCGCCCCGACCCGACCCGGCACGCCCGTCAGATGCTGATTCTGGAGGGCTGCGTCCAGCCCGGCCTGGCGCCCAACACCAACGACGCCACGGCACGGGTGCTCGATCGTCTCGGCATCGGGGTGAGCCCCGCCCCGGAAGCGGGCTGCTGCGGCGCCATCGACTTCCACCTCAACGCCCAGGCCGCCGGGCGTGATCGCATGCGCGCCAATATCGATGCCTGGTGGCCGCTGATCGAACGTCGCGGCGAGGCCTCCTCGTCAGCCGGAGTGGAGGCGATCATCCAGACCGCCAGCGGCTGCGGCGCCTTCGTCAAGGAGTACGGCGAGATGCTCGCCGACGATCCCGAATATGCCGCCAAGGCCAGACGCGTGAGCGAACTGGCCAAGGATCTGGTCGAGATATTGCGCGAAGAGAACCTGGAGTCGTTGGGTAAGAGTGACGCGTGCGCAGGACTGGCGTTCCACTGCCCCTGCACGCTGCAGCATGCCCAGAAGCTGGGTGGGGCCGTCGAAGGCGTGCTCGCCCGGCTGGGATTCGATCTCGCCCCGGTGCGGGATTCACACCTCTGCTGCGGCTCCGCCGGCACCTATTCGATCACCCAGCCGGCCCTGGCCCGGCGCCTGCGCGACGACAAGATGGACGCGCTGGAAGCGTCGTCGCCGCAGACCATCGTCACTGCCAACATCGGCTGCCAGAGCCATCTCAACGGCGCCGGACGAACCCCGGTAAGACATTGGATCGAGGTCGTCGACGAAGCGCTCACGGCCTAGCGCCGGCGACTCGCTCACGACCACGCAAGGCCAGCCCGCTGCGGTATCCGGCAGGTTGGCTTCTCGCTTTTTCTCGCAGCTCTTAGCTCGACGCTGCCCTGACGATGGAACTGGAGTCCCACCATGCAGACCAAAGCCGCACTCGAACTCAACGATGTCAATGCCATCCTTGATGCCGCCCAGACCGAAGCCGAAGCCCAGGGCTGGGCAGTCACCATCGCTGTCGCCGACGATGGCGGCCACCTGCTAGGCCTGCGAAGGATGAACGGTGCCGCCCCCTTCAGCGCCGGCGTCGCCACCGAAAAGGCGCGCAACGCGGCGATCGGCCGCAAGGAGACCCAGGTCTTCGAGGAGATGATCAACAATGGCCGCACCGCCTTCGTGACGGCACCGATGACCGCGCTGCTCTCTGGCGGTGTGCCGGTCATTCACGACGGCCAGGTGATCGGCAGTGTCGGTATCTCCGGGGTCAAGCCGGAGCAGGATGTGCAGGTGGCCAAGGCTGCGGTCAAAGCCATCGGCTGAGCGCCTGAGCTAGCGCTTTTTGCCGCTGCCGCGCGTGCGCTTGGCGGCGGGCGTGCTCGGCTTCCCGCCGCGCCCCTTGGCCGCGGGCTTGGCCCCCGGCTTGCCCTTGGTGGCAGGGCGGCCCTTGGCACCGGGTTTACCCTTGGCCCCCGGCTTGCCCTTGGCGGCCGGCTTGCCATGGGTACCCGGCTTGCCCTTGGTGCCTGGCTTTCCACCACCGGCCGCCCTGGCCTTGGGGTGAGGCTTGCCGCCTGCCGACTGACGCCCCTTGGCCGCCGGCTTGGCGGCTTTGCCACTGCGCGCGGGCTTGGCCGCCTGCGTCGGCTCGGCCTCACCGCCGGAGTCGCGGGTCAGCGCGATCAGGGTCTCGATCTCCTTCGGTGAGAGATCCCGCCAGTCGCCCAGCGCCAGCCCCTTGAGCGAGACGTTCATGATCCGGGTGCGGATCAGCTGCGTGACCTCGTAGCCGAAATACTCGCACATGCGGCGGATCTGTCGATTGAGCCCCTGCACCAGCGTGATGGTGAAGACGAAGGTCGACTCGCGGCTGACCTGGCAGCGCTTGGTCACCTGACCGAGGATCGGCACCCCCTGCTGCATGCCCTCGATGAAGTCGTCGGTGATCGGCTTGTCGACGGTCACCCGATAGACTTTTTCGTGATGGTTGTGCGCGCGCAGGATCTTGTTGACCAGGTCGCCATCGTTGGTCAGCAGAATCAGTCCCTGGGAGTCCTTGTCGAGCCGGCCGATCGGAAAGATCCGCGCCCCGTGCTTGACGAACTCGACGATATTGTCCTTCTCGCTGGACTCGGTGGTGCTGACGATCCCCACCGGCTTGTTCAGCGCGATCAGGACCAGATCCTCCGCCTCCCGCGGCTCGATCTCCTGGCCATTGACCTTGACCCGGTCCCCCGCCGTCACCTGGTCACCGGTGGTGGCACGGCGACCGTTGATCCATACGTTGCCCTGCTCCACGAAGCGATCGGCTTCCCGACGGGAGCACATCCCGCTCTCGCTGATGTACTTGTTGATCCGGGTCGATTGTCGTAACGCCATAAAGGGTCGTCCAGCCAGAGGAAAGGTGACTCAGCATCCGGCCGCGACCGCTGGGCCAGCATGCTGCACCAAGGGGATGATGCACCCGAATAGTTTGACGCTTCCTCGGTAACGATAAAACCGGCCGACGTTCAAAAACCGCCTGATGCCCCATCGCCGGGGCGGAATTCGGTCTCCGACCGGGACGGTCAAGCTGGCCTCTCGCCTTCAGTTCTACCAAACAGAACAATATGCCCACTGACGATATTCTTTAGTCGCAATTGAGGGCGTCGAGATTGACCCGACACCTCGGCGGCCCTAATTTCTACTGTCGCAACACGTTCTACAAAAGAGAATAATGGAGACGCCATGAAACTGCTGTCATTGAAGCCTTCCGCGCTGTGCCTCGCGCTCTCGCTGGCGGCGCTGCCGATGCTGGTGCAGGCCGCCGGCCCGAGCGGCAAGATCGACTGCATCGCCCCTGCCAACCCCGGCGGCGGCTGGGATTTCACCTGCCGCAGCGTGGGTCAGGTCCTGAGCGAGATCGGTGCCATCAACGGCAGCGTACAGACCACCAACATGCCGGGCGCCAGCGGGGGTGTCGCGTTTTCCCACGTGGTCACCAAGCGGGCCGGACAGAACGACGTCATCGTCTCCGCGTCGACCTCGACCACCACCCGCCTGGCCCAGCATCAGTTCCCCGGCCTGAACGCCGACATGGTCAACTGGGCCGGCACCGTCGGTGCGGATTATGGCGTGATCGCCGTGAGCAAGGATTCGCCCTACCAGACCCTCGAGGAGTTGCTGAGCGCCATGGAGGAGAAACCCTCCAGCGTCAGCTTTGCCGGCGGCAGCGCCAGCGGCGGCTGGGATCACCTCAAGGTGCTGATGATGGCGCGCGCCGACGGCATCCAGCCGTTGAACAAGATCAAGTATCTGCCGTTCGACGGCGGCGGCGAGGCGATGACTCAGGTCGTCGGCGGCCATATCGACGCCTTCTCCGGAGATGCCTCGGAAATCCTCGGCTTCGTCGAATCCGGCGACCTGCGGGTGCTCGCCGTGCTTGCCGACGGTCGTCTACCCGGTACGCTCAGTGAGTTCCCCACCGCCAAGGAACAGGGCGTGGATGTCGAGGGCATCAACTGGCGCGGGTTCTACCTGCCGCCGAAACTCTCCGACGAGGATGTGGCCTGGTGGGAAGAGACCCTGCACAAGGTCTACGAGAGCCCGGAGTGGAAGGAAGTCATGAGCAAGAACGGCTTGATCCCCTTCGACCGCAGCGGCGAAGCCTTCAAGACGTATGTGCATCAGCAGATCGCCGATATCGAGGAGATCTCCAAGGAGGTCGGCCTGATCCAGTAAGCCGGCACCCGCGCCTCGGATGGCTCATCGCATCGAGCCATCCGAACCCATGGTGCTCACTCGCGGGCGCGGACGGCCCCAGCCCCCAGTCTCTCAGGAAGCCCGCAATGCACGCGGCCACTGGCGTTCGAGACGCGGCGCGTACTGGGACAGCAGGGGGACATGGCGATCCTTTGACGCCAGGTTGAAGCGTTCGCTGGGGCCCGACAGTGCCAGCGCGCCCATCAGCTCTCCCTCGCCGTTATAGATACCGATGGCCGCCGCCGACAACCCGGCCTGGCGCTCTCCGCTCGACACCGCCACCTGACCGCGAGGGGTTTCGTAATTGAGCACCCGCCCGGCGGCACCGCGTCCCAGCGGCAACCTCACGCCCTCTTCCAGGTGGTGCCTGACCTCCAGCCGGCCGTTCTCGCGCAACCGACAGATCCGGTGATCGCCATCGCGGACATAGAACGACGCCGTCTCCTCGCTGGCATCGCGCAGCGACTCGAGTATCGGTCGCACCAGATTCTCGAGCTGCGGCCCGTCACCCGCCAGCGGGGCCAGGCGCGAGACCGCCGGGCCGACCCGGTAGATGCCGCGTTCGTCGCGGGTGACATAGCCGAAATGCTCCAGCGAAGCCATCAGCCGCAGGATGGTGCTCTTGTAGAACCCCGAGGCGTTGGCGAGTTCGGTCAGGGAGAACTCTCGCCGCTCCTGGGAGAAAGCTTCGAGCAGCGTCAGCGCTCGCTCGACGGCTTCGACACGTCGCTGGGCCATGGAACGCTCCTTTCGATCGGGGTCAGCAGGACTTGAACTAATGGCGAATGTTGCGACAGACAAAACGGTATTGCAACTCATCCAAGCGAATCATATTCTCCCTAAAAGAAATCGTTTCACCAGGAGAAACAATGTCATCACCACTGACCGGTTATCGGGTGCTCGATCTGACCAATGTGCTGGCCGGGCCGTTCTGCTGTCACCAGTTGGCGCATCTCGGCGCCGAAGTGATCAAGGTCGAGCGGCCCCAGGGTGGTGACCTGGCGCGTCAGTTGGGCGCCGATCCCGCGCTCAATCGGGAGCTGATGGGGGTCTCGTTCCTGGCCCAGAACGCCGGCAAGCGTTCGGTGACACTCGACTTCAAACGACCGGACGATCGGGACGCCTTCCTGGCGCTGGTGGCGACGGCAGACGTGGTGGTCGAGAACTTTCGCCCCGGCGTCATGCAGCGGCTCGGGCTCGGCTTCGAGACGTTGCGCGAGGCCAACCCCGAGCTGGTCTACTGTGCGATCTCCGGCTTCGGCCAGGATGGGCCGCTGGCCAACTATCCGGCCTACGACCAGATCATCCAGGGCATGGCCGGGGTGATGAGCATTACCGGCGCGCCGGACAACGCGCCCTATCGGGTCGGCTATCCGCTGGCCGATACGGTCGGCGGTCTGACCGCAGCGATGGCGATCAATGCCGCCCTCGCCGAACGACCGCGCAAGGCGCATTTCATCGATATATCGATGCTCGAATCGGTGCTGGCCACCATGGGATGGGCGGTCTCCAACCTGCTGATCGCCGGCAAGCCACCGCATCCGCTGGGCAACGACAACGTCACCGCCAGCCCCTCCGGCACCTTTGCCACCGCCGACGGGCTGATCAATATCGCCGCCAACAAGCAGGAGCAGTTCGAAGCGATCTGCCACCTGCTCGAACACCCCGAATGGCTCACCGACTCGCGCTTCGCCCAGCGCCAGGCGCGCCTGGAGCATCGGCGGGCATTGAGCGACTGCCTCGAGGCGGTACTGAAACGGCAGACGACCGAGTACTGGTGGCCACGGCTGGTCGAGGCCGGCGTGCCCGCCGGCCCGGTCTACAGCGTTGCCGAAGCCCTGGCGCATCCCCAGGTGCGTGATCGTGGGCTGATCGAGCGCTTCGACACCAGCACCCTCGGGCGGCCGCTGGAGGTGGTCAGCGGCGGTTACCGTTTCGACGGCCAGGCGCCTCGCGTCGCCTCGCCACCGCCCCGGCTCGGCCAGGACAACGACTTCTTGCTGCCCACCCACGCCGCCAACGACGAATGAACCGGAGACATCCCATGACCGATAGCCAGACCCCGGAGTATCAGGCCCAGCAGTGGTGGAAGACCGACATCATCGACATGCGTCCCGGCGAGATCCGCTATCGCGGCTATCCCATCGAGGAGCTGATCGGCAACGTCGGCTTTGCCGACATGGTATGGCTGATGACTCGTGGCGAGCTACCCAGCCGCGCCCAGGCCGCGCTGCTGGAAACGGCGCTGATGAGCGCCGTCGACCACGGTCCGCAGGCACCCAGCATCGCCATCGCCCGGATGGCGATGACCTGCGGCAGCAGTCTCAACAACGCCATGGCCTCCGCGGTCAACGTGCTCGATGACGTCCACGGTGGCGCCGGCGAGCAGGCCGTCGAACTCTACCAGTCGATCCTCGAGTACCAGATCGGCGGGCACCCGCTGGAGATCGCGGTTGAGGAAGGCATCGCCACCTGGCAGCGCGAGCGTACCCGGATCATCCCCGGCTTCGGCCACCGCTTTCATCCGGTCGACCCCCGCGGGCCACGACTGCTGCAACTGGTCGAGGAAGCCGCCGAACGCGGCGAGGTGGACGGCAGTTTCGTCGCCATTGCCCGAGAGGTCGAGCGCCAGCTCATCGCCATGAAGGGCAAGCCGATTCCGCTCAACATCGACGGCGCCACCGCCGTCATCTACGCCGAGCTGGGCTTCCCGGCCCCGCTGGCCCGCGGCTTGTTCTGTCTCTCCCGCTCGGTGGGCATCCTCGCCCACGCCTGGGAGCAGCAGTGCCAGGGCGGTCGCAACAAGGGTCCGCTGCCCAAGGGCTGGCTATGGCCCTACGGTGGCCCCGCAGCGCGCCCGGTGCCGGCCCGCGCCTGAGGCAGCCCCTTCCGCCACCGGGGATGGCGTCGCATACTCATAGCGACACAGTCCCGGAGGTGGATATGACGTATCGGCTCTTTATCGCCAACAAGAACTACTCATCCTGGTCGATGCGGCCCTGGGTGCTGCTGCGGGCGCTGGACCTGCCCTTCGAGGAGGTCATGACCCCGTTCGAAGGTGACGGCCAGCAGAGCGCCTTCGCGACGTTCTCGCCCACCGCCAAGGTCCCCTGCCTTCACGACGAAGCAGTGGTGGTGTGGGAGTCGCTGGCGATCGTGGAGTACCTGGCCGAGGCTCACCCGAGCGTGTGGCCGGCCGCCAGCGCTGCCCGGGCCTGGGCCCGCTGCGCCAGCGCCGAGATGCATGCCGGTTTTGCCGCCCTGCGCGACGAGTGTTCGATGAACTGCTCGCTGAGCATCGACCTGGGCGCGCCGAGCGCGGCGCTGGAGAAGGATCTGGCTCGGCTCGACGCGCTGTGGCAGGAAGGACTGGATACCTTCGGCGGCCCATGGCTCGCCGGCGACGCGTTCACTGCCGTGGACGCCATGTTCGCCCCGGTCGCGGTGCGCATCCGCGGTTACGGCATCGAACTCGGCACTGCGGCCATGGCCTACACCGAGCGCCTGCTCGCGCATCCGGCGGTGACCGAATGGATCGAACAGGGCATCGCCGAGCCGTGGATCGACGGGCCACACGAAGCCGACTGCATTCGTGGCCGGCGTGTCATCACGGATCGGCGCCAACCAGCCTGAAGCCGCTCCTTCGAAGGAAGACCCCGTTAGCTCGAGAGCTTTCGGGGTCGGATTGCACCGCCACGATCTCCCGCGCCGACCGGCTGCTGGACCACCCTGCGACAGGCCGAACCCGCTGCGGAGATCAAATGCGGGTCAGTACAGCTCGGCCAACGCTTCCTTGGTGAAGTCGGTCAGCGATGTCTCATCGCGGGCATGCACTTTCTTCACCCACGCCGGATCGCTCAGCAAGGCGCGCCCGACGGCGATCAGATCGAACTCGTCGCGTTCCATCCGGTCCACGAGCTTTTCCAGGCTGGCCGGGGTGGAACTTTCTCCGCTGAAGGCCCCCATGAAGTCGCCGGACAAACCGACCGAGCCGACGCTGATCGTGGGGGCACCCGTGAGCTTCTTGGCCCAGCCGGCAAAATTCAGGCCTTCGGGCCCATCGAGTTCCGGATATTCCGGCTCCCAGAACCGCCGCTGCGAGCAGTGCAGGATATCTGCGCCGGCCTCCACGAGCGGGGCCAGCCAGTCGGTCATCTCATTCGGCGTGTTGGCCAGACGTACGTCGAAGTCCTGCTGTTTCCATTGGCTGACGCGCAGGATGATCGGCAGATCGGGGCCGACGGCTTCGCGCACGCTCTTGACGACTTCCGCGGCGAAGCGAGAACGCTCCTTGAGCGTGGTGCCGCCGTAGCGATCGCTGCGCTGATTGGTGGCCGCCCAGAAGAACTGATCGATCAGATAGCCATGGGCCGCGTGAATTTCGACCGTGTCGAAACCGAGCCGCTTGGCGTCGGCCGCAGCGCGGGCATAGGCGTCCAGCGTATCGGCGATAGCCTCTTCACTCATGGCTTCGCCGCGCGGCTGACCGGGCGCGACCAGGCCGGACGGGCTCTCGACAGGGACGTCCTGCACCCAGTCCGTGAGAAAACTGGCGACCGAGCCCACGTGCCAGATCTGAGGCCCCATGCGGCCACCCGCTTCATGCACGCCATCGATGACATGTTGCCAGCCAGCCAGCGCCGCTTCGCCATGAAAGAACGGGATGTTCGGTTCATTGCGCGCCGCCGGCCGATCGATGGTGGTGCCCTCGGACAGGATCAGGCCGACCTCTTGCTCGGCCCGCCGACGATAGTAAGCGGCCACGTTGTCTCCGGGCACGCCCGACGGCGAAAACGACCGCGTCATCGGCGCCATGACGATGCGGTTCTTGAGCGATAGCGACTTCAACTGAAAGGGCCGAAACAGCGCGTCGACATTGGATGAGGCCATGACAATGCTCCAGGTGATGAGTTGGGAATCGTGGTATAGGATTTATACCTGATACCCATCGGCCACTTTCAACTCACCAGGTATCCTCGAGGAAACCACATGCTCGACTCATCGTGCCCGACAGCCGCGGCCAATTGCCCCAGCCGCGTGATTCTCGATCAGATCGCGGACAAGTGGTCGGTGCTGGTGCTGGCCGCACTGTGCCACGAACCGCTGCGCTTCAACGCGCTCAAGCGCCGGTTGGAAGGCATCACCCAGAAGGCACTGAGCCATACACTGCGTCGATTGGAACGCAATGGTATCGTCGAACGCCGCGTGATCGCGTCGGCGCCGGTGGCCGTGGAGTACCGGATCACACCGCTCGGCCGAACGCTCAAGGCGCCTTTCCAGGCGCTGCATCAATGGACGCTGCAATACCATCACCAGGTCGAAACGGCCCGAAGGGATTACGACGCGCGCCAGCAGGCGCTGGAGAGTGAACCCGAAGACGTTGGTGACCGGCGGGTTCTCGGCGCTCGCCGCTGATAGACGCTGCTAGGGACCCCTCCAGCGACGACGTCTTCGAGTGACGATCGTCGGTCGGTGCTTATCACCGATTCAACCGTCACTCCCTATCAGCGCCTGCAGGGAATCGATCGGCGAAGTGACGATGTTGCTGAGCGACTCGGTCAGCGCCTGCCACACCACCTTGCTCATATCCACCTGGGTGTTCCCGTCGATGGTCGTCTCGATGGGAATGTCCAGGTTGATCACTCCCGTCTCGGCCTGCAGCAGCCCGATCAAATTCTTCAGCGGCAGCGAGGTCGCGTCTTCGTCGATCTCCTTGCCCAGGTCCAGCTGCTTGAGAATGATGTGATTCTGCGCGGTCAAGGTACCGCCTTGCAGACGGTAGTTGAGCTCGAGGTCCGCGGTGCCCTGTTCGATGCGATAGCCGGCGAAGCGCTGGATATAGGGCGCGAACAGCGAAAGTGCCAGGTGTTGAGTGGTCAGGCGCATGCGACCGCTGGGTGCATCGCCGAGGCTGGCGCTCCCTTCGATCACCACCGGCGTACCGTCACTCTCCCTGCCATCGAAGCGATAGTGCGCCGGCTCGTCGCTGCGGGTATCGAACCGAGTGAGCTGGCCGTTCAACTCGCCGACATCGAGCGAAACGGTCGGCGACATGCGCCGATCTTCGAAATCGAACGTCCCTCCCTCGACCTCGAGACGATGCAGGGCGACGGCCGGCCCCTTGGCCTGGGCCTTCTCTCCGCCCCCGCTCTCGCCTTGATTGGAAGAATCGTCGCCTCGGGGGGCGGCGCCAGCATCGCCGCCCTCACGTTGCGAAGCGTGGGTTCCCGACTCTCGCTCGTCGTCGTTGGGGTTGGCCGTCGAATGACTGTCTTGCCCGCCGGCAAAGGACGCTGCGAGATTGAAACGTCCGTCATCGCCGATCAGCGCTGTCAGTGTCGGGGCGGCGAGATGCGACGAGTCGACTACGAGATGATCGCCGGTGGCGTAATCGACACCCTCGAAGACGCCGCGATCCAGCGAGAATAACGGCTGGTCCTGCTGGCCAACCGTGGAGAGCCCCTCGAGCGTCACCTGCCCCCGGTAGGCGACCGAGGCGCTCGCGGCTGCGCCGAAACGGAGCTGCCCATCGAGGTCGACGCGACCCTCGTCGATCCGCGCCGGCATCGCTGCCGTCAACCAGGGGTCGATGGTGGAAGCGGCCAGCCGTTGCGCCGTCACCGCCAAGTCGCCGGTCAACGGCATGATCCCGAAGCGCCCTTCGAGGTCGACCTGACCACCGCCGAGCTTGCCGGAGGCTTGGCCCTGCATTGGCGAATCGCCGGAACGCTGATAACCGTTCAGCGTGACGCTCACCTCCGTGGCAGCCAGCGACGGCTCTCCCGAAACCCGACGATCCTGCCAGTCGATCCGGCCGTGGCTCGCCTCGATGCGGTCGATGGTGAGCGATGCCCCGTCATGGGACGCGGTATCGCTCGACGACGAACGGCTGCCCAGCGTTGCCAGATTGAGCGGCCCGGATGGGGGTGAAATCAGGTGGAGACGGGGGGAATCGAGGCGCACCGCCGAGATATGAATGCCGGCGTGCCAGAGCGTCGACCACGAGAACACGACCTCGCCCGAGTCGACCGAGATCATCGGGGTGTCGGAATCGCCGATTCGCAGCGTCGAGAATGCCGCGGTCGCAGTAAACGGGTTGAAACTAACGCGTTCGATCCGGACGGGCTCCCCCAGCGATCGGGTGAAGCGACTTTCCGCCCACTTCGTCAGCGCCCAGGGCCCGACGACACAGACCGTGAATGCCAGTACGACGACTAGACAGAACACCCCCGCCTTCAGGCCCCGAGTCGAGTTGAACATGGATGCACTCCCTTGTGTTGAGACGGACGGTTTCTGAAAAGCGGGTCTCGCACCTCGTAGTCAGCCTGACTCGCATCGACGCTTGGCGCGGTGGATTCGCCACATGGTGACAAGGTTGGTACCCAGCGCCAGCAACTCGGCGATGAAGCCACCGATCGAACCGATGATCAGCGCGTTGGCGAGCCAGCACAGCGCCACACCCGCCAGCAGTACCCGCATCGGCAGGCCGCGCAGCAGAAACATCGCCAGGGTGCCGAAGACGGCGGCAAGCAGCGGGAAGATGTCGTACCAGGATTGCCAGGTCGCCACGGCCACGGCCCCCGTCGCGATCAGCACCAGCCACATGAGCGGCTGGCGTCGCGGAAACCGCCGCGCCAGCCAGATCCTGACGACGACCAGGACCGACATGCCGGCCGCGACCGCCTCTCCGAACAGCAGAAAATGCACGGCGAAGGCGACGTTGGCGAAAATGAGATAGAGCAGCAGCCGATCGTCCTGGCGGCTGGCAAATGCCGCGATGATGAAGCCAAGGGCGACGAACCCGCCGATTTGAGCGGCGATCCAGGTCGGGCTGTGTGCGTCCATGCGACTCCTGACGACTAGGTTCGGGATGAAGGGCGGAGCGCCTAGCGTAGGCGCAATGGCTGCACGTTTCACGCCGAGACGTTCGGCATCTCCGCTTCGTCATGTCACGAGTCGGGTTCGCGCGGCAAAGTGTCGTTGCCCTGCTAAACTTCCTCCTTCGGGCTTCACCATTCATCTCAAGTTCAGCCAACCGCCCATCAGGAGAACCCCATGTCTCAGAGCGATTCCCAGACGAACATCAAGACCGAATGGATCGAGATCACCGCCGAAGACGGCAAGACCTTCAAGGCGTACCAGGCCCTTCCACACAAGGGCAAGGGCCCCGGGATCCTGTTGATCCAGGAGATCTTCGGCGTCAATGGCCATATTCGCGGCGTCGCCGAGCAGTACGCCATGGATGGCTATACCGTGATCGCACCGGACATGTTCTGGCGCGACGAGCCGGGCGTGGAACTCGGCTACGACGGTGACGACTGGAAAGCGGCGGTAGCCCACAAGCAGGCGCTGGACTATCCCACGGCGATCAGCGATCTCCGCGCCGCGGTCAAGGCGCTGCGCGCAAGCCCCACCTGCGACGGCCCGATCGCCTCGGTCGGCTACTGCATGGGCGGCGTGCTCTCCTACCTCTGCGGCCTGGATGCCGGCGTCGATGCGGCGATCTGCTACTACGCCGGCGGAGTGACCGAATACCTGCCGCGTGCCGACGAGCTCAAGGTCCCGGCCCAGTTCCACTTCGGCGCCGAGGATGACCATATCCCGCTGGAACACGTCGAACAGACCCGCCAGGCCTTTGCCGGCAACACGGATATCGAAGTCCACCTCTACGGCGGTGCGGAACACGGCTTCAACTGCTGGTCGCGGGCCAGCTACAACCAGCATGCGTCCGCGCTGGCCCATGGCCGCACGCTGACGTTCCTGGCCAGCCACACCGAATAGGGCCGCACCCGGGCGTTCCGGCGTGACGCTTTAACGGTCGGGGGCTGATGAGCCAAGGCCGATGTCTCAGGGCCGATGCATCAGGGCCGATGCATCAGGGCCGATGAAAATGCGGCAGCACGTGAGCGGCCAATTCCTCGATGATGGCGTCGGCCGGCCGCTCCTCGAGACCTAGATTCAGCGCCACGTGGTGAACGCCCATCTCTCTGAGCGCGTCCAGCACCTCGACGAGGGCGTCACGGCCGGCACGGTAGCCCAGCTCGATCGGCGTCGCCGGCGCGCCCGGATCGGCGTCGAGCTCGAGACGCATCGCCTCGCCGAATCCGCGGAACTCGCCAGGCACGCTCCGCTCTACCGCCGCACGCCACATCCGGTAGCGATCGAGCTGCTGGGCCGGTTCACGATGATAGGTCATCCAGCCAATCGCGTGACGGGCGATCCAGTTGACGCTCTGGCCGCCCGAACCGACCGCCAGTAGTGGCACGGGCTCCGGTGGCTGCGGCCGCAGCTGGAATTCGGGAGAACCTGCCTCGCGGCGGTCGGGGATGACTTGCTGCGGCGAGCCCAGCGCTTTCGCCACGACTTGCCAGTGATCCGCGAACAGTCGCCGCCGCTCGCCGACGTCCTCGCCGAAGGCGGCAAACTCGGGCGGCCGGTCGCCGGATCCCAACCCCAGGATGAAGCGACCTCCCGAGAGTGTGGCGACCGATGCGGCCGCCTTGGCGATATGCAGGGGATGCCGCAGCGTGAGCACGATGGCGCCACTGATCAGCGCGACCCGACTCGTTTCCACCGCCAACGCACCCAGCCAGCTCCACGGGTCCAGATGGCCGACCGGATCGGGATAGTCGCGACTGTTGAGCGGCACGTCTCGAATCCACAGCGCGTGAAACCCGGCATCGTCGGCGAGTGTGGCCAGACGCCGCTGTTCGACGACGTCGACCACTGCCTGGCCGCGCGGCATCAACGGCAGCGTCAATCCGATCGACAACCGGTCCGGCTCCCACACCCGCCGAACGCTCGCCTGTCCGACTCCGCCTGCAGACATGACTCCCTCCCCGTCGATTGGCACTTGGAGATGCCTCCCGCCAGTGCGACCTCTGCACCATGACGCCCGAAAACCGAGCGCAGGACATGATGATAGCCACGATCTCGCTTGTCGTTTCGCCGATCTACGACTAGGTTCCGAGAAGGCATGTCAGGATGGCATGCCGCTGGCATGAAAGACTTACCATGAATCAACAGGGATAGACGCCATGGGAATTATTGCGTGGATCATCTTCGGCCTGATCGCCGGGGCCATTGCCAAACTGATCATGCCGGGCAAGGATCCGGGTGGCTTCATCGTTACCATCATCCTCGGGATCCTGGGTGCGGTCGTCGGCGGCTGGATCGGCACCGCACTCGGTTTCGGTGACGTTTCCGGTTTCAACTTCGGCAGTTTCGTGATCGCCGTGATCGGCGCGATCGTGCTGCTCGGCATCTATCGTATCGTGCGCAAGTGACCGACCTGCGCTCGTGAAACCGAAGTCCGGTCGGTGGCGTTCGTCGCCGCCGACCGTCGTTTGCCCAGACTCACCCCTCAATGACAGCCTACCCTCAGTAAAAGACGTCCGATGCCTACCGATGCTCACTTCTACGAACCCAGCCGTGGCCATGGCCTGCCCCACGATCCGTTCAACGCCATCGTCGGTCCCCGTCCCATCGGCTGGATCTCCTCCCGCAGCGCCGCGGGCCACCTGAACCTCGCGCCGTACAGCTTCTTCAACGGCTTCAACTACACGCCGCCGATCGTCGGCTTCGCCAGCGTCGGTTACAAGGACAGCGTGCGCAATATCGAAGCGACCGGCGAGTTCTGCTGGCAGCTGGCGACCCGGGCGCTGGCGGAGCCAATGAACGCCAGCTGCGCGGCGGTAGCACCCGAGGTAGATGAATTCGAACTCGCCGGGCTGACGCCGGCCGAGTCGCGCGTGGTGAGCGTACCCCATGTGAAGGAAGCCCAGGTCGTGTTCGAGTGCCGCCTGACCCAGACGCTGCAGCTCCAGTCCGCCGCTGGCGACAAGCTGGAAACCTGGATGGTTTTGGGTGAGGTGGTCGGCGTGCATATCGATCCGACACTACTCGAAGACGGCGTCTATCAAACCGCCGCCGCCCGGCCGATCCTGCGTGGCGGCGGCCCGGCGGACTACTTCGAGATCAGCCAGGGCCAGAACTTCAAGATGTACCGGCCGAGCTGACGGGCAGAGGCCAAGGGAAACGTCGTGAATCCCGGCAGTTGGTGATTCTGGCCCAGGAATGAATCAGGACTGGGTGACGGGCTCGTAGAACCGCCAGGTGTTGCGACCGGCACGCTTGGCGGCATACATCGCGATGTCGGAGAACCGGACCGCCTGCTCGGCATCCTCGGTATCCAGCCCCACCATGGCGATACCGATACTGACCCCGATCACGATCTCGATATCGCCCTCCACCTCGAACGGTTTCCGGAGGCGGTCGAGAAAGCGCTCCAGCACCACCTCGACGTCACTGCGCTGGTCGCACCCTTCCAGCAGCACGACGAACTCGTCGCCTCCCAGGCGGGCGACGTAGTCGCGTTGACGCATCAGCCCGGCCAGAATGCCGCCGACATGGCACAGTGCGCGATCGCCGGCCTGGTGACCGTAGCTATCGTTGATCTGCTTGAAATGATCGAAATCCAGCGTGATCAGCGCATGGCAGCGCTCCGGATACAGCCGATGGTGACGCGCCATCACCGCCAGGCGGTGGTCGAAGCCACGACGGTTGCCCAAGCCGGTCAAGGGGTCGGTCATCGCCATTTTCTCGGCGGCATCCGCGGCTTTCTTGCGCTCGGTGACGTCGTGCGCCACCCCTTGCAGCCGCCCCGTCTCGAGCGGGCTCAGGATCAGGCTGACCCAGCGCTGCCGCTCGCCGCTGTCCAGCGCCACTTCCCACTGGCGCTCGTAGCCGCCGGCCTCGTCGTCGACCGCGAAAGCTTGCGTGGCACCGTCTCCATCGCCGACCAGCGCGGCAAAAGCGACCGGGTGACGTTCCAGGTCGGTGCCGGTCGACATGTCGAACAGCCGCCGGAAAGCGGGGTTGGCCGAGCGGACGAAGCCGGCGCTGTCGAGCTCGAAGATCCCCGCTTCCACGTTGTCGAAGATCGCCCGATAGCGGCGCTCCTCGACCTCGCGTTCGAGCCGTAGCCGACGCTCCTCGCCCAGACTCTGGACCAGATTGTCGATCATGGCGTTGACACTGATGACGAGTTGGCCGATCTCATCGTCCCTGTTGCCGCGCGGCGCCTGCAGCTGCTGTCCGGTCTCCGCCTCCAGCTCGCTCAGCCGATGCGAAAGACCGGTGATCGGCCGGGTGACGAATCGCACCACCACCAGCACGACGCAGAGCCCGATGCCAACCAACTGCAGCAGCAAGGCCCCGCCAATGAAAGTCGACGCCTGCGACACGAGCTTGTCGATGAAGGCCTGGTCAGGCGCCACCGTGATCCGGCAGACCGACGTTCCCGATTCGAACGGTGAGGAGACGTCCCGGACGACACTGTCCGCCGGCTCCCCTTCCGGACCGGCGCGACCGCTGGCGAGCGTCGTACCGTCGCTGGCCTCGATACTCACGGCGCTCACGATATTGTTGCTGAGCAGGCCATCCGTCACCTCCTGCGCGAGATGCCGGTCCCCCAGAAAGCAGCCGATCTGCGCGGTTCGCTCCACCGTCGTCAGCAGTTCCTGAACCCGTGACTGCTGCTCCCGCTGAACGCTCTCGGCCCGCAGGTAGACGGCCAGGGCAAGGAACACGACGCCCAACAGCGTGACGATCAGCAGGATGATCGCGGTCGTACGCAGCGCCAGCCGGGTGTGCAGCAGCAATAACAGGCGAGACATGCAATCACTCGCTCAACATCAGCACGACGTGCATGTCGCCGGGTACCTGGGCGCCATCGACGTAGCTCAAGGCATTCATGTTCTGGATCACCAACTGGTGCACGTCGTCGATGGTGGCGATCTGCTGCGGCGGCGATGCCTCGCCGGAAAACACCAGCCTGGCCCAGTAGGAGTTGATCTCCGCCAGATCCTTGTTGACCAGCGCCCGGTAGAAACGCGACTTGAGCGTGGTGGAATCCACGGGGAGCGCGACGTTGCCGGTGGGGAGCTTGCGGTAGCGCCCCATGAAGATATTGACCACATCGCTCTGGGTCAGCCGATCGATACCACTGCCGGCATTGACCACCACCGCGATATCGGCGCTGACGGGAACGGCAACGACCAGGGTGGCGGAGAAGGTGGAGGCGATGAGAAGCCGTTGGACTCGGTTCATGGACATTCCCCTAGAAAATGAAGTCCAGACCGAGGCTGAAGACAGAACTCCAGCCCCCGTTCCAGTCACTGTCGTCTTGGCGCCACAGGAATCCCGGGCTCCGCGTATCGATACGATCGAACTGCGCTTTCAGTGCCATGTTGGTGGTCACGTCGTAACGTGCACCCAGAGACCAGGTCCGCTGATCGATGTCGCTGTTATCGGGATTGGTGGACGACGTCTCGACGCGGGACGCCACCACATAAGGCGTTACCCGGTCGATGCGATACCCCACCGAGACGAAGCCCGAATCGATCTGCCCCTCGTGGCGGCTGGTCCGGCTGCGGTTCCACATCACCTGAATCTGCAACGGGCCGCGGTCATAGAGCGTTCCCAAGGAAAATAACCGAATCCGGTCGAAGCCAAAGATATCGCCAAGAACGGTATCCGCGTCGAGATCGAGAAACGGGATCTGCTCGATCTGATCGGCCACGCTGCCCGAAAAGCCGACATCGGAGTGGACTTCGGTGTAGCTGGTCCGGAATCGCCACGGCCCCGTCTCGTAGTCGACATGGCCACCGTAGACGCTGTCGACATCGAAGTCCGCGGAGAGGTCGTCGACCAGGTAGATCTTGCTGCTGGAGCGCCCGGCATAGAGCTTGAGCAGCAGCAGGTCACTGCCAACCGGCTGCTTGAAGGTGACATCGCCGCCATCGATATAGGTCAGTTGCAGGATGCCGAAGTGATCAACCGGCGGCCGCGCCCAAGGGTAGGCGTAACCGACGTAGCGCGAGTCGGCGAGTTGATACACGTCCCACCCCAGCCGCCCGACGCGCAACTGCACGCTGGGGTCCGGCCGGTAACGCAGGAACGCCCAACTCACTTCGGGTCGGTAGTTGCCGTCCTGGCCATAACGGCTGATGCCCTGCACCACCGCATCCAGCTCATCGGTAAAGCGATAGCCGACCTGAACGCCTAGCAGTGAATCGGTTCGCGCGCTCCAGCCCTTTTCCGCGCCCTTGGGCTGGCTGATATCGCGAATGAAACCAGCATCGCCCTGATTGCTGTGTACCAGCCCCAGGGTGCCGAAGCCGCTGAAGGTCAGTCGGCCATCGTCCGTCAGCGGCCGGGCCTCGGCGACAACGCTCGTCACCGACAGCATCAGCCCCAGGCAGACCGGAAGTAATCGTCTCATGCAGGATCTCCGGCGGCGCGTTCGATCTGTCGCCACCGCAAAGAAAAATTAGGTTCGCGGGAAACATTGTCGGCAGGTCGGCATCTTTCTGAAGGGTCCATTAGCCGAGGTTCGGTGATTCAGATCCCGATACCGCGGGGGCGCGGGGAACTCGGCGTGTTAGACTTTGTCATTAAACGCCCGGTGGTCAGAGCCTGGTTGGCGACGCCCTATTTCTTTTCCCGGATGGAGTCAGGCGCTCAATGTCTTTGGAAGAATTGCACCTCAATCTGCGCAACCTCACGCCCGAGGACTACCCGCAGCTCAAGCGACTGATGGATGCCGTCTACGACGACATCGGCGGCGCCTGGTCGAAGCTGACGATCGACAAGCTGATCGGCGAGTTCGCCGACGGCCAGATCATCATCGAGGACGACGGCAAGATCGTCGGTGTCGCGCTGACGGTGCTGGTCGACTACGACCGCTTCTCCAACCCGCACAAGTACGACGAGTTGATCGGGCATCGCGAGATCATCCTCAACGACGCCAACGGCGATGCGCTCTACGGCCTCGACGTCTTGATCGATCCGGCCTACCGCGGCTATCGCCTTGGCCGACGCCTCTATGAGGCCCGCAAGGACCTGTGCCGCTCGATGAACCTGCGCGCGATTCTCGCCGGCGGCAGGATTCCCAATTACCACCAGCACGCCGACGAGATGACTCCCGCCGAGTACATCGATCGAGTCGCGCGCAAGGAGTTCTACGACCCGATCCTGTCGTTCCAGCTGGCCAACGATTTCCTGGTCAAGCGCCTGCTGACCAAGTATCTGCCCGAAGACGAGAAGTCGATGGGCTACGCCACCCTGCTCGAATGGAACAATATCCTCTACGAACCGGCCAGCCGTATCATCGAGACCCGCCGCACCCAGGTCCGCGTCGGCGCGGTGCAGTGGCAGATGCGCGAATTCGACTCGGTGGAGGCGGTGCTGCAGCAGGTCGAGTTCTACGTCGACGCGATCTCCGACTACCAGAGCGATTTCGCGGTCTTCCCGGAGCTGTTCAACACCCCGCTGATGGGATTGACCGACCAGACTGACCAGGTCGCCGCGATCCAGTTCCTGGCCGGCTTCACCGAGCGCTTCAAGACCGAGATCTCGCGCATGGCGATCTCCTACAACATCAACATCGTGGCCGGCTCGATGGTCGAGCTGGGTGAGGACGGCAAGCTCTACAACGTTGCCTACCTGTGCCACCGCGACGGCGAGATCGATCGTCAGGCCAAACTGCACATCACCCCGCAGGAGCGGCGCGACTGGGTGGTCGAGGGCGGCGACGAGCTGCAGGTGTTCGAGACCGATGCCGGACGCGTCGGCATCCTGATCTGCTACGACGTAGAGTTCCCGGAGCTGCCGCGGCTACTGGCCGAGCAGGACATGGACATCCTGATCGTGCCGTTCTGGACCGACACCAAGAACAGCTACCTGCGCGTGCGCCACTGCGCCCAGGCCCGCGCGATCGAGAACGAGTGCTACGTGGTGGTCTGCGGCAGCGTGGGCAACGTGCCCTCGATCGAGAACCTGGACATCCAGTACGCCCAGTCCTCGGTGTTCTCGCCGTCGGACTTCGCCTTCCCCCACGATGCGGTGCTGTCGGAAACCACGCCCAACACCGAAATGGTGATGTTCTCGGATCTCGACCTGACCAAGCTCAAGCTGGTGCGCTCGGAAGGCGCGGTGACCAACCTCAAGGATCGCCGTCTCGACCTTTTCGATCTGCGCCTGCGCGACTGGTCGTGGAAATCCGGAGCGCGCCAGGAAGAGAACTGATTGATGGGCTTGCGGAGTGGTTCGTGGAAAGCCTGGTTGGGCCTGAGCGGCGATGCCCGACAACGCTCGCGCCAGCCGTTCGACCCGGAGACGTGGCTATCGATTCGCCACGGCCTGCCGCTGCTGGCCGACCTCGACGACGACGATGCCGAGCGTCTCGGTCCGCGCGCCTGGCAACTGCTGCAGGACAAACGCTGGGTAGCGGGTGACGGGGTCGAAGTCGACGATACCGCCCTGCTCGCCATCGCCGCCCAGGCCAGCCTGCTCACCCTCGGCTGGTCGGATCGCGACGCCAGCGCCGCCTTCGACAACGTCACCGAGATCATCCTGCTGCCCGACGCCTTCCATCGCCACGTCGAGGAGATGGACGACTTCGGCGTGATGCACGAGTACGTCGACGAGCGCGCCGGGGAAACCTCCTGGCGCGGCCCCGTGGTACTGGCAATTCCCGATGTCGCCGAAAGCGGCGACTACACCGGCTACAACGTCATCATTCACGAATTCGCCCACAAGCTCGACCTGGGCAACTCGCAGGATGTCGACGGCTTCCCCCCGCTCGCCGCCAACAGTGATGTCACCGCCCAGGAGTGGCATCGCATCTTCACCGCGGTGTGGGACGACCTGCAGGCCCACCTCGCCCGCGACGAACCCCCCCCCATCGACGACTACGCCGCCACCCACCCCGGCGAATGCTTCGCGGTCTGCTGCGAACTTTTCTTCACCGCCCCGGATCAACTGGTCGATGTCTATCCCGAGCTTTATGACCTGCTGAAGCGCTACTTCCGACAGGAAACGCTGGCGCGGTTCGAGCGGAACCATCCGTCAGGGATCGATCAGCCGCAGGATTGATCCTTCACTACTCCCCGATGCCTATCGCCCCGTATCAGGTACCTCGTCCTACTGACCGTGACGCCCAAGCCAGCCCTGACTAGAGAATTGGTCTCAGAGGCGTTACTCGCAGAAAACATTGGTTTACATTGGTGTAGATACCAATCAGGCGGTGCGGGAAGAAAACGCGGCTAGAGGATTGGCATAAGAAGATCAAGGCGGCTTGCGACCCAAAGCGGGCATGCTGGAAAAGACTGCCTGCACGTTCATCGGTGTTATGCAGCCGACACTATGATTGGTGTTATACAGCCAAGCTATACTTAATGTGTCAATCTTTCAGTATGTTATGGAGAAAGCGGCGTGCAGCATAACATTGTTGAACGCGCGTGCGCGTTCAAGTCAATAAATGAGCGCGCTGTCTAATACCTGTTATAGCATTTAAGGGGAGAACATGAAAAATACTGGAGAATTTCTCGTACTTCGTTATTCATTAGTTGAGGAATCTCAAGAGAGCATTATCTCCTCGCCATTGCCGACTCCAAAAGGCGCGGCTGTCACGATTTCACTAATTGGCGACCGAGAATTCGTTCGCAATAACGTACTCTATGCATTCGTGGGCTTTTCGAAAGCCAAACCAACTGATCTGTACCAGTTCCAAGAGGGACGATATATAGTCGGTAAGGTCGCAAAACTGAGAACCGCACACGTTGGCGAAAAGGTACCTGGTGACATAGTCGAGCATGAGGAGGACGACTGGATACCGCTCGTAGCAGTTTTTGATTTGCAAGAGCAATATATATTTGTACAACGGGATTGGAAGTTTGGGACAGAGTCGCAGATCGCGAATGCAATTCAGTCCGGACTCAGAGAGCCCGTGTTGGCCAAATATAATCACAGAGTTTTTGTAGAACCTAAAACAAAAACCGCGGAATTTTGGTCCGTTGTTAAATCTCACAAGAAGATATATAGGTTAGAGATCAAACTGATTTCACCAAATATTCTTCGCACTAACGAAAAGGCGAGAGAGGCACTCGAAGAGCTGAAAAAGCTATATGGACAAGATGAAATGACATTAGCTCTTGAAAATGAATCAGGAGATTTAGAAGTTCCAGAAGAGCCTATAGCAGATTATATTGACTACGCCTCAGAAGGTGAGGGAAAGTGGGTTTTGGTAACTGAAGGAACTCGGGGCGGTAAAAAGAAGCATACAAGTGAAAGAGCAGCAGTTTCAGTCGAGTTGCCAGTTCCAACTGAGGAAGAAGTTCATTCTGAGGGGCAATTAGAGCTAGAGACAGGCTTGCCAGCTCCTGGGCGTGAAGCAAGCGATGCTAGCCTGATCGCTCAGGTAGTTACTGAATCTGAAAACCTTTCTCGTGATGAAAGACATGACTAGGTTCGCTCTGATTTTTATACTCGCTTTTAGCGCAGCTCTTTTTATTGCCTATTATATGGAAAAGCTTGCTGTACCAATATTCCAAGAATTGCTATCTGCATTCATTTTTATTGCAATGATTACCGGAACGATATCATATGCACTGTACGCATACGTTGATGGAATATCTAAGGATGTGTCGGCGGACGATGACAATAATGGAAAAGTAAATTATATTTCTGCTGTTAATCGCCTTAACGAACTTAAAAAAGAGATTTTAATTAACGCATTCTCTGTGGTTGGGTTGTTGGTTGTAGAGAGGGTTGCTCACGGAGTGTCATTAATTGTTCCTGTAAGTGATGAGGAACCATTCAACTGGGCATGGGCATGCTCTATATCAGTTCGCGTCGCATGCTTTGCTTTAAGTGTAGTCGTTGCTGCCATTCAGTTTCATGGCTTTCTTATTGCTAGCGACTATCGGGCTATAATTAGTCGTAGCAAATAGCTATAACAAGGCCGTTAACGCGGACGTATTTTTCGTTCTCTTTGCTCACTACAAATCCGCCGGTTACGGCTGGCGTTATATCCACTTTTGGCTGAACGCCCGCTAGTGGCCGAAAGCGGACCAACTCGCTATTTCACCTGATCAGACCATTCAAAATGGCTACCCACTTTCCCGATAGGGAAAGCCAGAGCGCCATCGGCCCACCGCTTGGCTATTTTTCCCTATTGGGAAAACCCGGTTATGCTGGTTTCGTGTCGGCTCGTTTTGCCGCGAAAGGCTTGATTTGACACCCATCTGCGCCAGCTTTGAGGCCTCATGCGAAAGATACTGCTCGTCGACAACGGCTCCCTGCGCCCCGCCGCGACGCTCAACCTGCGTCGTCTCGCCGACGCCTTGAGCCAGGCCACGGACGAGGCGGTCGAGGCCGCATCGCTACTGCACTCGTTCAAGATTCCGCCCGAGCAGCTCGGTGGTCGCAAGGCGGATTCCCTGGGGCCGCTGGCCGAACGATATGCGGCCGAGGGCGTGACCGAACTGCTGATCCTGCCCTTCTTCTTCGGGCCCAGCCAGGCGTTGACCCGCTACCTGCCGGAGCGTCTGGCCGAGGTGCAGGCCAACTACCCGCAGCTGTCGGTGAAGGTCGCCCCGCCGCTGGTCGATACGCGGCTGGCACCGGATCTGCGACTGGCGCAACTTCTCGCCGATAACGTGCGCGAGCGCATTAGCGGCCAGTCCCGGCCCAAGGTCGTGCTGGTCGATCACGGCAGCCCGATCCCGGAGGTTACGGCGGTACGCAACTACCTGACCGGGCAACTGAGTGCGCTGCTGGCCGATGAGGCCGAGTGTGTGACCTTTGCCTCCATGGAGCGCCGCGAGGGCGATGCCTATCGCTTCAACGAGCCGCTGCTGGAAGATCTGCTGGCTTCGCCGGCCCTGGCCGAAGGCGACGTGATTTTGTCCATGCTGTTTCTTTCCCCGGGCCGGCACGCCGGTGAAGGCGGCGATATCGCCGAGATCTGCGCCCAGGCGATGTCTCGCGCCCCTGGCCTGAATGTCGTAACGACCCGGCTGGTGGGCGAGAACGACGCCATCCTGGAACTTCTCGCCACTCGCCTGCAGCAGGCGCTGGCCGGCGGGCCGCTATTGATGGAACTGCCGGCGATCGGCGCCAAGGACGACTGACCCGCGCTTCGGTTTGAATCGGCAGTTAGCAGCGTGCGCCTATGCCTTCGCCGCCAGCACGCGCTCGAACTCATGCCGCCAGGCCTTGGTATATTGCGCCGGATCGGCGGGAAATCGCCCCAGATCCACCGCAAGATCGAAGAAACCCTGCGCCGGCAGCCCTTCCCCGCGACGGCTGACGACCAGCGCGGCGATGAAGGGCCGGCCATGCTGGGCATCCTCGCGCATCGTGCTCTCCAGTGCCTGGGCGACGCGCTGGATGGTGCGCGGCGGTCGCAATCCCAACGCCTCGGCGAGTTGCTGGTAGGTCAGCGGCAGAGTCTCGCGAGGCGCCGTCTCTAGCAGCTGGCGAACCTGCGCGGGGAGGGATTGAGCGTCGGTCATGATTCTCAGGCGTTCGGATCGAAGAGCTTCACTTCGCGAATGTCGATTCGCTCCCACACCCGCCCGGTCATATAGGGCTCGGTCTCGAGCCAGGCGTCGAGATCGGCGCGGTCGTCGAAGCGAAAGTGCGCGTTGGAGCCGACCATCTTGCCTTCATCATCCAGGATCGCGCCGCCGCTGAGGAACTTCCCCTGTTTGGCTAGCTCCCGTATGCCTGCCAGATGCGCCTCTCGATTGGAAAGCCGGCGCTCGAGCGCGTCGTCGTCGGTGTAATCGTAAGCCACCACGGCATACTGCTTCATGCGGTGCTCCTGCCGTTCGTTGATCATTGGAGAGAATCGGCATCATGCGTCAGCTTTCTTGACCAAGCAAATTGGCCTCGGTGGTCAACCTTGGCTTTATATTTTCCGAAGGTGTCTTATACCCGAGACATCGATCTGCGCACCTGTTATTCATCGGCCTGTTGCCACGACAAGTAGTTGTCTCCCCACTCTTTCATGGCATCAAGCACAGGGGAAAGCGTCAACCCAAGCTCCGTGAGTGAGTACTCTACGCGAGGAGGAACTTCCGCAAACACTTCGCGGGAGATGATGCCATGCGCTTCAAGCTCTCGAAGCTGCAACGTCAAAGACCGTTGAGTCACACCACCGATAAGGTTACGAAGCTCCCCAAACCGTTTCGTTCCACTCAATAAATAGTAAATGATAAGCGGCTTCCATTTACCGCCGGCGACGGCAACGGTTGCTTCCACAGTGCATCGGTAATCGTGCATATCTCGATTTTTCATTGTCCAAAAAGCGCCCATTAGTATAAATTTTATACCCATGTATAAACAATGTACCTACTTTTCAACGTGCATGAAAGACTCCAGAATCCATTCCCGCAGCGGTAATAGCCTTGTCGCGTGCATTTCTGATATAGGGCGTGGAGAGAATACTGATGAAAGCAGCCTACTATGAGGCCCAGGGCAGCGCCCGGGAGGTATTGGTTGTCGATGAGTTACCGACTCCAGAACCCGGTCCGGATGAGGTCCGGGTACGCATTCATGTTTCCGGATTGAACCCGACTGATATCAAGGCGAGAACCGGATTCTCAGCGGGAATGCCCTACCCGCGAATCATTCCTCACCAGGATGGCGCAGGCGTTGTTGATGCTGTCGGCGCCAATGTATCACCCGACAGACGTGGCGAGCGGGTTTGGGTTTATGAAGCGCAGTTTGGCCGAGCCATGGGAACGGCGACAGAATACGTCGTACTACCGTCGAGTCAGGCAGTTCATTTGCCTGACGCGGTATCGTTCGAAGTGGGTGCTTCGCTTGGCATTCCGGCGTTAACCGCTCACCGCTGCCTGTTTTCCGATGGCACTCTCGAAGGTCGGCGGGTATTGATACATGGCGGTGCCGGAGCGGTCGGAACAGCGGCAACTCTGTTGGCGAAATGGGCTGGCGCGTGGGTTTCAACAACGGTGACGAATACCGATCAGGCTGCTGTAGCAAAGGAAAACGGGGCGGATATGGTTCTCGACAGAGCATCGGGAGATGTTGCGAACCTTGTTCTAGAAGCAACCGATGGGCTCGGCGTCGACCATATTGTGGATGTCGCTTTGAAGTCAAACCTTGCCACCAACTTGGCCTGCTTATCTCAAGGCGGAATCATTAGCGCCTATGCCACCGATAGCGCGATGGACGAACTATCCATTCCGTTACTGCAGTCCATGATTCATGGATGCGTCTTCCGCTTCGTCTATATCTACAATGTGCCTGACGAGGCAAAGCAGAAAGCCATCAAGGACATCACCTCTTGTCTATTGGCGGGAAAATATGCTCCAAGAATCGGATTGAATTTTCCTCTGGAAAATATTGTCGCCGCCCATGAGGCACTGGAGTCACACCAAGTCATTGGGAAAGTTCTTGTGCACACGTAAGTCGACAGACCTGAGAGCCCTCCCCGAGCCAACCCCGTTGATGGAGAGAGGCCACGCCTACTGCCGCATCACGTCTGAGTCTCATGGAAACCGGCCGCCAGATGGTCGATCAGGGCGCGAACTCGTGCGGGCTGATGGTGGCGATCGGTGTAGACGATCTGCAGGCCGAGTCGTGTCGCCTGGTGATCGGCCAAGAGCCGTACCAGGCGGCCGTCTTTCAGCGGCTCGTCGAGCACGAACATGGGCGCATACACGATACCGAGGCCTTCGATCGCCGCACGAACCAGCAGGGTGATGTCGTCCGAGCGCATAGCGGTTGGGCCGTCGATGGCGTACGCGCGATTGTCACTATCGCTCACCATCCAGTCGCCGGGCGATCGGGCGGCCGTAAATACCAGTCGCGGTAGCTGGCGGATTAGCGGGACATTTTGACGTTCATGAGCGCCGAGCAAGCCGGGCGCACAGCCCAGGCCCATGCGAACACTGCCGAGTGGCCGGGTATACAAAGCCGAATCGGAGAGTGTCCCGATGCGCACGGCAAGGTCCAGCCGGCCATCGATCAGATCGGCGTAGCGCTCATCCGTGTGGAGGTTCAACGTAATCTGCGGATGGGCCCTGCAGAACGCAGCCAGCACCGGCGCCAGCTTTTGGGTGCCGAAAGCACGGGGTACGCCCAGTCGGATCTCTCCGGCAAGCTGGCTGCGGCCCTCGCGTGCTTCGGCGTCCGCCTCGGCCAGCGCCTCCATGATCCGTTTTGATGCCGCCAGGTATTGCTGGCCGGCATCGGTTAGCGACAACGCGCGGGTACTGCGATGCATGAGTCGCGTTCCCAACGTCGATTCAAGCGCACTCAGATATTTGCCGGCCATGGCCGGCGACAACTCCAGTGCTCTGCCGGCCGCAGCAATACTGCCGTGCTCGACCGCCGCAATGAATATCTCGATTTGTCGAAAACGATCCATGCCTTTCATTCCATCGCCTAATGATCGACGCCAACTCATATTTATCTCATTCTATCATCTGGCGATCGCACTCATGATGCTGGCTCCGCTTACCTATTCGGAGTACAAGCCATGACGATCGAAACAGACAACGCCGTTCTTCACGTTGCGGAGCATGGCGCTGGGCAGCGCACGCTCGTGTTTCTTCACTACTGGGGCGGTTCTGGCCGCACATGGATGGAAGTAGCGACGGCACTTGGGAAGCGGAACCTTTGCCTCATGCCGGATCTGCCAGGCTGGGGTCAGTCCGGCCCGTCGCGCAGTGGATATCGGATTGTGGATCTGGCCGAGGCGGTTGGCGGGATGATCGAAGCACGTCAGCTCCGTGATGTCGTACTGGTCGGTCATTCCATGGGTGGCAAGATTGCCCAGTATCTCGCGGGCCAGAGGCCGGCCTGGCTGAAGGAGCTGGTGCTGGTGGCGTCTTCCCCGGCGTTGCCCATGGACATTCCGAAGCCTCAGCGTCTTGCCATGCAATCGGCCTATGACAGCCGCGCGAGTGTCGAAGAGACACTCGATAATGTGCTCACGGAGACGCCGCTCACCGGGATGGTGCGCGAACGCGCCATTGCCGACAGTTTGGCCGGCGATCCGGCGGCCAAGACCGCCTGGCCCGCTATCGCCATGCTTGAAGATATCAGCGAAACGACACAATGCATCAACGTGCCGACGCTGCTGTTGATCGGTGAGCGCGACCGTGTCGATCCTCCAGCCGTGCTCGCCGACCGGCTCGTGCCCTTTCTACCGACCCCGGAAACACATGAACTGGCGGGCATCGGCCACTTGCTGCCGCTGGAAGCGCCCGTGGAAGTCGCAGGGCATATACAGCGGTGGCTAAACGAGCATCGAGGATAAACGCATACTGTTCGTGCCTGGCCCCACCATTGGGGCCTTTTCGCAGTTGCTTGCCACAGACGAGTACAAGGCATGTTTCCAGGGCATCGATGGCGCCTCCATCCGGCAAGAAATGCCCCTAAGTGTATGGTTAGCATCTGGGCGCGGAACGATCGCTCATGCCCTCGCTGACTTCAACGACCAGGTCGCGAAACCACCGATGAGCTGGATCGTCCCGCATGCGTGGATGCCAAAGCGCATAAAGCTCAAATGAACCCATCTCCATCGGTGGCGTGAACAGGTCCAACATGGATTCAAAGCGCCAGAGAAAGCGACCGGGCAACGTACACAGGTGATCGCTGTCTGCCATGATAATCGGCGCTAGGGCATAGCTCTGGACCGATAGACTAACCTGCCGTTTCCGACCCAGCGCCTCCAATGCACGATCCACCGGCCCCGCGTAGCCCCCGCCCTCGCTCGACACCACTACATGCTCAGCGGCGCAAAACTCGTCCAGCGTGACCGGCTGACTTCCCCGCGGATGACCCCGGCGCTGTGCCGTGACGAACTGATCGGAAAACAGCGTCCGGCCAATCAGGCCCTCGTCTGCCGTACGGGGCAGTCCGATGACCATATCCACGTCCCCGCGATCAAGCGCCGGGGTGATCGTTTCGGGATCCGGCAACACGAACGTAATCCGGGCATGGGGCGCCGCCCGCTTCAAGGCCGTAACAAGGTCGGGGCCAATCATGACGGCAGGGTTATCGTAAGCTGCCAGCACGAACGTCCGGTCGCTCTCTGACGGATCGAAATGGGGAGAATGCCCGATGAACTCGCGCAGATGTCCCAAGAGCGGGGGCAACGTCTCGCCAAGTGCTTCGGCACGAGGCGTCGGCGTGACACCCCGACCCGCCACCGGTACGAAAAGCTGATCGCCGAACAATGCTCGCAGACGGGTCAATCGCCCTGAAAGGGCCGGCTGACTGATTCCTAGACGGTCTGCGGCGCGGCTGACGTTGCGCTCCTGGATCAGGGCTTCGAAGGCCATCAACAGACCAATATCGATATCATTCAAACGGTCGGGCATGAAAGCACGTCTTTTGTGGAGCCTCGCTCACTTCGAGCGTGGGCATGAGTATTCGAGAGGGTTATGCAAGGTATAACCGGCATCGTTTTCTCGCCAGACCCGCCGGCCCCTATGATCTGTCTCTGACACCTACCTGAAACAGGAAGACAGACCCATGATGATACGTTCACTCATACTTTCCACCCTACTGCTGGGTCTTTCAGCCGCGGGCCCCGTCTCTGCAGCCACTACCGCCACTCTGAATCACTCCCGGGGGATCGCCCAACAGGATGAAGGCGCCGATACTTATGCCTTCACTATTGGCAGCGTCCGGGTAACGGCTCTCTCCGACGGCACCGTAGCGCAGAACCTTCACAAGATTCTGCACGGTATCACCAACAAGGAGATCGACGAACGCTTGGCGCAGGCGTACCTGACCAATCCCGTCGAAGTCTCCATCAATGCATTTTTGCTAGAGCTAGGGGACAAGCTTGTCCTCGTTGATACCGGCGTAGGTCAACTCTTCGGTTCAAAACTCGGTGGTCAGCTGATCGAGAGCTTGCAGGCGGCCGGCGTAAAACCCGAACAGATCACGGATGTCTTACTCACCCACGTCCATTCCGATCATATGGGCGGACTAACCCGTGATGGCCAGCGCGTTTTTCCCAACGCGACGGTCCATGTGGGTAAACCGGATGTCGACTTTTTCCTGGATCCTCAAAATGCAGAACAGACCGACTATGATCAGCATTACTTTGACCAGGCTGAAACGATCCTCGAACCCTATGTCAAAGCCGGGAAGATCGACACCTTCGATAAAACTAACGAAGTACTGCCAGGCCTGACCGCCTCCCTTCATCCGGGGCATACGCCGGGAAGTGCATTCTTCACATTGGAAAGCGAGGGTCAGACCCTTACCTTCATCGGCGACATCGTTCATGTAGCGGCTGTTCAACTCCCCGATCCGTCCGTGACGATTGCCTATGACGTCGATCAGAAGAAGGCGAGGAAAGTCCGCACAGCAGCCTTCGCCGACTTTGCCAAGCATCGAAACCTGGTGGCCGTGCCGCATATGCCTTTCCCTGGCATCGGTCATATTCGTAAGGTCGGAGAGGGCTATGAGTGGGTGCCTATCAATTATGGAAACCGAAAAGTGACGGCAACGGAGTAATTTGAAAGTAGACGCTCAGGCTTCCACCTAACATCGCGGTTACGATAGGCGGGATTTGGATGGAATCCATATCCGATTTTTCCCTCTCATCCTGCCTATCTTATAAAGCGGCAGGTTCACCACACGCCAACATTTGTCGCCAAGCTCGCCGGATGGGAATACCCAGACAGCGAGAACCATGCGGCCGCTCGCGTATCACATCGATCGCGGCGCGCTAGCGACGGTTATGCCTAACCTGAGTCCTGTGCGCACTCGCGGCGTCACGCAATGGAGTAAAGTCACCCATCGACTCCGACAACTTTTACAAGGCTATCACCATGATCGATCTCCGCAGCGATACCGTCACCCGCCCCAGCGAGGCGATGCGCCAGGTGATGTTCGATGCCCCGCTGGGTGACGACGTCTGGGGCGACGACCCGAGCGTGGCGCGCCTGGAAGCTTATACCGCCGAGCGCACCGGCAAGGCGGCGGCGCTGTTCTTCCCTTCCGGCACCCAGAGCAATCTGGTGGCGCTGTTGAGCCACTGCCAGCGCGGCGACGAGTACATCGTCGGCCAGCAGGCGCACACCTATCGCATGGAGGGCGGTGGCGCCGCGGTGCTGGGCGGTATCCAGCCGCAGCCGATCGAGAACGAGGCCGACGGTACCTTGCCGCTGAAGAAGATCGAGGCCGCCGTCAAACCGATCGATCCACACTTCGCGCGCACGCGCCTGCTGACACTGGAGAACACCTTCCACGGCCAGGTCCTGGACGCCGGTTATGTCGAAGCGGCCACGACCCTGGCACGGCGCTTCGGCCTGGCCACCCATCTGGATGGCGCGCGGATCGGCAATGCGGCGGCGGCGACCGGCGCCAGCCTCACGGCGCTGTGCAAGCCGTTCGATACGATCTCGATCTGCTGCTCGAAAGGGTTGGGGGCGCCGGCGGGATCGGTGCTGGTCGGGTCTGCCGACTTCATCGAGACGGCCCGGCGCTGGCGCAAGGTGGTCGGCGGTGGCATGCGTCAGGTCGGCATGCTGGCGGCGGCGTGCGAGTACGCGCTGGCGCATCAGCTCGCGCCGCTGGTGGAAGACCACGCCAAGGCCGAGCGTCTGGCGGCGGGCCTGGCGGAGATCGAAGGCATCACGGTGACGGCACAGGCCACCAACATGGTATTCGTCGAGTTCACTCGCCCGGCGCTCGACCCTGCCGATCTGCACGCCTGGCTGAAAGCGCGCGGTATCCTGGTCGGCGCGCTCTACGCGCCGCGCTTCGTCACCCACCGCGATGTCTCGATGGCCGACATCGACCGCGTCGTCGACGTGGTTGGTGAGTATTTCAGACGCGGCTGAAGCGGCTCGCTCAGTTGAGCTGAGTCGACGAGGAGGAGCTGGGGCGAGTCGGTGTCGACGGCGAGTTCGTGGCAGTGCCGGGGGCATCCTGAGCGCCGCCATCGCCGGCCGGGGCAGTGGGGTCGCAGTTCCGCCGTGCGGTGGAGAGGGTCGAGCCGCCATCGTTACCGTGGCAGATCGAACCGCCACCGCTGGGCCGCTGCTCTCGTGTTTCCCGCGGATAGGTCAGTCCGGGGCTGACGTGGACATCCAGGCGCTTGGGCACGTAGTCGGCGCGTCCGTCACGGTCGTTGTCCGGCAACCTGACGCGGTGGCCGGTCTGGGGGTCGACGACGGTGACGCCATCGGCGACGGCGGGGGCGCTGACTAGCGTCGCGCTGGCCACGATCAGCGCGAGACAGGTCGCGATCAGCGTGTTGCGGCGCCTGGCGGGCGTGAAGAGCGTGCGCATGGTCCACCTCCGGTGAGAATCTGCTGCGTCAGCATAGTGTAGCGCCCGCCGCGATTCCGGGCGCGGATTCACGGCGGCGACTCGCTGGTCTGGGAGAGCCACTCCCACAGCGCCGCCGCCGCCGACCGCAGCTGCCGACGGCTGGGCCGGACCAGCCAGAAGGCTTCGTCGGTCGGCATGTCGAGTTCGAACGGTGCCACCAGATCGCGGCTGGCCTCGAGCAGGCGGCGATGCGACAGCGCGATACCGCCGCCGTAGGAGGCCAGGGCCAGCGTGGTCACGTGGGTGTCGCAGATCATCGCCTGGCAACGGTGCTCGAGGCCGGCGAACCCCGCTTCCACCAGCCAGCGCGGCCAGCCGGCGGCGAATCCCGCCGCGTGCAGCAGCGTCTTGCCGGCGAGATCCTCGGGCGTCTCGAGTTCCGCCGCCAGCGCGGCCGAGCAGACCGGCAGCAGCCGCTCCTCCCCCAGGCACTCCGCCGTCACGTCGCTCCAGTCGCCATGGCCGTAGCGAATCTCCAGATCCGCTCCTTCGGCGCCGAAATCGTCCGCCCAGATCGCGCTGACCAGGCGCAGGGTGATCTCGGGGTGCATCCGCTGGAAATGGATCAGCCGAGGCGCCAGCCAGGTCTGCTGCATGGCCGGCGTGGCCCGCAGCGTGACCGGTGCCCCCGGGCTGGGGCCGAAGACTTCCGAGGTGCCCTCGGCGAGACGGGTGAAGGCGCCCTGCACGCTGGGCAACCACGCCTGCCCGGCAGGGGTCAGCGCCAGGCTGCGGGGATAGCGCACGAACAGCGACTGCCCGACGCGATCCTCCAGCAGCCGGATGCGCTGGCTGATCGCCGACTGGGTGACACCGAGCTCCCGCCCCGCCTCGGTGAAGCTCAGCGTTCGCGCTGCCGCCTCGAACGCCTGCAGCCACAGTACCGGGGGGAGTTCGGACATCTCGTTTCCTGAAAGCGTCTCGCGGAGAGGGGCCGGCTGAAATCGCGTTAGTCGAATCAGCCGTTGGGCTAATAGACAAAGCCGGTCATTAGCCGAGCTTGGCCTTAGCGTCCAGATTAATCGTTTGTCATGGCCGGAAGCAATCCGCATCCTAGTGAAACGCAATAACACACGTTACTAACGAAGATGGCCGCGATAGCCATCGAGGAAGTGCCCTTTTGTCATCCGCTCTTTTGTCATCCGGAGGCGCCTTCAACGACGCTCTGACTGCTCGTCAGGGCCAGACGCCCATAGACATGGCCGAACTGCGCCGCTATCGCCAGGGCAGTGGCGCGCCGGCCGCCACGCTGGAGAGCGTGACACGCCAGGCGCGCCGCCTGACGCTGCACTGGTCCGACGGCCGTACCGGTCAGTTTCCGATGATGTGGCTGCGTGACCATTGCGCCTGCGACCAGTGCCGCCACCCGCTGACCCGTGAGCGCCTTTACAAGCTGCTGGATGATCCCCTGTGGGAGCGCTTCGACGGCGACGACGCGCTGGCCTCGTTCGAGTTCGATGCCAACGCATTGACGCTCACCTGGCAGGATGGCCACGTGTCGCGCTTCGATGCCGGCTGGCTCTACCAGCGCTGCCCCGGACAGGAACTCGCCACGCTGCTGCCGACACCGACGCCGTGGCCGACGCACTTCACGCCGAGCCACGTCAGTCATGCCGACTTCGTCGATGGCAGCGACGGCCGCAGCCGCTGGGCCAACGCTTTGCTGCGTGACGGTCTGGTCATGCTCGACCAGGGGCCGTGCGAGCTGGAGGAAGTCTCACGCATCGCCGAGAGCATCGGCCCGATGCGCTCGACCAACTTCGGCGGCCGGTTCGACGTGCGTTCGGTCCCCAATCCGAACAACGCCGCCTATACGGCGATCGGCCTCGAACTGCACACCGACCTGCCCAACTGGCGCCAACCGCCGGATATCCAGCTGCTCTACTGCCTGGAGAACGACGCCGAGGGCGGCGAGTCCAGCTTTGCCGACGGCTTCGCCGCCGCCGAGACCCTGCGGGCGGAAAATCCCGAGGCCTTCCGGGTACTGTCGGAAACGCCCATCGACTTCCGCTTCCAGGACGACGGCCACGATATCGCCGTGCGCGAGCCGGTGATCGATCTGGATGGCGAAGGCCGCCCCCGCGAGATCCGCTTCAACAACTGGATTCGCGACACCTTGAGCCTGCCGTCGGATCAAATCGAGGCGTGGTACGACGCCTATCGTGCGTTGTGGCAGATCCTGCGTCGGCCCGAGGGCCGGGTGGAACTGACGCTGGAACCCGGCCAGATGGTCGCCTTCGACAACCGCCGCGTGC
The DNA here is from genome assembly GCF_003206585.1 of Salinicola sp. CR57. Taxonomy (NCBI): domain Bacteria; kingdom Pseudomonadati; phylum Pseudomonadota; class Gammaproteobacteria; order Oceanospirillales; family Halomonadaceae; genus Salinicola; species Salinicola sp. CR57. The sequence continues at coordinate 164,654 of NZ_PZJL01000004.1, forward strand.
TGCACGGCCGCAACGCCTTCGACCCCAATACCGGCAAGCGCCATCTCCAGGGCAACTATCTCGACCTGGACATGCTGCAATCACATCTGCGCGTGCTGTCGAGATGAACCCCACGGCACGGCGTTGATACGAGCCGCCCGAAGTCATCACTGCATGACCGGGCGGCTCTTCCGCGTGTATCCCCGGGACATTCTGGCCAGGGGACATACGCCCATTAGGGAACGACAGGAGACAACAAATGAAACGACCGCAGACGATTTCCGCCCTGACGCTGACCACCGGTTTGATGATGAGTGCCGGCGTGATGCTGACCGGTACGGGTTCGGCAGTGGCGGCTGACGAAGCCATCAACTTCGGTGTCCCGTCCTGGCCCGGGATCACCGTGAAGACCGAGATCGCCCGCCAGTTGCTGGCACCGCTGGGCTACCAGGGCAAGGCCCAGGAGATCGGTCTGCAGGTGATCTATCAGGGGCTGGACTCCGGCGACGTGGATGTCTTCCTGGGCGCCTGGCTGCCGGCCCAGAACCCGATGCTGGAGCCACTGGAAGCCGATGGCAGCATCACCCGCCTGGCCACCAACGTGACCGGCGCACAGATGACGCTGGCGGTGCCGGACTATGTCTACGATAGCGGGGTCACCTCCTTCGCCGATCTCGACGCCCATCGCGACGAGTTCAACGGCGAGATCTACGGGTTCGGTGCCGGCTCCGCTGCCAGCGAAATCCTCAACAAGGCGATCGAGGACGATACCTGGGGCCTGGGGGACTGGACCCTGGTCGACACCAGCACCGTCGGCATGCTGAGCGCCGCCAAGAGCCACATCGCCAACCAGGAACCCATCGTCTGGGTCGGCTGGACACCGCACTGGATGAACCTCGAACTGCCGATGCACTACCTCAGCGACTCGAAGAACCTGTTCGGCGAGGGCAACGGCGCCAGCGACGTGCGCACGCTGATTGCAAGCGACTACGCCGAGGCCAACCCGAATCTGGTGACCTTCTTCGATCAGTTCTCGTTCTCCGCCGAGGAGCAGAGCTGGATGATCAAGCAGTACGGTCAGGAGGAGAAGCCGATGGAAGAGGTCGCCACCACCTGGATCGAGGACCATCCGGATCGCATCGAAGCCATGATGGAAGGCGTCACGACCCGCGAAGGCGAGCCGGCCTGGGAGGCGGTGCGGGAAAAATTCTCCTTGTAGATCAAGATATCGGGAGCCATCGCCGGGTCACGGCTTGACGTAGCAAAAAACCGTTACAAATTCGTGGCGATTTTTTTGTCTTCGCCCGGAACTAATGGAACAGGGCCGACTCTGAGTAGGTGTTCCCTTGAATGATCCCTTACTTGCCCACCATCCCCTGGTGGGCATTTTTTTGCCCTGCCATCCTTGGCGGCCTCTCTTCCTGCCGTCGCTGGGACGACGTCAAAAATCTCTCCCGGGAAGTTTTTGCCCAGCTCTCTGGCATTCCGCATCTGGCGACGTGTCTTGCCGGTCAAGGCAGCGGCGGCACTCGCCCCGCCATCTCCGCCATCATGAAAGCGACGAACTGCCGAATCCGGGCGCTGTCCCTTGCCCGTTCGGCATAGAGCAGGTGGAAATCCGCTCGGATTCCCCGCCACTGCGGCAGCAACGGCACCAGCTCACCGCTGGCCAGATGCTCGTGGACGTCCCACCAGGAGCGCAACAATACGCCATGGCCATCGAGTGCCATGCGTGTCATCGCCTCGGCATCGTTGCTCGCCAGCCGTCCATGCACGCGAATGGCGCGCCGGGCGCGGGTATCGTCGGCGGCCTCGAACCGCCATAGCGAGTAGTCGGTATCGTTCTCCCGCACGATCAGGCAGCGGTGGTGAGCCAGGTCCTCCAGTCGCTCGAGCCTGGGCGCGTTCGCCAGATAACCGGGTGCGGCACAGAGTATCCGGCGATTGGCGAGCAGTCGCCTGGCGATCCAGCGCGACGCCGGGGGCTCACCCACGCGGATGTTGATGTCGAATCCCTGTTCGTCGAGGCCGACCGGAAAGCTGGTCAGCTCCAGCAGCAGTTCTAGTTGTGGATGAGATGCGGCGAAGCGCGAGATCAGCGGTGCCACATGACGCCGGCCAAAGCCGAAGGTGGCGTTGATTCTCAGCCGCCCCGAGAGCATGGCGCCCTGGTCCCGCAGCGAGTTTTCCAGATCGCCCAGGTCGTCGAGGATCATCGCTCCGCGCTGCAGATAGCGCTCCCCCTCCGCTGTCAGCGACAACCGCCGCGTCGTTCTCGCCGCCAGCGACACGCCGAGGCGCCGCTCGAGCTGCTGCAGCCGCTTGCTGACCGCCGAGAGTGACAGTCCTAGCTCCCGGGCCGCGCCGGTCAGGCTGCCGGCCTGGGCGACCCGCTGAAAGAAGGCCAGATCGTCGACCGCGGACATCGGATTCTCCACTTCAACGCAATAGTGGTTTCAATCTTAACCGGATTATCCCGAATCCGGCAGCGACTACACTGATCCCGGCGACCCCACGAACCCAGGAGCGAGGTCAGACCGATGTTCGACGGATTTCGCGAGTTCGATATCGAGGTGGAACCGAACATCGCCGTTCATGGCGTGATCGGGGGCGCAGGCCCGGCGCTGCTGTTGCTTCACGGCCATCCGCAGACCCATGTCATCTGGCATCTTCTCGCCCCCAGGCTCGCCGAGCACTACACCGTGGTCGCGACCGACCTGCGCGGCTATGGCGATTCCAGCAAGCCGGAGGGAGACGAACAGCATCTCAACTACAGCAAGCGTTGGATGGCCACCGACCAGGTGACGGTCATGCGGGCGCTCGGTTTCGCTAATTTCTTTCTCTGCGGGCACGATCGTGGCGGACGGGTCGCACACCGGCTTGCACTCGATCACCCCGAGCGAGTGGATAAGCTGATGGTGCTGGACATCGCACCGACGCTGGCAATGTACGAGGCCACCGATCTCGCTTTCGCCACCGCCTACTGGCACTGGTTCTTCCTGATTCAACCCAGGCCGCTGCCAGAATCCTGGATCGAAGCGGCACCCGCCGACTATGTCACCCGGATCATGGGTGGCCGCCATGCCGGGCTAGGCCCGTTCTCCCCACGCGCAATCGCCGAGTATCAACGCTGCCTGGCGCTCCCGGGCGCAGCCCATGGCCTGTGCGAGGACTATCGGGCCTCCCGCACCATCGATCTGGAGCACGATCGCGCCGACCGCGACGCCGGCCGGCATCTTCAGGTTCCGCTAGCGGTGTGGTGGGGCGAGCACGGCGTGATCGAGCGCTGCTTCGATGCCCTCGGCGAATGGCGGGCGGTTTCCAGTCAGGGCGTCGAGGGTGGCGCCCTGCCCTGCGGTCACTACCTTCCCGAGGAAGCGCCGGATGCGCTCTTCCAGCAACTCACTCACTTCATGAGGTAAGCCAGCCATGGCTAACGACCCCGCTCAAGACAAGACGCACAAGATCGCCGTCATCGCCGGCGACGGCATCGGTACCGAGGTGGTGCCAGAGGGGCTACGCGCGCTGGAGGCAGCCGCCAGGCGCTTCGACATCCGCCTCGAGTTCGAGCATTTCGAATTCGGTAGCTGCGACTACTATCTCGAGCACGGCAAGATGCTGCCGGACGACTGGTTCGAGACGCTCTCCGGCTTCGATGCCATCTTCTACGGCGCGGTCGGCTGGCCGGACAAGGTGCCGGACCACATTTCGCTGTGGGGCTCCCTGCTGCAGTTCCGGCGCCACTTCGACCAGTACATCAACCTCCGGCCCTGTCGCCTGATGCCCGGGATCAAGAGCCCGCTGGCCGACCGAGAGCCCGGTGACATCGACTTCTACGTGGTGAGGGAAAACACCGAGGGCGAGTATTCGAGCATCGGCGGCAAGATCTTCGAGGGTACCGAGCGCGAAACGGTGATGCAGGAGACCGTGATGACCCGCACCGGGGTCGACCGGGTGCTGAAATACGCTTTCGAGCTGGCGCAGAGTCGGCCGCGCCGGAAACTCACCTCCGCGACCAAGTCCAACGGCATCTCGATCACCATGCCCTACTGGGACGAGCGCGTGAAAGCGATGGCCGGGAAGTATCCGGACGTCAGCGTCGATCAATTCCACATCGACATCCTGACCGCCAATTTCGTGCTCCATCCGGACTGGTTCGATGTCGTCGTCGCCAGCAACCTGTTCGGCGACATTCTCTCCGACCTCGGCCCCGCCTGCACCGGCACCATTGGCGTCGCGCCCTCGGCGAACATCAATCCGGAGGGCAAGTTCCCGAGCCTGTTCGAACCGGTCCATGGCAGCGCCCCGGACATCGCCGGCAAGGGCATCGCCAACCCGATCGGACAGATCTGGTGTGGCGCGATGATGCTGGAGCATCTGGGCTGCAAGGAGGCGGGTGAGGCAATGGTCAGCGCGATCGAGCAAGTCCTGGCCAGCGATGACAAGTCGGCGCTCACGCCGGACCTGAAAGGGAAAGGCACGACCCGAAGCCTGGGCGAGAAGATCGCCGCAGCGATTGGCTGAAACGTGACGGGCGACGGCGACTCGGGTCGTCGTCGCTTTCAATGATGACATTGCGGTGATCGATTGCAGTGAGCATCAATTCAATATCTTGCACAGCGTCTCGGTGCCCAAAATGCCAGGGACGTTGCCTTTTTCCATGATTTGTCGTGACAGGTCCTTCTGGATCGAGCGATACAAGGGAAGAATCGAGCCTCGCATACCATCCTCGGCATACCGCTGGTCGATATAGAAGGCCGCACGCTCACCACGAAAATGAATCGGCTGAGATACTTGGGAAAACCGAATACCCGACCTCGCCAGTAACCTCTGGAAACGATTTTCCATCATCGCAAGAACGTGAAAACGCTCAATCAGACCTGTAAACGCCGTGGCGCATAAAAAAAGACTAACCCCGATCATCGGAAAGAAGCGTCTCTCCTGCTGTGAAAAAACGAACTCACCAAAGCCATCCACCGCCCCTTCTTCAATCCTGCTGGACCGAAAATAGCTCGGGATCGCCACACGAGATATCTCGCAAAGATCCTCGGATCTAACCCTGGAATCGAGCTTGATCTCGACACCGTGTTCACGACAATGCTCCACGATTGGCAGACTATAACCACTCTGGTTCCGGTTATCGGGAAACACGATTCTCATGCAGCCTGCGGAAAGTCCCGTTGCCCGATGCTCTATCAGGCAATGGAGAGACCGGCCGTCGAACTCGTCTTTTTCAATTCGATTCTTCGCGTCGATAGGCTCATACCCTAGCTCTTCACAATAAACTTTGTGTCTAAGGGAAAAAACCCGCAAGCGATCGCTTTCGGACGCGGCAAAAACGACATTGAAAATGTCAAAAAAATCATTCTCCACCCCTGCCCCCTTATACCTTATAAAATTCTGTATCCGCTATCGCCGCAGGCTTCCCCAGATAAAATCCTTGAACATAATCAACACCATACTCCCGGAGATACGGCAACAACTCTGACCTATCGACGAACTCCGCGACCGTCTTCTTACCCATTCCCTTGGCGATATCCACGATGGCCTTGACTATCAACTGACTCTCTTCGCTCTCGGGAAGCTTTTGAATAAACGAACCATCTATTTTTATATAATCGGCAGGAAACTGCCCCAGGTAATGAAAACTGCTAAAACCAACACCAAAATCATCCAGCGCTACCTTACAGCCTAAAGCCCGGATGCTCTCCAACACACATCTCGCCGAGGCAAAATCTGTCACGGCTGCAGTCTCGGTGACCTCTATGATGATCCGTGCAGGATCAACCGCATGGCGCACGAACTCGTTCTTCATGAAATCAGTCAAGTCACCGTCATGCAGAGACTGGCCTGATAAATTGATAGCCAAATTGGCCGTGGTATCTGCCAGCGTAGACATCATGCGAATGCCATTCGATAATACCCATCTGTCGACCGCAACGATTTGCCCACTCTGCTCGGCAACCGGTATGAAAACGCCGGGAGACAAATTTTCACCGTTGGCATCTTTCAGCCGGAGCAGCACCTCATAGTGTTGAACATCGAAATCGACCAAACGAAAAATTGGCTGGACCATGAGTTCAAAACTGTCGTTGAGTAGCGCATTACGGATCATCTCTACCCAATAAACGCGCTGCTTTATCTCCTCCCGGCCCTGCTGCTCGGGAGACAGCAGATACCACCGCTGCGTCGCATCGACTTTCGCCTGGTACATCGCGTAATCGGCATTGGCCATCAGCTCGTCGGGAAAAGCCCCGTTAGCCGGATAAAGCGCAATACCAATGCTGGCACTGGCGCGATGGATACGCCCCTCGACATGCAGTGTCTTCTGCTCCAGATGGTCCGCGATTCGCCGAGCCATATCGACAGCACTCTGTTGGGATGCATGTTCGAGGAGAATGGCGAACTCGTCCCCTCCCAAACGCGCCACGACGTTACCTTGGCCCAATTCCGATAAGGCCGTCGCGACTGACCGTAGCAATTGATCACCTGATTGATGTCCGCTAGTCTCGTTAACTTCCTTGAAGCGATCTAGGTCAAGATAAAGAACTGCGCCAAACGAGCTGGGCGTGACGGCGCGAGACAAGGCTTCTTCAAAGAACCGTCGATTGTACAGCTCGGTCAGTGAATCTCGACTGGCCAGCCAGAGCAGCCTCGTTTCTGCCAACTTTCGCTCGGTAATATCCACCCCAACGGAGATGAGTTCCTGATGAGAACCACGATCTTCCGTTTCCAGGGGAGTGTGATACCAGACAATGGTTCTGGTCTCGCCATCCCCCGAGACTAACTTGCTTTCCTGTTGACCACCACCATCAAAAAATTCATCAATATTAACCAAATCCGCGGCAAAGACGTCCTGAAATTTATTCCTAGACAGCTGATCACTCGATTGGCCTGTCAGCCATTCGCAAAACCGGTTGGTCAAGGTAATATGACCATTTCGATCATGAATCACGATTAAGACTTGGGCTGTGTTAAAAAGGCCTGATACGAAGTCTCGTTCTCTGGCAAGCTCCTTTACACGATTTTCCAGCTCGACTCCCCGAAGGCTTATCTCTCTCTCCATACCTTCGAGCTTGGTTTCCAATTCAATTGCCGTGCCTTCCAAAACATCGAGTTCATCCAGGAAGAAGACCTTCGTTGGCGGCATCGAATCTCGCATTACGTCGTATCTTCGTTGTGCCAACAAGGGAAGTTTTCGACTAATTATTCGTAGCCTATCCATTCGGTTCTTCAACATGACGAACAGGATCACTTCCGAAGCCAACCAGCCTAGCAATGCAATCAAAAGGACCATATGCGTAGTGCTGGAAATCGAATTTATCTGAGCCGTAACATCCGATACCAGCAAAAAATATCCGGACTTCCCGCCTATCTGCTGATTGCCTTTATCTATGGAAATTGCAATGACTTCAAAAATCTTGTCGTCCTCAGCATACCGAGCGACCTTACCATCGACATCGGAGAACGCCATTCTGCCAGCGATAGACTCAAATAACGGCCAACTAGTATCTTCATGCGTCAAGGCAATCAAACTCGCATCCCAGCTCTCCAGATACCTGTCACTGGCAAAGCTGGACCACCTCGAGGGAGTAACTAACAGCGCAACTTCGCTGCCGGAGCTTTTTTGCATATAACGAGTCACATCGGCGAGCGAGCGGGAAACCATGATGACCCCGGCGTCCGTGCCTTCTGCCAATACAGGCACAGCCACATATTGGCGACACTCCCGATAGCAGGCTAGCCTCTTCATTGGCTTTTCTTCTTTTATCACCTCTCTTAGCCATTCAGTGTCCAAAGCCGTTTGATTGTCAGACCGTTCTTGCTCTAGCGTTACTACACTTTTAGTATCACTATCGTAGACACTGACGTCATCAAGCCCCGCATCTAGCTGAAGCGTCGGCCATTGAGGTGAAAGAGCCGATTCTATGTCTGAGGCATTACCTTCAAGTAAAGCATGACTCAGGCTGGGAGAAGACGCCAATAAGCTAGCTATTTGCCGCATGGCATCCGCCGAACTTTGCAAAGTCAGGGACACTTCATACCGCTGGCGGTCATAGAAAGTTTTCTGAGACTGGTTAAACTGCTGAACCAAGGCGTGATTGCTCACCCAGGCTACCAGGCTTGCCAGTGCCAGCAGCAAAAGGCTGGTAAATACCAACGCCCTCCATTTCAAGCTAATCCGAAAGGCATTTTTTCGATCATGCATTTAATCGGCCTTAAATTGGCGTCATCAAAAAAAATAGGAAGCTTGGAGCAGCAACATATTCCAATATTTATCCTGACTTTCAGACGCCCCTTCACCGACGACAGGCAGCCATCCCGTACCCTCAATATGATGCAGCTCTGAAGACAGAAGGAATCTGGGATAAACTTGCCACTGAAGTCCGGTTGTCCAATCCTTGGCATATCGAGAAAACGCAGGCCGACTGGACTGTTCCGCGAAACTTCTCCCCCTTCTATCACCACGGTCGACGACGTATGAATCATACCTCACGATCCAGTCCAAGTAGGAACTCAGCCTTCTTGAGTATTGGAGATACCAGCTCTCACCGGTAACGTTGTAATTATAAGGATCGGTAAACTTTTCGGTTTTCAGGTCTCTCAGAGCATATTCGGTCGTGAAGGACCAGTTTTCCTGATTGTATTGAAAGGAAAAAATCCATGGCTCGAAGAGAAAATCGCCATCTCCCGGCTCGTCTTCCGCAGATTCAAACTTGGCTTTAACTCTGGCATTCGTCAACGCCAGAACGACAGCACCGCCACCGTACTCGTATCTTATCTGGCCAATGTAGGAAGTTTCTCCAGAGAAGTCCCCCAAGCCGTTACTGCCTAACAACGATCCGGCCACTTGGCTATCGAACCTGGGGTTTCCAACGCCGACCTGGAACCTGACCACGCTGTTGTCCATGCGCCGTTCAACGTATCCCATCACGCCGTCAGAACTCAGCGCCGGCTTTCTGGTGCGATCAAAGTAGATAGACTGTGGCAACAGTATGCTGGGGCGGGTAATCGCTACATCTCGAGCCTGATTGTATAACCCGAACGGGTTCTTGAATCGTCCAAACTGCACGCCAACCGTATTCTCGTTATCGGTCAAAAACTGATAGTCCACCACGCCGTAATCAAGCTCGGGATCGTTCAGTTCCCCGTCGTCTCCGGCTTGCCTGGCGAGCAGCTGCCCTGCTACCAACACGTTACTTAGCGGTCGAAAAGAGGCGTTCAAGCCCAGCTCGGTGTATTCCCAGCTTCCGCCACCCTCGCTACTGGGCCCGAAGAAATCATTATGGTCGGTCACGATGAGTGCTTGGCTCATGAAGCCATGAACCTGAAAGGTATCCGCCATTTCCACGGCATGAGCATTGGCCGCGAGCATCAGGGATATCGCCGCGTGAGTTGCGATTGCGAACGGCTTCAGTTTATTCAATGTCGAGCACCCGAACCTGATCCGTCAGGCTTGATTGTTTGATGTATCCGACACTGCCGGGCGTGGAGGCGACGTCCTCGATCATTTCAGCTTCGCTGGCGACCTCGTTAGGGGCCTGCCCGGTGCCGGAAAATACGGCACGATCCCAGGCGAGTCGAAGTTGATGCGGATAGACACCCAGGATTTTCTTGGAAAAATCCTCGTGAATCGGGTTGTCGTCCGGCAGGACGAAGACATGCACGGCCTGCCCATCGGGGAAGGTTCTCTGTCGCATCGCGAAAATCGCCCTCAGCGTCTCTAGCGGCAGGGAAGCCTGCTGTACCGTCTTGTTGACGATAACGACGGTTTCAGGCTCGTCTCCGAAACTGTCCGCGGATAACAGAGAGAGCAGCAGCACGCAGCCGGTCAGTGCCCGCCGCATGCGTCACGACTCCCCGACACGTTTGCGTCCGCCATGATGTTTGTCAAAGACACACCCCGACCCGAAATCGATTGCATTTCAGTAGTATCTACGACCCGGTCTTGCTCATCGCCAAGCATCGCAGGTCGGGGTGGCTGATATTCTCGGAATAACTCTGGGAACGGCGGCTATCTCACGGATTAGGCTACCGGCTTTCTCTTTCAGCATCGTGGCTGTCCCCTACTGCTGCATTATTATGCGCTGCCCTGGATACTATCTGGTCGAGCCAGGAAGGCAGCCCTGGCTTAGCTCGCCAATTCGCAGAGCTTACATCACAGCATACTCATATTGCCGTGGCTCGCCCAGCGACCAAGTCGATCGTGGAGACTCATGCAACGTTGTCAGGAAGTAACGACCGATGTGGGGAATATCAAGCGACCTTGCGTAGCCGGCTCATATTCATCTGGCGAATGTCCGTAATGCCAAGTAGCGCCATGTTCCGCGCGATCTCCTCCTGCATCAGATGGATCGCATGGCTGACACCCGCTTCTCCGGCGTAGGCGGCGGCATAATTGAAAGGACGGCCGAAAAAGACGAAGCGGGCTCCCAGCGCCAGTGCCTTCAGCACATCGGTACCGCGTCGGAAGCCGCTATCGATCATCACAGGAAAGTCGCCCACGGCCTCGATAACCTCGGGGAGCGCGCGCAAGGGAGCGATGGTGCCGTCCAGTTGTCTGCCGCCGTGGTTGGAAACGATGATGGCATCGACGCCCTGCGCCTTGGCACGCTGGGCATCCTCGGGATGCAGGATACCCTTGACGATCAGGTTCCCCGGCCATCGCTCTCGCACCAGGGCAAGATAGTTCCAGTCGAGGTGCGAGCGCCCCGAGAAGTCGCGATTGACGTGACGCGAAATGACCGGGATGCCCCGAGTTGCATGATTGTTCTCGAAGTGTGGAATGCCGTGGTGGCGGAGCGTCTTGTAGAACGTCTCGTAGAGCCAGCGTGGCTTGACCAAGCCATCCAGTACCAGACGGAGGGTCGGGCGAATCGGGGACGAGAAGCCGCTGCGCCGGTTGTTGTCGGGATTGGGCGGAACGGGGTAGTCCACGGTGATGACCAGATTGCGAAACCCGGCGCGCTCGACCCGAGCGATCAGCGCCTCGATGCCAGGCTCGTCTCCCGGCAGATAGGCTTGGAACCAGTCGCATCCCTCGACCGCAGCCACCTCTTCCATGGGAATCAGTGACGAACCGCTCATGATCATCGGAACGTTGGCCCCCGCCGCGGCGCGAGCCAATGCCAGGTCTCCCCGGTAGGCGGAGAGTGCACTGATCCCCATGGGCGCGATACCGAACGGCGCCGCGTAGTGTCGCCCCAGCAGCTCCGTCTCGAGGGAGACGTGTGAGACATCGATCAGCGCCCGTGGCAGGAAACAGTAATCGTCGAAGGCCGCACGGTTGGCGGCCAGGCTCTTGCCCTCCTCCGCGGCGTTGGCGACGTATCCGTGGATCGGCCGGGGAAGATGGCGCTTGCCGGCGCGTTCGAGGTCCAGGAAGTTGCGAATACGAGACAGGCGGCGTTGTTGACGCGTCACGAAGGATCCTTACGCGTTGAGAAGAGAGTTCGAGATTAAGGCGGCGACGCCGGCGATGTCGACGCCGATAGCGATCGTCACCCAACCAGCCCCGGCATCGCAAAATCGACCCGCTTCAAGGCCGTCAGCAGTTTGTCGCGCTGGCTCTCGTCGAGCGAGACCAGCGGCGGTCGCAGACGGTCCCAGCCGGAATCGTCGCTGAAATGGGCGGTGGCGGCCTTGAGCGCCGGGATCATCGGCACGCTTTCGAAGATATCGCGAATCTCGTTCAGCGCCTGCTGGCGCGCATCGGCATCGTCGCCCTGCCAACTGCCGCCCAGCGCCGAGATCGCGCGAGGATTGACGTTGGCAGTGGCACTGATGCAACCGACGCCGCCAGCTCGCAGCGTGGGCAGCAGGAAGCGCTCGCTGCCCGCGTAGACTCTAAATCCTTGGGTTCCGAAGGCATCGATGACGGCCTGGGTGTTGGCCCAGTCCCCGGAGCTATCCTTGATCCCTGCCACGACCTCGGGGTAGCGCTTCAGCAGTCGCTCGATCAGACCCAGCCCGATCGGCACCTGCGCCACCGGCGGGATATGGTAGAGGTAGAGACGAAGCCGCTCGTCGCCGACGCGTTCGATCACCTCGCAATAGAACCGGAACAGCCCCTCTTCAGAGACGCCCTTGTAGTAGAACGGCGGCAGCATCAGCACGCCCCCCACGCCCAGGCTCACCGCATGTCGCGTCAGGGCCACGCTATCGGGTATCGAGCAGCAGCCGGTACCCGGCATCAGCCGGGTCGTGTCGACCCCAGCCGTGACCAGGTGATCGAGCAGCTCGAGTCGCTCCTGCACCGACAGCGAGTTGGCCTCGGAGTTGGTGCCGAAGATCGCCAGGCCGACATCGTTGCTCAACAGCCAGCGACAGTGCTCGACGAAGCGCACCGCATCCGGAGAGAGATCATCGCGAAACGGGGTGATGACCGGCGAGAGTACGGTACCGCAGGGCGCATTCGGCATGAGCGCAGACCTCTGGCAGACAGGATGATTGGCGAATGGTGGCGACGATGGGCCGGGTCGACTCAGGACCAGGGGTCGACGGCGTAACGCGACAAGGCGGCTTCGTCGAAATCGAACCCCAGCCCCGGCGTCCGTGGCAGGTGCAGGCGCCCGTCGCTGAAGGTCAACTGCGTATCGATCAGTCTACGGAAGTTAAGCACTTGATCGTCGGCAAAAAATTCGACGAAAGGCGCATTCGGTGTCGAGCCGACCAAGTGGACGTGAAGGTCGTGGAACCAGTGGGGGCAGATCTCGACGCCGTAACTGGCCGCCGTGGCGGCGATACGACGGAATTCCGTGACCCCACCACAGACCGCCGCATCGGTCTGCAGGATCATCGCCGCCTCCTTGTCCAGCAGCTCCTTGAAGCGCCAGCGTCCGGCTTCGATCTCGCCCGTCGCCACCGGAATCGGCGTGCGCTCGGCCAGTCGGCGATGGTTGTCGATGTCGTCCGGGCTGAACGGCTCCTCGATCCAGTAAGGAGAATAGGGCTCGGCCATTCGCGCAAATGCCAGGGCCGAGGGAAGATCCTGCCAGGCGTTGTTGGCGTCCATCATCAGCAGCACGTCGGGGCCGATGGCTTCGCGAACGGCGGCCAGGCGCGCCTCCTCGCCAGCCAGGTCTTCGCGTCCCACCTTCATCTTGACCGCCCGGAAGCCCATCCCAACGTAGCCGGTCATCTCCTCCGCCAGCTTGGCCGGCGTCTTGCCATCGAGGTAATAACCGCCGCTGGCGTAGGCCGCCACGCTCTCTTCGTCACTGGCGCCGAGAAACTTGTAGAGCGGCAGGTTGGCGGCGCGGGCGTTCCGGTCCCACAACGCCACATCGAGAATGCTCAGCGCCCGCATCACCGAGCCGGCGCGGCCATGCAACAGACTCTCCTGATACATCTCCTGCCATAGCCCCTCGACACGGTGAGCGTCCTGCCCCATCAATATCGGCTTGAGCAGATCGCGTACCGCCTGCGTCACCAGATGGCCGGCATTGTTGCCGCCATAGCAGAAGCCGATGCCACTGATACCGTCGTCCCCGGTCACCTTGACCAGGGCGTAGTCCCGCTTGAGGACTTGCCGGTTGGAGAAGCTGGTCGGGTTGTCCAGCGCGACATTGACCGTTCGCGCCTGTACCTCGGTGATTCTGGTCATCGGTCACTCTCCGAGTGGTTGGCCTCACATCAATCGGGTTTCAGGCGACGCTTGAACGGCACGCGCAGCCAGCGGAAGAAAGGTGTCGCCTGCAGGATCGACAGCAGCGCGAGGATCAACAGGACGGTGGCGATCGGACTCTCCAGGAACACGCCGAAACTGTCGTTGCCGATCAGCATCGACTGCTGGAAGCTGGTCTCCATCACCGGCCCCAGGATCAGACCGATCACCATCGGGGCCGGCGAGACGCCCGCCTTGCTCATCCAGTAGCCGAACAGGCCGAAGCCCAGCATCAATCCGACATCGAACAGACTGTTGTTGATGGCGAAGGCGCCGATGATGCAGAGCGTCAGAATGGCGCAGGCGATGAAGCCATCGGGAATCCGGGTCACCGACACGCTCATCTTGGTGAACGCCAGCCCCACCACCAGCAGCGCGATATTGGCGAGGATCACCGCCCAGATCAGGGTGTAGGTGACATCGCCGTAGTCGGTGAGCAGATTGGGGCCCGGCAGAATGCCCTGCACCATCAGCGCACCCAGCAGGATCGCGGTGGAGGAACTTCCCGGGATGCCGAGGGCGATGGTGGGAATCAGCGCGCCACCGACGACCGCGTTGTTGGCAGCCTCCGGCGCGGCAACCCCGGCGATCTCGCCCTTGCCGAAACGGCTCTTGTCCTTGGCGAAGCGCTTGGCCTCGTTGTAGGCGAACCAGCTCGCGGTATCGCCGCCGGTCCCCGGAATCAGGCCCACGACGATGCCAATGCCGCTGGAGCGCAGGATGTTGGGCATCAGTTGCTTGATGGTGCGCCAGCGCGGCATCAACCGGTCGGTAATACGGCTCGCGACCTTGCCGCCCCGATGGGAATTCTCGATCAGCGTCAACGCCTGGGGCACCGAGAACAGGCCGATCAATGCCACCGTGAAGTCGATTCCGGCAAACAGATTGATCTGGCCAAACGTCATGCGTGGCGTTCCGGTCGTCAGGTCCATCCCGACCGTACTGAGCAGCAGCCCCAGCCCGCCGGAAAGCAGACCGCTGATCACCGACCCCTGCGCCAGCGAGCCGATGATGGTAATACCCAGCACGGCGATGGCGAACAGCTCCACCGGGCCGAACTCGAGCACCAGCGTGCCGAGCAGAGGGGCTGCGGTCAGCAGTGCAATGCCGCTCATCAGCCCGCCGAAGAAGGAGGCGAACAGCGAGATCCCCAGTGCTTGTCCAGCCTTGCCCTGCTGCGACAGCGGGAAGCCATCGAGCACGGTCGCCGCCGCCGATGGCGTGCCCGGCGTACGTAGCAGGATCGCGGCGATGGAACCACCGTAGGAGGCCCCGACGTAGAGCGAGGCCAGCATGCTCAGCCCGGTCGCCGGATCGAAGCTGAACGTCAGCGGCAGCAGCAAGGCCAGCGCCATCGTTGCCGATAGCCCTGGCATCGCCCCGACGAATAGCCCCAGCAGCGTGCCACCCAGAATGCAGGCAATGTTGTTGACGCTGAGCACGTTGGTCAGCCCGATCATCACCAGTGAGGAATCCATGCGCGTCTACTCTCCTGTGCCCGAACCGAGCGTCGTGGCCACCCGCTTCGGCCAGGGTTTAAAGGAAGCTCGGCAGCAGCGGAATCGGCAGCCCCAGGAACTGCACGAACACCAGACAGACCATCGCGATCAACAGCGCCCCGGCGATCACCGCGAAGGTCCACTTCACGGTGCGCAGAATCGACAGCGACAGGGCCAAGAACAGCGCCGTGGCCAGCACGTAGCCCAGCGTCGTCATCATGACGACATATCCCACCGCCAGCAGGAAGATGACCGCGACCGCCATCCAGCGCCGAGGCGGCGGCGGCGCGTCGTCCGGCGCCATGGTGGATGCCTCGGTGGCGGGCTCGCGAAGGGCCGGTCCCTGGCGTCGCAGGCGTAGCTCACTGGCCACCATCGCCAGCGACATGAGCGCCACGGCCACGGCGTAGATCATCGGCATCTCGGCGGCGGCGCGGGGGTATTGGCTGGCGTCGAGGAAGAAGACGCCAGCCACGACGAGGCCGAATACTCCCAGCAACAGACGACTGACGTTCATGGCGCCCTCCTCCTCGGCAACTCGCCGGTCGCTCAACGGCCGACCTGATCCTTGACCGAATCCCAGATTTCCCGATAGTCGCTCTCCATCTTGTCGATCATGGCGCGGTAGTCGTCACCGGTGACGACATCGAGATTCATGGCGCGCTTTTCCGCCTGGGCCTGGAAGTCGGGGTCCTTGGCCAGGGTCTGGAACGCTTCGATCAGTTGCTGCCGGGCCTCTTCCGGGATATCGGCCGGCGCGCTGTAACCGCGCGAGGAGCCCGCCACCACATCGACGCCCTTCTCCTTCATGGTGGGAACGTCGGGCAGACTGGTCAGACGCTTCTCGGCAAACACCGCCAGCGCCCTCAGATTGCCGGACTCGACCTGGCCGTAGACGTTGCCCACGTTGTTGAAGCTGGCATCGATCTTGCCGCCCATGGCCGCCGTCGCGGAGGGGCCGTCGCCCTGGAACGGCACCTTCTTGAACGACAGCCCCTTGGCCTGCTCGAGCAGGATGGTGGTGAAGAAATCATCGCCGCCGACGCCGGAGTTGCCGATGGTCACGGTACCCGGGTTCTGCTCGGCGGCCGCGAAGAGATCCTCGATGGTCTGATAGGGGCTGTCCGCACTGACGACGACGATGCCCGGATCGGTCACCACGTTGGCGATCGGGGTCATCTCATCGGTCTTGTAGGTGATGGCATCGTTCATGATGTAGTTGGTCATCAGCATCGGCGTGTTGGTGATGCTGATGGTGCTGCCATCGTTGGGCGACTGCTTGGCCAGCCGCGTCCACGCGACGGCCCCGGTGGCGCCGGGCATGTATTCGTTGACGAAATCGACGCCAAGGATTTCGCTCAGCCGTGGCTGTACCAGTTGAGCCAGGGCGTCACTGCCACCCCCTGGCTTGAATCCCTGCAATACGGTGATCTCGTCGCCTCCCACGTAATCGGCGGCTTGCGCCAGGGGAGACAGGCTGACGGCCACGGCGGCGATCGTCAGCCAATGGCGAAGGGGTTTGGCGTGCATGGTCGATTCCTCTCTGACGGAGTCAGTTTGTCGTTGTCGTACCTACGCTTTGTGTTGCCGACTTGTCGTGCCAGAAAGAACGTATTAATTTATCGATCAAATTGTCAATAATATTGACGCCAATAGCGACTAAAGCAGTAACGTCTTGCAAAATGACATCAAAGGCCGAAAAAGCAGGGCCATCTTCGAAGTCGGCATGGCAGAATCGATTCCGCAACCGGCCGTGGAGCGATACCGCTGCCTTAGCAACGAGTAGCGCTTGCTCCACCCCCTGGCCGCTGCGGACAATGGCCGACCGAGTGACGCGAACTTCATCGTGACGGGAATACATTCATGCCAAAGCGAGACACCGCCAAACCGACCTCCGCCGCCGCCGGCCATCGTCTCGCCGACGAACACGCGGAACCCCAGGTCGAGGGGGTGCGCGTCGCCGATATCGTCTCGGCCATCGAAGAGGATATCGTGCTGAATCGCGCGCACCCGAAGGAGAGACTGGTCGAGGAAGATCTGATGCAGCGCTTCGCCGGCAAGCGCCACGTGGTGCGCCAGGCGCTGTTTCAGCTCGAGAACGCCGGCCTGGTGGAGCGGATCAAGAATCGCGGGGCCTTCGTCAAGTCCTACACGCCCGAAGAGGTGGAGGGAATCTACGTCATGCGCGAGCTCCTGGAGGAGGCCGCCGCGGACCGTATTCCGATGCCGGCGCCGCCTTCGCTGATCGAGGCCCTGACCGACATACAGGCTCGGCACAGCGCCGCGGTGGAGAGCGGCGACCTGCGCGCGGTGTTCCACCACAACATCGCCTTCCACCGCACCCTGTTCGCGGCCTGCGGCAACGACTACCTCGCCGACACGATCAACGAGTTCGCCCAGAAGGCCCACGCCATCCGCTTCATCGGCACCACCGACCGTGAAGCCATCCTGCTGGCCCGGGACGAGCATCTGGCCATGATCGACGCGCTCGAGCGCCAGGATCGCGCCGAGCTACACCGACTCTGCTACCGGCATCTCCAGCCCTCCAAGGAGCGTTACCTGCATCTCTATCGGATTCGGGAAGGCGGCTGATAGCGGCTGATAAGAGTGATGGCTGGCCTCGAGGCCCGCCATCACTTCGGCACCCGGCGCTGGATGGTCGGCGGCCGCAGGAAGGTGAAATCACAGCCTTGGTCCGCTTGGGTGATCTGCTCGAGAAACAGCTTGCGATAGCCCCGCTCGGCGGTCAGCGCGACTGGCCGCCAGCCTTCCCGGCGCCGAGCCAGTTCTGCCTCGTCGACCAGCAGCTCGAGGCGCCGTTCACTGACGCTCAGGCGAATCCGATCGCCGTTCTCGACCAGCGCCAGCGGCCCGCCCAGGGCGGCTTCCGGCGTCACGTGCAACACGATAGAGCCCGCCGCCGTGCCGCTCATGCGACCGTCGGAGATTCGCAGCATGTCGCGCACGCCCTGCCGGGCCAGCTTGCGCGGAATCGGCAGATACCCGGCTTCGGGCATTCCCGGCGCACCCACCGGGCCGATACGCTTGAGCACGAGGACATCCTCCGCCGTCACGTCCAGCGCCGGATCGTCGATTCTCGCGGCCATGTCCTCGGCATCCTCGAACACCACCGCACGCCCCTCATGCTCCATCAGTCGGGCATCGGCGGCCGACTGCTTGATGATCGCGCCATCGGGCGCCAGGTTGCCACGCACGAATGCGATCCCGCCGGCGGGGTAGAGCGGCGCGTCGAAGCGATGCACCACCTGCTGCTCGAACGCCGGCGCGGCGTCGATCTCCTCCCCCAGCGTGCGACCGGTCACGGTCATGGCATCCAGATGCAGCAGCGGCTTCAGCTCGCGCAGCACGGTGGGCAGTCCGCCGGCACGATGCAGATCTTCCATGTAGTGCTGGCCCGACGGCTTGAGATCGACCAGCACCGGCGTCTCGCGGCTCATGCGGTCGAAGGCGGCCAGGTCGATATCGATGCCCATGCGCCCGGCGATCGCGGTCAGGTGGATGATGCCGTTGGTCGAACCACCGATCGCCAGCAGCACGCGCAGCGCATTCTCGAACGCCTTCTCGGTCAGTATCTTGTCCGGCGTCACGCCCGCCCGTGCATTGATCACGGCCTGGCGACCGGTCGCCTCGGCGACACGCATGCGATCCGCGGTCACCGCCGGCGGCGAGGCGCTGCCGGGCAGGGCGACCCCCAGCGCCTCGCTGATACACGCCATGGTGCTGGCCGTCCCCATGACCGAGCAGGTGCCGACACTGCCGACTAGCTTGGCGTTGACCTCTTCGATCTCCTGGTCATCGATCTCCTGGCCGCGATACATGCCCCAGTAGCGACGACAGTCGGTGCAGGCCCCTACCCGGACGCCGCGATGGCCGCTGGTCAGCATGGCGCCGGTGACCAGCTCGAGCATCGGCAGGTTGGCGGAAGCCGCTCCCATCAACTGGGCGGGAACGGTCTTGTCGCACCCGCCGATGAGGACCACCGAGTCCATTGGCTGGGCACGAATCATCTCTTCCGTGTCCATCGACATCAGGTTGCGCAGATACATGCTGGTCGGCGTGGAAAAGCTCTCGGCGATCGAGATGGTCGGAAATTCGATCGGCAACCCGCCCTCCAGCATTACCCCGCGCTTGACCGCCTCGATCAGTTGCGGGGCATTGCCATGACAGGGGTTGTAGCCGCTGCCAGTATTGACGATGCCGACGATGGTGCGATTGAGTGCATCGTCGCTGTACCCGGCGCCCTTGATGAACGCCTTGCGCAGGAATAGCGAGAAACCGGCATCGCCGTAGTTCACCAAGCCCTGGTTGAGCCCTGTCTGGCGCTCTTCGTCCGGTTTGTGGTGCCGCTCGTCGCTGGGGGAGTGGGTCGTCATGGCATCCTCATCGTCAATATTATTAATAATATTATTGACGCAAGTAACCACAGTTGGCGCGGCAAAGACATCCGACTTAAGCCGTAGCCTCATCCGTGAAGAGGTGCGAAGCGGATTTAGCAGCAACGGTCCTTATCGCCTAACCTTGTGGCGAGCGGCGGCCACGAACCGCTGCCGATACCCGCAAGGACCGCGACAAAGGATGAAGACGATGACGCTTTTCGAAGACCTGCGTGAGAGCCACGACAAGCAGCGCCGCCTGCTGGACCTGCTGGTCAAGACCCACGGCGACAGTGAAGGCCGCGACGAGCTGTTCAAACGGCTGCGCGCCGAACTCGAGAATCATGCCGCCGCCGAAGAGCGGGCGCTCTATATTCCAATGATGGAATACGACATGACCCAGGAGAAGGCACGGCACAGCGTCGCCGAACATCACGAGATCGACGAGCTGCTGGAAACCCTGGAAACCACCGAATACGACTCGCCGGGCTGGTTGGCCAGTGCCAAGAAACTCCAGCACCTGGTCACGCACCATCTCGACGAAGAGGAACAGGAAGTGTTCCAGTTGGCGGGCCGCGCGCTGGACGACTCGAAGAAGGCCGATCTGGCCAAGACTTACCGCCACGAGATGGAGAGCCGGGAAGCCAGCTGAATGGCAGACATCCGACGACCGCTCCGGCCGGAGCGGTCGTCACGCTGGTCGCCGGAATCCGGCGGCGCCAGCGGCGGGTGCAACTTTTTCCTGTCGGAAAACTCTCAGCAACAGCCATAAAAGGAAGGATCCTCATGTTGCTGCCCTCGAGACTCCCGCGATATCCGCGACTGACCTGGCTCGCCCCTTTCACTCTGCTCGCGGGTTGCACGGGCGTCCCCGAAGGCACGCAACCCGTCGCTGACTTCCAGATCGACCAGTATCTGGGCCAGTGGTACGAAATCGCCCGGCTCGACCACGGCTTCGAGGAAGGCCTGGAGTGCGTCACCGCGGAGTACACTCGCCGCGCCGACGGCGACATCCGCGTCGTCAATCGTGGCTACGACCCTGCCAAGGGCAGTTGGGAAAGCGCCGAGGGGCACGCCAGCTTCGCCGGGGACCCCAGCGTCGGCCATCTGAAGGTCAGCTTCTTCGGTCCTTTCTACGCAGGCTACAGCGTGCTGGCACTGGACGAGAGTTATCAACATGCTCTCGTCGCCGGCCCGGACCGGGACTACCTGTGGATACTTTCACGGGATCCGACGCTGGACGAGCCCACCTATACGGCGCTGATCTCGCAGGCCCGCCAGCTCGAGTTTCCGGTCGACGAGCTGATTCAGGTCACCCAGGATCCGGATGCCTGCCCGCGAGCCGGCGGTTCGGGAAAACCACGGGCTTGAGGCTGCCGCTCGTGCTTTGGTCGACATCCCGGCGCCTCCGGCGGTCATTGCCGAAAGACGTTCTATAGTGGGTACAGCCATTTTTACCTGGAGCCCGCCATGCCCCTCGATCGTCGACAGCTTCTGCGCAACTCTGCCTTGATCGGCGTCTCGCCGCGTTCTCGCCCGGCCTGCTGGCCCAGACCACCGAGGCCCCGCCCACTCGCTATCCCGACGAGGCATGGCAGGTGCTGGACGACCGCTTCAAGCCTTATTACCTGTTCAATACCCCGCTCGAGCGCCACTGGTCCGGCGGGCTATGGCTCGAAGGTCCCGCCTGGAACGCGGTCGGCCGCTACGCTGTCTTCAGCGATATCCCCCGAGCCCGGCAGATGCGTTGGGACGAGATGACCGGCCAGGTCAGCGTGTTGCGCGAAGGCGTGGGTCACTCCAACGGCAATGCGTTCGACCACCACGGCCGCCTGGTCGCCTGCGAGCACTCTCCGGCGAGGGTCGTGCGCTACGAATGGGATGGCTCCACCACCGTGCTGGCGAGCCGTTACCAGGGCAAGCGGCTGAACGCCCCCAACGACCTGGTGATCCTGCCCAATGATGGGGTGATCTTCACCGATCCCGGCTACGGCGCCCACGTCGACTACGAGGGCGAGAAGCGCGCGCTGGAGATCAAGCCGGCGATCTACTATGTCGACGACACGCTGGACGCTCCCAAGCTGCTGAGCGACGAGCTGGGCAAGCCCAACGGCATCGCCCTGTCCGGCGACGGCCGGACGCTCTATGCCAGCGATACCGCTCCCTCCCACTTCCCCGACCGCCCGGCAACGGTGTCGCGCTGGGCGCTCTCCCAGGACGGCCAGTCGCTCAGCAACCGCGAGACCCTGGTGTCGAGCAAGGACGCCGAGACCTACGATGGCATCACCCTGGATCAGGACGACAATCTGTGGGCGGCGACCTCCGGCGGCGAGGGCCATGACGGCGTCTCGATCTTCTCTCCCGACGGGGACCGTATCGGCCGGATCCTGCTGCCGGAGGTGTGTGCCAACCTCTGCTTCGTCGGCGAGCATCGCAACCGGCTGCTGATGGCGGCGAGCCGTTCGATCTATACCCTCTACACCGGAACCCGCGGCGTATGAATGCCAGCGCCGTCGCTGGATCCGGTGCCGCCGGCTTTCAAGATGAGGCCGCGTTTTTTCAGCGTGTCGACGAGGCCGCTTGCCGGGACCCACGATCGGGGTAAGCTGAATGCTCCCTGACAGCAGCCGAGAATCGGCATGAACCCGATCCATCCCTTGTTCGCGCCGATCTCCTCCTCTCCCGGGTTCCGGGAGAGTTCGATCAGCGCCTCGATGCCCCGAGATCTCCATGCTCGATGACTGGCTCTCGGCAACGCTAGACGGCGGCGGCGTCGGTCGACCCGCCAGTGGCCCGCTCCCAGGCGGGCGTTACCGGCTCCACGGCGAGGGGATTCTCGAGCTGACACCGGATGTCGCCGCTTCCGATGCGCGTAGCGTGGTGATTTCCGCGGGTATCCACGGCAACGAGACCGCTCCCATCGAGCTGGTCGGCGAGCTGCTCGCCGCGCTGGAGGCCGGACGTCTCGTGCTGGGGGCACCGCTACTGGTCATCCTCGGCAATATTCCCTCGATTCGCGCGCAGACGCGTTTCGTCACCACCAATCTCAACCGCCTGTTCCAGCGTGGGCTCGACCAGAAGGGAGAAGAGCCAGAACGGGCGCGGGCGTTGATGCATGCGGTCGACGACTTCTTCGCGCGTCACCGCCATCGCCCACTGCATCTCGACCTGCACACCGCCATACGCGACAGCCGCTATCCGCGCTTCGCCGTGGTGCCCTATACGGAGGGAGAGGCAGAGACCCAGCCTCGCTCGGCATGGCCCGATCTAGCCGCGGCTGGCATGCAGGCCGTACTGCTCCAGCATCGACACAGCTGGACCTTCTCTCACTACTCCCGCCACTACCACGCCGCCGAAGCCTACACGCTGGAACTCGGCAAGGTACGCCCGTTCGGCGCCAACGACCTCGACGCCCTGGACGGCATGCGGGGGTGGCTAGCCACGCTGGCGCAGGGCGTCCCGCCGGCCAGTGGCGACGTGACCGACCTCCGATTCTTCCAGGTCGCCTTCGAGCTGATGCGTACGAGCGATACCTTTCGACTCACCTTTGCCGAAGATGTCGCCAATTTCAGCGAGTTCGCGGTGGGAGAAAGGCTGGCAGAGGACGAAACGGAAGGCCCCTTCGTGGTGGAAGAGGCGCCACTGTCGGTGGTCTTTCCCAACGCCCAGGTCGAGCTCGGTGCGCGCGCGGCGCTGCTGGTGCGGCCCTGCGCTGTTCCCGACTAGGTCTGGCGGCGGTATCGACGACCGCGATCGCCGATTCGCCCAAGACGATTTTCGATTCGCTGAACAATGACAACACCATTCAGGAGTTTTCCAAAATGAACAAAGAGTTACCCTTCGATCACCTGCCCCTGCCCCGTCCCCGTCGACGCTCCGACCTGGCGTTATCTGGAACCTAACGGCGAAACTGCTAGAATCGCCGCATTTTTCGCCGGGGAGTCGGCGTCGCCAACGCCATCGAAGATGGCTCGGTCGACAGCAAGACGGGCCATCTGACGCCGTGCCGCTTCCCGCCAGCCAACCCACTCGGTGGACAACATCATGGCCGCGACCCCCATTCCCCTGGAAGCGAAGGGCATCAAGAAGCGCTTCGGCGATCACGAGGTACTCAAGGGGATCTCTCTCCAGGCACAGAAAGGCGACGTCATCACGCTGATCGGTGCTTCCGGTTCCGGGAAAAGCACGTTCCTGCGCTGCATGAACCTGCTGGAACAGCCCGACGAAGGCGAACTGATCGTTCACAACGAGACCATCGGTTTCCGCGCCACCAAGCACGGCCGCGAGCCCGCCGACTGGAAGCAGGTCGAGCGCATTCGCGCCAAGCTCTCGATGGTGTTTCAGAACTTCAACCTCTGGTCGCACATGA
The DNA here is from genome assembly GCF_003206585.1 of Salinicola sp. CR57. Taxonomy (NCBI): domain Bacteria; kingdom Pseudomonadati; phylum Pseudomonadota; class Gammaproteobacteria; order Oceanospirillales; family Halomonadaceae; genus Salinicola; species Salinicola sp. CR57. The sequence continues at coordinate 188,561 of NZ_PZJL01000004.1, forward strand.
CCCTGCTCGAGAACGTCATCGAGGCGCCGGTCAACGTGCTGAAGAAACCCAAGAAGCAGGCGATCGAAGAGGCCCGCGCCCTGCTCGATCGCGTCGGCCTGCTGGATCGCGCCGACTACTTCCCGACCCAGATGTCCGGCGGTCAGCAGCAGCGCGGTGCCATCGCCCGGGCACTGGCGATGGACCCGGAGGTCATGCTGTTCGACGAGCCGACCTCGGCGCTCGATCCGGAACTGGTCGGTGACGTCCTCAAGGTCATGCGCGACCTCGCCGACGAGGGCCGCACCATGATTCTGGTGACCCACGAGATCGCCTTCGCCCGGGATGTCTCCAGCCAGGTGATCTACCTGCACCAGGGCGTGGTCGAAGAGGTCGGCGCACCGGCCGACGTCCTCGACAACCCGCGCTCCGAGCGCCTGCGCCAGTTCCTGGCGCCCAAGCACTGAGGCGGAAACCATCATGATCGACCTGCAAGGCTACGGCCCGCGGCTGCTCGAGGGGGCGCTGGTCACCGTCGAACTGGCGGTGCTATCGCTGATACTCGCAGTCATCCTGGGACTGTTGACCGCCAGCGCCAAGCTGTCGCGCAATCGGCTGATCCACGGCATCGGCACGCTCTACACCACGCTGGTGCGCGGCGTACCGGACCTGGTGCTGATGATGCTGCTGTTCTACGGCGGGCAGATCGGGATCAACATGCTCACCGACCAGCTCTACTACGCCTTCGACATCGACATCTTCATCAACGTCGACGCCTTCGTGGCGGGCGTCATCACCATCGGCCTGATCTTCGGGGCCTACATGGGCGAAACCTTCCGCGGCGCCTTCCAGTCGGTGGAAGAGGGACAGATGGAAGCCGCGCGAGCCTACGGCATGAGTCCGCTGCTCGCCTTCCGGCGTGTCCGATTCCCGCTGATGATGCGACATGCCCTGCCGGGGATCGGCAACAACTGGATGGTGCTGCTCAAGACCACTGCGCTGGTCTCGATCATCGGCTTGACCGACATGGTCCGAGTGGCCGCCGAGGCGACCAAGGCAACCCACGAGCCCTTCCTGTTCATGATCCCGGTGGCACTGATCTACCTGCTGATCGCCACGCTTTCCGAGTGGGGCTTCGCCAAATTGACCAAGCGCTATAACACCGGCTTCGGGGAGTCCAGCGAATGGAACAATTGAACGGCTGGTTCACCGAACTGCTGTCCGGCAACGCGATCTTTACCGCCAATACGCTCAGCTTCTACTGGGGCGGGCTCGTCACGACGGTGCAGCTGGTCTTCCTGTCGCTGCTGATCGGCGTGATCCTGGCGGTGCCGCTGGCCATCGGCCGCGGCTCGAAGCGGCGCTGGATCAAGCTGCCGATCTACGCCTATACCTATGTCTTCCGCGGTACACCGCTTTTGATCCAGCTCTATTTGGTCTACTACGGCGTGGTCTTCTTCGACGGCATCCAGGACAGCATCTTCTGGGTGGTGTTCAAGCAGGCGTTCTTCCCGGCGCTGATCGCGTTCACGCTCAATACCGCGGCCTATACCACCGAGATCTTCCATGGCGCGATCAAGAATACCGCCAAGGGCGAAATCGAGGCCGCCCGCGCCTACGGCATGTCGCGCAAGCTGATGATGCGCCGCATCATCCTGCCCAGCGCCTTCCGTCGCGCCCTGCCGGCCTACGGCAACGAGGTGATCTTCATGCTCCACGCCAGCGCCGTGGCCAGCGTCGTGACGATCATGGATCTGACCGGGGCGGCGTACTACGTCTACGCCCGCTTCTATGCACCGTTCCAGGCGTTCATCTTCGTGGCGCTGATCTATCTCTGCCTGACCTTCAGCATCATGTTCCTGTTCCGCAGGCTGGAAAAACGATTGCTGGCGCACCTGCGCCCACGGGGCGCCTGACGGCCGGCGATTCGGTCACGACGGCGTTGCTTCCCGATCATCAACCACCAATCACAAGAGAGTCGAACATGAACAAGTGGATCACCAGCGCCCTGCTCGCCGGCGCACTCGTCTCCGGCCAGTTCCTCGGCCAGGCCATGGCGCAGGACGACAAGGACACCGTTCGCCTGGGCATCGACGTCCCCTACGAGCCGTTCGTCATGCGCGATGCCGACGGCAAGCTCGAGGGCTTCGAGATCGACCTCGGCAACGAGCTGTGCGCTCGCGCCAACCTCGAGTGCAGCTGGGTCGAACAGAGCTGGGACGGCATCATTCCCGGCCTGCTGGCGCGCAAGTACGATGCCATCCTCTCCTCGATGGCGATCACCCCGGAGCGCGAGCGCCAGGTGATGTTCTCGCTGCCCTACTACAACACGCCGAGCGTCTGGATCACCGCCCGGGATCGCGACATCGACATCGATGACAAGGCTTCGCTCAAGGGTCTTTCGGTGGGCGTGCAGCGCGGCACCATTCGCGACGTCTACGTCACCCAGGAGTACGGTGACGTCCTCGACATCCACCGCTACGGCTCCTCCCAGGAGGTGGTCAACGATCTCAAGTCCGGCCGGCTCGACCTGACCTTCGAGGATTTCCCGATCGCCAACGACGCCATCGATTTCCGCCAGGAAGACAGCCCCTACAAGCAGCTCGGCGACAGCATCAAGACGCCGACGTCGATCTTCGGCAAGGGTGCCGCCATGGCGTTCCGCCAGCGCGACAAGGCGCTGGCCGCCAAGTTCGACAAGGCGATCTGCGAGGTGTACGCCGACGGTACCTTCGACAAGCTGATGGATCAGTACTTCGACTACGACCTGTCGGTCCGCCCCAGCGAAGCCGACTGCGCCCAGTAACCCAGTCCCTTCCGGTCGCTGCCGCGCCAGCGACCGGACCTATCGATTCTCGAGCCGAGGAAGCGTCGTGGAACATCGGAGACACCCATTGATCAGCCCGGTGCCGGGCACCGAGCGACAGATCGACAGCTTTCACTACGGCCCGGCGGACGCCGAGCGCCACCTGTACATCCAGGGTGCCCTGCACGCCGACGAACTGCCCGGCATGCTGGTGGCCTGGACCCTGAAGCAGCGCCTGGCCGAACTCGAAGCCCAGGGCCTGCTGGCCTGCCGCGTCACCCTCGTCCCGGTGGCCAACCCGGTCGGCCTGGACCAGCAACTGATGGACACGCCGCTGGGCCGCTATGACTTCGAGAGCCTGACCAACTTCAACCGCCGCTACGCCAACGTCGCCGACGAGATCGCCGCTGGCCTGGACGCCGCGTTGAACGACGACGTCGCCCACAACCGCGACCTGATCCGCGACCGGTTCGAGGCAGCGCTCGATGCACTGACGCCGACGACGACGCTGGAGTCGATGCGTCTGACCCTGCAGCGCCTGGCCTGCCGTGCCGACTTCGTGCTCGACCTGCACTGCGATTTCGATGCGGTGGAGCATCTCTACACCACGCCGGCGGCATGGCCGGTATTCGAGCCGCTGGCACGCTATTTCGGCGCCAAGGCGAGCATGCTGGCGACCGACTCCGGCGGACAGTCGTTCGACGAGTGCTTCACGCTGGTGTGGGAGCGGCTTCGGCAGACCTTCGGCGACCGTTTCCCGCTCGATTATGGCTGTCAGTCGGTGACCCTGGAGCTGCGCGGGCAGCGCGACGTCGATCACGACCTCGCCGCTGACGACGCCCAGGCGATCATCGACTGGCTCCGCCACCTGGGACTCGTCGCCGGCGAGGCGCCGCCCCTGCCCGAGCTGGCCTATCCCGCCACCGAACTGGCGGCGATGGACTTCCTGCATGCGCCGATCGGGGGGCTGCTGGTGTTCCATGCCAGGCCGGGAACGGCCGTCGAGGCGGGGCAGCTCATCGCCGAGATCATCGACCCGATCAGCGATCGCGTCGAGCCGGTCCGCGCGCCGCAGGCAGGCATGTTCTACGCTCGCAGCCAGCGCCGCATGGCCACGGCCGGCATGATCGTCGCCGATATCGCCGGCCACCACAGTCACCGCAGCGGCTACCTGCTGGCGCCGTGAACCAGGCGTTGATCGAGGTGATATTCAACCGTGTAAGCTTTCGTTATGCTGCGGTTGTCATCCATCGGATGTCGTGGATCGTTCGCCGCCCACGAAGCGCCGGACGAACCGGGACCGAGTCGCAACACACAAGAACACACGCATCACGAGAGAGAAGCGATCCATGAAAAAACTGCTGACCACCAGCCTGCTTGGCGCCGCGCTGATCGCGGGCGTCGTCCAGGCCCAGGACACCGAACAGCTGCGTATCGGCGTCGACGTTCCCTACGAGCCGATGGAATATCGCACTCCGGATGGTGAACTGACCGGCTTCGACATCGAGCTCGGCAACGCCATGTGCGCGCAGATCAAAGCCGACTGCGAATGGGTCGTGCAGGCGTGGGATGGCATCATTCCGGGCCTGCTGGCGCGCAAGTACGACGCCATCATGTCGTCGATGACGATCAATGACGAGCGCCGCCAGACCGTGCTCTTCTCCGACCCGTACATCAAGCCGCCCTCCGCCTGGTTCGCAGCTGCCGACAGCGGCATCGAGACCACCTACCCCGAGTCGCTCAAGGGCAAGACCATCGGCGTCCAGCGCGGCACGCTGCAGGACAACTACGTTACCGACATGTACGGCGACGTGGCCAACATCAGCCGCTACACCACCGCCGACGACCTGGTGCTGGACATGGATGCCGGACGCGTCGACATCGCCTTCCTCGATTTCCCGGTAGGCAAGTCCACGCTGCTGGACAGCAAGGATGGCAACTACGTCACCGTCGGCGACATGATCAGCGAGCCGGAAAAATACTTCGGCGAAGGCTTCGGTATCGCCTTCCGTCCCCGCGACAAGGAGCTCGCCGAGCGCTTCGACGACGCCCTCGCCACGCTGAAGGACAACGGCACCTACCAGAAGATCTACGACAAGTACTTCAAGACCCAGCAGTAGAGGTCGACGGCGGGCGTCCCACGCCTGCCTGCCTCTCGAACGCAAGGCCCCGGTCCCAGGATCGGGGCCTTGTCGTTTCCGCCAGCCGAAGCCATCGGCGCCCCTGCCGTATCGCTGACGTCGCCTCGGCGCTCTAGCTCGCCGCCTCGCGTTGCGCCATCGCGAACTCCTCCTCCGGCGACAGGATCAGCCGATGACGACCGACCAGCGCGAAGTAGGCGATCGCGACGGCGAACCACACGATGACGCCGAGGATGCCGACCCGGTAGGTGGGGTCGCTCAGCTGGAAGAACAGCGTCACCAGCGCGATGGCGATGGTGATCCAGGCACCGGGCACCCCGAAAGGACTGCGATAGGGGCGCGGGATGTCGGCGCGGTTCTTGCGCAGCAGGATGAACGATGCCGCCTGGGCGATGTAGGAGCACATGGCGCCGAACACTGCCATGTTGAGCAGGGTTCCGCCGATCACCGCCGATCCCTGATCGATCCCCAGGCCGATGAACAGTATCAGCATGATGACCAGCCCCAGGCAGGCGCCGGCGATCATCGCCACGTGCGGCGTCTTGCGGGTGCCGTGGGTGATCGACAGCCAGGTCGGAAAGTAGCCGGCCCGCGACAGCGAGTAGATCTGACGCCCCTGGGCGAAGATGATGGTGTGGAAGCTGGAGATCAGCCCGATGATCGCCACCAGCGCCAGGACCTTGGCCAGGCCGCTGCCGTAGATGGCGGCAAAGCCGTCCAGCAGTGGCTCACCGCTCTGTCCAAGGGCGTAGGCCCCGACGCCGACCAGTGAAGGGTTGAGGAACAGCACCATCGAGGCGGAGACGATCAGGGTGATCATCCCCAGGATGATGCCCTTGGGCATGTCTCGCTTGGGATCGACCGACTCCTCCGCCGCCAGTGGCAACTGCTCGATCGCCAGGAACAGCCACACCGCGAAAGGCATCGCCGCCAGCGCGCCGCCAATGCCCATCGGCAGCAACGGCCCGCCGCCGCCCTCCAGCAGCTCACCGCCGCTGCCGATATTGAGCGCCCAGGTGGAGAAGTCGATATTGGGAATCGCCGATACCCAGAACACGATCAGCACCGCCAGCGCCATCAGCGTCACCGTCAAGGTGACCTTGAACGACAGCTCCACGCCCACGATGTTGAGTCCCACGAACAGGATATAGCCTATCACCCACCATAGCGGCTGCATCGCCGCTGGCGTCTCGAAGATGCTGCCCAGGTAGGAACCGATGAAAAAGACGATCACCGCCGGGGTCAGGATGTACTCGACGTTCTCGCACAGGCCGGTGATGAAGCCACCCCAGGGCCCCATGGAAGAGCGCGCGAAGGAGTATGCCGCTCCCGTGTGGGGTAACGCCGGGGACATCTCGGCGATACAGAATGTCAGCCCCAGATACATGATCGCAATCAACGCGGTCGCGATCGCCATGCCGCCCCAGCCGCCGATGGAGAGCCCAAGATTCCAGCCGGAGTAGTGGCCGGAAATGACTGCGCCGACGCCCAGCGCCCATAGCGACCAGGGGCCGGCATATCGGCTCAGGCCACGCTGTTCGAAGTAACTGGCGTCTTCCTGCCGGTATTGAATGTTGGAGGGTTGCTGTTTCATATCCGCCTCTCGCCACTGTCGTTGTCCTTGTTGTCGTCGGTGCAGGGCGGTGAGACCAGCCGCTGCATCCCGCATCCCGTTTCCCCTCGAGGTGCGAGGAGACCTTGCGCTTTCAGAAATACTGCAGACCCCACGGGTCCGCAAACCCCTTGGCGCGGATGGGACAGTGTCCAGAAGAGAGTCACGAGGAAAACCGTCTCGCGCGGTGGGAAATCACCGCAACAATCACCGGGAACCGCTACGTAAGACAGCAATTGTTTACCGTTCTGGTGTGGAGAGCGGCACTCGCTATCCGTATCGTGCTGGGTAACGCTGGATCTATCGAAGACAGACGACGCCCCCGAAGGCGTCGCATAAAAAGGACGATGGCCCATTACTGGAAGCTATCGCCACCGAGTCGCAGGGGGATTCCATGGAGTCATGGTTCAGTACAACGCCGGGAGAGATCGTCTTTTGGCTGGCGCTCTGCTCGCTCGCCATGATCCTCCGGCACCGCATGCCGGGCTGGTGGGCGCTGTCGCTTCGACCGGACAGCGGCGGCGGCGCGGAGGCCGCCGTCCAGGTGGCCGCTCACCCCGTCACCGGCAAGCTCCAGGTCTATCATCTCTCACGCTGGTTCGACGCGGTCCTGATCGATCCGGCCAACCCTCCGCTACGCGATGGCGAGACCGTCTACCTGATACGCTGGGAGTCGCGCCAGGCCTGGGTCAGCCGCGTCCGCAGCCACACGCCCGCCCCGCGTCACAAGCACAAGCGCTGGCAATGGAGCCTTCATTAGGCGCTACCCGAGGCCCCGGTGCCAAGCCGTCCGGCGTCGATCAGCCGGTGACCCGTCGAACGCTCCACGCTAGCCCAGCCTTCGCCTGGCTACGGTCAAAGAGACTCACCCTCGAGGTCCCTGTCAGGTCGCCGATGGCTTGGCGAACCGCGCGACCAGCCTCGCCATCCCCGGCCCCACCAGCACGACCGTGAATAGCCTGAGCGTCTGCAACGCGACCACCAACCCCACATCCGCATGGGTATCGATCGCGATGATCGTCATCGAATCGAGGCCGCCAGGACTCGTGCCCAGATAGGCAGTAATGAAAGTGGTGTGCATCAACAGCGTCATCAGCCAGGCGGAGACGGCACAGAGCGCAATCAGCACCAGCGAGGCGAAAATCATCTTGCCGAGCGCGCGCGCGATGTTGTGGACCGTCTCCCGGTCGAAGCGGAGTCCCACGTAGGCGCCGATCACGCCGTAAGCGAGCTCGAGTAGCGGCTGGGGCAGCACGATGGTGATGAGTCCGCTCAGGCTCAATACGCTGCCCAGCACCACCGGCCCGAGCAACGCGCCCGCGGGCAACCGGCGGTCGAATAACCACACGCCGCCGACGACGACCGCTAACGTGGCAACGAAGCTGCCCAGCTCTGCCAGACTGGCGGGCAGGTTGGCAGCGTGCCCCTGGCCGGCGCTGTCCGTCACGCCAAGGTAGTGGCTGACCAGGGCCCCCACCAGCACCACGCAGACCACGCGCACGTACTGCATCGCCGCCACGATCCGCGGATCGGCATCGCTCTCCTCGGCCATCGCGACCATCGCCGCGGCGGCGCCCGGCGTCGTGCCCCAGGCCGCTGTCGAGCCAGGCAAGCCGCCGTAGCGCACCAGCCCTATGCCCACCCCCAGGCTCAGCAGCAGGGTGATCGCCGTGGCGATCAGCATCACCGGCCAGGCATCGAGAATCTTGAACAGCACCGACAGGGTCAGCGTCTGGGCGATCAGCACGCCGATCACCCCTTGGCTGAGCTTGAAACCGATACGAGGCAACTTCAGGCCACCGACCAGCACCCCGTAGGCGATCGATACCGCCATCGGGCCGATGAACCCGCCGGCCGGCATATGCACCGCGTTCAACGACCGGTTGGCAACGACGCAGCCGAGCACTAGCAGCAGCCATCGCAACCACGTCGGGGGGCGGAAGCGCGATGATGGCTGGCTGGGCACGGAGGGGTCAGTGGGCAAGTTCGAACTCCGATAAAAGGCTAATGATATCAACTTTGACCAAAGCGCGGCATCGTTTGTCGACAATCTTTGGTTTCAAACTGTCAGCGACACGTCACCGCTCACGCCGGCCCGGAAGGCTGCTACAGTCAATGAATCAGGCGCAGTGCCAGCCCCTGCCATGGAGACCGACATGCTTCGAAATCTGGTGACCTTCCCCGGTGCCGCCCTGTTGTTGTCGCTTGGCGGTGAGGCCTTCGCCGCGGAGCCGGTACGGAGCGGTCCGCCCAATGCGCCGGAGCAGACCCCGGCCTTCGACGGCCAGACCCGCGCGCCGGCGCTCGACGGCGATGTCACGCTCACGGTAACGCCGGTAGCCGAGGGCCTGGCCCATCCATGGGGCCTGGCATTTGTCGACAACGACATGGCACTGGTAACCGAGCGCGCCGGGCGACTGCGTGCCGTCGACCTGCAGGCCGGGACGCTGTCCGCGCCCATCGAGGGCCTGCCGGAGATCGATGCCCGCGGCCAGGGAGGTCTGCTCGACGTGGTGCTCGACCCCGACTTTTCCAGCAACCGGCGAATCTACTTCAGCTACGCCGAACCCAGGGGCGACGGCGAGAACGGCACCTCGGTCGCCCGTGGCGTCTTGAGCCAGGACCACGCGCGGCTGAGCGACGTCGAAGTCATCTTTCGCCAGACACCGGCGTGGAACTCCACCAAGCACTTCGGTGCCACGCTGACCTGGGACGACCAGAACCGACTCTACGTGACCCTGGGCGAGCGCTCGCTACCCGAACCCCGCCAACTGGCTCAGGATCTGGACACGCATCTGGGCAAGGTGGTGCGGATCCACGCCGACGGCTCGATTCCCGACGACAACCCGTTCGCCGGTGGCCAGAACGGAGGTGTCGAAAAAGGCGGCCTGCCCGAGATCTGGTCGTACGGCCATCGCAACGTCCAGGGCGCGGCGCTGAACCCCGCCAGCGGTGAACTCTGGACCATCGAACACGGGCCCAGGGGCGGCGACGAACTCAACGTCCCCGAAGCCGGCCACAACTACGGCTGGCCCGTCATTACCTATGGCGAGGATTACAGCGGAGCACCGATCGGTGAAGGCGTGACCGCCAGGGAGGGAATGGAACAGCCGATCTACTACTGGGACCCGGTGATCGCGCCCGGCGACATGACGTTCTATCAGGGGGATCGCTTCCCTGGTTGGGAGGGCGATCTGATCATCGCGTCGCTGTCGCCGGGCGGACTGGTGAGGCTGACGCTCGACGGCAAGCGTGTCAGCGGCGAGCAGCGTCTTTTGGAGAAGCTGGGCCGCGTACGCGATGTCGAGGAGGGCCCCGACGGCGCGCTCTGGGTGCTGACGGACTCCAGCAACGGCGCGCTGGTCCGGATCACCCCGGACGGCGAGTGATTTCCAAACTTACAGCGGCAAATGGATGATCGCACTGCGGATGCCGTCGGCGTCGATCCACAGCTTGCCGAGCGTGATCGGCAGGCTGAATCGGCGCTTGCCCGCTGCGCCGGGGTTGAACCATAGCCTCCGCTCGTCGCCCTCTCCCCGCCACTCGTTGCGCGGCTTGTGCGAGTGGCCGTGCAGCACGGCCTCGCACGCCATCCGCTCGTCGACGTCCGCCACATCATGGACCAGCTGCAGGGGCCGGCCGTTGATCACCAGCAGGCGGTGTGACGGCAGTGCCGAACACACCCCCTCCCGGTCGATGTTGCCGCGAACGCTGTAGACCGGCGCCAACTCGGCCAGACGCTCGAGAATGGCCGGATCGCCGACGTCGCCCAGATGAATCAACGGGCGACAATCCGCCAGCAGCGCCAGGGCTTGGTCCCGCAGCAACCCGTGGGTATCCGAAATGACCCCGACCGGCGACGTCGTCTCGACAATGTCCGCGGTGATGTTCACCGATGATCTCCCGATGAAACGGTCGAAGAGTGCAGACAAAAACGGCCCCGAGGGGCCGTCTGGAACGTTGCACGAGTCCGCTTCATGATTTGACGCTGGTCGACTTGCCCATGCCCTCGTAGGTCATGTTGCCATCGGCATCGATCTGGCAGGTCAGGTTGTATTTCGCATTGCCCTCGCCGAGCAGATCGACCCGCAGCTCGAAGGTGTCTCCCTGCTCGAGCTCATCGGCATCGTAGTCCTTGGCGTTGTTCTCGTAGATCGAATTGCCTCGGAATTTCTCGCTACCTTCGTCTTTCTGCAGGGCGAGATCGAGACACTCCTTGGCGAGTTTGGGGGCTCCCTCCGCCTGCGTCTCGGTTTCATGGGCCGGCTCCTGCTCGTTGGTCTGCGCCCCCTCCTGCTTGTTCACGTTGGGCTGATCGCTCGTCTTGTCCTGCGCCACGGCGCCACCGGCGAACAGCGTCGTGCTCAGTACCAGGCCCAGCCCGGCATTCCTCATCCATTGGGTCGCCATTGCACCTCTCCCTGTTGTGCCATTTGCCCTCGCAGTATAGGAGAGCCTCGCGATCTGCAAAGTCATCGACGCCGAGACCGCGATGGGCAGGGCCCACTCACCCCCAGAGACGTCGGCTGGCGATCGCCGCGCCTTCGCTCAGCGCCTTGAGCTTGGCCCAGGCCACGTCCTGGGCGACGAACTCGTAGCTGGCGAAGGTGCCGAAACCACAGTCCGTGCCGGCCACGACACGCTCGCGATCGCCGACGGCATCGACCGAGGCGCAGATGCGATTGGCCACCACTTCGGGGTGTTCGAGATAGTTGGTGGTGACATCGATCACCCCCGGCATCAGCAGCATGTGATCCGGCAGCGGATGGGTCTTGAACGAGACCGTCTCGTGTTCGTGACGCGGATTGCCCAGCGGGATGCTGAGTGCCCCCACCTTGGCGCGGTAGAGGATCGGCAGCAGCTCGGCGACCGGCACGTCATCCTGATGCGGGCCCTGCCAGTTGCCCCAGCAGACGTGCAGGCGCACCTTGTCCGCCGGAATGTTCTCCAGCGCCAGGTTGATCGCCTCGATATGCAGCTCGACGCGCTCGAGGAAGGTCCCCAGATCGGCGTCACCGAACAGGATCACGCGCTCCATGGCCAGATCCGGGGCGTCCAGCTGCAGCACGTGGCCGGCCGCCACGATCGCCTCGTACTCCTGCTTCAGCTCGCGGGCTACCGCCAGCACGTAGTCGCGGTCGGTGGGATAGTCGGGGTTGTCCTGGGCGCGCAGCATGGTGGTGGTGACCACGCCGGGGGAGGCCGCGGTCATGAAGGTCTCCAGCGGTGCCGGCTTGCCGGCAAGCGCCGCCGAAAACGAGGCCAGCTCCGCCTTGACCCCGGCCAGTGTCGGATCGTAGTGCACCGCACGCTGGGCCAGCGGCGTGTTCCACACCTTGGCCAGATCCTCGGAGACACCGATCTGGCGCGCCATGTGTTCGGCGTAGCCGGGGAACTTCTGGATATCCAGCGTCGGCTTGCGCCGACCCTCGCCGCCGAAGCCGCTCATGCGCTCGGTCACGTAGGTCGAGAAGCCCACTCGTGGCGCCTCGCCGTTGTTGATGCTGTCGAGCCCGGCATCGAGCTGGGCGCCGATCACGCCATCCAGGCAGCCCGCGACCTCGGCCTCGAACGCCGCACTGTCGACCGGCTTGCCCTGCTCCCGCAGGACCAGCATGCGCGACAGCGCCGGGGTGCGCGGCAGGCTGCCGGTATGAGTGGTGATGATGCGGTCGCGACTGACTTTCATGGCAATTCCCTGGCGTTATGGAACGGTTCGGCGATGGCGAGCGGATCGGCTAGCGTGGCGCCACCGAAGAGGCAGGCCGCCAGGATACCCAAGCCGGAGATGCAATAGACGTGAGGCCGCATGAAAGTTGTGCAGCTCGATCATGAACCGGGCTCATGTTTCGCTTCAGCAGTCGCCTCACCACGAAAAACGCCCCGAGGGAGACCCCGGGGCGTTCATTCAGCGAAGGCGACCGCGTCGATCGCCTGGTGCCGACTCAGTCTTCCAGCGCTTCAGGCAGATCGGTGACCGCGCCTTTCGATGCGGAACTGACCGTCTTGGCGTACTTGGCCAGCGTCCCGCGGGTATATCGCGGTGCCGGACGCTGCCAGGCCGCGCGGCGCCGCTCCATCTCGGCATCGTCGATATGCACGGTCATCACGTCGTTCTCGGCGTCGATGGTGATCTCGTCGCCATCCTCGACCAGGCCGATCGGCCCGCCGACGAACGCTTCCGGCGTGATATGGCCGACCACGAAGCCGTGGCTGCCGCCGGAGAAGCGACCGTCGGTGATCAACGCCACCTTGTCGCCCAGGCCGCGGCCCATGATCGCGGAGGTGGGTGTGAGCATCTCGCGCATGCCCGGGCCACCCTTGGGTCCTTCGTAGCGGATGACGACGACATCGCCGGCGACCACGGTCAGGTCGTTGATGCGTGCCTGGGCCTCCTCCTCGGAATTGAAGACCCGCGCCCGACCGGTGAAGCGGGTCCCTTCCTTGCCGGTAATCTTGGCCACGGCCCCTTCCGGCGCCAGGTTGCCGTAGAGAATGCGCAGGTGGCTGCTCGCTTTCACCGGCGCATCCAGCGGCTTGATGATCTGCTGATCGACCGGATACGGCGCCACGTCCGCCAGGTTCTCCGCCAGTGTCTTGCCGGTGACGGTGATGCAATCGCCGTGGAGCATGCCCGCATCCAGCAGTACCTTCATCAGCGGCTGGATGCCGCCGATCGCCACCAGCTCGCTCATCATGTAGTGGCCACTGGGGCGCACGTCGGCGAGCACCGGCACCCGCTTGCCGATCTCGGTGAAGTCATCCAGCGTGAGCTCGACGCCAACGGTGTTGGCGATCGCCAGCAGGTGCAGCACCGCATTGGTGGAGCCGCCGAGGGCGATGACCACGGTGATGGCGTTCTCGAACGCCTTGCGGGTCATGATGTCGGAAGGCTTGAGGTCCAGCTCGAGCAGCTTGAGCACGGCCTCGCCGGCGGCGCGGCTGTCGTCGTGCTTGGTCTGGGAGACCGCCTCCTGGGCCGAGGAGTTGGGCAGGCTCATGCCCAGCGCCTCGATCGCCGAGGCCATGGTGTTGGCGGTATACATGCCACCGCAGGAACCCGGCCCTGGGATCGCGGTCTCCTCGATCTGCTTGACCTCGATCAGCGACTTGTTGCCCTGGGAGTAGGCCCCCATCGCCTCGAACACCGAAACGATATCGGTATGGCCCGCGCCCGGCTGGATGGTGCCGCCGTAGACGAAGATGCTGGGCCGATCGAGACGCGCCAGCCCGATCATGCAGCCCGGCATGTTCTTGTCGCAGCCGCCGATGGCGACCACCCCGTCGAAGCCTTCGCAGCCGGAGACGGCTTCGATGGAGTCGGCGATGATCTCGCGCGAGGCCATCGAGTACTTCATGCCCTCGGTGCCGTTGGCAATGCCGTCGGAGATGGTGATGGTATTGAAGATCACGCCCTTGCCGCCGGCGGCGTCGGCACCGTCACTGGCCGCTTCCGCCAGCACGTTGATATGACTGTTGCACGGCGTCACCCGGCTCCAGGTCGAGGCGATGCCCACCTGCGGCTTCTTGAAGTCCTCGTCGGTAAAGCCCACCGCGCGCAGCATGGCGCGACTGGCGGCCTTGCCGGGACCATCGACCACGTTGGCGGAGTGGCGGCGACGGTGGTCGGTATTTTCCGGGTAATCCTGACTCATCAAGCGCTCCTGTTTTCGGCTGTTCGCCTCGAGGGCGGTCTGGCTGCCTCGTCGGGCGAAGGTTGAGCGACGCATGCCGGCTGAAACGATGCCTCGAAAGATGACGGTCGGCAGGCGTCGAGGTGTCACGGTCACATGACAATGCTCGGACGCGATGGCTCTTGTGAAGCGGCTCTCGTGAAGCGAATCGGACGCGCCCGATGCAGAAAGGGTGGCCCATTGTAACGGCACCGAGCGCGCGCGGACATCCGACGATGGCGGAAATCGCGCGTCTCTCGAGGGCGGCCATCCATGCAATACTGGCCGCCATCACGTCTGCCGTCTTCACCGCACGCCGAGCGAGCCCGCCATGTTCGACTTCAAGGAAATCGAAGCCTTCGTCTGGATCGTACGCCTGGGATCGTTCCGCCTTGCCGCACAGCACCTGCACCTGACCCAGCCCTCCATCTCGGATCGTATTGCCCGGCTTGAGGAGTTCGTCGGCGGGCCGCTGCTGGATCGCGCCCAGCGCCCGATCCAGCCCACACCCAAGGGTCGACAGTTCTACCGCCACGCTCAGCACATGCTGGAGACACGCCAGGAGGCGATGGCGATGCTCGAGGCCAACAACCCGTTCCAGGGGGTGCTGCGTCTCGGCGTGGTCGAAACCATCGCCCATAGCTGGCTGCCGGCGTTCATCGCCGAACTCGCCAACCGCTTCCCCGACATGACGCTGCAGCTCGAGGTGGACGGCACGCCGGGACTCGCCAACCGGCTGCTCAATCGCCAGATCGACATGGCCTTCACGCTGGGACCGGTCGACGCCCAGGACATCCTCAGCCGGCCGCTATGCCACTATGCCACGGGCCTGATCGCCACCCCGCAGCTGGGTTTCTCGGCCCGGACGTTCACTCTGGAAGCGCTGGCGCGTACCGGCACGCCCTTGATCACCTTCGCCAGCGACAGCCGCCCTTACCGGGAGCTGCAGTCGCTGTTGCATCAGCAGCGTCTGGAGCGGATCAAGCTGCACTGCTCCGGCTCGGTCTGGACCATCGTGCGCCTGGCGCTGGATGGTATCGGCGTCGGTGCCATCCCGCCCCGCATCGTCGAACAGGAGATCGCCCGCGGCGAGCTCATCACCCTGCCCTGCGACCTGCCCCGGCTCGACTTCGCCGCCTCCTGGCCGCAGCACATCGACAAGGCGCTGGCCGATGGCGTCATCGACCTGGCGATCGAGCTCGGGCAACGGGACCAGCGCGAGCACGCCTGACGCCGAAAGCGGCGTTACCGAGGGGTCCTTTGTCGCAAGGCGTTGCCGATGTGCCTGACGTCGAAAGGTTTTGTCGAGAACGCTGGTATTGAAAGGTTTTACCGATGAATAAGAATCATAAAAATCGATTGGATTGATGCGCCGTGAACCCATAGCGTGGGATGTCATAAGGCGGCGCCCGGTTCTGCCGGCCAAGACTGCCACGACAATGACAACCAGGATCGACGACATGACCTCTCTCGACGCCACCGTCTCTCCGGCCGAGGCGCGCGCCGCCATCCGCCGCGGCGACTGGCCCACCACCACCACCGGTATCGCCAACGGTTTCGCCCAGGCCAATCTGGTCATCATTCCCGAAACCTACGCCGCCGACTTCCTGCGTTTCTGCATGGCCAACCGCGCCGCCTGCCCGGTGCTCGACGTCAGCGAACCGGGCAGCTTTCATCCGCAGGCCCTGGGAGAGTCGATCGACCTGCGCACCGACGTGCCGCGCTACCGCGTCTACGAACATGGCGAACTGGTCGACGAGCCGGCCGACCTCGTCTCCCGCTGGCGCGACGACCTGGTCACCTTCTCGATCGGCTGCTCGTTCTCGTTCGAGGAGTCGCTGCTCGCCGAGGGCGTGCCGGTTCGCCACATGGCCGCGCGGACCATCGTGCCGATGTACCGAACCCGCATTCCACTGATTCCCGCCGGCCCGTTCCACGGCAGCTACGTCGTGTCGATGCGCGCCATGTCGCCGGCCGATGCCATCCGCGCCGTGCAGATCACCACCGACATGCCCAGCGTTCACGGCGCGCCCCTGCATCTGGCGCGACCGGAGCTGATCGGCATCGACGACATCCATGAGCCGGACTTCGGCGATGCCCCGGTGATGGAAGCCGGCGACATCCCGGTGTTCTGGGCCTGCGGCGTGACACCGCAGATCGCGCTGATGAATGCGAAGCTGCCCTTCGCCATGGCCCACGCCCCCGGTCATATGCTGATTACCGACATCCCCAACTATCGCCTGAAGTATCGGTAGCGGCGATATCGCGGCGGTCACGCCGGTCGCGCCTGCCGAAGACTCGTAAAACAACCTCAACAAGCGAGACTCCCATGAAGAAGACACTGTTTGGCCTCACGCTCTCCGCCCTGACTGTCGGCCTTGCCCAGGGCGCCGTCGCCGATACCAGCCTCAACGTCGTCGGTACCTGGAGCGCGGTCTCCCTGCACAAGAACTTCGAGAAGCCGTTCTGGACCGAGACCCTGCCCAAGGCGAGCGATGGCCAGATCCAGGTCCAGATGACGACCTTCGATCAGATGGGTATCGAAGGCAGCGATGTCTTCACCTACCTGAAGAACGGCCTGTTCAATGTCGGCATGACCTTCTCCGACTACGTCGGCGGCGAGGCGCCGGCACTGGAAGGTCTCGACCTGCCGATGATGACCACCGATCCCGAGAAGGCCCGCGAGGTCAGCGAGGCGTTCATGCCGATCGCCGAGAGAACGATGCAGTCTCACTACAATGCGCACGTGCTGGCGATCGCGCCCAACACGCCGCAGGTGGTGTTCTGCAACACGCCGATCAAGGGCCTCGGCGATCTGCAGGGCAAGAAGGTCCGCGCCAGCGGCCGCACCACGGCGGAGTTCCTCTCCGCCATCGGCGCCCAGAGCACGGTCATGGCCTTCAACGAAGTGCCCGGCGCACTGGAGCGCGGGGTGATCGACTGTGCCGTCACCGGCTCGCTCTCCGGCTACAACTCCGGCTGGCAGGATGTCGCCGATTATTTGCTGCCGCTCCCCATCGGCGGCTGGGATACGGTCATCACGGCGGTCAGTGACGATACCTGGAACTCGCTCGACGACGAGACCAAGCAGACCATCGAGAGCCAGATCGTACCCGGCTTCATCGATCCGGTGTGGAACAACCTGGCCAAGGACGAGCAGCAGGGCATCGCCTGCCTGACCGGCAATGGCGAGTGCGAGCACGGCAAGCCGGGCGACATGACACTGGTCGAGGTGACCGATGCCGACCGCGAGCGCGCCCATCAGGCGCTGGTCAGTGCGGTCCTGCCGAGCTGGGCCTCGCGGATCGATGACGAAACGATCTCGCTGTGGAACGAGAACGTCGCTCCCCTCGTCGCCCTCCCCATCGTCAAGTAAATGGATCGCAGGGCCGGGCACGTCAGTGCTCGGCCCTTGCCCGTCGGCAGGTATCCAACATGCTCGCTCTCGTCTCTCTGTTCGACGCGCTCGTGCGCGCCGTCCGCCTTGTCTCGCGCTGGGCCGCTCGGCTCATCGGCCTGCTGCTGCTGGCCGTCGTCGCGATGGTCATCATGGAAGTGGTCAGCCGCAAACTGCTGGGCCGCTCCTTCGAAGGCGTCCAGGAGTATGCCGGTTATGTCCTCGCCGTTCTCTCGGCCTGGGGGCTCTCGCACACGCTGGTCGAACGTGCCCATATCCGCATCGATGTCGGCTACTCGAAGCTGCCGATCGCCGCCCGTGCGGCGCTCGACCTGCTCTCGATACTCGCCGTCAATCTGGTCGGCTGGATGATCGTCATCCACGCCTGGCCGGTGTTCTCGGGGTCACTCTCCAACCACACCACCGCCAATACGCCGCTGTCGACGCCGCTGTGGATACCGCAGCTGGTCTGGGTGTTGGGCTACACCTGGTTCGCCCTGGCGGCGGCGGTGCTGGCGATTCGCGCCCTGCTGGCGGCGGCCGGCGGCGATAGCGCCACGATTCGCACGCTGATCGGCATGGGCCACGAGGCCGACCCGTTCGAGACCAACGAGCTCGAAGCCCGCGCGCACGACAACGCCGCGACAGGAGGAAAACCCTGATGCTCGCCTATCTCTCCATCGGGATTCTGGCGCTGCTGCTGACCGGCATCCCGGTCGCCATCACGCTGTTCCTGCTCGCCTTTGGCGTCGATCAGTTCTTCTCGTTCTTCCCGCTGATGCGGGCGCTCGGCCAGAACCTGTGGTCGGCGGCGGACTCCTTTCTGCTGATCGCGATTCCGCTGTTCGTGCTGATGGGCGAGATCATCGTCCGCGCGGGGATCGCCGAGCGCGCCTATCGCGCCATGGATCACTGGCTCTCCTGGCTGCCCGGCGGCCTGCTGCATGCCAACGTGATGACCTCGATGCTGTTCTCCGCGACCTCGGGCTCCTCCGTGGCCACCGCGGCCACGATCTCCACCGTGGCGCTGCCACAGGGCGACAAGCTCGGCTATCACCCGCGGCTCTTCTGCGGCAGCATCGCCGCCGGCGGCACGCTGGGCATCCTGATCCCGCCATCGATCAACCTGATCGTCTACGGCTTCCTGACCGAGACCTCGATCCCCAAGCTGTTCGTGGCCGGACTGCTGCCGGGGCTGCTGCTGACCGGCCTGTTCATGCTGACGGCGATCCTGTTCTGCGCTTTCAAGCCGTCGCTGGGCGGGCCACGCCGTCGCTCGAGCTGGCCTGAGCGTTTGCGTCATCTGAAGTTCCTGCTGCCGCTGCTGATCCTGTTCGTCGCCATCGTCGGCTCGATCTACACAGGCTGGGCGACGCCTACAGAAGCCGCCGCCATCGGCGTGGTGGTCGCGCTGATTCTCGCCGCGTTCAATCGGCGGCTGGACTGGCGCATGCTGACCGAAGCGCTCGACAACACCGTGCGCACCACCTCGATGATTCTGTTCATCATGCTGGCGGCCTCGTTTCTCAACTTCGCGCTCGCCTCGGCGGGTCTCTCCGGCCAGCTGACGCAACTGCTGACGCAACTGGACCTGTCGCCGATGGCGCTGCTGCTCTGCGTGCTGGCGCTGCTGGTGGTTCTCGGTTTCTTCATCGAGACGCTGTCGATGATGGTGATCACGCTGCCGATCATCGCGCCCCTGCTGTTCGCTGCGGGCTTCGACAAGGTGTGGTTCGGAGTGGTGATGATCCTGTTCGTCGAGATGGCGCTGATTACCCCTCCGGTCGGTCTCAACCTCTACATCGTGCAGGCAGCCCGGCGCGGTAAGCCGTTCTCCGACGTGATCGTCGGCACGCTGCCATTCATTGCCGCCATGGTGGTGATGGCCGTGCTACTGATCCTGTTCCCCGGCATCGCCCTGTGGCTGCCGAACTCGCTCTGATCCGCCGCGTCATCGATGCATCGCGTCATCGATGACTCGCGGCACTCGACGCCGATGTCCGCTCCAACGACAACTCAGGAACCGCTCATGCTGACTTTCGATACCCCCGAGAACACGCTCACCGTCACGCCGGAACGGCTGGCGATCGCCGGCTGGGCAGGCCGCGATCAGGCGAACGTGCAACATCACATCGACGAGCTGGCCGCCATCGGCGTCAAGCCGCCGTCCAGCGTGCCGCTGTTCTATCGCGCCAGCGCGCAACTGCTGACCCAGGCGGAGAACGTCGAGATGCTCGGCGGCGACGGCTCCGGCGAAGCCGAGGTCTGCCTCGTCAGCGACGAAGATGGCCGGCTGTGGGTGACGCTCGCCTCCGATCACACCGATCGTAAACTCGAGGCGGTCGGTGTCGCCGAGTCCAAGCAGCTCTGCGCCAAGCCGGTCGCCCGACAGGCCTGGCCACTGGCGGCCATCCGCGAACATTGGGATGCACTGGAACTGGCCAGTGAGATCGAAGAGAACGGCCAGGTCGTCACCTATCAGCAGGGCACGCTGGCCGAGCTGCTGGACGTCGAGACGTTGCTGGCCAAGCTGCCGGCCGCACTCAAGCAGGGCGAATCGCTGGCCCCCAATACGCTGCTGCTGTGCGGCACGGTACCGGCCATCGGCGGTATCCGACCCAGCCCGCGCTTCTCGATGACGCTCACCGACCCCGTGCTGAATCGCCGCCTGAGCCATAGCTATACCGTCATCGAGCTCGAGGTCGCGCAATGAGCTCGCCACAGACGCCACAGGATGCCGCTCGCGCATTCTGGGCGCGGCCTGCCGGCCAACGCCGGCTGCACGACTGGCAGGCCGCCATCGACGGCGGCGACTTCACCCCCGCCCAGGCGCTGGAGGCACTGGTCGAGCGAGCCCGCTCACAGGCTGCGGTCACCGCCACGGCCTATCTCGAATTCGATGCCGACAAGCTGGCGGACCGATTGGCGCGGGTCGACCCCACCCAACCTCTGGCGGGTGTGCCGATCAGCATCAAGGATCTGTTCGACGTCCAGGGCGAGGTGACCCGTGCCGCCTCCCGAGTGCTGGGGGGCAACCCGCCCGCCAGTCGCGATGCGCCGGCGGTCCAGCGTCTGCGCCGTGCCGGGGCGCTGCTGACCGGGCGCACCAACATGAGCGAGTTCGCGTTCTCGGGGCTCGGCCTCAATCAACACTACGGCACGCCCCCCAATCCGCTCGATGGCGAACGCATCACCGGCGGTTCGACCTCGGGTGGCGCGGCCTCGGTCGCCTTCGGTCTCGCCGCCGCCACGCTGGGTAGCGATACCGGCGGTTCGCTCAGGATCCCTGCGGCGTTCTGCGGTCTGACCGGCTTCAAGCCGAGCCAGGCCAGCGTGCCCGGTGAAGGGGCCTATCCGCTCGCGCCGAGCCTCGACTGCGTGGGTCCGATCGCGCCCAGCGTCGCGTGCTGCGCCAGCCTCTGGTCGATTCTGGCCGACCGGCCGCTGCCGCCGCTGGACACGACGCCGCGACCGCTACGGCTGGCGATCGCCGAAAGCGGCCTGATGAGCGAGCTCGATGATGCGGTTCGCGACGGCTTCGAGGCGGCCGTTGCTGTCCTCGAAGCCAGTGGGTGTCACGTCGAGCGTCTACCGTTCGCGGCCGTCGACGCTGCGTTGGCCATCAACCAGCAGGGTGGCCTGGTGGTGCCGGAAGCGGCCGCGCTGCACCGCGAGCAGCTCGCCCGCGCCGAGGCCGACTACGACCCCTTGATCGCCGAACGCCTGAATGGCGGCCGGGACATCAGCGCCGCCGATTACCTGCAGCGCCTGTGGCCAAGAGCGGGCTGGCAGCAGCGCTTTGAACAGGAGATGGCCGGCTTCGATGCGGTGCTGCTGCCCACCGTCGCCACGCTGCCCCCGAGACGGGCCGACCTCGAAAACGACGCCGCCGCCTTCCAGCGCGCCAACCGGCTGGCGCTGCGCAATACCAGCGTCTTCAACTATCTCGACGCGGCCTCGATCTCGCTGCCCTACCTCGCCACCGGCGCCGAGCTCCCCATCGGCCTGATGCTATCGCGTCCCCAGGGCGACGATGAGGCCCTGCTGCAGCATGCCTGCGTGGTGGAAGCGATGCTGCAAGCCTGATTCCCCGGCAGTCGGTTGCTCCAGCGCGCGCTCGTCGGTGAAGGCCCCCGGGCCAAGCCGGAGTCCCTCATCGCTCAGCGCCGATCGGTGCCGGAGCCGAGCCGGGCGTTCAGTTTCCGGCCAATCTTGTCGATCAACCCCAGCGGCGGCATCGCCGGCATATAGAACGGCGGGATCGGCGGGCGCGGTGACGCCGGCGCGCCTTTCGATGCCTCTGGCGGGCGAGTGTCGGCACGCTTATGCCCGTCCGGGCGGTATCCTGCCAGCATCGTCGCCACCGCGATCAGCGCAAAGGCGATGAAGCAGAAGGCGTATCCCTGGCCGCCGATCAGATAGCCGGCCAGCGGTGAGCCGACGATCTGGCCCACGGCAATCATCAGAAACGGCAGCCCAAGACCGATGGCGGGCCGATCCGCGTAGAGCCGGATGCCCCATACGAGATAGACGCCGGTAAGCATGATGTAGGCGCCACCGAAGAGCGCGGCCGAGACGAGCAGCGCCGGCAGGCTGGAGGGCAGCACGGCGAGCAGGCAGAGCGAGAGCGCCAGCGCAGCGAGCGAGCCGCGATGGACGACATCGAGATCGAGACGCTTGACCAGATCACCCGCCAGCCCGCCAGCCAGGCCGGCGACGCCGATCAGAATCCAGACGATATTGGCCGTCGCCTGGTCGAAGTGCCCCAACGTGACCACGGCCTCGCTCGAGAAGGTCCAGTAGGCGGCACTGGCCATGCCCATGCCGACGGCAGCCAGGACGAGCACCACCACGTGGGAGCGCCAGATACCGGCGCCGCGACCATTTTCCGGTGAATCCGATCGACGATCGCTGGCATCCGCTCGCGGCACGCTGACGAACAACAGCACGGCGTTGAGCAACGCGGTCACTGCGAAGGCGGCGTAGGCGATGCGCCACTGCCCCGTGGCGATAAACGCCACCGGGCCGGAGATGGCGACGCCGAGGCTGGTGCCGGCATTGATGACGGTATTGGCCCGGCCCTGGCGGTCGGTTGCGATCGAACTCGAGACGGCCTGGGCCATGGGTGGCGATGCCAGCCCGGTGCTGGCTCCCGCCAGCAGGATGGCCCCGGCCAGCCACAGCGCGTTGGTGCTGACGGAGATGAGCGCCATTCCCGTCGCGGCGACCAGGGCCGCGGCAACGGCCATGGCTCGAGCGCCGAGCCGCTCCACCAGTAGCGCGCTGAGCACGATGGCGAGACAGTAGCCCACGTAGGCACCGCTGCCGATGGCCCCCGCCATCGTCGAATCCAACCCGACATCCTCGCGCATGCTGGGCAGGAACAGGCCGTAGGCAAAGCGTGCCAGGCCGTAGCTCACACCAATCAGTAGCGTCCCTGCGACGATGAGTCGACGTTCCTGGTGGGTCATGATGCCATTCTCCTTGGCTACCGAATCTGGCTCGAGCGATGAGCCCAGACGACAACCTCGATGTAAAATGATCGTTTTCCCTACGCTCGTGATACATCCGCCGACATCGAGCCGGAGAGAGCAATTTCCTGCGGTCAGACTATAGCGGCCTCGACCAACCGCCGCGCCGCTCGCAGAGCCACGTCCACGGTCGCGCTACCCCGATAGGTCGCGGCGTGGGTCACACCTTCGACCAGCAGCAGAATCGATTCGGCCAGTTCGTCGTCGCGACGCCCGGTCTCCGCTTCGACGATCTCTTCGATGCGCTGCCGCAGCCGCGCCTTGTGACGCGTCATGGCCTCGACGATTTCCGGCACGTCGCCGCCGGTCTCGGCCCAACTGCGCAGAAACAGACAGCCCCGCGCGCCCTCGTCGGCGAACCACGCGCCCAGCGCCCCGAACAGGTCCTCCACGCTGACAGCGCTCGCCAGCGAGCGCATGAAGCGACGATCGCGCTCGTCGAGGACGATCGCCAGCAGGCGGTTCTTGCTGCCGACATGCTTGTAGAGCGTGCGGCTGGAGATGCCGGCGCCGTGGGTCAGCCGGTCCATCCCCGTGGCGGTGAAGCCATGGCGATCGAAGAGCTGCTCGGCGGTGTCGATCAGTCGTGTGCGAATATCCATGACCTCAATGTAAAACGATCACTTTACTTATGCAAGGCTCGATTCACTGGATTGCGGCCATCTCCGCTGGGCCGCCTGCGCCGGGCACTTCGCGCAAGGTCGGATCCGCCCCTTGGAAGGAAAATGCTAAGATGCCGCCCCATTTACCGAAGGCCGCCAACCGTGTCCCGACCCGTTCCCCCTGCTGCTCGATCGCTCCCCGCCTGGCTATGGCTCGTGGCCTTCGGCCTGGCGGCGATCAACTTGCGCGCACCGATCGTGGTGATCGGGCCGGTGCTCGAACCGATCATGGGGACACTGGCCATCGGTGCCGGCACGGCGAGCCTGTTCACCACCGGAATGATTCTCTGCTTCGGCCTGCTGTCGCCGCTGGCGCCGGGGTTCGCCGATCGTGTCGGGCTCGATCGCGCCATCGCCTGCGCGATCACGCTGATCGCTGTCGGCGGCGTGATGCGCGGCGTCGAGAGCCTGACAGTCATGCTGCTCGGCACGCTGTGCGCGGGGATGGGTATCGCCTTCGGCAATGTGTTCATGCCGAGCCTGGTCAAGCGCGATCGCGGTGACCGCCTGGGCCGTACCATGGGCCTCTACACGGTGATGATGGGCGTTGGCGCCACGATCAGCGCCGGTAGCGCCATTCCGCTGATGAACGCTTCGGGAAGCTGGTCCACCCCGATCTGGCTGTGGGCCGCCTTCGGGATCGGGTCCGCCATCGTGTGGTGGCGCATGGCGCTCTCGCTGGGGCCCGAGCCACCGGCCGCCGCCCGTCGGCCGCCAATGTCGCGCCTGTTCCGCAGTCCGGTGGCGTGGACCCTGACCCTGTTCATGGGCGCCCAGTCACTGAGCTTCTATACGCTGCAGACCTGGGTGCCGGCGGTGGCGATCCAGGCCGGCGTACCCGAGGCGACCGCCGGGATCATGCTGTCGCTGATCAACCTCACCAGCATTCCGGGCAGCTACATCGTTGCCCGCCTGGCCTCGCGGCTGACCCATCACAGCCTGCTGGTGCTCGGGCTCTGTTCGCTGGTGGCGTTGGCGCTGTTCGGCCTGCTGCTGGCACCGGCGGCCTCGCCACTATTGTGGGCGGTGCTGCTGGGCGCCGGCCAGGGCGGCTGTTTCGCCTTCGCGCTGACCATGATCGTGCTGCGTACCCGTCAGCCCCAGCATGCCGCGATGCTCTCGGGGATGTCCCAGAGCATCGGCTACCTGATGGGCGCCAGCGGCCCTCTGCTATTCGGTGCACTGCACGGCCTGAGCGGCGACTGGCAGCTGTCGTTGATCTTCCTGATCGTACTGCTCACCGGGCAGAGCGTCGCCGGCATACTGATCGGCCGGCCCAGAATGGTCAAGCTGGGAGACGACTGACCTCCCCGGTTGGACAGGCTGTCGGCAAACGCTCACCGCCCTTGTCGGCAATCTCTGATACGCTGACCGGTCGAATGCGGGCAGACTTCGGGATCGTTCTGCCGCGATCGGTGACGGGAACCAGCCCGACGGGCTTCGATCGCCTATCGCAACCTCCTCTCTTCCATCACCGCGCGTCGGGAATCGATATGGATTGGAATGTGGCTTATGTCTGGCTGGCCGTCGCCCTGCTGCTGGGGCTGGCGGAGCTGGCCTCCGGTGCCCTGGTGCTGCTGGCGCTGGCGATCGCTGCCGCCACCGCGGCGCTGCTGGCCTGGCTGGGTGCCTCGATGACCTGGCAACTGCTCGGACTGGGGTTTGCGGCCGGCGTGCTGCTGCCGCTGGTCGTCAAGGTGATCCGGCCGAGGTTCTCGCCGCCGGGCGTCGACTACGGCACCACCGGTACCGGCGTCGAGAAGGGCAACGAGTACCGCACCCTCAAGCGCGATTTCGACGGCGCGACCGGCCTCAAGATCAATGGCGACTTCTATCGATTGAGAGTCGCCGATACCGACACCACCGAACTGCCGCTCGGCAGTCCGGTCATCTTTCAGCGGTTCGACGGCACCGAAGCCATCGTCACGCTGAAGCGTCCTACGGAGTAACGCTCATGGATCTTCTCGCCAGCCCGGGCCTGATCATCAGTCTGATCATCGTCGCCATCGGCGTGCTGCTCATCGTCAAGGGACTGGTGATCGTTCGCCAGTCGGAGGTAATGGTGGTGGAGCGACTGGGCTCCTTCAACCGATTGCTCGAGAGCGGGATCAACATCATCATCCCGTTCATCGAACAGCCCCGCGCCATCAGCATGATCCGCTACCGCAAGCAGGGCGAAGAGTACTACCCCATCGCCACCGACGAGATCCGCATCGACCGCCGCGAGACGGTGATGGACTTTCCGGGCCAGCCGGTGGTGACTACCGACAACGTCACCGTCACCATCAACGGCGCGCTCTACTACCAGATCATCGACCCCAAGCGGGCGGTCTATGAAGTCGCCAACATGAGTCAGGCCGTCGAGGTGCTGGCCAAGACCACGCTGCGTTCGGTGGTGGGCAAGATGGAGCTCGACAAGCTGTTCGAATCCCGCGCCGAGGTCAACAACGCGATTCAATCCGCCATGGAAGAGCCCGCGTCCAAATGGGGCGTCAAGATCTCTCGCGTCGAGGTGCAGGACATCGCCATGCCGGAAGAGGTCGAGAGCGCCATGCGCCTGCAGATGGCCGCCGAGCGTAAACGACGCGCCACGGTGACCGAAGCCGAGGGCGAGAAATCCGCTGCCATCGCCATGGCCCAGGGTCAGCGCGAATCGTCGATTCTCAATGCCGAAGGCGACAAGCAGTCCGCCATCCTGCGCGCCCAGGGCGAGCAGGAGTCGATCAAGCTGGTGCTCAATGCGATCGGCGAGACGGAAGAGAACAAGCGCACCGTGGTGGGTTACCTGCTCGGCCAGAGCTACATCAAGGCCCTGCCGACCATGGCCAAGGATGGCGAGCGCGTGTTCGTGCCTTACGAGTCTTCCGCCCTGCTGGGCAGCATGGGGATGTTCCGGGAGATGGCTGGCTCACCGGAAGATGTGGTGAGCCAGCATGTCAGAAACCGCCAGAGTGGCGCCGACCTGCGCAGCGGCATGGTCGGTGGCGCCGCGGGGCAAGGCTGAGCGGCAGGCTCATGTCGCCAGTTGAAACGGATAGACGTTGCCGATACCCAGCAGCCGGGTCAGCTCGTCGAGTGCCGTGAGCGTCTCGTCGGCCAACTGCGGGTCGGCAAGGTCGTCCGGGGTCAGGTTGTCGCGATAGTGACGCTCGACCCAGGCGACCAGATCCGCATACAGCGCGTCGTTCAACAGCACCCGCCCGTTCAGTGCCTGGCGCTCCGCCGCGGAGAGCACCACCCGCAGACGCAGACACGCCGGCCCGCCGCCGTTGCGCATGCTCTGCTTGACGTCCTTGACCGTGACCTCGCCGATCGGGTTGTAGCCCGCCAGCAGCAGATCCTGGATCGTGCGCCACACCGCCTCGTTCTCCTGGCACTCCCCGGGCACCACCAGGGTCATGCTGCCATCCGGATTCGACAGTAGCTGCGAATTGAACAGGTAGGTCAAGACCGCATCCTCGAGACTGATCGCCTCGCTCGGTACCCGCACCGGGATCAGCGGCGAGGCCATCTTGGCGCGCAGCGCGTCCAGTGTCCTCTCCTCATCGAGAAATGCCATCTCGTGGTAGAGCAGCACCGGCCCGTTGCCCACCGCGATCACGTCGTTGTGGAAGACGCCGGCATCGATGGCATCGGGATGCTGCTGGGCGAAGACCGCCTGGGCATCGCTCAGCCCGTGCTGACGCGCGATCGCCTGGCTCGCCTCGAGGGTTTGGCGGGCGGGGTAACGCTGCGGCTCACGCCCGCCGCCGAAGGCCTGACGGCCATAGACGAACAGATGCACACCGGCCTCGCCGTACTCGCCACACAAACGGGTGTGATTGGCCGCGCCCTCGTCGGAGAAGGCGGGCGTCGCCGGCAACTGGGCGTGATGCACGAAATGACGCTCGTCACGGAAGATGGCGGCCAGCACGCGGCCCGTGGTCTCCGGCTCGAGATAGCGATGAAAGCTCGACTGCAGATTGGCCGGGGTGAAGTGCACCCGGCCATCCGGCGCATCGGGGCTCGGCGTGATCGTCGCCGCATTGGCGGTCCACATCGACGAGGCCGAGCAGACCGCCCGCAGGAGCTGCGGCGCTTCTCGCCCGGCCCGCGCCAGCACCTCGGCGTTGCTGCCGACAAAGCCGAGCGAGCGCAGCGCGCCTAGATCCGGGCGCTGCTGGGGCGGCAGTACGCCCTGGGCGTAACCGGCATCCATCAGCGACTTCATCTTGGCCAGCCCCTGCAGCGCCGCCTCGCGGGGGCTGGAGGCGAGCCCGCCATGGCGCATCGAGGCCACGTTGCCATGAGCCAGCCCGGCGTAGTTGTGGGTCGGTCCGACCAGGCCGTCGAAGTTGACCTCGAGCACGTCGTCCTTCACGCCGTCGCCGCTCATAACGTGACCCCGGGCGGCAGCTCCGCGGGCATGGCCAGCGTATCCGCTTCCATCGAGGCGACCGGATAGGCGCAGTAATCCGCCGCGTAGTAGGCGCTGGGGCGATGATTGCCGCTGTCGCCGATGCCGCCGAAGGGCGCATCGCTGGAGGCCCCGGTGGTCTGGCGGTTCCAGTTGACGATGCCGGCACGAATTCGCAGCAGAAAGTCGTCCCAGTCGGTCTGATCGCCGCCGATCAGACCGGCGGAGAGCCCGTAACGGGTGTCGTTGGCCAGTTCGATCGCCTCGTCCCAGCCCGTGTAGCGATGGATCTTGAGCAGCGGACCGAAATGCTCCTCGTCGGGCACGTCGCAGCCGGTGACATCCACCAGGCCCGGTGACAGTAGGCTGGTTCCCGCCTGCAGCGACTGCATCCGCACCAGTACCCGCCCGCCTCGGGCTTCGAGATCACGCTGCGCTTCGAGCAACCCCTCCGCTGCCTGGGGGCTGACCAGCCCGGCGTAGAACGGCGCCGGTTCGCTGAAAGGTTCCGCCACGCGCAGTTCGGCCATGGTTTTTGCCAGCTTTTCGACCAGTCTATCGCCGGCCTCGCCTGCCGGCACGATTAGGCGGCGGGCACAGGTGCAGCGCTGGCCACCGGAGAGAAATGCCGACTGCACGACGGTCAGCACCGCCGCATCGAGATCGCGCACGTCCTTGACCACCAGCGGGTTGTTGCCGCCCAGCTCCAGGGCCAGGATCTTGCCGACCTGGCCGCCGAACTGGCGGTGCAGCAGGCCGCCGACCTTGGCGCTGCCGGTGAACAGCAGGCCGTCGATAGCGGCGCTGCCCGCCAGCGCCTGTCCGACTTCCGCCGCCCCCTGGACCAGATCGATCACGCCGGGGGGCAGCCCCGCCCGCTCCCAGCACTGCAGGGTCAGGTCGGCGGTCATCGGCGTCTGCTCGCTGGGCTTGAACACCACGCAGTTGCCCGCCAGCAACGCCGGCACGATATGCCCATTGGGCAGGTGGCCCGGAAAGTTGTAGGGTCCGAAGACCGCCAGCACCCCGTGAGGGCGATGGCGCAGCACGGCCCGCGTGCCACTGGCATCACGGGCGCGTTCGCCGGTGCGCTCGTGGTAGGCGGTGAGCGAAATCGCGATCTTGCCGATCATTGCGCCCACCTCGGTGCGCGCCTCCCAGATCGGCTTGCCGGTCTCGCAGGCGATGCTCCGGGCCAGCGGTTCACGATTGGCCTCCAGCTCGTCCCGGAAACGCTCGACGATGGCCTGGCGTTCGGCGAATGGCCGATGCCCCCAGCCGGGGAACGCACGCCGCGCCGCCGCGATCGCTTCATCGACCTGCTCGGGAGACGCCGCCGCGGCCTGCCACAGCAAGTCGCCCGACACGGGGTCACGCTTGTCGAAACGCGTGGCGGCGCCGTCGAT
>NZ_PZJL01000004.1:218216-419731 GCF_003206585.1 Salinicola sp. CR57
CACCCGCAGCGCATCGCCACTGGTCACGCTCAGCCGCTCCGCTTCCGCGGCGGTGAGCGTGATCACCCGGTCCTCGCTGGGTCCACGCCCGATCCAGCTGCAGCGGAAGTCACTCATGCCGGTGGTCGCAGCCAGCCAACCGGGGCGTTCGGACTGGGCGAGAGAGTCACCGCCGACTTCCACCGTGACGCAGGAGGAGTGACGAATGGCACGAACGTCGTCGATATAGGCCTCGACCGTGGGGCCGCCGTCGAAGATGTCGATGTAGCCTTCCCAGCGCAGCCCCTCCTTCTTGAGCATCTCCAGCGCGGGGCGGGTATGCTCGTGGACCTGGCCGATGCACTCTCGCGCTGCCTGCGGCAGAAACGGCGTGTAGATCGGGTACTTCGGCATCAGTTCGCCGATGAAGCTCTTCTGACCCAGGCCGGTGAGTTGGTCGGCCTGCTTGAACTCCATCGGGAAGAAGTGGCTGCCGAGGCTCTCCCAGAACGGGCTGACGCCGTCGGGGCTGAATACGCCGCGCATTTCCGCCAGCACTTTGGCCGGAAAACATTCGCGGAACTCCGCCATGAACAGCCAGCGCGCCTTGGAGAGCAGCGTGCCGTTGCGATCGCGGCGATAGGCTGGGCGCAGGAACAGCGAGGCCACCTCGGCGTCGCCGGTATGATCCGAACTCAGAAACAGCGTGTCGATGGTGCGATGCAGGTCGAGCTGAACCGACGAGTGGGCCAGCTTGCCGACACGGTAGTGATAGAACGGTGTCTCGCGGCCAACCTCGGCCTCGATCGCGCAGCATCCGGCCAGCTCGCCGTTCTGCTCATCCTCGAGCACGAAGAAATAGAGCCGCTCCGACTCGGGGACACGGCCCTCGAAAGCCGCCACCGCGTTGGCGATCTTGGCGGCCAGGAATTCTCGGCTGTTGGGCAGCGAGGTGAAACCGACCCCGGTCTCCTGGGCCAGTGCCTGCAGCTCGTCGATATCGTGGTGCCCAATGGGTCGCAGGCGCATTACAGTTCTCCCTCGTCCAACGCGTCTTCGACATCGGGTAACGCCAGCGGCGCGACCAGTACCGCACGCCCCTCCTCGACGTCAAGCAGGGCCGCCTGCTCCTCGGATAGCAGCAGTTGGCCGGTCGGGGTGAGCGCGTAGCGCGCCACGGTGCAGCGGAAGTCCGCCAACTGCTGGTTGGCCACCATCGCCGGCTCCGCGTCCGGCAGCGAGGCGGCCGGGCGGATCCGTACCGGGTGCCAGCCACAGTGGGTCAGCGTATGCAGTCGCTGGCGCTCTCCCCTGACCACCGGCCCCGCGTCGAAGATATCGACATGCCGCGACCGTACGAAGCCTTCGGCCAGCATCTCCTGCAACGCCTGCTCGTGGGCCGGGTGCTCGCGGCCGATCGCGGCCCGGGCCTGCGGCGTCAGCAGCGGCAGGTAGAGCGGAAACTGCGGCATCACCTCGGCAATGAAGCTCTTGGAGCGCACGCCCGCCAGCAGGTTGATCTCGTGGTAGCCCTGCTCGAAGAAGTGGCGGCCGACACTGTTCCAGAACGGCGATCCGCCCTCCTCGTCCAGATAGCCCGGAAAAGCGACGCCCAGCGTTTCCGCGAAGCGCTCGGGATACTGGGCGATGAACATCAGCCGGGCCCGTCGCAGCAGGGTTGCCGCACTGGTGCCGCGGTAGCGCGCGTCCAGCGATAGCGCACACAGCAGCGACACTTCCGACATCTCGTGGGAGAGCGACAGCGTCTGCACTTCATGGCGCAGGTTGAGCTGCTGCGAGGCGTGGATCAGGGTTTCCTGGCGGTAGGTGTAATAGGCGTCCTGCGCTCCCGCCTGGGCCCGAATGCTGGCGGTACCGACGATCTCGCCCAGATCCCGATCCTCGAGCACGAAGGTGTAGAGCTCGTCGCCGGGAAAATCGACGTTATGGGAGAGTGCGCGGCTCGAGCGGGCGATTCGCTCCTCCAGCCGGTCGCGATGGGCAGGCAGGTTGGTCAGCCTGGGGGTAGAACCGCCGGCAAGCCGCTCGATCGCGGCCAGATCGCCCGGCCGGGCCGGGCGAACCAGCAGGTGGCCGACGCCACGCGACGCGGCCTGCTCCATCGCACCTGAAACCACGTCGGCATCGATCATGACGGCTCGACGAGTTGCCCGATGGCAATCTCGAGACGCGCCATGCCCTCCTGGATATCCGCCTCCGGGATCACCAGTGACGGCGCCATGCGCAGCACGTTGGGGCCGGCGACCAGCACCATCAGGCTCTGTTCGATGGCCAGCGGCAGGATGTCCCGCGCGCGACCCTCGAATTCGTCGCTCATCTCCGCGCCGATCAGCAGCCCCATGCCGCGGATCTCCTTGAACACGCCGTATTTGCGATTGATCACCTCGAGATGCTCGCGGAAGAGCTGATGGCGACGCTCGACGCCAGCCAGCACCTCCGGCGTATCGATGGTGGTCAGCGCTGCCAGACCCACCGCGCAGGCCAGCGCGTTACCGCCGTAGGTGGAACCATGGGTGCCCACCGCCAGCGATGGCGCCACCCGATCGGTGGTCAGCATGGCGCCGATCGGGAAACCGCCGCCCAGCGCCTTGGCCGTGGTCAGAATGTCCGGCGTCACGCCGTAGTGCATATAGGCGTAGAGCTTGCCGCTGCGGCCGACGCCGGACTGCACCTCGTCGAGGACCAGTAGCGCCTGATGCTGGTCGCAAAGCTCGCGCAGACCGCGCATGAACTCAGGCGTCGCCGGCGTCACGCCGCCCTCGCCCTGGATCGGCTCGACCACGATGGCGCAGGTATCGTCGTCGATCAGCGCGCGCACGCTGTCGAGATCGTTGAACTCGGCATGCACGATGCCCCCCGGGATCGGACCGAAGCCCTCGGAGTACTTGGGCTGACCGCCGACGCTGACGGTGAACAGTGTGCGGCCGTGGAACGCCTGCTTGAACGAGATGATCTTGTGCTTGCGCTCGCCGAAGTTGTCGAACGCCCAGCGCCGTGCCAGCTTGAACGCCGCTTCGTTGGCTTCACCGCCGGAAGAGCAGAAGTACGCCTTGTCGGCGAAGGTCCGCTCGACCATCTGCTTGGCCAGCGCCAGTGCTGGCTCGTTGGTGTAGACGTTGGAGAGATGCCACAGCTTGTTGGCCTGCTCGGTCAGCGCGCCGACCAGCGCCGGATGGCAATGCCCCAGCGCATTGACCGCAATACCGCCGGCGAAATCGATGTACTCCTTGCCCGCCTGATCCCACAGCCGGCTACCTTCGCCGCGCACCGGAATCGACTGCTGCGGCGAATAGTTGGGGGTCATGTAGTGGTCGAAATCGTCACGTGTCGGGCTCGCGGCCATGTCTCTCTCCCTGGAGGTTTAGAGAAGCACTGCATAAATGCCTGCGCAGGCGAATCGCTGCGTTGCGCGGTGCTCGGAATCCTCACCTATACCCCATAGGCTGCGGCTCCTGCGCTCCGTGCGTCTTGCGCTTCATCCTGCTCGTCGATCTATTCAGCGTTTCCTTAGGGTTGTTTCAGTTGAGTATAAGGAGGCGGCAGTCAGGCGGCTTTCAGCAATGGGACGGCGAATTGCGAAAAGCGTCCTACGCTGAAAGACCCCACGGGGTTGTGTTCGCTGCCAATGCCCCGATGTCGAAGTGTACCCCCGCGACTTTCGTCGGAGCCATCACCCTCGCTCTCGAGAAGGCGGGACTCGCGCGAAACGCAGACCACAGCGCAGGAAAAAGGAGAGACCTGATGAAAATCGATCTGACAGGCAAGACCGCCATCGTCACCGGCTCCACCGCCGGCATCGGGCTGGCCATCGCCGAGGGACTGGCCGGCGCCGGTGCGGCCGTCACCATCACCGGGCGAACCCAGACGCGGGTCGACGACGCCATCGCCCAGCTCGAGCGCAAGCGCCCGGACGCAACCGTGGACGGGGTCGCGGCGGACCTGGGAACGGCCGAGGGTTGCCGCACACTCATCGATCAGAAGCCCTCCTGCGACATCCTGATCAACAACGTCGGCATCTTCGGGCCCAAGGATTTCTTCGAGATCCCGGATGAGGAGTGGCAGCAGTTCTTCGACGTCAACGTGATGAGCGCGGTGCGGCTGTCGCGCCACTACGCCAAGGGAATGAAAGAGCGCGACTGGGGGCGTATCCAGTTCCTGTCGAGCGAATCCGCGCTCAACATCCCCGCCGAGATGGTCCACTACGGCATGACCAAGAGCGCGGTGCAGTCGATCTCAAGAGGTCTGGCCAAGGTGCTCGCCGGCACCCAGGTCACCGTCAACGCCGTGCTTCCCGGACCGACCAAATCGGAAGGCGTGGGCAAGATGATCGCCGATATCGCCCGCCAGCAGGGCATCAGCGAGGCCGAGGCGGAAGCCAACTTCGTCAAGGAGAACCGCCCGTCGTCGATCATCCAGCGCGTGGCCGAAGTCGAGGAAGTCGCCAATCTCAGTGTCTACCTCGCCTCGCCCCAGGCCAGCGCCACTACCGGCGCCGCAATGCGAGTGGAAGGCGGCATCGTCGATACCATGGCCTGAAGCCGCGAGCCGCGGTTTGCCGTAAAGCAGAAAGCCAGCGACATCTGTCGCTGGCTTTCTTCGTAGCTCGTAGCTCGTAGCTCGTAGCTCGTAGCTCGTAGCTCGTAGCTCGTAGCTCGTAGCTCGTAGCCACGCTGCCCGTTTCAGCCCTCGTAGCGCTTGAAGATAGCGCTGGCGTTCACCCCACCAAATCCGAAGCCGTTACAGATCGCATGCTCCATCGGCATCTTGCGCGACTCGCCGTGAACCACGTCCAGATCCGCTGCCATCGGGTCGGGATCGGTGTAGTTGCGGGTCAGCGGTGCCACCTGGTCGTGGAGCGCCATCACGGTGAAGATCGCCTCCACCCCGCCGGCAGCACCCAGCAGGTGGCCCGTGGTCGCCTTGGTGGCGCTGATCGCCGGCGAGTGATCGCCGAACAGGCCATGGATCGCCGCCAATTCCCCACGATCGCCCACCGGGGTCGAGGTGGCGTGGGCGTTGAGGTGCTGGATATCGCTCGCTTCCAGCCCGGCCTGGCGCAGCGCAATCTTCATCGCCCGTGCCGCGCCAGAGCCGTCCTCCGGACCGGCGGTCATGTGGTAGGCGTCGGACGTGGTGCCATAGCCGACCAGCTCCGCGATCGGCGTGGCACCACGCGCCAGCGCGTGCTCGAGCGTCTCGATCACGATCAGCCCGGCACCCTCGCCCATGACGAAGCCGTCCCGCGCCTGATCGAAGGGGCGGGAAGCCTGCTCGGGGGTGTCGTTGAAATGGCTCGACAGCGCCTTGGCGGCGGCGAAGCCACCGAGGCTGACACGATCGATACAGGCTTCACTGCCGCCGCAGAGCGCGACATCGGCTTCGCCTACGTGAATCATCCGCGCAGCGTCGCCGATCGCCTGCAGGCCGGCGGCGCAGGCGGTCACCGGGGCCCCGAGCGGGCCCTTGAAGCCATGGCGAATCGACACCTGGCCGCAAGCCAGGTTGGCCAGAAACGAAGGAATCGTGAACGGCGACAAGCGGCGGGGGCCACGGCTGTCGGTGGTACGCACGGCATCGGCAATCGCCGGGAAGCCGCCGATGCCCGAGCCGATCAGGGTCGCGGTGCGCTCCTGTTCCGCTTCCGTCTTCGGATACCAGTTGGCCTGGGCCAGCGCCTCTTCCGCCGCCGCGACGGCCATCTGGATGAAGCGGTCCATCTTGCGCCGCTCCTTCGGGTCCATGGTGGCGTCGGGGTCGAACCCCGCGCTGTCCTCGGCGATCGTCGGCACCGGCCCGCCGACGCCGGCCGCCAGCCCCTCGACGACTTCCGCCGGCAGCTTGCGCAGACCGGAAGCGCCTGACAGCAGACGCTGCCATACCGTTTCGACGCCACAACCCAATGGCGTGAGAAGCCCCATACCGGTCACTACGATACGTCGCATGACGATGTCCTTTCATTCATTGATCGAGTCACTCGCCGCCATGGCGGCCCGGCAGTCGGCGCGAGCCGCCACTGGCTGCGAGTCGGGAAAATCGCCTCGTTCGAGGGCGTTGCGCATACGTTCGACACGGGCATGGACCGCCGGATCGGCATCGGGCCCCGGGGCCAGACACACGTTCCCGGGCGACAGTGGTCGATCGTGGCATCGGTCGTAGAGGATTGGTTCGACAGGGCCCTGGGTCCGTCGATCGACGAGCCGAAAACCATCGGCCTCGATCGGCAGATGCTGCTCGCCCCAGCGGTAGAGTGTCAGGATGACCGGAGCGAGATCGTTGCCCTTGGCCGTCAGGTGATACTCGTAACGCGGCGGATGCCGCTGATAGCAGCGTTTCTCGAGCAGTTCGTTGGAGACCATGCGCTCCAGCCGTCGCGTCAGCATGCTGGAAGCGATACCCAGGCCGCGCTGGAACTCGTCGAAGCGACGCGCGCCCTGCATGGCGTCGCGCAGGATCAACAGGGTCCAGCTGTCGCCGACGCACGTCAGCGCGCGGGCTACCGGGCAGAGGGGTGAACTATCATCGGTCACTTTCATTATGGAAGCGACTCTACCGAATTTTCCGCGGCAAGGGAATCCCGACCAGGGCCGCCATCACGAAAACCCCGCTATTCGCCGGACGACTCGGGCGGAAGACGCATTCCCACCCTCGGCAGCCGTTCGCCACGGCGCTCGACCCACTCCTCGCCGAGGGTCTCCCAGCCGCGCCCGGAGAGCGAAGACGCCAGCATCAGGCTGGCTTCGATCGACACCTCAGCGATGCCTGATTCCCGCACCGCCTTGATGGACAGCGCCAATAGGCGTGCGCCTATCCCCTGGCGGGCAACCGATGGCCAGACATAGAGCGTCTCGATGCGGCCAGCCGTGGCATCGCGCTCGCAGAAGCCGATGCAGTGGCCATCACACTCGGCGACCAGCGTCGGATAGAGGACCTGACGTGCCGCCCACGCCTCCGCGGTGCGCGGCAGCGAGCTGGCCCAGGCCTCGCGCTGGGCCAGCGTGTAGTGGCCCGCGGCCCCCTCCATGATCGCATGGTGAAAGACCTCGGCCTGATCCGAGGCGTCTCTGGGCAGGGCCTGGCGAAAGCGGATTCGTTCGAGCATGGCGATCTCTCTCCTGCCATCGGGGACGGCATGGCAGCCGTCTCAAGCCGTTACAGCGTCGACCAACGTCTCGAAGCGTGGAAACCGGAGAGCGATATCGCTCGCCGTCGCGATCACGTCATGGGACGGGACATTGCACATCGTCAGCACCAGGAAATCGGGCTCCGGGCCGATATCCAACCAGTGCGGCAGCCCTGCCGGCACCGAGATCAGATCACCCCGTTCGCAGCCGACGACATACACCCGATGGTCGAGGTGAAAATAGAAGATCGCCTGCCCCCTCAAAAACAGATGCCAGGCCTCCTCATCGCTCGCCGACTCGGTGCACAACAACTCCCGCCTAAGCTCGAGGTCGGGATATTGCGGGCTCATGCCGCGCAGGTCGCAGTAACGGCGGCCGCTGAGCTGCTGGATCTCCTCCGCCGCATCGTTGTTCAGCACCATGAGCTGGCTACGATCGACACCGACCGGTAGCTCCGTCAACTCGCGCCGATCGAAATAGACCTCGATGGAGCTGAGTTCGAGAGAGATACGATAGGCATCGTGGCTGCTCAGTAGCGGCTGATCACCGTCCGCCTCGTGATACACGTACAAGAAACTCATCCAACACCTCTCCTTGGTATCATGGGAGCCTTAACTCTCGTGCCCGGTGAGCTTAGGGGCTCTCGACGTTTCATCCACGGCCGCACCGGCACCGCAACGCGGCTCGCGAGGATACGTCGACAGCCCTGACGTCACTGTAGTATGGCACCAATACCCAATTTCACCCTGAGAAGCGTGATTCGATGACACCAGCGTCTCGCCTTGGCCCCCCTTCTCCCGATGACACCTTCACGCTGGAGGCGATCGGTCACGTGGCCAGCGACTATCCCGACAAGTTCGGAGTCCCCCGGCAACCCGGGCTGGCGCCGTCGGCGCGGGCGATTCTCTATCTGGCGCCGCCTTTCGACGACCCACTTGCCGTCGAGGGCGTCGAGGCGATGAGCCATCTCTGGCTGACGTTCCTCTTCGATCGCAGCCCGCTGACGTGGAAGCCACGGGTTCGGCCACCGCGGCTGGGCGGCAATCGTCGTGTCGGCGTGTTCGCCAGTCGAAGCACTCACCGTCCCAATCGGCTTGGTCAGTCGCTGGTTGAACTGGTCGAGGTGGAGTGCAGCCCGCGCCCTTCGCGAGCTCGCTCGCCGATCGCCGGTTCGCGTCTGGCCGGGCACGAGAGCCGGGTCAAGCTGCACCTGCGGGGGCACGATCTATGCGATGCCACCCCGATCCTCGACATCAAGCCGTACCTCCCTTGGGCGGAGTCCCGCCCCGACGCCAATGCCGGTTTCGCGCCCGCCTCGCCGCCCCGCTGCCGCGTCGTCTTCGATGCTGCTGCCGGCGAAGCACTTCGTCGGCACGCCGACGGCGAGTCGCTGGCTCGGCTGATCGAGGAGGTACTGGCGCAGGATCCGCGCCCCGCCTACCACGGCAGCGCCACGGCCCGGCAGGGCGCCTCGAAGCCCTATGGCGTTCTGCTGCGCGACGTCAACGTTCGCTTTCTGGTCGACGAGCGCGACGGCGACACCGAAATTCGGGTAGCGGCGATCGAGCCGCGCTGACTGGCTCAGCGCAGCAGTCGCTCGAGCACCAGGCTGGCCGGCTCGCCCGGCGTGTCTTCCAGCGTGCCGACGTCGCGGAAGCCCAGCTTGTGCAGGACCCGAACCGACTTCGCGTGTTGCGGACGAACCAGGCCGTGCACCCTGTCCACCGCCAGTCGCTCGGCCGCATAGTCGATCGCACCCTGGCCCATCTCGGTGGCATACCCCTTGCCCCACGCAGCGGGGGAGAAGCGATATCCCAGGTTGAGAATCCAGCCCCATCCCGCCTCTTTCGTCCAGCCCAGGCCGCCAAAGCCGATGACGCCGCCCGGATTCGCCTTCTCCTCGATGGCCCATATCCCGAAGCCGTGGCGCTGCCAGTGGTCGAGCCACCCACTCAGCACCGCCATCGATACGGCGGCGTCGGTATGGGGGCCGGCCGGATTGAAGCGGTGGGTCTCGGGATCGCCGTAGATCGCGAACAGTCGCGGTCCATCGGCGCTATCCGGCTTCCTCAGGACCAGTCGGTCGGTCTCATGGCGTGTCATGGTTCACCTCGTCATTGGTCCGTTGGCGGTGTGGACGCCCCGGCCGGCGCTGGCAAGCCTGCCCAGATGCGGCTAGGCTGGCGAGCTTCGATGAAAGACTGGAGTGCCTTCGATGCGAAAGTCGCTGATCCCGCTGTGCCTGTCCGCCCTGCCCCTGTTCTCGCTGCCGGCGCTCGCCGATGCCGATCATCCCCATGTGCGCCTGGAGACGAGCCAGGGCCCCATCGAGGTGGAACTCGACGCCCAGGCAGCGCCCAAGACGGTGGAGAACTTCCTGCGCTACGTCGACGAGGACTTCTATGCAGGCACGGTCTTTCACCGTGTCATGCAGGATTTCATGATCCAGGGCGGCGGCATGACGGCAGACCTCGAGCCCAAACAGACTCACCCGCCGATCGCACTGGAGAAGAGCGGTCTCGACAACACCCGCGGCACCATCGCCATGGCGCGCACCGCCAATCCGGATTCCGCCACCAGCCAGTTCTTCATCAACCTGGTCGACAACAGTGCGCTGAATTATCGCGACCTCTACAACCCGGGCTACACGGTGTTCGGTCATGTCGTGTCCGGCATGGACGTGGTCGACAAGATCGCCGAAGCGCCTACCGGACGCCAGGGACCGCACGCCGACGTGCCCAGGACCCCGATCACGATCACCGGCGCCGAGCGCCTCGACTGATCCCGGCGACGCCCCCGAGGCGTCGCTCTCCCGCCAAGGCGCACCGGCATCACGCGCCCGACACGACGAAGCCCCGGCGTGGTGACGCCGGGGCTTCGTCGATCAAACGGCAGGCGAAGGCTCAATCGAATGTCATGCCCAGACGGCGCCCCACCTCTTCGTAGGCCTCGATCACACCGCCGAGGCCCTGGCGGAAGCGATCCTTGTCCAGCTTCTCGCGCGTCTCGGCATCCCACAGTCGGCAACCGTCCGGCGAAAACTCGTCGCCCAGCACGATCTCGCCCTCGAAGAGACCGAACTCGAGCTTGTAGTCCACCAGCAGCATGCCACCGTCGAGAAACAGCTGCTTGAGCACATCGTTGACTCGGAACGTCAGCGACTTCATGGTCGCCAGCTGCTCGGGCGTCGCCCAACCGAACGTCTCCGCCAGCGACTCGTTGATCATCGGATCGCCCTTCTCGTCGTTCTTCAGAAACAGCTCGAAGGTCGGCGGGTTCAGGGCGATACCCTCCTCGACGCCGAGACGGCGCAC
The DNA here is from genome assembly GCF_003206585.1 of Salinicola sp. CR57. Taxonomy (NCBI): domain Bacteria; kingdom Pseudomonadati; phylum Pseudomonadota; class Gammaproteobacteria; order Oceanospirillales; family Halomonadaceae; genus Salinicola; species Salinicola sp. CR57. The sequence continues at coordinate 228,652 of NZ_PZJL01000004.1, forward strand.
CAGACCACCGGCAGCCAGGTTACGCACCACGCACTCCACCGGGATCATCTCCATCTTCTTGACCACGCACTCGGTATCCGACAGCAACTGCTCGAAATGGGTGGGGATGCCGGCCGCCTGGAGTTTCTCCATGATGAACGCGTTGAACTTGTTGTTGACCATTCCCTTGCGCTCGAGCGCCTCTTTCTTCTTGCCGTCGAAGGCGCTGGTATCGTCGCGGAAGTGCAGGACGAGCCGCTGCGGGTCGTCGCTCAGGTAGACCGACTTGGCCTTGCCGGCGTAGAGAAGATCGCGTTTTTGCATGGAGCTGTCTCCGTCGCGGCCCCGTAGGGCAGCAGGTTCATGAAGAGGGTGTGTAGCGTGATGTGGCGACGGGGTGGGCGGGAGCCAAGGTCACGCCACCTGCTGCCAGTCGATACCCCGATCCTGGGTCGAGACCAGCAGACGCGATTCATCGCCGTCGAGCAATGGCACCAGCGCCTCCAGTACCCGCTCGGGGTGGTTATTTTGCGCCGACAGGTGCGAGCAGACAATCCGCTGCAGCCGGTCGAGTCCCAGCCGCCGCAACAGGTCCGACGCCTGGGCGTTGGCCAGATGCCCCCAGCGACCGGCGACCCGTCGCTTGAGATGCGGCGGGTAAGGCCCCTCGGCCAGCATCCGCGGATCGTGATTGCACTCCAGGAACAGCGCATCGCAGCCGCTGAAGGCGTCGACCACATGGGATGTCGGGTGACCGAGATCGGTCAGCACGCCGAGGCGGCGACCGTGGGCGCGAAAGCAGAACTGGATCGGCTCGCGGGCATCGTGGGGCACGGTGACCGGGTCGATCTCGAGCCCGCCGATGGCGAAGCGTGCCTGCGGCACCAGAAGCTGATGGCAGGGTACGTCGCCGAGCTTGCCGGAGAGCCAGCTGCCGGCACTGAGATAGACCGGCAACTGATGGCGACGCGCCAACGCGCCGACCCCGGTGATATGGTCGCTGTGCTCGTGAGTGACCAGTATGGCGGCCAGCTGGCGCGGATGGACACCGAAACGGGCGAGGCGTTTCTCCGCCTCGCGCACGCCAAATCCGCAGTCCACCAGTACCAGGGTCTCGCCGTCGCTGACCAGGGTCGCGTTGCCCTTGCTACCGCTGCCCAGCGAGGCGAAGCTGAGCCCCGGTTCGGAGGCCCCACCCGGTAGAGCGCGCTGGCCGGGCATCGACGGCAGTGACATCACCGCAGCGTGGACGCAATCGCATCCAGCAGCTCCCGGGCCGCGGCCGGCTCGATCGGCTGACCATCGGCGCCGGCCACCGTCACCACGCTGTTGCCGGCGTTCGAGTCGAGCTGGAGACGATAGTGGCTGGGCTGCGGGTCGCTGCCGAACCAACTGAACCAGCCACCGTCATCGGCATCCAGCGGCAGGTAGTCGATGAAGAACTGGCCTGCGCTTCGGTTCTGGTCGGTCACCGTCAGGCGGTTTTTGTCGAAGCCATTCTGCAACTGATAGTAGAGTTCGGACCAGGCGCGCTCGCCATCCAGCGCCAGGTCGAGCTCCCAGTTGCCACCGCGATTGCGCAGCTTCACGCGCTCGCTCTGATCGAGCGGCTGGGCGGCCAGCGAGACGCCGCTATCCGCGGTGTGGTTGCTGTCCAGATAGGCCTTGATCGAGCTCAGGCACTGGGCGCTGCCGCCGATGTCGCAGCGGACCTCACTGGTGCCGCTACGAAGACCCTGGCGCAGACTCACACTGCCCTGCGCCGTCTCGATGCGACCGCTAGCGGCATTGATCGCCGTCGGGTTGACGCCGTGATCGACGGCGAAGCCCTGCAGCCGAGGCCACACGCTGGCCGGCGCGGCATCGACCAGAAGCCAATGCTCGCTACCGGCCTGGCGCAGCTCGGCATAGGGCTGCTCGTCGCTCTGTCCCGATGCCAGCGGCTGCGGACGAGGTGCATCGTCGACGGCGTCCGGCGTGGAGAAGTCGCTGTCGGCCTGGGGCACGGGCATCGAATCCTGGTAACGCACCTGATTGCGCGAAGCCGGCAGCTCCAGCGGCTTGGCCATCTCCGCCGTCTGATACTCGGCATTGCGGTCGTAATAGTAACCGTCCTGGAAAAGTCCGCAGCCGGACAGGGCCAGCGACGAGCACAACATCAGAGGCATCCATTTGAGGATGGGCTTCATGCATCCACCTTTGTTTGAAGCAATGGGCTGGTTGGCGATTCGAACCACGTCGGCAGATTTCAATTCGTTTCGATATTGGCGAGCTGCAGCGCCTCGCCGACGTTGCCGTGATAGCGCTCGGAAAGCCAGGTCAGCGGCAGCCGGATGCCGGTCTCGGCATATCCCATGCGATTGAGTGCCCACTTGACCGGAATCGGATTGGATTCGATCCCCAGCGCCGTGTGCAGCGGTGCCAGGCGCGCGTTGATCTGGTGCGCCTTTTCACGCTGGCCGCTGGTCGCCGCGACGCAGAGATCGTGCATCGACTTCGGCGCGACGTTGGCGGTGACCGAAATGTCGCCATGGCCGCCCATCAGCATGAAATCGCAGGCGGTGGCATCGTCGCCGGAGTAGAGAGCGAAGCCGCTGCCCTCGAGGCGGTCGATCAGCTCCTCGGCACGCTCCAGGTTGCCGGTGGCATCCTTCAGGCCGATGATCCGCTCTAGCTCCGCCAGCCGGAAAACCGTCTCGTTGTAGATATCGGAACAGGTCCGTCCGGGAACGTTGTAGAGAATGATCGGCAGCTCGCTCGCCTCGGCGACCGCCTTGAAATGCTGATACAAGCCTTCCTGGGTCGGCTTGTTGTAATAGGGCGCCACCGAAAGACAGCAGTCGGCGCCCACTTCACTGGCGTAGCGAGCCAGCTCGACCGCTTCCGCGGTGTTGTTGGCTCCCGTGCCGGCGATGACGGGGATCCGGCCGTTGACCTCTTCGACCACCGTGCGGATGACGTCGAAATGCTCGGCAAACGACATCGTGGTCGGCTCGCCGGTGGTACCGGCGGCGACGATGGCGTCCGTGCCGTGTTCGAGATGGAAGTTGACCAGGCGGCGCAGCGCCTCCCAATCGATCTCGCCACCGGCTTTCATCGGCGTCGCCATGGCAACGATACTGCCTGTGATCATCTTGCAGCTCTCTCTACTGTGACCGGATGGGCGGCCGGCCGCCTTGTCCAATCGATATCGAACGGCCGAAAACCGAGTTGCCGGCCGGATGAAACCCGACACCGGAACCGCTGGCGGGCCCTGCGCGGGCCAGGCCAACGCTTCCCGATTTCGGGCTCCAGCACGTCAGACATGAAGTCGATGCGGTCGTGGCGCCTGCCCAGGCGCGATTTCACGCCCCCCAGATGGTACTCAGGCAGCCTCAGCGTGTACAGCCGCCAGGCCGGCAGTCGCCGCGATCGGCGCGACTGCCGGAGATCCGCAAGGCCTCGGCTCCCGAGCATTGACCGTCAGGATCGGCTATCGTTCGCCATTCACTTCCCGGTTTCGGAGCGCCTCATGACTCTCAGCGTTGGACAACCCGTAGAAGACTTCTCCGCCGAAGCGACCGGCGACACGCCCTTTCGGCTTGGCGACTATCGTGGCAAACAGGTGGTGATCTACTTCTATCCCAAGGACAGCACGCCCGGATGCACCACGGAGGGTGGCGACTTCCGCGACAGGATCGGCGAGTTCGAGGCCGCCAACACGGTCGTCTTCGGCGTCTCGCGGGACGGTCTCAAGTCCCACGAGAACTTCAAGGCCAAGCAGGATTTCCCGTTCGAGCTGATCTCGGATCGCGACGAGGCGGTCTGCCGCCAGTTCGACGTGATCAAGCTCAAGAAGATGTACGGCAAGGAGCACCTGGGCGTCGAGCGCAGCACCTTCCTGATCGACGCCGATGGCAAGCTCGCCCGCGAGTGGCGCGGGGTCAAGGTTCCCGGCCACGTCGACGAGGTGCTGGAGGCGGCGCGGGAACTGAACGGCTGAACACACCCATGACGGCGGTCAGCTCTCTTCCGTGATCACGGCCTGGTCCGACTCCCCTCGTGGCCAGGCCTGCACCAGCGCCTTGATCAGGGTTGCCAGGGGGATGGCGAAGAAGATGCCCCAGAAGCCCCACAGCCCGCCGAAGAACAGCACCGCCAGGATGATCGAGACCGGATGCAGGTCGACCGCTTCCGAGAACAGGATCGGCACCAGCACGTTGCCATCCAGCGCCTGCAGGATGGCGTAGGCCAGCAGTACGTAGAAGAACTGCTCGCCCATGCCGAAGTGAAAGCCCGCTACCGCAGCGACCGGTAGCGTGGCCACCGCGGCGCCGATGTAGGGCACCAGCACCGACAGCCCCACCATCAGACCGAGCAGCGCCGCATAGGGCAGCCCGAAGGCCCAGAAGGTGATGAAGGCGACACTGCCGACGATGATGATCTCGATGGTCTTGCCACGCACGTAGTTGGCGATCTGGTCGTCCATCTCCTGCCATACACGGGTCATCAGGGTGCGCTGGCGCGGCAGCAGCGAAAGCAGAAAGGCGACCAGCCGCTCGCGATCCTTGAGCATGAAGAAGACCAGGATCGGCACCAGCACCAGATAGATGATCAGCGCCATCAGACTGCCCAGCGAGGCGAGCGAGAGGGTCAGCGCACGCTGGCCAAGCTGCGACGCCTGGTGACCGGCCGTGGCGATCCAGCCCTGGACCTGGTCCGGGGTGACGATCGTGGGGTATCTGGCCTGCATTTCGCCCAGCCAGCGCTGGCTGCTGGCGAACATGTTGGGGGCCTCCCTCACCAGTTCGACCAGTTGGTTCCAGACCAGCGGCATCACGATCAGCGCCAACGCCAGCAGCGCGCCCACGAACAGCAGGAAGACCAGCCCCACCGCCAGCAGCCGCGGCAGCCCCCGGCGTTCCAGCCAGGCCACCACGCCCTGCAGCAGGAAGGCGACCACCAACGCGGTAAAGAATGGGGCCAGCGCGCCGCCGAACCAAATGACGATGGCAAAACCGCCGATCAGCAGCGCCAGCAGCACGATGGCCTCTTCGTCGGACAGATATCGCTCGAACCAGTTACGCAGGATGCCCTTCAAACTCATGCTCGCGCCTCTCCATCGGCTTTACGCAGCCAGTAGTGATACACACCCGAATTCTCTTCGCGCCCGACCAACGTATGTCGGCTATGCTCGACGAAACTTTCGAAATCCCGCCACGAACCGGCATCCGTCGCGATCACTTCGAGCAATTGCCCGGCCTGCATGTCCGCCAGCGCCTGCTTGGCTTTCAGCAGCGGCAACGGGCAGTTCAGACCGGAGGCATCCAGTCGACGATCCGGCTGTTGAGACATGACACACCCCAGGTTGATTGGAAAGAGGCCCGCTAGCGCGACAAGCCCGGCATGACGGCTGTTGCAACGCCCGGATTTTCTAGGCAACGTCTGCCACAAGCCGCGGTCGAACGCATGATAGCGCAGACCACCATCGGCCACCCCGGCTTCAGCCTGAATGAGGAACGAGATCGTCAGCATGAACCGTCAACGACTGACATCATTCCAGCGGCGCCTGCTGGCCGTTTCACTGCTCGCCGCGGGGCTGGCCGGCACCATGCCGCTCACGCACGCCCAGCAAGGCTATCAGCTCCCGGATCTCGGCAGTACCAGCGCTGCCGTCACGTCCAACGACGAATATCGTCTGGGACGGGCCTGGCTGCGTCAATTTCGCGCCCAGACCGACCCGTGGCAGGACCCGATCACGCAGACCTATGTGCGGTCGATGCTGGCCAAGCTGGTGCCCTACAGCGGGGTCAACGAGAATCTCGTGGTAACGATGGTCGACAGCCGCCTGCTGAACGCGTTCGCCGTGCCGGGCGGCGTGGTCGGGGTCAACGCCGGCCTGTTCGCCACCGCGCCCGACGAGGATGAATTCGCCTCGGTGCTGGCGCACGAGCTGGGCCACCTGGCCCAGCGCCATTACGCCCGGCGCATGGAGCGGGTCGAGGAGACGCAGTTGCCGACCATGGCGGCCATGCTGGCCGGGATGATCTTCGCGGCTGGCGGCGGTGGTGGCGCGGGTATCGCCGCGATGATGGGCTCCCAGGCGGCGTTCATGCAGGATCAGCTCGCCTACTCCCGCCGGTTCGAACAGGAGGCCGATCGCGTCGGCCTCAGCGCCATGGCCAAGGCCGGATACGACCCGCAGGCGATGCCGGAGATGTTCCGCACGCTGCAGAAACTTGCCGCGCTTCAGGGCGGCAATCCCCCCGAATTCCTGCTGACCCACCCGGTCACCGAATCGCGGATCAGCGACACCCAGGCCCGTGCCGACCAGTTGCCCTCTCCGCCCCACCGGGACGACCCGACCTACGCCATGATCCGCGGGCGAGCCCTGCTGATGCTCAACCGGGATAACCCGACCCAGGCGATGACCATACTCGAGCAGGACGATCCGCCAGCGGCTGCCGTCAGTTACCTTCGAGCGCTCACCGATGCAGAGCAGGCGCGTCCCGACGCGGCGCTGAAGACGCTCGACGAGCTTGCCGGCGATTATCCCGACCTTTCGATGATCCCCGCCACCGCCGCCCAGGTCGCCTATGACGCCGGGCGCCATGAGGACGCGCTGGCGCGAGCACGACGCATCCTGCGGCTCTCTCCCAGCTACTACCCGGCGCAGTGGGTGCAGGCGGAGGCGCTGGTGCAGACGGCGCCGGCGCAGGCGTTCGACGTGCTGCGAGACATGAGCGAGCAGTATCCGGAGGACCCCAACGTATTCGGCCTGCTGTCCGAGGCGGCCGGCCGCACCGGCCGTGATGCCTGGGGCCAGCTGGCTCGCGCCGAACAGCTCCAGCTCGAGGGTCGCATCGATACCGCCATCCGTCAGATCGACTCCGCCGAGGATGTCGCCAAACGGAGTGGCGACTACGCCATGGCCAGCCGCATCGAGCAACGACGCAAGGATTTCCTCGGCTACCGGGAGACGATGCAGAGTTTCTGACCGCGTGGTCTCAGGCTGGCGCGCCGGCCTGCCCCTCGAGATGTGCCGCGACCGCATCGCAGAACACCATCGGGTCGATCACCAATCTGCCGAGCGGTTTCGGCGCGGCGGCGTTCTGTGCGATCACGATGTCACGCGTTGGATTGACGTAGATGAACTGGCCGTGAATGCCCTTCGCGGCGAAGGCGCGATCCCGGCGCGACGATGGCGTCCACGCGGTCCACCACATGTAGCCGTATTCCAGCCAATCGCCGCCGGCGAGTGTCGTGGGGCGTGTGGCGGCGTCGATCCAGCCGTCGGGTAGCAGCGATCGACCCTCGACCCGGCCACCATCGAGCATGAATTGACCGAGGCGTGCGTAGTCTCTCAAGGTTGCCGCGATGCCACTGCCGCCGATCTCGACGCCATCGGCGGACTCCAGCCACCAGCTCGCGTCGCTCTCCATGCCGTAGGGCTGCCACAGTTTCAACGCCAGGTATTCGGCCAGCGGTCGGCCCACGGCCCGCCGAACCAGTTCGGCAAGAATCTGCGTCTCGCCGGTACTGTAATTATGGCGCGTGCCCGGTTTGGCGGCGCGGGGCAGTGCCGCCATCACCTTCATCGCCCCGCCCGGCCGCTGGGCGATCTGCGCCCTCAGCAGCGCGCGACGATCGGACCGGGGGTCGATATAGGTCTCGTTCCAGGCGACGCCGGACGCCATCATCAGCAGGTCGCGCAGGCTGACGCCCTGGTAGGCGCTTCCCGCCAGCGCCGGTACGTAGTCGGTCACCTGTGCGGCCAGGCCCTCGCGGATCAGCCCGTCCCGGATGGCCATGCCGGCCAGCGTCGAACAGACGGACTTGGCCACCGACATCGACATCCAGCGGGTATCGCGATGATTGCCGCGCTGGTAGGTCTCATGGACGATGTCGCCGTGTCGTAGCACCAGCAGGCCGGTGACACTGTTCAACGCCAGGTAGTCGTAGAGATCGTAGGCCTCGCCGTTGACGCTGGCGACCACCCCATCGAGGCACGTCGGCGCCTGCCCGAGCGGACGCGGGGAAGCGCCAGCGGCGATGATCCGCGAGGGAAACAAGCGGTCGATATTGCGGAAGGTATTCACCGCCAGATCGGGTGTCAGGCGGCCGCTGTAGGCCTGCTCGATGTCACCGATCGGCTCGTCGGCATGGCGGTAGATGGCGCTCGAACGGGAGGGTTCGCGGCGAGACGTATCGGCAGCGAGATCTGGCTGGGGCGAACAGGACGTCATGAGGGGTCTCCTGAGGGAATCCTCAATCAGTAACACAGCCACGCGAAGAGGTGCATCGATTTGTCGGCGAAGCGGGAGACCATCGAAATGGTGGGTCGTGTAGGATTCGAACCTACGACCAATTGGTTAAAAGCCAACTGCTCTACCAACTGAGCTAACGACCCGAGACGTGCCACTGACAGCGGGCGCTGTGCAGTGCTGCCGAAACGGCGGGGAAGTGATCGATGGTGGGTCGTGTAGGATTCGAACCTACGACCAATTGGTTAAAAGCCAACTGCTCTACCAACTGAGCTAACGACCCATCGTGCGACCCGTCGGAAAGTGGTGGGTCGTGTAGGATTCGAACCTACGACCAATTGGTTAAAAGCCAACTGCTCTACCAACTGAGCTAACGACCCCTTCCGACTGGGCGCACATATTACTCATAAGCCTCGGAGCAGGCAAGCGTTTTTTCCCGCCCCGAGGCCGATGGCTCAACGCCGGAATCAGGAGTCCTGACGACGCGTGCGACGCGGTTTCTTCATCGCCGTCACCGGGCGCCGCTTGTTCTTGTCGCGGCTCCAGCGGTTCTTCTCGTCCGGCGTCAGCTCGGGCACCTTGCGCGGTTCGAGGCCTGCCAGGTTCGACAGCTCGTCGATCTCGTCCTGGGTCATCTCGGTCCACTCGCCGGCCTTGGCCCGCTTGTCGAGGAAGATATTGCCGTAGCGAACCCGCTTCAGCCGGCTCACGGTCAGCCCCTGGGACTCCCACAGCCGCCGAACTTCCCGATTGCGGCCCTCCAGGATCACCACGTGGAACCAGGTGTTGATGCCCTCGCCGCCGAACTCCTGGACATCGGAGAAGCGCGCCGGGCCATCCTCGAGCATCACGCCCTCGACCATGGCGACCACGTGTTCGCGCTTCACTTCACCCATGACCCGAACGGCATATTCGCGCTCGATCTGGTGCGAGGGGTGCATCAGCCGGTTGGCCAGCTCCCCGTCGGTGGTGAACAGCAGCAGCCCGCTGGTGTTGATGTCGAGACGGCCGATCGCGATCCAGCGCTCGCCCTTCAGTCGCGGCAGGCGTTCGAACACGGTCCGCCGCCCCTCCGGATCCTTGCGCGTGCACAGTTCGCCTTCCGGCTTGTTGTACATGATGACCCGGCGGGGTACCTCCTCGACGGCGCGCAGGTTGATGGCCCGGTCGTCCAGCGCCACGCGGTCGCGCGAGCCGACGCGATCGCCCAGCTTGGCGACCTGGCCATTGACCTTGATCCGACCGGCGCTGATCGCGGCTTCCATTTCGCGTCGCGAGCCATATCCGGCGCGCGCCAGCACTTTCTGCAGTTTCTCGGTGTTGGTATCCGTCATGATGCTTCATTGCCTCTTCGGCTAGTCGCCAGATTCCGCCCGGGCCATCGGCAGCCCGGTTCGAGGCGGCGACTGTCATGTGTCCGTGTCCGTTCCATCGGAGTCCGAATCGGTGCCGCTACCCGGCACCTCCGGTTCATCTCGACGTTGGCGAGCACGTTCGGCCAGTCGCGCCTCGAGCTCGGCAAAACTCAGCGACTCGCCGGGGGACGCCATCTCGGCGTGTTCGTCATTGTCGGAAGCAGGTTCCGACGTTGCCGATGAATCTTCCCTGCCGGTCGGTGTGTCGTCGAACGATGCGGTGTCATCGACGCCGGCTTCGTCATCGCTCCCATCCGTCTCGTCGGCGCCGGGCCCGGCATCGGGGGCGACCCCGCCGGGCAGATCGGCGAACGGCTGGTGCATGGCCGTTTCGAACGTCTCGAAGGACTTGAGTTCATGCATCGGCGGCAACGAATCCAGCGTCTGCAGCCCCAGGTCATCGAGAAACGCCCGGGTGGTCGCGTAGACCGCCGGTCGTCCCGGCACGTCGCGATGACCGACGACCCGGATCCAGCCCCGCTCCACCAGCGTGCGCATGATCGAGCTGCTGACCGCCACGCCGCGCACTTCCTCGATGTCCCCGCGGGTCACCGGCTGGCGGTAGGCGATCAGCGCCAGCGTCTCGAGCAGCGCCCGCGAGTATCGCTGCGGCTTCTCGTCCCACAGCCGCGATACCCACGGCGAGTAGCGCTGACGGATCCTGACCTGATAACCCGAGGCGGACTCCTGCAACTCCAGCGCCCCGCCCGCCATCAACCGGTCACCGAGCTTGTTCAGCGACTCCCGGATGGCGGCACGGGACGGCGGCTGCCCCGAGCCGAGCGGGCCGTCGTCGAACAGCCCCTCGATGCGCTCCAGCGAGAGCGGCTCGCCGGCGGCCAGCAGTACCGCTTCCAGAATCTCGTCCAGCGCCGGGGTCACGTAAGGGTCGGTCAGGCGGTTCATGCCCGGATCTCGCCGTCGCCGTTATCGGATACCTCGATGCCACTCGTCGAGGCGGACGTCCCGCTCTCGAAAGCCGGCTCGCCCGGGATGTCGCCATCGTCGCCTGCGGCGCCGTCCTCGATCGCCAGCCTGGCCCGCAGGTGTATCGGCGAGAGCGGCGCATTCTGCACGATTTCGATCATCGACTCACGCGCTAATTCGAGAATCGCCATGAAGGTGACGATGACCCCCGCGCGCCCCTCGGAAAGGTCGAACAGCGCCTCGAACGGCGTGTAGCGATCCGCCTTCAGTCTGGCCATGATCGACAGCATCCGCTCGCGAGTCGAGAGGACCTCGCGACGGATCCGGTGGGTCTGGCGCAGATCGGCCCGCTTGAGCATGCCGCCGAGGGCCCCGAGCAGGTCGTTCAGCGAGACGTCGGGATGGACAACCCGCGGCTCGAGTTCCGGCAGCGCCGCCTGGGCCGGATACCAGTCCCGCCCCATGCGTGGCAGCGAGTCGAGCTCCTCGGCGGAGAGCTTGAGCTGTTCGTACTCCTGCAGCCGGCGAATCAGTTCGGCCCGCGGGTCGGCTTCCTCGTCGTCTTCGTCGCCCTTCGGCGGCCGGGGCAGCAGCGTACGCGACTTGATCTCCGCCAGCATCGCGGCCATGACCAGATACTCGCCGGCCAGGTCGATCTCCATCGCCTGCATCAGATCCACGTACTCGACATACTGGTGGGTAATGGCGGCGACGTCGATGGCCAGGATGTCGAGGTTCTGGCGCCGGATCAGATAGAGCAGCAGGTCGAGCGGTCCCTCGAAGGTCTCGAGGAAGACCTTGAGCGCTTCCGGCGGGATATAGAGATCCTGCGGCAGCTCGGTCAGGCGTTCGCCGTTGACCCGGACCACGAAGTCGAGTGGCAACTGCCCTGATGGCGACGCCTCGGCGGCATCGGGCTGTTCGGATTCGATCACGCTCACGCCGCCTCCCGGATCACTGATGGATAGTGAACGCAGTCTAACAAGGCAGGCGACGCTGGCCTATCGGCACGACGTCGACGGCGCGGCGATGGCCATAACGCCCCGGCCGGATATCAAGCGGGCTGGCGCGAAAATCGCCGGTAGGTGAAGTCGTCGTCACGCTTCGAATCGACGATCGCCAGCGTCTGGATCTCGTCGTGATAGGGAGAGAGCTCGCAGACCGGGTCCATCTGGGTGGCGTCACCGGTCAACATCAAGGCCTGGCAGCGGCAGCCGCCCCAGTCGATCTCGCGCCGGTCGCAGCTCTGGCAGGCGTCGGGCATCCAGTCGGTGCCGCGATAGGCGTTGAAGGCGGGGCTATGCTGCCAGATACCCCCAAGAGAATGTTCGTTCACATTCCAGAACTCGAGGCCGGGAATCGTCTCGGCGGCGTGGCACGGCAGTACCTTGCCCGCGGGCGTCACATTGAGTGACTGGCGCCCCCAGCCGTTCATGCACGGCTTGGGTAGCCGCGCATAGTAATCCGGCACCACGGCGTCGATCACCAGCTTGCCCTCGAGCCGCTCGCGGGCCGCTTCGACCAGCGCAAGCGCTTCCATGACGTGCTCTCGTGGCGGCATCAGCGCGCCCCGGTTCTTCAACGCCCAGCCGTAGTACTGCGCATGGGCGATCTCGAGTCGCCGTGCGCCCAGCGTCAGCGCCAGTTCGACCAGATCGGGGATCTGATGCAGGTTGGCGCGATGGATCACGCTGTTGAGCGTCAACGGCAGCCCGACGTCGGTCACCTCCCGGGCGAAGGCAAGCTTTTTGTCGAAGGCACCGGGAAGGTTGGCGATATGGTCGTTGATCGGGGCGGTCGCGCCCTGCACCGAGAGCTGGACATGATCCAGCCCCGCTTCTGCCAGGGCCTCGAGACGCGCGCGATCGATGTTGACGCCGGCGGTGATCAGGTTCGAGTAGAGGCCCTGTTCGGCGCAGCTCGCCACCAGCGCTTCGAGATCCTGACGCAACGCCGGCTCGCCGCCGGAGAGATGCACTTGCAGCACCCCGAGCTCGGCGGCCTCGGCGAAGACCCGCTGCCAGGCCCCGGTCTCGAGTTCCTCGCGCTTGCGGGTCAGTTCGAGCGGGTTGGAACAGTACGGGCACTGCAGCGGGCAGCGGTGGGTCAGCTCCGCCAGCATGCCAATAGGCGGCGGCTGCATCGGGGGCGACTGGTGCGCTTCCGGCCGGGTATTCATGTCACTTCCAGAACGTTCTTGGTGATCAGGTCGGCGAGCATGAGGCGCACGTCGCCGAGAATGCGCTCGCGAGGGGCATCGAAGGTGGCGGCCAGATCATCGACGATAGCAGCGATGTCTCGCTCGCCGTCGACGCGCATCAGCACCTGCTGGGCGATGGGGTCGAGCTGGAACACCCGCTCCGGTGCCAGCAGCACCCAGCCACCGCGAGCCTTGTCCTCGCGCAGCCGCACGCCGCGCGGCAGACGCACGATCGCCTCTTCGGCGAGCGCTGGCGCTGATGGACTCATGTCGGCTGCCCTCCCCTTTCCGGCTCGCCGTTCCAGGCCCCTAGCGGGACTTGACCAGGCGTCACGTAGGCGTGCTGGAGCGCATCGAGCATCGCCCACAGTACGCTGCACTTGAAGCGCAGCGCATCGATCACCGCCTGCTGCTGGTCGGCGCGCACCGCGTGGCGCTTGACGTAATCCAGCGCCATCTCGGCGTCGCGCGGTGCCTGGGTCAGCCGCGGCTCGAAGTAGGCGAGCGTCTCGCGGGAGACGAAATCGTAGTGTTCGAGCATGCCGCGCACCCGCTGGCCGATCACCATCGGCGAGAACAACTCGGTGAGCGACGAGGCGATCGCCTCCAGCAGTGTCCGGTCGCGCACGAAGTGGGTATAGGCCTCGACGGCAAAGCGCGTCGCCGGCAGGATGCCGCGGGTCGAAACGACCAGTTCCCGCGACAGCCCGAGACCATCGGTCAGCTTCAGCCAGCGTTCGATGCCACCCTCGCCCGGCGCTTCACCGTCATGGTCGACCAGTCGCGAGCGCCAGGTTCGACGCAGCTCGGGATCGTCGAGCCTCGCCATCAGCGAGGCATCCTTGATCGGGATCATCGCCTGGTAGTAGTAGCGGTTGAGCGCCCAGGCCTGCACCTGGCGCTTGTCCAGCTCGCCGTTCTGCAGCATCAGCTGGAACGGATGGCGATGGTGATAACGGGTCTCGCCCACCTCGCGCAGGCGCGCCTCCAGCGCCACCATGCTCAGCGGCTCGACGAGATCCGGATAATTCTCGAAAGAGAGGCTCAACAGCTCAGCTCCATGCCGTCATGGGCGATCTCCCAACCCGCGCGCTCGGCCTGGGCGCGCTCCCGCGAGCCCTCGATCAGCACCGGGTTGGTGTTGTTGATATGGACGAAGACGCGTCGGCGCACCGCCAACCCGGCGAAGGCTGCAATACTGCCCGCCTCGCCCGACATCGACATGTGCCCCATGCGCGCACCGGTCTTGACCCCGACGCCGGCGGCGACCATCTCGTCGTCGCGCCACAGGGTGCCGTCGAATAGCACCAGATCGGCGCCCTCCAGGCGCGCGGCAAGACTCGGCGTCATCGCTGCACAGCCGGGGATGTAGTACACCCGCGAGCCGGCGCCGATGAACTCCACGCCCACGGTATCCTCGCCCTCGACGCCGATCTCGACCTGGTCACCCTCGAGATAGAGCGCAGTCTTGCCCGGCACCGCGAACAGCCGTGCGCTCAAACCGTCGAGCAGTTCGAAGGTGGTTTCGAGTGCCACCGGCTCGCGCGTCACGCACTCGGCGTTGAGCACTTCGAAAATCGGATTGGCCTTGAGCACCGCCTGGATCGACGGTGTCGCCAGCAGCCGGAACGGCGAACGCTCGCGCAGATTGAGCAGCCCGCCGATATGATCGACGTCGGCGTTGGTCAGCAGCACGCTGCGAATCGGGGTATGGCGGTCACCGTGCTGCGGCTGCAGCACCGGGTTTTGACGAATCTGGGCGAGAATCTCGGGCGCGCAGTTGATCAGCGCCCACTGCTCGCCGTCGCGGCTGATGGCAATCGAGGATTGCGTGCGCGGGGTGATGCGCGGGTCGCCGGCCCAGGCCAGGCGACACACCTCGCAACGACAGTTCCACTGCGGGGAGCCGCCACCGGCGGCTGCCCCCAGCACGCGAAGCCGCAGGCCTGCGGCTTCGCGTGCACCTGCTGCCGGGCTCAAAACTCGGCGGGCATGTAGTCGTTGATTTCCATGCCGACGCAGATTTCCTTCACTTCCGGGGTCGTCCAGCTCATGGCGAGCTCCTTGAGTCGAGTGGCGTGGCGCTCCAACGAGCGCCTTTGCATTCTAGCCAATTCGGCGCAATCTCCGTGAAACAATTAGCGGGTAAACGGTGACCCCCGGGTTATCACCGCTCAGCCACCCGCCGCTTCGGCGGTACGATAGCGCCCGACATAGTCGAACAGCTTCTCGTCGACCCGCCAGTGACGTCCGGTCCTGCGACCGATGACGAAGTCCGGTGCGCGCAGGCGTGCCGCTTGCTCGGCCGCCTCCTCGGCCGAGCGAGGCTGCCAGCCGCTACCCGGGGCGCGCAGATGCCGGCGCAGGAAGAGCCGCGCGAAGACATGGCGCTGCCCCCGGGTCTCGAGGCCGAACCACTCGTCCAGCGTCTCGCCATCCTCGTCGTGGTAGGTCACCTTGAGCCGCGGCACGCCGCGCCCGTTGGTGGTGGCCGCCAACTGCATGCCGCTGACCCTGAGTACCTTGGCATGGCGCAGCTTGAGCGCATCGCGCAGCTTGTCATCGGGATCGACCAGCCGTTCACCGCAGTGGCCGCAGGCGCGGGCGGCGATATCGTTTTCGCCGCCGCACTGCTCGCACACCTTGAAGCGAAAGCGGAAGGTGCACTGCACCTTATTACTGGCGCCCGAAGCCGCGCCCTTGGCTTTATTGGCGCCCGCAGCCGCGCCCTTGGCTTCATTGGCGCCCGAAGCCGCGCCCTTGGCTTCATTGGCGCCCGAAGCCGCGCCCTTGCCTTTATTGGTGCCCGAAGCAGCGCCCCGGCTTTCATTGGTGACCGACCCCACGCCGGCACTGGCTGACGCTTCCGGGTTCGACCTGTCGTCTTGCGCGCCGGGTTGGATGCGATCGACAGCGTCGCGTGTGGATAGCAGCCCCTGGCAGCGGCGGCCGTGGTGTTCGATCACCAGATCACCGTCGCGCTTGCCCCAGAAGGTGTTGGCGAAGCCGCACTCGGGGCATTCGACCTGGACCGGCTCGCTCTCGCTGTCCGGGCGCGCCTGGT
Source organism: Salinicola sp. CR57 (assembly GCF_003206585.1). NCBI lineage: Bacteria > Pseudomonadati > Pseudomonadota > Gammaproteobacteria > Oceanospirillales > Halomonadaceae > Salinicola > Salinicola sp. CR57. The sequence goes on from NZ_PZJL01000004.1 coordinate 244,480, forward strand.
CGATCTCGGGGGCGTAGAGATCCCATGGGTTGCCGGCATAGTCGAGCACCAGACAGTCGCGCTTGCCGGGCGATAGCCGCAAGCCGCGGCCGACGATCTGCTGATAGAGCCCCACCGATTCCGTCGGGCGCAGAATGGCGATCACATCCACGTGCGGCGCGTCGAAACCGGTCGTCAATACCGCCACGTTGACCAGGTACTTGAGTTCGCGGGCCTTGAACGCCGCAATCAGGCGCTCCCGCTCCGGCCCCGGCGTCGCCCCGGTCACTAGCGCACATTCGGCTGATGGTAAAAGCCCCAGTACCTCCTCGGCGTGGGCGACGGTGGCGGCGAAGATCATCACGCCCTGCCGGTCGCGGGCGCGCTCGATCACGTCATCGACGATCCGTGGCGTGGCGCGATTGCCCCGAACCACGCCGTCGAGATCACGCTCGGCGAACTGGCCGTTGCGCTGAGGCGTCAGCCGGGAGAAGTCGTAGAACGCCAGGGCGCCATCGATGCGCCTGGGCTCGGCGAGGTAGCCCTGACGCACCATCACCCGTAGCGGCTGTTCGAACACGCAGTCGCGGAAGAAGGCGTCCTCCGGCCCCTTCACCATGCCGTGGTAGTGGCGGTGATAGAGAAAACCCTCCCCCAGCCGGTAGGGCGTCGCGGTCAGCCCCAGGATCTTGAGATTGGGCCGTGCTTCGCGCAGTCGCGCGATCACCCTCGCGTAGGTCGAGGCGCTGCGCCGACGGTCGTCCTCGGTGTCGTCGGCGCCGCGAGCCAGCGCCTCTTTCGATATCGAGACGCGGTGGCACTCGTCGATCACCAGCAGGGTGAAGTCGCCGGTGGCGAAATCATCCAGCCCGTTGACCACCGACTGCACCGAGCCGAACACCACCTGCCGCCCGCTCTCCTTGCGCTTGAGGCCGGCGCTGTAGATGTCCGCCTCCAAGCCGTAGGCGAGATATTTGGCATGGTTCTGCTCGACCAGCTCGCGCACATGGGCCAGCACCAGCACGCGACCGCGGGCGAGCCTTGCCAGTTCGGCAATGACCAGGGACTTGCCGCTACCGGTGGGCAGCACCACCACGGCCGGCTCGTCGCTGCCGCGAAAGTGGGCGATGACATTATCGACCGCTTGCGTCTGATAGGGACGGAGTCGAGGGGCGGCGCTGGTGGCGGAGGATCTAGGCATGAGCGGCATGGTACTCAGGTCGCGCGGCCGAGGAAACGGCCCGGTCAAGGCGTGGCCGCCACGCTTTGAGCGCAGCGCTCAACGGCATCCATGCCGACCCACTACATCTTTAGTTGAATTGCCAATAATGATCGGTTCGATCAAATTAACTACCGTTCCAATCAACTGATACCCTGCATAAGTCGACGAGCGGCGTGAAGCACGACGCGTCAGGGCTCAGAAACCGGAGCCCAAGCGGTACAGGCAAAAATTCCGTCCGGGCTGGCGTGCCAGCACCGCACAACGAAGCGACCTGCCCGCCCCGGCATTTATGCAGCGTTTCCCTAGCGAACCACTCGCCACGCATGGCGCACGGGAGTCAACCCCATGAAACTGCTCGCCACGATCCAGAAGGTCCCCGGAGGCCTGATGGTGGTCCCCCTCATCTTCGGCGCTGCGCTCAATACCATCGATCAGCTCCACCTGCCCTGGATCACCGCGATCCTGCAGTGGCTGGGTGCCGGGCAGACCGACAGCGGCCAGTACGAATTCCTGCGTATCGGCGGTTTTTCCCAGGAGCTGTTCAAGGACGGCGCACTGGTACTGATCGCGCTGTTCCTGTTCTGCTCGGGCAGCCAGATGAACCTGCGCGTGGGGGGCAAGGCGCTCAAGAAAGGCGCCCTGCTGGTCACCGCCAAATATCTGACCGGGCTGGCGGTGGGTGTGGGCCTGGGCTTGATGTTCGATCCGATCGACGGCCTGCTGGGTCTTTCGACCGTGGCGATCATCGCCGCCATGACCAACGGCAACGGCGGCATGTATGCGGCCCTGACCAGCCAGTACGGCAACCGCTCCGACACCGGCGCGGTGGCGATCCTGTCACTCAACGATGGCCCGTTCTTCACGCTGATGTCGCTGGGCCTGCTGGGCTCCCAGTTCCCGGTGATCGCCTTCATCGCCGTGCTGCTGCCGATCGCGCTGGGAATGCTGCTGGGCAATCTCGATCGCGACATTCGCGCCTTTCTCAAGCCCGGCGAGATCCTGCCGGTCCCGTTCTTTGCGTTTGCCCTGGGCGCCAACATGAACCTGGCGGTCTTCTTCAATCCCGAGGTCGTGGGGGCCGGCCTGCTGCTGGGCGTCATGACGACGATACTGACCGGTGGCGTCGGTATCCTGGTCTTCCGGCTGTTCCGCGAGCCCAGTGTCATCGCGCCGGTATCGGAAGCGACCACGGCCGGCAACGCTGCCGGAACACCGGCCGCCATCGCCGCCGCGGCAGCGGTTGCCGCCAACTCGGGCATGATGAGTGTGGCCGAGGCGCAGAGCTATCATGACCTGGTCAATATCGCCACGTCGCAAATCTCGATAGCCACGCTGACGACCGCCATCCTGGGGCCGATCGCCGTGATGCTGGTCGACCGCTGGCAGAAGAAACGCGGTATCGACGGCACCCTCGAAGACGAACCGCACCTTCGTGCCGGCGAGGAGCTGGGCACGGCGCGCGAGGGCTGAGCGACGCCACGTCGATATCGTGGCATGCTGAAAACCACGCGATTCCCCGACGGCGCGCCAGCGCCGTCAACCTGGAGCTCTCATGAAAACCTCTCTGCTCTACGGCAAGGGTGAGCTGGCACTCGACTTGCCGGACGACGCCTTCGTCGTCGAACCGCCGACGCAACACGCCATGATGGATCCCGCGGCCGGGGTCCGCGAAGCGCTCGACTCGCCGATCGGCACGCCCCCGCTCAAGGAGATGGTCAAGGCCAGCGATACGGTCGCGATCGTGATCAGCGATATCACCCGGCCCACGCCCAACCACCTGCTGGTGCCACTGTTGATCGAAACGCTCGATCACGTGCCGCACGAGAATTTCGTCATCATCAACGGCACCGGTACCCACCGCGACCAGACGGTCGAGGAGCTCCGTGGCATGCTGGGCGACTGGGTGGTGGACCACATCGAGATCATCAACAACCACTGCGACAACTACGACGAACTGGTCAACGTCGGCGACAACAGCTTCGGCTGCCCGTCGTGGCTCAACCGGCGCTGGGTCGAGGCCGATTTTCGCATCGTCACCGGCTTCATCGAACCGCACTTCTTCGCCGGCTTTTCCGGTGGCCCCAAGGGCGTGATGCCCGGCATCGCCGGTCTCGAGACGATCATGACCTTCCATAATGCCCGCATGATCGGCGACCCGCGGTCGACCTGGGGCAACATGGACGACAACCCGCTGCAGGCGATGACCCGCGAGATCAACGCGCTGTGCCCGCCGCATTTCATGCTCAACGTCACGCTCAATCGCGACAAGGCGATCACCCGGGTGTTCGCCGGCGACCTGGCCGAGGCCCACCGCCAGGGCTGCGAGCACGAACTCGAACACGCGATGGTGAAGGCCGATCGGCGCTTCGACGTCGTGATCACCGGCAACTCCGGCTACCCGCTGGACCAGAACCTCTATCAGGCGGTCAAGGGAATGAGCGCCGCGCACAAGATCGTCAAGCGCGGCGGCACCATCCTGATGGCCTGCGAGTGCTCGGACGGCATTCCCGATCACGGCAAGTTCGCCGAGATCCTGGCCATGGCCGATTCGCCCCAGGCCCTGCTCGAGATGATCGAGGAGCCGGGGTTCGCCATGCTCGATCAGTGGCAGGTTCAGAAGCAGGCGGTCATCCAGAGCTGGGCCGACGTCATGCTCTACTCCACGCTGAGCGATGCCCAGGCGCGCGCCGCCCTGATGGAGCCGGTCCGCGATATCGCCGAGACGCTGCAGACGTTGAAGACGCGTTACGGCGAGGAGATGACCATTGCCGTGATGCCGCTGGGGCCGCTGACCGTGCCCTATGTCGATGAATGAGCGGCGACCAACATCTGACGGGAGGGAACCCATGACCTCGCTGGCCCGAACCGAACGGATCGACGCCTTGGCCGTGGACGCGGCGCCGTCGCACTCGCCTGGCGTGCCGCTGACAGCCGATGTGGCCCAGGGCGCCGAGCTCGACGCCAAGCTCGAACGGCTGCGCCAGGTGCTGCGCGAGATGGGCGACGTGGTGGTGGCATTCTCCGGCGGCGTCGACAGTACCTTCCTGCTGGCCATCGCGCTGGAGACGCTGGGCCGCGAACGCGTCCTGGCGGTGACCGCCGATTCGGAATCCTATCCGTTCGAGGAACTCGATGCCGCCCGCGACCTGGCCCGGCGCCTGGAGGCGCCGCACCGGGTCATCGAGACCTCGGAGATCGCCATTCCCGGTTACGCCGACAACGACGCCAACCGCTGCTACTACTGCAAGTCCGGCCTGTTCACCCACCTGGCGCCGATCATGGTCGATGCCGGATTCCACAATATCGTGTTCGGTCTGATCGCCGACGATGACGGTGAGCACCGGCCCGGTACCCAGGCCGCCCGCGAGTATGGCGTCCGCGGCCCGCTGCACGAAGTCGGGCTCTACAAGGCCGAGATTCGCGAACTCTCTCAGGCCATGGGCCTGCCGACCTGGAACAAGCCGTCGCTGGCCTGCCTGTCGTCGCGGGTCGCCTACGGCGAGCGCATCACGCTGGAGAAGCTGGAGCGGATCGCCGAAGCCGAGCGCCGCGTCAGAGCCCTGAACATCGGACAGCTCCGGGTGCGTCATCATGGCGAACTGGCCCGAATCGAAGTCGAGCCCCAGGACATGACGACGGTGCTCGCACACCACGACCGGCTGGTCGCGGAGCTCACGGCACTGGGTTATGCCTGGGTGACGCTGGATCTGGCCGGCTATCGCAGCGGCAGCATGAATCGGCTGCTGTCTTGAATCCGGATCGACAGGATAAGGCATGACCGAAAGCTCCATCTCCGACCTGGGATTCGCCCGCGTCGACCATGATCGTGAAGCCCGCAACGGTGTCCCCGAAGTCGTGTTCGGCGAAGGCAAGCAGGCCGACCAGATCAGCGCCATCGTCGGGCGCCTGATCGCTCGGCACCAGCGCGCGCTGGTCACGCGCCTCGACGCCGAACGCGCCGAGCGGGTACTACGGGACCATCCCCACGGCCACTACGATCCGATGAGCCGCTTGCTTTGCTGGGGCGCTCCCCCCAGACGCCTTCCCGGGACCGTGGCGGTGATCTGTGCCGGCACCTCCGACCTGCCGGTGGCGGAAGAGAGCGCGGGCACCCTCGAATGGCTGGGGGCCGACGTCGCCCGACTCAACGATGTCGGCGTGGCCGGGATCGATCGACTGCTGGCCCACCGCGAGGCACTGACCCGGGCCGACGTGCTGATCGTGATCGCCGGCATGGAGGGTGCGCTACCCAGCGTGGTCACCGGGCTGGTCCGCAACCCGGTGATCGCGGTGCCGACCTCGGTGGGCTACGGCGCCAGCCTGCAGGGCATCACCGCCCTGCTCGGCATGCTCTCGGCGTGTGCCACCGGCATGAGCGTGGTCAACATCGACAACGGTTTCGGCGCCGCCTGGCAGGCCGCCAGCATCCTTTCGCTGCTCGAACGCGGCCCCGACCCGCGCCCCGCCAGCTTCGAGGGCAGCGCGTCCACCGCGCCGACCTCTCAAACCCCAGCCTCCACCGAGCCCCGGACCTCATGAAGACGCTTCATATCGACTGCACCTTCGGTATCGCCGGCGACATGCTGCTGGCGGCGCTGGTGGACCTCGGCGCCGATCTGGATCAGATCGCCGTGGCGTTGCGGCGCTTGCCGATCGATCCGTTCGCACTCGAGACCCGGCCGGTGGATCGTTGCGGTATCCGCGCGCGACTGCTCAGGATCGCGCTCGAACCCGAGGGTCACGATCACTCCCACGGCCATGGCCATCACGACCACGACCACGAGCATGCGCATGGACACCGCCGGGCCGGTGACATTCTGGCGATGGTCGCCGATGCCGATCTGCCCCCTCGCGTGGGGCGCCGAGCGACGGCGATCTTCACCGCGATCGCCGAGGCCGAGGGGAGAATCCACGGCATCGACCCGGCAGAGGTGCATCTGCATGAAGTGGGGGCGATGGATTCGATCATCGATATCCTCGGCGTCTGCCTGGCACTGGAAGCCCTCGATATCGAGACGATCACCGCGACCCCGGTGCCGGTGGGGTACGGCGTGGTCAGCATGGCCCATGGCCGCTTCCCGATCCCCGCGCCGGCCACGCTGGAACTGCTCAAGGGCGTACCGCTGTCCCCCTTCGAGCCCGATGTCGCGGGCGAACTGACCACCCCCACCGGTGCCGCGTTCCTGGCAACGCTGGTGGAGTCGTTCCACCCCGCCCCGGCGGGGACCCCGGTCGAGATCGGCTACGGTGCCGGCAACCGCGACTTCCCCCACCCCAACGTACTGCGCGTGATCTCACTGGAAACGGTCGCACCCGGTCAGGGTAGAGAGACCATTGCCGTGCTGGCCTGCCAGCTCGACGACGTCACTGGCGAGCAACTGGGCCACCTGATGGGCGTACTGCTGGACGCCCGGGCGCTCGACGTGTTCTACACCCCGGTGACGATGAAGAAGTCGCGCCCGGGAACGCTGGTCACGGTACTGGCCCCCTGCCACGAAGCCGATCGCCTGGAGACGCTCATGCTGCGCCACTCGCCGACGTTCGGCGTACGCCGTCACCACACCACGCGACGCATCCTCGAGCGCCGCATAGAGTCTGTGGAAATCGACGGCATCAACGTGCGCTTCAAGATCGGCAGCCTGGACGGCGAAGAGATCCGCGTCGCGCCGGAGTATGAAGACATAGCTCGTTTCGCTCGCGAACGCACCAAAACGTTGGATGAGTCCCAACGACTCGTGCTTGAGGCCTGGCATCGGCAAACCGCCAACGACTGACGACTCCCGCTCCGGGCTTGTCTACTCAGGGAAGCAGCTCTCGCCATGGAAATGGCCCGGCCCGCATCACGAACTGATCATTTCGGTCAGTTCGTGATCGCGACCGTTACTCTGTACCTAGCGCGCTCTGATCAAAGAGAGCTCCTGCAAATTACGACCTAAGGAGTATCGCTAGACGATGGTATATGTTGTTCAATATGATTGATTCGATCATTTTATTGATCACATTCATCATATCGAGATCAGCAGCATGTCCGCGAAAGACATCGATGCCGCCTCAGGATCGCCCCCGCCCAAACTCCCACGGACTGTGGGCGACTACGTGCGTAGCGTGGGCCCAGGGCTCGTGCTGGCAATGGCGTTTCTCGGCACCGGCGATCTGGTCAGCTCAACCGTTTCGGGTGCCAATTACGGCTACGCGCTGATGTGGACACTGGTGGTCGCCTTGACCGCTCGCTACTTCATGATTTCAGCCATCGCCAAATACAAACTGGCCAATCGATTCGAAGACTCATCGCTGATGGCAGGCTATCAACGCCTGTGGAAGGGTTTTCCAGCATTTTTCGCCATTCTGATGCTGATCTATGGCCTTATCATTCAGATGAGTTTCATGCGCGCCTGCGCGGTTGCCCTCGCTCATCTGGTCGAGTCCACCGGCGTACCACTGCCCGACGACATCGGTCTTTCGCTGATGGGGCTCATCGTCATGGTGCTTTCACTGGTCATGCTGTCAGGCCACAACGCCTTTCGTTGGCTCGAACGGCTGGCTCGAGTTGCGTCCGTAGTCATCATTGGCTCGTTCGTCTATGCCCTGTTTCGGATCGGCCATATCGATTTCCCCGCTCTACTCAGCGGGCTGACGTTTGCGGTGCCGCAGGATAACGGCCCGTTCGACGCACTGTTTATCGCCGTGGCGACGATCGGCACCATCGGCGGCTCAGCGATCAATTTGCTCTATCCCTACTTCATGGATGATCGCGGCTGGAACCGACCAGCTCATCGTAAGATCCAGCGACTCGATCTGATCGGCGGAATGCTGCCACTGCTGATCATCAACGCGCTGTTCTGGATCGTGGCGGCGGAAACACTTCGTGGGACGGGCGTGACCGTCTCCAGTGAATCTGATCTCGCCACGATGATGCAGATGGCAGTTGGTGAATGGGGGCCCACGCTGCTCTGGATCAGCCTGTTCATGGCGGCATTCACCAGCTTCCCGGCACAGGCGCATGGGCTCGCCAAACTCATGTTCAACGGGTTGCACCTGGCCACCGGCAAGAAAGACGGTGAGATGCGTCCCGAGCAAGATCCACGCTACCGGCCGACGCTCATCGGTCTATTCATCGTCGCACCACTATTCATCACCCTACCTTTTGCACCCAATCTCGTTTATCTGAGCGTCTTCGGCACCAGCGTGGTCACGGCCACGGTATTGCCGCCGATCCTGATCGGCATCCTGATACTGACGACTAGCAAGCGCTTCATGCTCGACGACTACGCCAACAAATGGTGGGAGACGCTCATCCTGAGCATCATCTCAGTCATCGGGCTGTGGTCGCTCTACGCCATTCTCACCAACCTGGTCGACGCCATCCAGAGAGTCGCCAGTTAACTTGACCACTCGAGGACACCTCATGAGTAACACGCAATTTCGAGGCATCGTGCCGGCCATGATCACCCCGCTAGACGAGCATGAGGAAATCGACGAACAAGGGCTGCGTGATCTGACCGAAACCCTGATCAACAAGGGCGTTCACGGGCTCTTCGCGCTGGGCACCAACGGCGAGTTCTTCTCGCTCACCGATGACGAAAAAGTGCGCGTTGCCTCGATCGTCAAGGATCAGGCCGCGGGACGTTTACCGGTCTTTGCCGGCACCGGCGGCTACACCACTCGTGGCGTGATCGAACTGAACCGCCGCATGGAAGACGTCGGTATCGATGGCCTATCGATCATCACCCCCTACTTCAATGGCGCCACCCAAGCCGAACTGATCACGCACTACGAGCGTATCGCGGAGGCCACCGACCTGCCGATCTTGCTCTACACCATCCCGGCCAAAGCGGGGGTAACACTAACCGTACCCAGCGTGGCGAAACTCTCTGAAATACCCAATATCCGTGCCATCAAGGACAGTGGGGGCGACTTCGACCGCCTGGTGCAATTGATCCGCCTGCGCCGCGATGACTTCGCCGTCTTCACCGGCACCGACTCGATGATCCTGTGGACGTTGATGGCCGGCGGTGATGGCGCCGTTGCCGCAACCACCAATGCCGTACCCGATGTCGTGATGACGATATGGAATGCCTGGCAGGCCGGCGATTTCGAAACGGCTCGCGAAGCTCAGGAGAAGCTCCGCCCTCTGCGTAGCGCCTTTGCGCTGGGGACTATGCCGAGCGTACTGAAGACGGCAGCCGCGCTCCTCGGCATGCCGGCCGGCCCGGCCCGCTCTCCGGTGCAGGCGCTGGAGCCGGATGCGTTGGAGAAACTCAAGCAAGCCATCAAGGTCTACGATCGTGTCGAACGCTGACGCAGGATCGATCAGCGGACCTGCCAGTGCCGGGTCCTCACGGGCGCATCTACTGATTTTAGCCGACGATCTGACCGGCACTGCCGATTCGGCCATCGGCTGCGTCCACGCAGGACTCGAAACCACAGTGGCCCTGGATCCCGACGGAATCGCGACCGCTGAAGCCGTGGCCGTCGACATGGATTCCCGTGGTTGCGCTGCCGACGAAGCGGCCCGACGCCATCGCCAGGCGCTCGCCACCTGGCAGGGGCGTTATCGCCATCTCTACAAGAAAGTGGATTCGACGCTACGTGGCAACGTCGCCGCCGAGATCGCGAGCTTGGTGGACGTTGCCGGCATGGCGATCGTCGCCCCGGCTTACCCCGCCACCGGCCGCACCACGCGCGGCGGTCGTCAGTGGCTTCATGGCCAGCCGGTGGAAGAGACTGAGGTCTGGACCAACGAAGGCATTACCGGCCAGGCCAACCTGGTGGCAATGCTTCAGGGTGCGGCGCTGAGCACCGCCCATCTCGATCTCGATGCGCTCAAAGGCCGCGAGGAGGATGTGCTCGCCACCCTGCACGACCATCAGCGGCTGGGCGTTCAGGCCGTTGTCTGCGATGCCGAGACCGATGACGACTTGCGACGCCTCGCGACCCTCAGTGCCGAGCTGAAAAATGTCTTCTGGGTCGGTTCCGCCGGTCTTGGCGACATGCTCCCCGAAGCGCTGAAGCTCGCCGGAAGCGTGGTCGGCCATCCTGCGCCGTTTCCTCGCTCACGCCCGACCATGATCGTCATCGGCAGCATGAGCGCTATCTCTCATGCGCAAGCCGACGCGCTTGTCGATCACGCCGAAGGGCTGGAGGTGATCGAAATCGGAGTCGCCACACTGCGCCCGGCAGCCCCGCAAGGCGCCGTCGACGCGTTGAATCTGCGCGTTGCCCAGGCCTTAGCAGAGGGGAAAGACGTGATGGTGCGCCTCCATCAGAGCCAGGATCGCAACGCTTCTGAAGGGGCACGGCTCAGTCTCGCGTTGGGAGCGTTGCTGGCGCCACACTTCGAAGCCATCGATTGCCTGATCGCCACGGGCGGCGCTACCGCCCGAGCACTGCTGATAGCGGCCGACATCACCGAACTCTCGCTGCTGGACGCTCCCGATACCGGTATGGCACGGCTGCGCTGCCAACACGGCCATCGTCAATTGGAGGTCGTGACCAAGGCCGGCGGTTTCGGCGATACCCAAGCCTTTCGAAGGGTATGGAGCGATTGGCCCACTGCTACCGCTTCCTCATCCACACATTCGCCCACCCAGAGGACCATGTCATGACTGACCGTCCCGTCATCGGTATCACCATGGGCGATGCCGCCGGCATCGGCCCTGAAGTCATCGTCCGCGCGCTCGCCCAAGATGCGGTTCACGATATCTGCTGTCCGCTGGTCATTGGCGACGCCGGGCGCCTGCGCAAGGCAATGGCCATCGTCGAGTCGAAGCTCAAGTTGCATAGCGTCGACTCGCCCCATGAAGCGCGCTTCGAGCGCGGTACGCTCGAGTGTATCGATCTCGGACTGATTCCCGACGATCTACCTTGGGGCGCCGTCTCCAGCGTCGCCGGTGATGCCGCCTATCAGTACATCGCCAAGACCGTCGAACTGATCGAGTCCGGCGAGCTGAACGCGATCTGTACCGCACCGCTCAACAAGGAAGCGCTACACGCAGGCGGTCATATCTTCCCCGGTCACACCGAGCTATTGGCTCATCTCACCGGCACGGAAGAAGTCTCGATGATGCTGGTGACACCGAAAATGAAGGTCATACACGTCACCACTCATATCGGCATCATCGATGCCATCGCGCGCATCGAACCCGGTCTGGTCACTCGCACGATTGAGCGCGCTCACGAGACGCTGGCGCGCGCAGGTCAACACGATCCGCGCATCGCGGTCTGCGGCATCAATCCTCACGCCGGCGAAAACGGTCTGTTCGGTTATGGCGAGGAAGAGGAAAAGATCGTCCCCGCGATCAAGGCCTTGCGCGAGCGCGGCTGGAACGTCGAAGGCCCGCTGCCCGCCGATACACTGTTCTTCCGCGCGGGTCGCGGAGACTTCGATTGCGTAGTGGCAATGTATCACGACCAGGGCCATGGCCCGGTCAAGGTGATGGGCTTAGAAGCCGGCGTCAACGTCACCGTCGGTTTGCCGGTGGTGCGTACCTCGGTCGATCACGGCACCGCCTTCGACATCGCAGGCAAGGGTATCGCTGACGAACGCAGCCTGATCGAGGCGCTTCGCCAGGCAGTGGAGCTTGCCAGCCGCCCCGCGAAAGCCCAGGCGTAAAGCCATCGGCTCATTCACCCATGTCAAAACGCCGATCGTTCGAATGAACGGCTCGGATGATATAGAAGGAAAACACTATGGAACGCATCGGTTTTGTCGGTCTTGGTCTGATGGGCGGCTACATGGCGCAGAACATTCTCGGGGGCGGCTACCCGCTGACAGTTGTCGCCCATCGCAATCGCGGGACTGTCGACGCATTGACGGCCCGTGGCGCCAGCGAAGCAGATGATGCCGCCGCCCTCGCCTCCCAATGCGACATCGTGTTCGTCTGCGTGCCAACCTCCGAGCACGTCGAGATGGTCGTCGAAGGCGAGAAAGGCCTGCGGGCCGGCGCCAAGGCGGCGGGACACAAGCTGATCATCGTCGACTGTTCGACTTCCGAGCCCACGGTGACACGGCGGCTGGCAGCATCGCTCGAGTCCGACGGCATCACCCTGGTCGACGCAGCACTTGGCGGCACGCCGACCCAGGCAGAAGCAGGGCAGCTTCAGGCGATCGTGGGCAGCGACGAGGAGACGCTGGCGCGATTACGCCCGGTACTCGAGACCTGGGCCGGCAAGATTCTGCACTGCGGCGCGGTCGGCGCCGGGCATACCATGAAACTGCTCAACCAGTTTCTGGCCATGAGCTATGGTGCCGTATTTTCCGAAGCTCTCACCATCGGCGCCAAAGCCGGTATTTCGCCGCAGACCTTCGACAGCGTCATTCGCGGCTCGCGCATGGATAGCGGCTTCTATCAGACGTTCTTTCAATATGTGTTGGAACGGGATCGCGACGCCCATCGTTTTACCCTTGCCAATGCTGGCAAGGATATCCGCTATGTGGCTGCTCTGGCCGATGCGCTGGACGTCAAGGCCGACGTCGCTCACGCCGTGAGTGATCTTTACGCCAGCGCCTTGGATCAAGGCGAGGGAGAGAAATTCGTCCCGGAACTGTCCGATATCGTCGCCGCCCGGCATCAGCTGTCGCTGTTCTAATTCGCCGACCAGAGGAATTCCTGTGAAAATCGTCTGCACCTCTCCCTCTTTCGCCAAGTACTCGGAGCGGCCCTATCAAATCATCGATGCCGCGAGTATGACGTTCGAGAGCCTCCCGGCGGACATCGATGAGGCCGGCTTCATCGAGCGTGCCGCCGATGCCGACGGAGCCATCGTCGCTTTCAACCCGATGAACGAAGCGGTCTTCGCCGCGCTGCCGAATTTGAAAGTGGTTGCCAAGCACGGCGTCGGCGTGGACAACATCGATCTCGCCGCCGCCGCGCGCCACGACGTTCGTGTCACCAACGTTCCCGCTGCCAACCGCCACGCCGTCGCCGACTTCACCTTTGCCCTGCTGCTTTCACTGGCACGCGATATACCGCGAGTGGACACTGGCACGCGCGCCGGCGACTGGCCCCGCTGTTTCGGTCGCGATGTCCATGGCATGACCCTGGGTATCGTGGGCATCGGCAGTATTGGGCAGGCGGTAGCCAAACGCGCAGCCGGATTCGAAATGCGAGTCATCGCTCACGACCCTTTCGCCGATCCCGCTGCGGCCGCCACGCTTGGCGTGGAACTGGTCGATCTGGACACCCTATGTCGTGAGGCGGACTTTTTGACGCTACACGTGGGCCTGTCCGAGCAAACGCGCCACCTGATCGATGCCAAGCGCCTGGCACTGATGAAGCCGACAGCCATGCTGATCAATGCCGCTCGTGGCGGCATCGTCGACGAAAAAGCCCTGTTCGATGCGCTAGAGACCAAACGCCTTGCCGGGGCCGCGCTGGATGCGTTCGAGCAGGAACCACTCGAGACCAGCCCGTTGTTCACTCTCGACAACGTCATCGTCAGTTCGCACATCGCCGGCTACACGGAGAATGCCCTGACGACCTTAAGCCTCAGCTGTGTCGAGGACGTCATCGCCGTCCTGCACGGCGAAGAGCCTCGCCATCCGGTTGCGTTACCACGTTGATGAACTGACTCGCGCTACCCACAGGATTCGCGCCACCCGTTAGGGATGGCGCGTTACCAAGCATGACCGGTATAGATATCTTCGAGGTCAAAATCTCGATCCAGACCTTTGGAACGAGACTTCAGTGAGGCCAGTCGTCGAGCAGCCGGCCGTCGTCGTCAAAACGCATCGGTCTTGGTTCGTGAAGAATCTCGACGCCGTCCCTATCGCAAAGTGCCGGCAGTAACGCCTCGGAGGCATAGAGATATTCGAGGTGAAGGGTGTTGGGAATGCGCATGATGCCAATCGCCTCCGGGGTATGCGAGCCGCAGGTCTTGACCGCGGCTTGAATGGCACTACGGTCGTCGGGCATCGCCAAGGGAATGGAGGCGGCAATCAGCACGCCAGAGGTGAGCGAGTTGGTATAAACCTTTTCACGGTCGAAGCGCTGGAACAGCCGTTCGGTAATGACATCCGCCCGGGCGACGCCGTTGGCGTTACCTTCGCTCTTGTCGGTGACATCCAATACCGCGATGCGGGAAACATTAGGGCCGCCGCTGATCGCCGTAGAAGATGGCCGACCGGTGATATTGGGGTCCATGCCGCTGCCCGAAAACTCCTTGCCGACATGATCTACGATCAGCACGTCCAGCGGACCGGAGGCAAGCGGCGCCTCCGGAGGTCCGAGCGGTAGCCGCGGCATGTTGCGCATCGCTTCGCCAAGATAGACTCGCTCGTCCTCGATCAGCGTCTGCGGCGGCAGCACGACAACCCGGGCAAGACGGTCGTAGGCATTCTCGATTGTGCCGACCCCGAACAGGACACGACATTTTTCGAGTTTCATGCGCGCCATTTCGACGATGAAACGGCCGACATAGTGAAACCCCCAGGCGTGGCAGTTGTCCGCCCCCGACTGCTTGCCCAGCCCGATGGACAGCATCTTGACCAACCCGCTCTCGTTGTCGGAACGGAAAGCACTGTGGGGTTTGATGCGATTGAACAGCACGATGCCATCGGCTTCGGAAGCAAGCTTATCGATCTGCACCGACATGCCATTGTCGAGCCGGCCGATTTCGACCGTCTCCATGCTTGAGCGAATCGCGCAGCCAACGCTCTTCTCGGTCACACCAAGGTGCGCCAGCACGCTGACTTGCCCTTCCGCGGTGGCGCCGCCATGACTGCCCATGGAAGGTACGATGAACGGCTTGGCACCGCGGGCGAGCAGATCGTCAACGATAGCCTTGACGAGCTCAGGGAGACTGGCCAGCCCGCGACTGCCCACCGTCAGCGCCACGGACATCCCCGGTCGAATCGTATCGCCAACCACGGTGGCCTGCGCCATCGCCGCTACCACGGCAGACACCGGGTCACCTGCATCTTCGGCATCGAAGTGCTGACGGACCAGCGCCATGGGAGGCAGCGCCACGCCCTCGACGAGTTTCGCGTAGCTTGGCTTCATGTCATCTCCTCAGCGCCGATTTTGCTATCAAACCGCCATCGCCTGGCGCTTCTGACGCCAGCTTCGCAGCGCCGGCAACAGCAGGGACAGCGCAGCCAATCCCAGGAAGAACAGCGTCAGCGGCCCCGACAGGAAAACTCCGATGTCGTCGCGAGCACTCATCAGCCCAAGGCGCAGATTGGATTCCGCCATTGGCCCAAGGATCAGCGCGATACACAGTGCAGCCTGTGAAAAGCCGTATTTCTGCATGAAGAATCCCAGCACGCCAAATCCGACCATGGTGTAGAGATCGACCACATTGAGATTGATCGCCCACGAGCCGACGAAGCAGAACACTACGATCGCCAATGTCAGCAGGCGCCGCGGTACGCGTAAAATCTGGGTGAAGAAGCGAATCCCCAGCAGCCCGAAAATCAGCATGAATACGGTAGCCACAAAAACACCGGTGAATATGCCGACGACCACGTCCGGGTGTTGCTGGAACAGCATCGGGCCTGGTGCCAATCCCTGAATCATCAGTCCGCCCATAAGCACGGCCGTGACCACGTCTCCAGGAATCCCCAGCGCCAGTAGCGGAATCAATGCAGCAGCACATACGGCATTATTGGCACTCTCCGTGGCCGCGACTCCCGGCAGATGGCCGGTGCCGAATTTCTCCGGTGTCTTCGACGTGCGCCGGGCCTCGTTGTAGCTGATCCAGGCAGCCGTTCCCGATCCCGTGCCGGGAACGATTCCGATGAAAGTGCCGATCAGCGATCCTCGCAGCATTGGCATCCCGGTCGTCTTTAGCTCCTCCCGGCTCGGCCAAATACCCGAGACTTTCATCCGTTCGATGCGATCGCCGAGGATTTTCTCTATCTGCACGAACACTTCGGAGAGCGCAAACAACCCAATCAGCGCTGGAGTGAAGGCGAACCCCGATGCAAAACCCGTGACACCGAAGGTGTAGCGTGAAATACCACTGATCGGATCCGCACCGACGCAGCCGATCAACACCCCAAAGAGACCGGCAAGCGCGCCCTTGAGAATGTCGCCGGAGAGACTGGCGATGATCGTCAAGCCAAAGACCGCCAGCGCGAAATACTCCGCCGGTCCGAATTTCAGTGCCAGTGACGCGAGTTGAGGAGCCAGCGCCGCGAGAACCACGGCAGCAATGATACCGCCAACGAAGGAAGCAATAGTGGCCATTCCCAGCGCCTTGCCCGCCTCGCCCTTCTGTGCCAGTGGATAACCGTCGAGAACTGTCGCCGCGGAAGAAGGCGTACCCGGTGTGCGCAGCAGTATGGCTGACACACACCCGCCATAAATACCACCGATGTAGATGCCGATGAGCATATTGAGGCCCATTACGGGAGCCATGCCGAAGGTCAGCGGAATCAGCAAAGCGACGCCCATCGTGGCCGTCAGCCCCGGAAGCGCGCCAATGATCATGCCCCCCAGAGTGCCCAGGGCGATGGTCCAGAGAATCTGGAAGTCGAAGACCGCCAATACGTGAGTCGAAATATCCATAGCGACCTGCTCGCTCTAAGAAACGCTGGATATGACTTGCCCGCGCAGCAAACACGGGCAAGTCAGTGAGTTCCGTTTATTGGTTGACGCCATACATGCCGAGCTGGCGAATGATCTTCTCCGCCGTGGCCGAATCCTTTTCGGCCAGCTCGCGATAGGCATCGCCCGGGCGGTAATCGACGAATTCTCCCAGCTCTTTCATGCGAGAGCGGAAGTCTTCATCGTTAAAAGTTTTCTCAAGTGCTTCTGCCAGCGTCTGCTTGACGTTATCGGGCAACCCTTTGGGAGCGATCACGCCCTTCCAGGAAGACCATGTGAAATCCACGCCCAGCTCCTTTGGCACGGGGGTGTCTGGTAGCACATCAATGCGCTCGTCTTCCATTACCAGCAGCGGATGAATACTGCCGGACTGAGCCTGCGGAAGGACTTCCGCAGGAGACGCGACAACGGCATCGATATGCCCTCCCACGCACGCGGTGACTGCTGCCGACGAGCCCCCGAACGGCATGCTGTTGACTTCGATGCCGGCAGCGTCAGCGAAGCCCTCCATCGCGATGTGATTGGCACCACCAGCACCCGAGTTGCCCACTCGCACTTCGCCGGGGTGTTCTTCGGCGTAGTCAACGAAACCTTGGGCGTCGTCGAAAGGCGCTCCCTGACAGCCGGCGACGACCATCAGGTTACGTCCCATTAGCGCCAGAAACTCGAAGTCGTCGAGGCTGTAGTCGACACCCCCGTAGTGAGGCAGCATCGCCAATGGCCCTTGAGCGCCCATCCCAAGCGTGTATCCATCGGGGCGCGCATGGGCGACCGCACTGGTACCGATCGAACCGCCGCCGCCAGGCTGATTACGCACGACCATGGACTTGTCGAGGTACTTTTTCATGGCATCGGCCATGATGCGCGCCGAGAGATCGGTGCCGCCGCCGGCAGAATAGGGCACGATGACCTGAATAGGCCGAACCGGATAGTCGGCTGCCTGGACCGGTGTTGTCGCGAGCATCACGCCAGCGCTGAGGACGGCCAGAGTCGAGAGTGTCTTTTTCATGAGATTCCCTTTGGTTGCCTGTTCTATACCGGCTGTCGCCGGATACTTTGCTCAGGGCAGATAGACGTCGAGCAAATGGGTGAAACCGAAGTAGACACCCGCCACGATCAACGTCGGTACGATCAGAAACTGGAGGACACGTCGTTCGCGAAGCAGCAACATGCCAACGACAAAAGTCACTAAGGTACTGGGCAGGTAGCCGATCCGTTCGAAAGCCGCGGCATATCCCACCATCAGCGCCACGAACAGGATTAGCGCCACCGTGGCGTAACGCCCGGCACCCGACTCAGCAGTGCCTCCAGCCGTTGACTCGGCAGACACATCATCGACTTTCGAGCACAGCCCACGAATGAAAAGTGCGACCGACAATGCTGTGATACCAACAATGGCCAACCACGGGAAAAAATCGGGTCCAGCCTGACCACCAGCCCCGGAAGATGGGATCAGCAACGTTCGCCAAGTGGCAAAGGCACAGAAAGCCAGCATTAGGAGAGCCAGCCAGCAGTCGGCTTTGCGTAATATCATGTCGATCTTCCTTCTCGTACCTTGGGCTTCGCTCGTCAGCCATGTATCGTCCGAGCGAGGCTAAATCGATCAAAAAAGAGACTTTGTGGCGCCAAAATGATTGATTCAATCTTTTTTCGCAATACGACTCTTGACTAGCACGGGATCAGTGAACACTTAAGATTTATCAAAATGATGTTTTTAAAGGATTTTAAACAGACAACCCAAAAATGACATATACCAATGTCTAATTAAAATGATTGTTTCGATCAATAAGAGTTGGCGCTGCAGGCGAGATCGGCGTCTGCCATACTAACCACCGACCATAGGTGCAGATTCGTCAATGAAAGTCGCCAAACGCCGCCAGGCCATGCTGGATGCCGTCCTTTCCGGCATCACCAGCATCGAAGCCCTCTGCCAGCATTTCGAGATTTCCGAAGCGACCGCGCGACGCGATCTGGGCGCGCTCTCCGACCAGGGATTGCTGGTGCGTACCTATGGTGGTGCGGCAGCGCACATTGGCCGTCGAGAGCCTGAGCTGACACTGGAGCAGCGGCGCACACGTCAAGGCGACATCAAGGCTCGCCTGGCAGCCCGCGCGCTGGATTGCATCGAGGACAACGACACCGTGCTGCTGGACGGCGGCACCACGACCGCTGCACTGGCCGCTCGGCTCAACGAGCGACGCGGCCTGCATGTGGTCACCAACAACATGGCGGCACTGACGTGGCTGACCAATCTGCCGGAGGGGCACACCACCGTGCTGGGCGGCGACCTGCGCGCCTCGAGCATGACGGTCTACGGGCCCCTGGCTCATGCCGCGTTAGCGAGACTGACCGTCGATCGGCTTTTTCTCAGCGCCGACGGGGTGACCGAACTCGGGCTATGCGAGGCCAGTCCCGAGCAGGCGTGGCTGAAAGAGGCCATGATGGCTCGCGCCGCGGAGGTGTACGTCATGGCGGATGCCACCAAATTGGGTCGTGCGAGCCAGCAGCACTGGACCGCCTTTCCGCCCCGCTGGACGCTGATCACCGATGCTACCGATGAGAGAGTCGAACCTTTCGAGAGACTCGGCGCGACTATTATCAACCCGCTCGGGACGCCAGTCTGAATCTCACTCGGGTCACCTGGCCGCCTTCCACGCTTTCCTACATTACAATGAATGTCATTGGCGCCGCCGCGCCCCAGACCGACTTTGCCCGGAGCGCCCCCATGCAAACCGATACATCACAGGAATCCAACGCGCCACTCGCGCGTTACATCGAACAGCTGCGTGCCATGGAGATCGACATCGAGGCGATGGACACCCACGCGGCACGCATACGCCAGGACCAACTGGAGTTCGTGCTGGTCGTCGCCGCCGACGAGCCGGCGTTCTTCCAACTGATGCTGCCCGGCGTGTGGCAGGCCGCGGAGACCACCACCCGGACGCTGTTACTGGAAACCGCCAACGAGGTGATGAATACCTTGAAGGCCGCCAAACTCGTCGTACACAACGAAGCCGTGCACGTCAGTGTCGAGCAGTTCGTCGAGGGGCCGGATCAAGGCGTTGCGCTGATCCCCGGATTGCTGGAACTCCTCAAGAGTGCAGTGGCCGAATTCCAGGAGCGTCTCGGCATGGGCGAGGCACCGCGCGTCCACTGACCTGGCCGGCGGCTTTCGCCCTTGCCGTCGCGCGCCTAGACTGCCTGCAACGCATCCATTCCCACAAGGAGGTTCCCATGGCCGACACCACTCACTTCGTGGTCATCGCCGAGTTCCAGATAAAGGCTGGGCAAGTACCGGCCTTTCTGGCGCTGGCGCACAACGATGCCAGCGAGTCGCTGGCCAACGAAGAGGGCTGCTTCGCCTTCGACGTGCTGACCCCGGAAGGCAGCGAGGACATCGTCGTGCTGCACGAGGTCTACCGCGATCGCGCCGCCTTCGAGCACCACACCCAGATGCCGCACTACAAGCCGTTCAAGGAAGGCTCCGCGCCGTTGCTCGCGGCCGACCCCTCGGTTCGGTTCTTTTACACGGCGGTACGGCCAGGCTGATCGCGAGGACCACCGCCCGGCCTGCGGTTGCGCCAGCCTGCCGTGACAGCCCGATGCATTCGACCTTTGTCGTACGTCATCCGCTGGTTCGTGGCCCGATCGCCGGGCTAGACTCGGCGATCCTCGAACCCCGGATGTCGCTTTCATGTCACTCCCCGCCTCTCCTGTCGTCTTCGGCCCCGAGCCGCTCTCCATCGATGCGATCGACGCGCTCTCGAAGCATCGAGTGACATCGTGCCTCGATGCCGATCCGCAATGGCGCGAGCGAATCGACCGGGGGGCGGCGGTCGTCGACGGCCTGCTCGACCGCGAGGGGCAGATCTACGGCATCACCACCGGCTACGGCGACTCCTGCGTCACCGCGATTCCCCTGGCCCAAGTGGCGGCGCTGCCGCGTCAGCTCTACACCTTTCACGGCTGCGGCCTGGGCCGCTTTCTCGAGCCCGAGGCGGCACGGGCGGTGCTCGCGGCACGCCTGCAGTCGCTGTGTCATGGCGTCTCCGGGGTGCGATTCGAGCTGCTCGAGCGGCTTCACGCCTGTCTACAGGAAGATCTGCTGCCAAGAATCCCCGAAGAGGGCTCGGTGGGAGCCAGCGGCGACCTGACACCGCTCTCCTACGTCGCCGCCATGCTCTGCGGCGAGCGCGAGGTGATCTGGCGCGGCGACGTCCGAATGGCGGCCGATGTCCACGCGGAGCTGGGCTGGGAACCGCTGACCCTGCGCCCCAAGGAGGCACTGGCGCTGATGAACGGCACCGCGGTGATGACCGCGCTGGCGTGCCAGGCCTTCGTCCGCGCCGAGTACCTGCTGATGCTCGCCACCCGCATCACCGCCCTCAATGTGGCCGCACTGCGCGGCAATCCGGACCATTTCGGCGCGCGCCTGTTCGCGGCCAAGCCGCACCCCGGTCAGGGCCAGGTCGCCGCCTGGCTGCGCGCGGATCTGGAGAGCGAGTCCGCCGCACCGCAGCAGCGCCTGCAGGATCGCTACTCGCTGCGCTGCGCGCCCCACGTGTTGGGGGTACTGGCCGACAGCCTCGGCTGGCTGCGCGGTTTCATCGAGACCGAACTCAACAGCGCCAACGACAACCCGCTGATCGACCCCGACTCGGGCGAGGTGATGCACGGCGGCCACTTCTACGGTGGCCATATCGCCTTCGCCATGGATAGCCTCAAGACCCTCACCGCCAATGTCGCCGACCTGCTCGACCGCCAGCTCGCGCTACTGGTCGACAGCCGCTACAACCACGGGCTACCGGGCAATCTCTCCGGCGCGCCGGCGGCGAAGGCGATGATCAATCACGGCTTCAAGGCGGTGCAGATCGGCGCCTCCGCCTGGGCCGCCGAGGCGCTCAAGGGCACCCTGCCCGCCAGCGTCTTCTCGCGCTCCACCGAGTGCCACAATCAGGACAAGGTGAGCATGGGGACCATCGCCGCCCGTGACGCCCTGCGCGTGCTCGAACTCAGTGAGCAGGTCGCCGCCGCCACCCTGCTGGCGGCGCTGCAGGGCGTGCACCTGCGCGGCGATCCGCTGCCCGCGCCGCTGGCGGCGATGGTCGAACGCCTGCGTGAGGATTTCGCCCCGGTGGCCGAGGATCGCGCCCTGGATGGTGAACTGCGGCTCTGTCTGGAGCGGATACGGGCGCGACACTGGGCGCTTTATGGATAAGCGTTTCAGCATCATTTCTTGATGATAGCGATGAGGCTGGGCGAATCGGTGATGCTGAAGGTCTCCACCCCAATGACGCCTATTCAGGACGATGCCGAACGATGAGCATCCAAACCGGGGCGCGCGACATGGATGTCGCGCGAGGCGCGTTGGGACAGGGATGTCCCTAGGCGCCGACCCGAGTTTGGTGCTCAGGCGTTCGGGACTTCATCGTTCTGTGGCGTCAAAAAGGGGAGCGCGAGGGGCTTGCCCCTCGTAATGACGCGCACAAGGACAGTCAATTTGCCGTCAGTCGTAGCCTCGCCAACATAGAGCCAGCCATCCGGCCAACCACCCATAAAAAAACCAGCCTGCCCCGAGGTTATAAAACCCAGGACAAGCCGGTTTTCGTCATCACGCCAACGCTGGCGTCAATCCCTTACATCATCCGACCCAGACACGGGCATTGCGGAACATCCGCATCCACGCGCCGTCCTGCTTCCACTCCGGCGGCCGCCAGGAGTTGGTCACCGCGCGGGCGACCCGCTCCGGGTGGGGCATCATGATGGTGACGCGGCCGTTCGGCGTGGTCAGGCCAGTGATGCCGGCCGGCGAGCCGTTGGGGTTGGCCGGATAGCGCGCCGTCACCTGGCCTTCGTTGTCGATGTAGCGCATCGCGATCTGGCCGCTGGTCTGCATGCTGCGCAGGTGGCCGCTATCCTCGAACAGCGCCTGGCCCTCGCCGTGGGCGACGGCGATCGGCAAGGTCGAACCGGCCATGCCGGCGAGCAGGATCGACGGGCTCTCCTCGACCTGGACCATCGACACGCGGGCCTCGAACTGCTCCGAGCCGTTGCGGACGAAGCGCGGCCAGCGCTCGGCGCCGGGGATCAGCTCCTTCAACTGCGAGAACATCTGACAGCCGTTGCAGACGCCGAGGCCGAAGGTGTCTTCACGTTCGAAGAACGCCGCGAACTGATCACGCGCAGCGGCATTGTAGAGCGCCGACTTGGCCCAGCCGCCACCGGCACCGAGCACGTCGCCGTAGGAGAAGCCGCCGCAGCCGACCAGGCCCTTCATGTCGTCGAGGGTGATGCGCCCGGCGAGAATGTCGCTCATGTGCACATCGACAGCCTCGAAGCCGGCATGATCAAACGCCGCCGCCATTTCCACGTGCCCGTTGACCCCCTGCTCGCGCAGGATCGCCACGCGTGGCCGTACACCGGTCTGGAGGTAAGGCGCGGTGATGTCGTCGTCGACATCGAAGGTCGGACTGGCCGACAGCCCCGGATCGCGCAGGTTGAGCAGCCCGTCGAATTCGCTCTTGGCGGACTCCGGGTTGTCGCGCAGCGCCTGCATCCGATAGCTGGTTTCCGACCAGACACGCTGGGTCATGGCCCGGGTGGTTTCCAGCAGCGGCTCTTCGAACAGCGTCACCCGGACCTGGTCGTCATAGCGCGGACGGGCGATGACGCCACAGGTCTCGAGGCCGGCCGCGGCGAACTGCGCCAGCACGAACTCGGTGTCCTGGCGGTTGACCTGGATCACCGCGCCGAGTTCTTCGGCGAACAGTGCATCCACCGCGCCGACGGCATCGTCGGTGAGCCAGTCGAGCTTGATCTCGAGCCCGCCGCGGCCGGCGAAGGCCATCTCCAGCAGGGTCACGATCAGGCCGCCGTCGCTGCGGTCGTGGTAGGCGAGCAGCTTGCCGTCGGCGTTGAGTCCCTGAATGACGCTGAAGAACGCCACCAGATCCTCGGCTTCGTCCAGATCCGGGCAGACGTTGCCGACCTGGCCGTAGACCTGCGCCAGGGCGGAGCCGCCGAGCCGATGCTGGCCGCGACCGAGATCGATCAGGATCAGGTCGCTCTCGTCCTGGTCGAGGCGCAGCTGCGGGGTGAGCGTGCGCAGCGCGTCGGTGACCAGGGCAAAGCCGGTGATATTGAGCGTCAGCGGTGCGGTAATGCTTTTCTCGTCACCCGCTTCCGTCTGCCAGGCGGTGCGCATCGACATCGAGTCCTTGCCCACCGGCACGGCGATGCCAAGCTGAGGGCACAGCTCCATGCCCACCGCGTGCACGGCATCGTAGAGCGCCTGGTTCTCGCCGACGTGATCGGCGGCGCTCATCCAGTTGGCGGAGAGCTTGATGTCGGAGAGCTGTTCGATCGGCGCGGCGGCGAGGTTGGTGATCGCTTCCGCCACCGCCAGACGCGCGCTCGCCGCCGGGTCGATCAAGGCCACCGGAGGACGCTCGCCCATCGCCATCGCTTCGCCGGCATGGGTATCGAAGCTGGCGGTGGTGACCGCACAGTCGGCGACGGGCACCTGCCACGGGCCGACCATCTGGTCGCGGGCGACCTGACCGGTAATCGAGCGGTCGCCGATGGTGATCAGGAAGCTCTTCGAGGCCACGGTCGGGAGGCGCAGCACGCGATCCAGCGCTTCCCGCAGGTCGAGATTGTCGAGCCCGAGGCCGGGCAGGTTGAGGGTGTGACGTTCGAAGCTGCGCTGCATCTTGGGCGGCTTGCCGAACAGTACGCTCATCGGCAGGTCGACCGGATCGGCCTCGAAATGACCGTCGCGAACCGCCAGGTGATGAGACTCGGTCGCCTCGCCGACCACCGCGTAGGGGCAGCGCTCGCGGGCACACAGCGCATCGAAGCGCTCGAGCTGCGCCGGCGTCACCGCCAGCACGTAGCGCTCCTGGGCCTCGTTGCACCAGATCTCCAGCGGGCTCATGCCCGGTTCGGCGTTGGGCACCGCGCGCAGATCGAACAGGCCGCCGCGGCCGCCATCCTTGACCAGCTCAGGCAGGGCGTTGGAGAGTCCGCCCGCGCCCACGTCATGGATGAAGGCGATGGGGTTGTCGTCGCCCAACGCCCAGCAGCGATCGATCACTTCCTGGGCGCGGCGCTCCATCTCCGGGTTGTCGCGCTGCACCGAGGCGAAGTCGAGATCCTCGCTGGAGGCTCCCGACGCCATCGACGACGCCGCGCCGCCGCCGAGGCCGATCAGCATCGCCGGGCCGCCCATCACGATCAGCTTGGCGCCAACGGGAATCTCGCCCTTGAGCACGTGAGCGTCGCGCACGTTGCCGTAGCCGCCGGCCAGCATCACCGGCTTGTGATAGCCCCGGCGCTCGATGCCATCGGCGCCGACGGCGTCGAGCTCGAACGTCCGGAAGAAACCGTTGAGATTGGGCCGGCCGAATTCGTTGTTGAACGCCGCGCCGCCGATCGGCCCTTCGAGCATGATGTCGAGGGCCGATTGAATCCGCTCGGGCTTGCCGTAGTCGAACGCTTCCCACGGCTGCACGAACTCGGGGATGCGCAGGTTGGAGACGGTGAAGCCGGTCAGGCCCGCCTTGGGCTTGCCGCCACGCCCGGTGGCGCCCTCGTCGCGAATCTCGCCGCCGGCACCGGTGGCCGCCCCCGGATGCGGCGCGATGGCCGTCGGGTGGTTGTGGGTCTCCACCTTCATCAGGATGTGGATCGGTTCCCGAGTCGCGCCGTAGACCTGATCGTCAGGCGAGGGGAAGAAGCGCCCCGCCGTCGACCCTTCGATGATGGCGGCGTTGTCGCTGTAGGCCGAGAGCACCTTGTCGCCGGACTGCTCGAAGGTGTTCTTGATCATCTTGAACAGCGAGCGGCTCTGCGGCTCGCCGTCGATGACCCAGTCGGCGTTGAAGATCTTGTGGCGGCAGTGCTCGGAATTGGCCTGGGCGAACATCATCAACTCGACGTCCGTCGGATTGCGGCCCAGCGCCTCGAACGCTTCGACCAGGTAGTCGATCTCGTCTTCCGCCAGTGCCAGGCCGAGCTGGCTATTGGCATCCGCCAGCGCCGGGCGTCCGCCCTCGATCACGTCGATGGTCGCCAGCGGTGCCGGCTGGTGATGGGAGAACAGCTTGGCGGCATCGCTGGCGTCGTACAGCACGGTTTCCGTCATGCGGTCATGCAGACGCGAGACCAGGAGGTCGTAGGCATCGGCGGTCGGCGCACTTTTCAGCGTCAGCCGATAGGCGATGCCGCGCTCGATGCGCGCTACCTGCTCGAGCCCGCAATTGTGGGCGATGTCGGTCGCCTTGGATGACCACGGCGAGATGGTGCCGATACGGGGCACGACCAGGAACAGATGCCCCTCGGGCGGAGTGTCACGTCCGGGTTCGGCGCCGTGGCCATAGTCCAGCAGCCGCTCCAGCACCCGACGTGCCCCATCGTCGAGCTCGTCATGGTGGTCGACGAAATGAACGTAGTGCGCCTTGAGGGACTCGACTTCGGGAACGGCGGCGCGAAGATCGGCGAGCAGTTTGGCGTGACGGAATGCAGATAGCGCGGGGGCGCCTTGCAATTCGAGCATGGCGTGGAAAGCCTCCAGGACGGTCGAGGATCGCATTTGTCTCGTGCGAGACGGGCAGCAATGCCGGGATCAGGGCGACATGATACTGGAAAGCGACGACGCTCGCTAAGGCAACGGAACCGGCGCCGGCCGATGCTCCTGCAGGGCGTCAGGCCGCCCCTTCCACCGAAGCCGCGCCCCCGCCTTGCGGGACGTTTAGCGTGGTAGCCAATAGATGACAGCGGGACGGCGGCCGGCTATGGTGTGCCGTCACGCTCTCACCGACCCGACTGCATGGCCAAGCTCCTGACACGTCTGCGGCGCGCACTGGTACTGCTGTTGGCGCTGACGATCGTCCTCTGCCCCGCTCAATGGATACCGCGTTTCAGCGACGGACTCGAGCCGATCCAGAAGCGCGGTTTCCTGCAGGTGGCGACACGCGGCGGGCCGATCACCTTCTATTCCGGAGGCCATGGCCCGACCGGCTTCGAGTACGAGCTGATGCGCCGTTTCTCGGCGTCGCTGGGAGTCAGCCTGTCGGTCGATACCGAAGCCAGTATCGGAGGCGTCATCGGCAAGGTGAGACATGGCGACGCGGACGTGGGGGCCGCAGCCCTGGCACTCGACCTGGACCGGGAAGGCATCCGCTACAGCCAGCCGATCCTGACGCTTCAGCCGCTGGTGGTCTACCGCCGCGGTCTCCCTCCGGTTCGCACGCTGGACGATCTTCCGGGGTTGCGGATCGGCGTCATTGCCGATTCCGGCAATGCCGCGGCGCTGCGCACGCAGCAGCGAAATCTGCCGGGACTGGGCTGGAAGGAAGCCGAAGGCCTGACCATCGCCGATCTGATGGAGATGGTCGAGCGTGACGATCTCGATGCTGCAGTGGTCTACACCCAGCAATTCAGGCTCAACCGGTTGTTCTTTCCCAATGTCGAGCGCGGCTTCCCACTGGGCAAGCCCGTGAGCCTGGCCTGGGCCTTCTCGGCGAACCAGCCGATCGATCTGCTCAGCGCCGCCAACGATTTCCTGCAAGACCAGCGTCGCAACGGCAAGCTCGATGAACTCGTGGGACGCTACTTCGGCCACGACGATTATCTCGAATACGTCGGCGCCCGACTGTTCATTCACCATGTCGGGACGCGGCTGCCGCGCTTCGTGCCTTACTTCAAGGAGGCCGCCCGGCAGACCGGCTTCGATTGGCATCTTCTGGCCGCGCTCGGTTTTCAGGAGTCGCACTGGGAGGCCGATGCCGAATCGCCGACCGGTGTTCGCGGGCTGATGATGCTGACGCACCCCACTGCCGAAGAGGTCGGCATCGACAATCGTCTCGACCCGCGACAGAGTATCGACGGTGGCGCCAGATACCTGCTTCAAGTCAAACAGCGCCTGGCCGATAACATACCTGAGCCCGATCGAACCTGGATGGCGCTCGCCGCCTACAATGTCGGCCTGGGACACCTGTTCGACGCCCAGGAAATCGTCCGCATGCGCGGCGGCGATCCCGAGCGCTGGGCCGACGTCCGCGAGGCGCTGCCGCTGCTGCAGGAGCGCGAGTGGTACTCCCGGGTGCACCATGGTTACGCTCGTGGCGGCGAACCGGTAATCTACGTCCGTAACGTCCGTCGTTATTACGAGATACTGAAGTACGTCAATCGCAGCCAGCAACAGTTCAACCAGCTGGGCGAGCGCGCGCTGGACGATGAGAGCACCCCCTTCGAAATCGTCGCCCCGCTGCTGTAATCGGCGACCGCGCCGTGGAGAACCATAACGCCTATGCCTATGGTGGTGTCTCGTCTGTCGCTGTACCTGGCGTTTCCGGTCGCGTTAATTGCCCTCTGGCCCGCCGGCGGACCGGATCAACGCTGGCTGCTGATACCACTGCTGGGGGCGCTCTGGCTAGGCCAGATCTCCGCATTGCACCAATGGATCCGGGCCAGCCGCTGGCTGCTGATTCCTACCGGGCTTTTCACCCTGACCATCCTTGCCAGTTATCTGGTGGCAGAGACCTGGCTCAGCGTCGATATCTGGCAGCGCTGGCTCGATCATCTGCCGGGCAACTGGGAGCTCTTCCGCAGCCGGCCTCCGGTTCTCTCGCTCTGCATGATCTTCGGGCTGACCCTCAACGTGCTGTTGCTGTCGCGCCTGGGTCTGGGCTCACCGATTCTGCTGCTGCTGGTCGTCATGGGCGGCGTCTGGCTCGGCTACCGCTCGTTGGCTCCACCGCCGGAATACGCCTCCAGCACGACGGCGGTGCCCCTGGCGATCCTGGCGGCGTTATGGCTGTTCTGGTCCGCCCAGTGCCTTGCGCTTCTGCCCACGCTCCGCCGCTACTGGCGGCGGATCCTGCCGCCCTTGGCGGTCGGCGGGTTGATCGCACTGCTGGCGATGATCAGCTGGCAGGAGCAACGCCAGACCGACAACCTGCGCCTGTATGACCTTGCCGCCAGCGAGGGCAACGACATCGCCACCAGGATGGCTTCGGAGACGGCCTCCCATCTCAAGGCGATGCGACGCTTCACCAGTTTCTGGAACATGCTGGGCTATGTCCCGTCCCGCTCCGAATGGGAGCAACAGGCCAGGCTGTACCACGACGATTTCGGCTACTTCCGCAACATCGCTTTCATCGATGTCGACGGCACCGTCATCCGCGTCTATCCGCTACGCGGCAATCAGAAGGTTCTCGGCACCAACCTTTACCTATCGGATGCACAGAGCCGGGAGGCACTGGATCATCCGCTGGTCTACGGCATCGAGGGGCAGACCGGGATCGTCGATTTCATCCAGGGCGGGCGCGGCGTGATCAGCTATCTCCCGGTACGCGATGTCGTGGATGGAACCCTGCGCGGTGCCGTGGGAATGGTGGTGAGCGTGGACAAGCTGCTCAACTCGCTACTGGCGCAGACGTCCAACCAGGATCGCGCGGTGACGCTCAGCGGCGACCGCCAGCTCTACTTTCACTACGGTCCGCTGGGCAATCTCGCGGACTGGCGCTATCAACAGCCGGTCACCCTGGGTACCGACCGGCTGACCCTGAGCGTGGCGCCATCGCTGCACTGGTTACAAGTCCAACGGAGTCGGCTGCCGGAGATCACGCTCGCCTTCGGCATACTGCTGGCCTACCTGCTGCACATGGTGCTCTATATCTACAGGAGACTGGCCCATCAGCATCGCTTGGCGAACGGGGCCAACGCCTCTCTGCGCGAGGAGATGAAGGAGCGCGAGCGCCTGCAGCAGGAGATCGAATGGATCGCCCGCCACGACGAGTTGACCCAACTGCCCAATCGTCGCGAACTGCTGCGCTGGATGGACGATCATCGGGACCCGCTACCGCTGGCACTGCTGATCTGCGATCTGGACCACTTCAAAAGCGTCAACGACCACTTCGGACACCTGGAGGGCGACCGCTATCTCAAGACGATCGCCCAGCGCTGTCGGCTACCGGTCGAGCGGGCGGGCGGGCTGTTCGCCCGTTATGGCGGCGAGGAGTTCGTGGCCTGCCTGCCGAACTGCGATCGCCAGGCCGCCGGAGAGATTGCCGAGGCGCTGCGCCGGGCGGTGGCCGAGAGCGGCCTGCTCCTGCCGGGCAACGTGCCGGTGACGCTCAGCATCGGCGTCAGTATCACCGACGAGCCTCCGATCCGTCGCGATCGACTCTTCCAGGCCGCCGACGAGTCGCTCTATCGCGCCAAACAGGGCGGACGCAATCGCGTGATCCTCACCGACGCCAGTTGATCCGGGTCACGGCTACGGGTCAGCCCGCCGGCGTTCCCGGAAGAATTGCTGAAGCAAGCGCTTCGCCGGCGCGGCCAGCACGCCACCCTCGATCTCGACCCGGTGGTTGAACCAGGGCTGCGCGAAGAGGTTGGCGCGGGATTCGACCATCCCGCCCTTGGGCTCCGCAGTCGCGTAGACGACCCGCCGAATCCGGGCATGGATGATCGCCCCCGTGCACATGAGGCAGGGCTCGAGCGTGACGAACAGCGTACAGTCGTCCAGCCGGTAATTGCCCAGCGCCCGCGACGCGCTTCTCAGCGCCTGCACCTCGGCATGGGCGGTCGGATCCTGACCACCGACGGGGCAGTTGTAGCCCGCGCCGATCGGTTCGCCCCGGCCATCGACGACCACGGCGCCAACCGGCACCTCGCCCGCCTCCAGCGCCAGCCGGGCCTGATCCAGCGCCCGGTGCATGTAGAATTCGTCGTTGCGTATCATGATCGTCCCGTATTGCCGCGCCGCGTCGCGGCGAGTCACCATCGAGCAGGATATACTCGTGACCAGCCATCATCGACGCGCCATCAAGGATACCCGAATGACACAAGCGCTGAACGACCTTATCCAGCTTCTTGGCCTGGAAGCGCTGGAGGAGAACCTGTTCCGTGGTCAGAGCCAGGACCTGGGGCTGCCGCAACTTTTCGGCGGTCAGGCTCTGGGCCAATCCGCCGCCGCCGCGACCCGCACGGTGCCCGAGGATCGCTATCTTCACTCGCTGCATGGCTACTTCCTCCGCCCCGGCGATGCCCAGCTCCCGGTGATCTACTCCGTCGACCGCGTTCGCGATGGCGGCAGCTTCACGACGCGGCGCGTCACCGCGATCCAGAAGGGCAAACCGATATTCTTCTGCAGCGCCTCCTTCCAGGGACGTGAACACGGCCTGAGCCACCAACCCAAGGCGCCCGAGGTACCCACGCCCGAGGCGTTGCTGGCGGAAGGCAAGGCGGTCCACCAGCGCTTCCACGGACACCCTGTCGAATTCATCACCGTGGAAGAGCGCCATGACTGTCCGCCCTCGCGGATGATCTGGTTCCGCATGGCCGGCGGCCCGATGCCGGACGACCCGGCACTGCACCGCTACCTGCTCTCCTACAGCTCGGACTTCAACCTGCTGTTGACCTCGCTGCTGGCCCACGATGTGGAGTTCGGCGATCCGCGCCTGCGCATCGCCAGCCTGGATCACGCCCTGTGGATTCACGAGGACCCCAGGATCGACGAGTGGTTGCTGTACGTGATGGAGAGCCCCTGGGCGGGCGGCGCACGCGGTTTCGCTCGTGGCAGTTTCTATGACCGCGAAGGCCGCCTGGTGGCATCGACGGCACAGGAAGGATTGGTGAGAGTTCAGCCCTGAGCCACAAGCCGCCAAAAACAGCGTGGCGGTGGAACGAAAAACGCCAGCGACATCGTCGCTGGCGTTCGAGGCTCGAAGCTCTTGGCTCTTAGCTCTCCTTGATCGATGCCATGTCGATCACGAACCGATACTTCACGTCGCCCTTCTGCATGCGCTCCCAGGCCTCGTTGATCTGATCGATGTTGATCATCTCGACATCGCAGGTGATCCCGTTCTCGGCACAGAAATCGAGTACTTCCTGGGTTTCCGGCATGCCACCGATCAGCGAACCGGCCAGCACCCGACGACGGAAGACCAGGTTGGCACCGGATACCGCCGGATCGAGCGGCTCGAGCAGGCCGACGAGAATGTGCGTGCCATCCGGCTTCAGGGCATTGAGATAGGGGTTGATATCATGCTGCACCGGCACCGTGTCGAGCATGAAGTCGAAGGTTTCGGTGATCGCTGCCATCTCGTCGTCATTGGTGGAGATCACCACGTGATCGGCGCCCTGCTTTCTGGCTTCCGCCTTCTTGGACTCGGACCGCGTGAACAGCGTGACCTCGGCACCCAGCGCCTTGGCGAGCTTGACCCCCATATGGCCGAGACCGCCCATGCCGATGATGCCGACCTTGTCACCCGGCTTGACGCCGTAGTGTTTCAGCGGTGAATAGGTGGTGATACCGGCGCACAGGATCGGCGCCGCGGACTTGAGGTCGATGCCATCGGGCATGCGCACGACGAAACGTTCACTGACCACGACCTTGTCGGAGTAGCCGCCCTGGGTCAGGGTGCCGTCATGCTTGTCGGGACTGCCGTAGGTCATCACGAAACCTTCGGCGCAGTAGTTCTCGAGGCCTTCGTTACAGGCCTGGCACTGGCGGCAGGAGTCCACCATGCAGCCGACGCCGACCAGATCGCCGACCTGGTACTGACTGACGTCGTCGCCCACGGCCGTGACGCGGCCGACGATCTCGTGCCCCGGCACGACCGGATAGGAGGCCATGCCCCAGTCGTCGCGAGCGAAGTGAAGATCGCTGTGGCAGACGCCGCAGTAGAGAATTTCGATCGAGACATCATCCGGGCGCGGCGAACGGCGCTCGAAGTCCCAGGGTGCCAACGGTGTCGTGGCGGAGTGCGCAGCGTAACCCTTGGCGGGCGTGGCGGTAGCCTGAGTCATAGCGGTAACCCTTGGTCGAGGAGACGAATGACGCGCCGTGACACGGAGCGCGAAAACGCGATCAGTTTGGTCGATGCGCTTGAAGGTCGCCATGCCGAATCCTGTCGAACATCCACCCTATTCTCTTGAAACAGCGCATTTTGTTATCTTATAACGCTATTTTCATGCACAATACGCTGATCCTCCGTATCGACTCACTTTCGGGAGACGTCATGCTCGAGCACGCACTCCAAGTGTCGCCCAGCGATCAGCCATCGCGGGACGACATCGAACCGACCCGGCCGGCACCCGACTGGGCTTCCCATCTGGCCCGGACGCTGGCACCGCTGGCCATGACCAACGGCTTCTCCGCCACCCACATCGACGGAGTGAAGTTGATCGCCTCGGAATGCAGCTATCCGCGGACACCGCTGATCTATGAACCGGGGCTGTTCATCATCGCGCAGGGCGACAAGATCGGCTATCTGGAGGACCGGGTCATTCATTACGGTCCCGGCAACTATCTGGTACAAGCGATGCCGCTACCCTTCGAGTGCGAGACGCTGGCCCGCCCCGGCGCGCCGCTGCTGGGCCTGTCCATCGATGTGGACCCGTTGACGTTGAGCGAACTGGTTCACCACCTGCCGACACCGGCCGATGGCAATCGCCGCTCCCCCGAGCCCATGGCGGCAGTCCCCCTCGATGCCACCATGGCGGAAGCGGTGCAACGGCTGGCCGACTGCCTGTCGGACGAGAGCACCAGCCGGGCGCTGGGCGCGGGCCGGGTGCGGGAGGTGCTGTTCGCGGCGCTCAACGGTCCGCAAGGCCAGTCGCTGCGGGAGCTGGTACAGCAGCAGGGACACTACGCGCGCATCGCCGAATCGCTGAACTACCTTCATCGCCATTTCGCGCTGCCGCTGACAGTGGAAGCGCTTGCCGAACGTGCCAACATGAGCGCCTCGCATTTCCATCACCACTTCAAGCGCGTGACACAGTTGTCGCCGGTGCAGTATCTCAAGCGCCTGCGACTACTTCGGGCTCGGGTTCTGCTGGGCCAGCAGCGGGTCAACGTGGCCCGGGCTGCCGTCGATGTGGGCTATCGCAGCACCTCGCAGTTCAGTCGCGAGTACAAGCGCTATTTCGGCGTCAGCCCCTCTCAGGAGTAGACCTCTTGCACGGCCGCCCCGCCGGCGGGCACGATCACGCCCACAGCCCCATCAGTCCCCGGATCAGGTAATAGGCCCCCACCACCGTGACGATCCAGCGCGTCCAGTAGCGAAAGCCGGCATCCGTCAGCCGGGAGAGCACCAGATTGCCGGTGCGCGTGCCCACGAAGGCGAAAGGAATCGCCAGCGCCACCCAGCCCCACTCACCGCTATCCATCGCCAGGGCCGCCTGCCAGTAGAAGAGGATCTTGAGGCTGTGCGCAATGACCTGAATGGTGGCCTTGGTCGCCACCACGGTGCGCCGGTCGAGATGGGTACGGATGAAGCCGAGGTCGATGGTCGGGCCGGATACGCCGACGGCAATGGTCAATCCCCCGGAGACGAGCCCGCACAGGACGGCATGCCCCGGCCGCGAGACGTCGAAATGGAACCAGCGCTTGGGTATCCATACCATCACCGGCATCAGTCCGAGCACGATCAGCACCACCGTCTCGCTGGGCGAGTAGCGCACCAGGACCAGCAGCCCGGCCGCGATCAATACGCCGCAGGCGATCATGGCGACGATGCGCCAGTCGATGAAGCGACGCGAGAGCCACGCGCGCGAGGCGTTGGCGGTGAGCTGGATCACTCCGTGCACGGCGATCGCCGTCGCTGCCGGTAACCAGGCGAGCAGGAAGCCAAGCAGAATCAGCCCGCCGGCCATGCCGAAGACGCCGGACAACACCGAGGTCGAGAACACCACGGCCAGAAACAGCAATCCAACGGATAGTGCCATACGAGGTCTATACTCCAGTGGCGGGCCAACAGTGCCCGAGAAAGATCCACGACCGCTGACTCCGTGGAAAATGTGCCAGCTCGACGGGCGCGATGCGCTCACACCACTGGCGGCCGGTAACACGCTACCGGCATCGCCCCTACCACCGGCAACAAGGACCGTTTCCCTTATGCGCCGTTTCACGCCCTACACCGTCCCGGCCTGCCTCGCCACGGCCATGCTCGCCATGGCCGGCCCCGCCCACGCTTCCACCGATGCCGCCTGGGAGGAGCACGATCAGGCGGTCATCGAACAGTGCCAGCAGGCCAGCCAGTTTCCGGATGCCGCCCCGGCTGGAGAGCCGGTGCTGTTCGACGACGAGGCCGGCATGACGGCACTGCTGATCCAGGGTCATTACCCGCAGGACCACATGAACGGTCAGGCCGGCCAGGAACTCTGCCTGTTCCTGCGCAGCAGCCAGGAGGTCTATATCGCCGACGCCGACAAGCTGGCGATAGGTTCCGATGCGCTGCCGAGCACGCCGACGGAGGCTATCAACGACGATGCCGACAGCGGCAGCACCGGCCAGTCGGACAAGCCCGGCGATACCCCCTGATCACTCCGCGCTAGGGCGCTCCGGCGTCGCCAGGATCCGCTGGTAGAAAGCCAGATCGAGCCAGCGCCCGAACTTGAACGCGGCCTGACGGACAGTGCCGGCATGTTCGAAGCCCAGCCGTTCGTGCAGCACGATGCTGGGGGCATTGGCGGCATCGATGCCGCCGATCAGGGTGTGGTACTGCTGAGCCTCGGCGCGCGCGATCAGTGCCGTCATCAGCTGCCTGGCGACGCCCCGCTGGCGGAAGTCGCCATCCACGTAGACCGAGTGCTCGACGCTGTAGCGATAGGCGGCATGGGGCCGAAACGGGCCATAGCTGGCGAACCCCATCAGCCGGCCGCTATCGTCGTCGAGCATGCCGAGGATCGGAAAGTCCCCTGCGCGCTTGGTCTGGAACCATTGCTCGACGACAGCCCTCGTCCGTGGCTGATACTCGTAGAGCGCAGTGGTATTGAGGATGGCGTCATTGAAGATCGTCAGCACGGCATCGCCGTGCAGGTCGAACTCGCAGTCGATCAGGGTCAAGGTACGGTTCTCACGGTCGAATCAGGGAGCTTGCGCGTCGCTCAATACAGCGCATTGGCCTTGAGTCTGGCCAGCGTTCTGTCAGCCGCGTCCTTCAGCACGAGCGACTGCCCGGAAATCGAGTAGTGCGCCGTTTCGGAGAGTGTCGCCAGCCATCCCTGTTCGAGGGTCGCCATCTCCCCGGGACACGCCATTCGGGTCGAGGCCAGCTGCGAGAAGGTCAGCGTATCGCCCTCCATCCGGTAGCCCCCCATCAACCGGTTGCATCCGGTCGAGCCGGCAACACGCCCCTGCGCATCGAGCACCAGATGCGCTTCGCGCTGGTTGTCCGCCACGGGCACCGGCTCGCCGTCGAGCGTCATCAGTTTCCAGTAGGTACCGACCAGGGCTTCGCTGGCGGCCGGTGCGTTGGCGCCGGTTGCGGCGTCATCCGGGTTCGAGGCACAACCGGCAACGCTCACGACGATGGCGGCGGCGAATAGGGAAAGGCGTGACAGCACTTAGACGTCCTCATGTGGGAAGCGTGGAGCAAACGGTGCGATTTTGCGCGCGGGCGAACACGGAGGCAATCCGGGTCGCCCGCCTCGGCGAAAACGCCAGGGCCTGTCCAACCGATTCACCCGGCTCACGACGTCGCGGGTGGACACGTCCTAGTGGCGCTCGATCATCGCGGTCAGGTCGTCGGCGACCATCGGCAGCGTCTCGCGCCAGGAGAGATACGGCGTCGACGCGGTACCGTTGACCAGCACGGCGAAGCTGCCCCAGCGCCCGCTGTCGGTGCGGAAATAGCCAGCCACCGCGCGTACCGTCACCGGCTCGTTGAGCGTGCCCGTCTTGAGCATCACGTGGTCCTGGAAGGTCTGGCTGCCACGACGGATGAAATGCATCGGCCCGTTGGCGGGTACCTGCATACCGGCCACGAACGTGGGAAACAGCGAGGCATTGCCATACATCGCGCCAAGCAGCGAGTTGACGCTCTGCGCCGACACCCGGTTTTCCGGCGTCAGCCCGCTACCGCTGCGCAGTATCGCCGCACCGTGTCCCGGCAGGCTGGTGGCGAAACGCTCGAGCTCCCGCCCGGCGTCCGGCAGATTCTGCTGGGTGCCGGAGGTCAGATCCAGCGCCAGGGTGTCGGCCATGAAATTGTTCGAGTAGTTGAGCGTGCGCAGCAGCAGCTCCTGCAGCGGCTTGCCCTCGACGGCGGCCAACTCCTTGGCGATCGACGGCGGAGCCTGCCGACTGACCGCGTAGCCCCCGCTGACCGGCACCCCCGCCTGGCGCAGCAGCGACAGCAGCGTCTGCCCGGTCTGGTCCGCCGGATCCGAGCTCGCCTTGTAGATGGGACGGGGATAGGTCCCGGCGGGAATCTGCCCGCTGACCTTGAGCGTGTCCCCCTGGCTGTCGGTCACCCGCTTGGCGTAGAGGTCGGCGGAGCCGCCCGCGGCGACCGTGGTCACGTCGTTCTGGATTCGCAGGGTCGGCGCCACCGTGTCGCAGCTGGTGATCCGTGCCGGCTGGCCGACCCCCCCCGGCATCACCGTGGCGCACCAGCTGCCATAGTTGACCGCCGCGGAGGAGAGCAGCGAGGCGTAGGCGTTGGTGCCCTCCGTCTGCGTCTTGCAGCGATCGCTGGTCTGGCAGGTCACCGGGCCGAAGCGCCACTGGCTGATCACCAGTTGCCCGTCGACGCTGGAAACCCCGAGCTCCCGCAGCTTCTGGATCAGCCGCCAGAGCTCTTCCGATGTCAGCGCCGGGTCGCCGCCGCCCTCGAGCACCAGGTCGCCGTGCAGGACGCCGTTGCCATCGAGCGTGCCGGTGGAGACGAAGCGAGTGGTGAATCGGTGCTGCGGCCCCCAGCGATCCAGGGCGGCGGCGGCGGTGTAGAGCTTGGTGACGGATGCCGGCGACAGCGGTTGCGAGGGATTGAGGGCGCCCAGCACCTCTCCGCTATCCAATAGCCGCGCTTGGGCGCTGATAACGAAACCCTTGTCGGCGAGCCGGGCGACATGATCGAACCCGGCTGCCTGGACGACGATAGAGACCACCGATAGTGACAACGCACCGAGAAACAGAGAACTCCGACCTAGCCACTGCCGCATAATGGATGCTCGCTTCAAAGAAAAATGAGGGCCAATCTGGTCCAGAGCGTACCAATTAACGCCCCTCGGAGGCGATGCCTGGTGTCATGTCAAAGTACCAAAAGACGAAAGCGCTGAAAGAGAGGAGGCACCACCGCACGTCAGTGCGACGACAGCCGCGAAAAAACCTGGATGACGACGACGCCGGCGATGATCAGCCCCATGCCCAGGTAGGCGGGCAGGTCCGGTTTCTCGCCGTAGAACACGATACCGATCAGCGTCACCAGCACGATACCGAGGCCGGCCCAGATCGCGTAGGTGATGCCCACGGGCAGCGACTTCAGCACCAGCGACAGCGCATAGAACGAGAAGCCGTAGCCCACGACCACCACGAGGCTTGGCAGCCAGCGTGTGAAGCCGGCCGAGGCTTTCAGCGAACTGGTTGCCACGACTTCGGCGACGATCGCCAGGGCGAGGAGCAGATAGCTCATCGGGCGGGCTCTCCGTTGGGTAGCGAAGCGGCGAGATCGACGCGATAGCGCCACAGCGTCTGGCCGCTCTCGTAATATTTTCGCTCGAATGGCGTCATGAACGTGACGCCGGGAGTGAAGGCAGCGATCTTGCCCTCGACCCCGAGCAGCGCCTCGACGCCGAGGGCGAACTCCTCGACATAGATGGCCCAGTTGGAGCGCAGCTCCAGCACCCCACCGAGCGCGAGCAGCGAGGGAAAGACCGGATGGCCGTGCCAGCGCTTCTTGAGCTGCGTGCTCTTGGGATAGGGATTCGGATAAAGCAGGTAGTGCCGCGCCGGCCGCCACCCGGCGGCGAGCGCCAGGCGCCAGAAATCGACCAGATCGGCACGCACCAGTCGCGCGTTGTCCGGCAAGGCACCGTGATCTCGCGACAGCCGCAGCTCGCTGCGATCCACGCCGATCACGGCATGATCGGGATGACGTTCGGCGAGCCGGCGCGTGGAGAGCCCCACGCCACAGCCGGCATCGAGGATCAGCGGCCGGCACTGCGCCTCCAGCCATCGAGCCGCTTCCGCGAAGGCCAGCCGCGTATGCTCGGCCGGCGGGCGTTGCCACTCGCTATCGCGAGCGCGCTGGACGCGGCGCATCAAATCCTGGTGCGGCCCCTGCTGACTTGAGACGATGGCGCGCGATGAGGCTTGCATGAGAACACCGATGATAAAGCTGCGACAGGCCGGGTATTCTAGCAGCCGGCTGCCCGACCCATGCATCCGGAACGCACGATAGCTTACCTGGCGTGGCATGACGGCGCGCGCGCGCAGGTGTATCATCCCTGCCCACATTCAGCCAATCCTGGCAATACGGCCTTCGATGGCATGTACGATCACTGTTTTCCCTGTTCGCTCGGGGGCTTTTCTCAACCGGTCTGGGCCGAAAGCTGAGTCCCCGGCGGGAATATCCTTTCATCGCAGTCGATCCATCCCCATGTCATGGTCACCGATTGCCCCAATGTTCACGAGGGACGTGGCTTGTCACATTTACCGGTAATCGTCGGTATGGGCGGCGTCAACGCCGCGGGTAGAACCTCCGGGCACCAAGCCTACCGCCGCACGATTCTCGACGTTCTGCCAGCCGCCGAGCAGACCCGTACGCTCGTTGCCCTGGCGACCCTGATGCAGTTGGTCACCCCGTGCGGCGAGGGCCAATGGCAGAGTGCCAATGGCGAGACGCTCGGCGAGGCCGCGGTCGTCGATCGCTACCGCGAGCAGATTCTCAAGCAGACGCTGATCCGGCGCATCGAGGACGACGCCTTCCGGGAGGCCGGTATCCCCGGCAACCGCGAGATGCGGCTGACGTTCTCGCAGCCCGTGAGCTTCACCACGTCACGGCGCCAACTGCCGCAGCCACTGCCCGATGGCTGGGAGATCCGCGAGCTCGACAGGCAGACCGTCGAGGTCAACGTGCCTGCCGGTACGCTGAACGCGCTGCTGCCCGAAAGGCGGCAGGCGCTGGTGCGGGCTGCCGGCTGCCTGCCGTCGGGCTTCTCGCCGGAAACCTTCTACCGCAGCGTTCACCACCCGCGTGGCCTGTCGATGGCGATCTTCGGCGTCAGCGACTGCCTAGGCCAGAGCGGGCTCGACTGGGAATCGCTGCGTGACCGGGTGGATCCGGATGCCATCGCCGTCTACGCCGGCAACTCCATCGGCCAGCTCGACGACGCCGGCTGGGGCGGCATGCTGAAGAGCTTCGTCACCGGCCAGCGGACCACCTCCAAGCAGATGCCGCTGGGCTATGGCCAGATGCCGGCGGACTTCCTCAATGCCTACGTACTCGGCAGCGTGGGCGCCACCGGTGCGATCCAGGGCGCCTGCGCCACCTTCCTCTACAACCTGCGACTCGGCATCGACGATATCCGCCAGGGCCGTCGCCGCATCGTCATGGTCGGCACCAGCGATGCGCCGGTGACGCCGGAGATCATCGAAGGCTTTCGCGCCATGAGCGCGCTCGCCGACGACCAGAGCCTGATGGCGCTGGACGCGCTGGAGCTGCTGACCGACGAGGATTACCAGCGCGCCTGCCGTCCGTTCGCCCGCAACTGCGGCTTCACCATCGCCGAGGCGGCACAGTTCGTGCTGCTGATGGACGACTCGCTGGTGCTGGAGACCGGCGCCCAGATCCTGGCCGCCGTGCCCGAGGTGAACGTCAATGCCGACGGCTGGAAGCGTTCGATCTCCGCCCCCGGTATCGGCAACTATCTCACGCTGGGCAAGTCGGTGGCCCTGGCCACCTCGATCCTGGGCGAACAGAGCGTGCGGCAGCGCAGCTATCTCCACGCCCATGGCACCAGCACGCCGAAGAACCGCACCACCGAGTCGCATATCTTCGACCAGGTGGCCCGGGCCAACGGCATCGAAAACTGGCCGGTCGCCGCGATCAAGGCGTTCATCGGCCATTCTCAAGGCACTGCCGCCGGCGACCAGATCGCCAGCGCCCTGGGCACCTTCGCCCATGGCTGGGTGCCGGGCATTCCGACGCTCGATGCGGTGGCGGACGATGTCTACGCCGAGAAGCTACGCTTCTTCCAGGAGCCACTCGCGTTCGAGGCGGACTGCAGCTTCATCAACGCCAAGGGGTTCGGCGGCAACAACGCCACCGGCCTGCTGCTGTCGCCGCAAGTGACCGAGCGTCTGCTGGCCCAGCGCCACGGCCAGCGCGCACTCGACGACTGGCGGCATCGCCGCGAGCGCACGCTCGCCGCCGCCGCGCAGTACGAAGCCGAGGCCGATGCGGGACGATTCGAGGTCATCTATCGCTTCGGCGAGGGCGTGCTGGAGGGGCCGGAGCTGGAAGTCGGTCGCGATGCGATCCGGATTCCCGGCTATGCCAACCCCGTATCGCTGAAGGTCGACAATCCTTTCGGTACACTGGATTGAGTTCGGACCGTCAACGACACCCGGACAGGAAATCGACTTCGGCCGAGCAGTCGGCCGTCCGCCATGCTCTCGATCAGCGTGGAGTCTTGCGAATGCAGAACATCGTCGTCTACCCCGGCACCTTCGACCCAATCACCAACGGTCACCGGGACCTGATCCAGCGCGCCGCGAGGATCTTCGACAAGGTCGTGATCGCCGTCGCCGAAAGCCCGCGCAAGCAGCCGACGCTGTCGCTCGAGGTGCGCGAGGCACTGGCTCGC
Source organism: Salinicola sp. CR57 (assembly GCF_003206585.1). Lineage (NCBI taxonomy): Bacteria > Pseudomonadati > Pseudomonadota > Gammaproteobacteria > Oceanospirillales > Halomonadaceae > Salinicola > Salinicola sp. CR57. The sequence goes on from NZ_PZJL01000004.1 coordinate 285,832, forward strand.
GAAGTGGTCGCCGACTGGCCCAATGTCGATGTGATCGGCTTCGACGGCCTGCTCACCGAACTGCTGGTGCAGCAGCGGGCGAGAATCATCCTGCGCGGGCTCAGGGCGGTTTCGGACTTCGAGTACGAGATGCAGCTGGCCAACATGAACCGCGCCCAGGCACCGGATGTCGAGACGCTGTTTCTGACCCCCGAGATCGAAAATTCGTATATCTCCTCGACCCTCGTGCGCGAGATCGCGCGCCTCGGCGGGGACGTTTCCCAACACGTATCGCCGTGCGTTGTCGATGCACTCCGCCGGCGGTTCGCGGCAGACGGCGCGTGAGCGCCGCGAGGACGGTTACATGGCACTGATGATCACCGATGAATGCATCAACTGCGATGTCTGCGAGCCGGAATGTCCCAACGACGCGATCTCGCCCGGGGAAGAGATCTACGTGATCGACCCGGGCCGCTGCACCGAGTGCGTCGGTCACTTCGACGAGCCCCAGTGCCAGCAGGTCTGCCCGGTGGACTGCATTCCGCTCGACCCCGAGCGCGAGGAGAGCAAAGAGCAACTGATGGAAAAGTACCGGATCATCACCGCAGCCTGAGCCCGCTCGTCCCGCTCCCGTGACCCGTGAATGAGCCCACCGCACATCCGGGTCGCGCCCGTTATCCGCGAAACGCCCACCATGAAGATCAACGTCGTCGGTACCAGTGGCAGTGGCAAGAGCACGCTGGCGAGAAAACTCGCCAGCGTGCTCGACGTTCCGCATATCCAGCTCGACCAACTTTACTGGCAAGCCGACTGGCAAGGCACTCCCGACGACGAGTTCTTCTCGCGTCTCCGCCAGGCCATGGCGGCATCGCCGGACGGCTGGGTCATCGACGGCAACTTCGATCGCACACGTCATATCAAGTGGCCCGAAGCGGATATCGTCATCTGGCTCGACCTGGGCTTCTGGCGAGTGCTGAGCCAATCCGTGCGCCGCGCCATCGAGCGCATCGTCACCCGCGAGGAGCTCTGGCCCGGTACCGGTAACCGGGAAAGCTTTCGTCAAACCTTCCTCAGTCGCCGTTCGATCCTGCTCTGGTCGCTGGGGACCTGGCGTCAGAATCGCAGGCGCTATCTGGCCGCCATGATCGACCCGGCCTACCGGCACATCCGCTTCATTCGCCTGACCCATCGCCACGAGCTGGCGGCCTGCGTCGCCGCGCTGGTCCAGCGTAACCGCTGAAAACGCCGGCGCCGCGCCGATTTCCGGGTCGGAGCGGCGCTGGCATCCCTGCATTCACGGCATCGCGTTCGCGGTGCGGCTAGAACGTGTAGGTTGCGTAGAGCTCGAACAGCTGAGCGGTGTCGTCGTTGCCACCGAAGCGCTCCTCGGCCCCCTGCTGCGGGTCGGCGATGGCGTAGATACCCGACAACGAGAGACGCTCGGTGATCGACCAGTCGGCATAGAGATTGAATTCGTTGGCGAAGTCGCTATGGCTCGCACCCGCCGCTTCGGTGTCGTGATAGCGGAACCGGTAGCCGATCGCCCCGACCTCCAGATCGTCCCGCGGCGCCACCGAAAAGCGCAGCATGTCGACATCCAGATTGGCGTTGAACAGCATGTACTCGCCGACGATCTCGCCCATGAACCAGTTGCCCCAGCCGCCGGCGAAGTCGTAGAACAGCGTGTCGTAGTCCTCGCCGAATTCGGCGTGGCGATAGGCGATCTGCGGCGTCCAGGGCGCCTCGGAGAAGTCGTAGGTCGCCTGTATATACCAGCCGTTGTCGTCGATGCCTTCATCGCTGTTCTTCTCGCGGACGATCTGGCCCCCCAGCGAGAAATCGGGCACGGCGGCGAACGGCTTGCCCTTGGCTCGCAGGTTGTAGACGTCCATGCCGTCGCGGCCGGCGATGTCGCTGTCGTAGACTCGCAGGTAGGCCGCGCCCACCTTGGCCCGATCGCCCCAGGTGTAGTCGACGTTGACGCCATTGGTGCTGGTTTCGTCATCCGGCCCGCCGCTGACGTACTGATCGGCCTCGAGGTGGAACAGGTCGCCGTGCCAGCCGTGACTCTCGATCGAGGCGACGGCACTGTTCTTGAAGCCTTCGCTGGGGCCGATGTAGTAGCCCGCGTACTTGCCGGTATCGGTAAAGCCGTCTCCGACCAGAAAGCCGTCGCCGAATTCGAACTTCTGGCGTCCGGCCGAGAGCGTGATCGCGTCCTCGCCCAGCGTATTGGCCCACAGATCGCCGCTGCGCCATCCGAGATAGGCGCGATCGAGACGCGCATGCTCGGGATGTCCGGGTGTCGCGCCGGCCGCATCGCCGTAGGCGCTGCCGCGGGTCAGCGCGTAGCTGCCCTGAACACCGGTGAACCAGGTGCCGCCGTCGGGGATATCCCACTCCGCCGTCAGCGCCGGCTGGCCTGCGGCTTCCATCCAGTCAGGGCTGGTCCCGGTGGGCGCGCCGCCATCGATACTGGACCCTGATCCGAAATTGACGTTATCGGTCGCGGCGCCGAAACCGTAGAGGGTCAGCCCACCGTTGAGGCGAAGACGTCCATCGTCACTCTCGTAGAGCGAATGCGGGGCGCTCGGTGTGGCGATGCCGGCACCGAGATAGTCGATATCGGTGACGGCAGTGATGGCATGGGCCTGGGAGGAGAACATTCCCCCCATCAGAAAGGCGCACGTGAGTGCACGACGACCGGGCAAAGCCGGCTGCTCGCTGCTTGGCGACATGGTCAGGTTCCCTTGGCTCTCGGCTTTTGTTCAACCGTTGGCGATAGCGAATGCGGTCTCCGGGATCGGCCGGTCAGACGACGATGGCATTCGCGTGACATCGAGCTAAGCCTAGAAAATTTCGCCGACAGCGCAACTCGCGACCCGCACGGGGCCGAGTTGCGAGTATGCTGGCGGACGCCGCTGGCTGGATTTCGACGAACCGCAGGAAGCACGACTTGGCCTCTCAATATACGACCCGCCACATCTGGAAGCTGGCGTGGCCGATCATCCTCTCCAACATCACCGTCCCGCTGCTGGGCCTGGTGGACACGGCCGTCGTCGGCCACCTCCCCGACTCACGTTATCTGGCAGCAGTAACGCTCGGCGCCACGCTGTTCAGCTTCCTCTACTGGGGATTCGGCTTTCTGCGAATGGGCACCACAGGCCTGACCTCCCAGGCGGTGGGTCGCGAGAACGACAGCGACGTGCGTCTACTGCTGGCGCAGTCGCTGGTCATGGCCGCCACGATCGGGTTGATGCTGATCCTGCTGTCGCACCCGTTGATCGATTTCGGCCTGTGGCTGCTCGACGGCAGCGAGACGGCGATGCGGCTCGCCGCCGACTACGCACATATCCGGATCTACTCGGCCCCGGCGGTGCTGGCCAATTACGCCATCCTGGGCTGGTTCATCGGCCAGCAGAAGACGCGCATCACGCTGGCGATCCTGCTGCTCACCAACGGCGTCAATATCATCCTCGACCTACTGTTCGTGGTCGGCTTCGGCCTGGCCAGCGACGGCGTAGCCTGGGCCTCGCTGATCGCCGACTACAGCGCGCTGGCCTTCGGCCTGTGGCGGGTCGCCGTTCACTGTCGGCAGTTGGGCGGATCGCTGTCGCGCCAGGCGCTGTGGATGTGGGGCCACTACTCGGCGTTGATTCGCGTCAACCAGCACCTGTTCGTACGAACGCTGGGGCTGCTGTTCGCCCAGGCCTTCTTCACCGCCCAGGGGGCCAATTTCGGCGACACCGTCCTCGCTGCCAATGCCGTGCTGCTGCAGTTCATCATGCTTGTCTCGTTCGCCCTGGACGGCTTCGCCAACGCCGCCGAGGCGCTGACCGGACGCTCGGTGGGACGACGCGACTGGAACGACTTCGGCGCCGCCGTCGGTGCCGCCGGCAAGCTGTCGCTGCTGGTGACGGGCGGCTCGATGCTGCTGTTCGCGGTGGCCGGGAATGGGCTGATATCGCTGCTGACCGACCTGCCGGAGGTCCGCGCCACCGCTGCCGACTACCTGCCCTGGATGATCGCCATGCCGGCGCTGGCGGTATGGAGCTACCTGCTCGATGGCGTCTTCATCGGCGCGACCGAAAGCCGTGCGATGCGCGACACCGTATGGCTGGCCATCGCCTGCTATCTGCCGGTGTGGTGGCTGACCCAGGGCTACGGCAATCATGGCCTGTGGTTCGCATTCTTGTTTTTCACCCTGGTGCGCTCGACCTCTCTCGGCCTCTGTTACCTGTACTACCGAAGGACGCGCTGGTCGCCGACCGCCGGCAGCGAAACTTCCCCGGAAACAAGTCGCTAGACCAAGGTTGACTAATGGAGAGTGCGGGGATGCGTTAGGCTCGCCCCACGTTCACCGACGAGATACCCCTCATGCTGCAGCGCCTCTCCCGCCCGGCGGTCAAGCTGGTCGAGCGCTACCTGCCCGACCCCTACATCTTCGTACTGCTGCTGACGATCGTCGCCGCACTGGCGGCGATGCTGCTCGAACGACAATCGCCACTGGCGGTCATGCAGTACTGGGGCGACGGGTTCTGGGGACTGCTGTCGTTCTCGATGCAGATGCTGATGGTGCTGGTGACCGGGTTCATGCTCGCCAACTCGCCACCGATCAAGCGCCTGCTGGACAGGCTCGCCGCCACCGCCCGGACGCCCGCTGGCGCGATCATTCTGGTGACCCTGGTATCGCTCGCCGCAAGCTGGATCAACTGGGGCTTCGGGCTGGTCATCGGGGCGCTGTTCGCCAAGGCACTGGCACGACAGATAAGGGTCGATTACCGCCTGCTGATCGCCAGCGCCTACTCCGGTTTCGTGGTGTGGCACGGCGGCCTGGCCGGCTCGATCCCGCTGACCATCGCCACGCCGGGGCACTTCAGCGAGGCCCAGATCGGTATCATTCCCACCTCGCAGACGATCTTCGCCGGCTACAACCTGGCCATCGTCGTGGCGCTGTTCGTCATCATGCCGTTGATCAATCGCTGGATGCTGCCACCGGAGAACGAGAGCGTCTTCGTCAGCCGTGACCAGCTCTCGGAACCGGAGGCCCCGGACGCCACTCGGGCCCAGCGACCCGCCGAGCGACTGGAAAACAGTACCCTGCTGTCGCTGCTGGTGGGCGTGCCGGGACTGCTCTACCTGATCCACTACTTCGTCTTTGCCGGCGGCGGGCTCAACCTCAACAGCGTCAACTTCCTGTTCCTGTCACTCGCCATCGTGTTCCATCGCACGCCGCGCAGCCTGCTTGCCAGCCTCAACGAGGCCATCAGGGGCGGCGCCGGGATCGTGATCCAGTTTCCGTTCTATGCCGGCATCATGGGCATCATGATGCAGTCCGGTCTGGCGCAGTCGCTCTCGGAGATGTTCGTCGCCATCGCCACTGCCGATACGCTGCCGTTCTGGTCGTTCATCAGTGCCGGTATCGTCAACCTGTTCGTGCCCTCCGGTGGCGGCCAGTGGGCGGTTCAGGCGCCGGTCATGTTGCCGGCCGCCGAAGCGCTGGGTGCCGATGTCTCGCGCGTTGCCATGGGCGTGGCCTGGGGCGATGCCTGGACCAATCTGCTGCAGCCGTTCTGGGCCCTGCCGGTGCTCGCCATCGCCGGTCTCAAGGCCAAGGACATCATGGGATTCTGCCTCATCCAGCTGGCGGTCACGGGGGTGGTGATCGGGCTGGGGCTGACCCTGATCTAGCTCGCCGCCCTCGCGCCCGAGAGCCGGCGCGAGGGAACCGGCGGGACGATCGATGGGCAGTCCGGGCCAAACGTGGTACATCTGGCGCATAAAAACACGCACCAGACGACCCCGAGGATACCGTGACGCCCGATGACCTGCCCCGACAGCACGAGCTGTCGATGACCGTACTCATGACCCCCGACATGGCCAACTTCAGTGGCAAGGTGCATGGCGGGGCGATTCTCAAGAAGCTCGACGAAGTCGCCTACGCCTGCGCCAGCCGCTATGCCGGCAGCTACGTGGTGACCCTTTCCGTCGACCAGGTCCTGTTCAAGCAGCCGATCCACGTCGGCGAACTGGTGACCTTCCTGGCGATGATCAATCACGTCGGCCGCTCGTCGATGGAGGTCGGCATCAAGGTGCTGGCCGAATCGATCCAGGAACGGGTGATACGCCACACCAACAGCTGCTACCTGACCATGGTCGCCGTCGACCATGACGGCAATCCCGTCCCGGTACCGTCGCTGGAATTGAAGACCCCACTGCAGAAGCTACGCTTCGAGAAGGCGGCGCTGCGCAAGAAGCTGCGCAAGCAGGAAGCCGAGGAAGAGCGCAACGCCATGGCCGAGCATCTCAAGGCCTATCCGGCCGGACAGTGACATTTCCCCCTCCCGCGATATCGTCGCCGGCCTTAACCCCCGACGAACAAGGATGTTCGATGCCTGAAGCCGAATTCCATCAAGCCCGCACCGCCAGGCGGTCCAGTCCGCTCGGCGAGCGGCTGTTGATGATCTGGGATCTTGCCGTCGTCGTGCTGGTGGCGATCAACCTGGCACTGCTGCTGTTCGACAGCCTGTTCCTGATCCCGCCGCTCAACAGCGCTTTCGGCGCCGTGGCGCCGGGTCTCCATGCCGCCTACGACACCTACATCAGAGCCAATTTCGTCGAGATCGACCTCTGTTTCGTCGCCATCTTCCTGCTCGACGTGCTGCTGGGCTGGGCCATCGCCATCGCCCAGCGCCGCTATGCCCGCTGGTTCTTCTATCCGTTCGTGCACTGGTACGACGTGCTCGGCTGCATCCCCCTGGCCGGATTCCGCCTGCTGCGCGTGCTGCGTGTCATCTCGCTGCTGATCCGGCTGCAGCGCCTGGGCCTCGTCGACGTGACGCGCTGGCGTCTCTATCGCTTCTATCGCACCTATTACGGTGTGCTGATGGAAGAGATCTCCGACCGGGTCGCCATCAACCTGCTCGGCGATCTGCAGAAGGAGATCCGCAACAGCAAACACCTGACCCAGCGCATGTCGAACGAGGTGATCCAGCCGCGCAAGGCGGCCCTCGTCGACGAGATCGCCAGCCGGCTGGAGCGCACCGTCAGCAAGGGCTACGCCGAGAATCACCAGCAGGTGCACCGCTATGTCGCGGCGCTGGTGGCCAGGACGATGGAGGAGAACGAGGAGCTGCGGCGGCTACGGCGCCTGCCCATGGGCGATGCCGTGGCGGAGAGCATCGAACGCAGCCTCAGCGACATTGCCAGTCGCGTCGTCCACGAGGCCATCGATGGTCTGCGCTCGCCGCATTTCCACTCGTTGATGACCGACCTGGTCGGCAGCGGTCTCGACGCCTGGCTGCAGGTCGACGACAAGACCGACCGGGTGACCCAGCAGGTGCTGATCGACATGCTGGAGCTGCTCAAGGAGCAGGTCGCCATCAAGCGCTGGAAAAGTGAGCTCAGCGAGCCGCGAACCCGGCGCGACGACACCGCCGAACCGACTGGCGGGGGCTGAACCGGCGAATCAGTCGGGCGCCGGCCCCAGCATCCGGCGCAAGGTGCCATCTCGAAGCCGGAAGTGGTGGTACATCGCCATGCAGACATGGCCGACGATCATGAGCGTCAGCAGCCAGGCAAACGTGCCGTGCAGGCCACCGAAGCTGGCGGCCCAGGGCGCATCGGCGCCTTCGAACCAGGCCTTGCCGAAGAGATGGACGCCGTACCCCATGCCCCAGGTCATCAAGGCACCCGACAGCGGCATCAGTATCAGCAACGCATACATCACCACGTGGCCGACGATGGCCAGGCGCTGCAGCCCGCCTTCGTGGGGCGGGCGACGCCGGCGCTGGGAAAGCGACCACGATGTGCGAACCGCCATCAGGATCAGCACGCTCACCCCGATGGTGGTATGCCACGGGAAGATCGCCTGGCTGAAGGCGTTGTCCTTCCACAGGGCGTTAACGAACACACTGCTCAATTGCGTGACGATCAGCACCGCGACCAGCCAGTGCAGGATTCGCGTCACTCGACCATAGGCCCGCGGGGAATCCTTCAGCATGATGATCTCGCTCTCCCGTCGTGGCCTGCGGCAAGGCGCCTCGGCGCACGTCGGATCGCCAGCGTTGCCGCCGTCATGGCACGATTCGCAATAGCGTGTAGGGCGCCTCGCACGCCTCCCGTTCGTCCCGCTGGTCGATTCGGCCCAGCGACATGTCGCGATCGTTGTCGTAGGCCACGAACAGCCGCTCGGCGTCGAGCACCGCCAACCCCTCAGCCTTGTGCTCGAACTCCAGCACCTCCCCGTGAACGTCCTCCACGATCGAGGGCGGGGTCCCGCGACTCAGATCGGCCAGTGCCATCGACCACAGATAGCCGCCGATCTGCTCGCCGTGCTCGTCCTCCACCTCGAAACTGGCCATGAGATAGAGGCGATCGTTGAAGGGATCGTATTCGAGGCTCGATAGACCGCAGATGTGTCGGACACCCGCGTACTCCGAGGGGTCGAAGCGGTAGCGCTCGCGGAGTTCGTCGACGAACTCCAGATTGCCGACGGCCGTCGTCCGATAGTGAACGCCCACCACGCGAGCCACGTAATCGAAGTCGTCGTGCGCGCGCCCCTGCTCTCGAACGCCGAACAGCAACAACCCATCGCAGGGTTCGCCCAGCTCAGGCGAGGCCGGAACCGCTGCCAGCCCCTCGATCTTGTAGTACGGCAGGCCGATGGCATCGTCGAGCTTGCGACGCAGCTCCAGCGAACCCTCGACATCGTCGCGGGGATCCGGATCCACGACCTGCACCCGCTCCGGCTCGCCCACCGGCCAGATCAGCAGGTGATTGTAGACGTTGAGGTCGTGACTCTCGTCGTCGATACGGTCGAATCCGGTGGTCGCCAGGATGTAGCGTCCATCGACGGTCAGGGCGAAGTCCTCGTACTTGACCGCGCGCCGGATGGCATCGGCGGTCAGGAATCGATGGCTATCGGGATCCGGTATCCCCTCCACCAGATCGAAGGCGAAGACGGCCGAGCGCCCCTCACCCGGAATCGGCTTGTCGCTGGCCAGCAGCAGACGATGGCCGTCGAACACCACCGCCGACACCTCGACGTTGACCGGCGAGCCGTCCTCGTATTGCAGTCCGGGAGAAAAACAGGTCAGCGTTCCCTCGGTGATGATCTCGGTACGTAGCATGGCAACCTCCCCGGCAGGGCCCGCTGCGTGAAAGAAAAGGGCCGAATGGCTCGGCCCTCGAAGTCCGCTGTTTCCGCGATCAACCGCAGGAGATATCCGTGATCATGCGCTGATCGTCGACCTTGATATCGAGCCGCTCCGCACGGTAGTCCATGGTGTAGCCCTTGCCGGGCTCGATGACTCGAATCTCGGAGGCCCGTGATCGGTCCGCGATATCCGCCCGCAGCGCATCGGTGAGGGTTTCCCCGACCAGGCTACCCACCGTCTGAGCACCGCAGGCATCCTCGGGAACCGGCTTCACGTCGGGGGGCAGAGGCGCCTCGTCGGGCTTGGGCGCCGTGCTGCAACCCGCCAATAGAAAGCCACTCACGATCAGCGCCGCACCGGAAATTTTCATGCCTTGCTCCTTGCTGGAGAAACCGCTCTCGTTGATTGAGGCGCGCCGAGCCGGGCGCCACATTGGGTTCGCCAAGCCTAGCAGGTCACGCCGAACTCGGCATCGGCTGGTCGACCCGGCGCAGTGCCGCTAGACTCAAACTCTCATTGACCAGCCCTTGTCCCGGTCAGCCACGCAGAGCCGTCCCGGACGGACGACCCAAAACAACCGAGTCTTCAAGCTCATCGATCGCAAAGGAACGCCACCATGCGCCCGTCGCTCTCCGTTCGCCTCATCACCTCCGTCGCCGCCGCGGCGATCACCGCCAGCCTCGGCATGGGTCAAGCCGTGGCGCAGGACGACCAGCAGCCGATACGCGTCGCTTCCAAGATCGATACCGAGGGCTCCCTGCTCGGCAACATGATCGTCGACGTCCTGGAAAACGCCGACCTGCCGGTCGATAGTCGGCTGCAGCTCGGCCCCACCAACATCGTGCGCCAGGCGCTGGTGGCGGGCGATATCGATCTCTACCCCGAATACACCGGCAACGGCGCGTTCTTCACCGACACGACCGACGATCCGGCCTGGAAGGACGAGCAGGCGGGCTACGACAAGATCAAGGCTGCCGACAGCGAAGCGCATCAGCTGGCTTGGCTGACACCGGCGCCGGCCAACAACACCTGGGCCATCGCCGTACGCCAGGACGTGGCCGACGACAACGACCTGTCCACCATGGCCGATTTCGGCCAGTGGGTCAGTGACGGTGGCGAGATCAAGCTGGCCGCCTCGGCCGAATTCGTCGAGAGCGATGCGGCGCTGCCCAGCTTCCAGCGCGCCTACGACTTCACGCTCGACGAAGACCAGTTGCTGGTGCTCTCGGGCGGCAACACCGCCGCCACCATCCGTGCCGCTGCCGAAGGCACCAGCGGCACCAACGCCGCCATGGTCTACGGCACCGACGGCGCCATCGCCGCCGCCGGGCTCAAGGTGATGGACGATCCCAAGGGCGTGCAGATGGTCTACGAGCCGGCCCCGGTGGTGCGTCAGTCGGTGCTCGACGCCTATCCCCAGATCGCGGAACTGCTGAAGCCGGTATTCGAATCCCTCGACCGCGAGACGCTGCAGACGCTGAACGGCAAGATCCAGGTCGACGGGCTGCCGGCCGATCAGGTCGCCCATGACTACCTGACCGAGCAAGGCCTGCTGGACTGAGTTCGATCGTGGCGCTTCCCGAACGACGCCGATGGGTCGGCAACCGGGTGCTGGCGACGCTGCTGATTGCGGCCGTCGCCAGCGTCGTGCTGCTGCCGTTTGCCAGCCTGTCCCCCAATCGGCTGGTGTCGGGCCAACCGATCATGCTGTGGCAGGCGCTGGCCAGCTGGCAATTCGCGGCCTTCGCGCTGATCGGACTCCTGCTGCTGGTCGCGGCGCTGTCCGGACCGCTGCCCCGACGCCTCGCGCTGTGGCTGTCGCTGGGCGCCACGCTACCGCTGCTGGCGCTCGATCTCCAGGCACTCGGGACCTACGCCCATGGCGCCCTGGCCGACGCCTCGCCGGCCGCGCGCGTGTCGCAGGGCGCAACCTTCTGGGTCCTGCTGTTCGTCAGCGCGCTGATCGCCATCGATGCGCTGCAACGGCTGCGTCTCGGCCCGGCGGGACGCGCCCTCTACGGCGTCGCGGCGCTGGCGGTGATCGGCGTCTGTTTCTCCGGCGACCTGCTCTCGCCCCTGTCGATCATGCGCGAATTCGCCAACCAGCGGGACAACTTCATCGACCAGCTGGTGCGACACCTGCTGCTGGTCGGCGGTGCGCTGCTGCCCGCCCTGCTGGTCGGTCTGCCGCTGGGCCTACTGGCCAATCGTCGGGCCCGCCTGCGCAACGGCCTGTTCAGTGTGCTCAACGTGTTCCAGACGCTACCGTCGATCGCGGTGTTCGGGCTGCTGATCGCACCGCTCTCGGCGCTCGGCCGGGCGGTACCGTGGCTGGGCGAGCTGGGGGTCAGCGGTATCGGCGTGGCGCCGGCGATCATCGCCCTGGTGCTCTACTCGCTACTGCCGATCGTGCGCAACACCTACTCCGGCCTCGCCGGTGTCTCGACCGGCGCCCTGGAGGCGGCCCGCGGCATGGGCATGACGCCGCGCCAGATCTTGTGGCGGGTGGAGATCCCGCTGGCGCTACCGGTGATCCTGTCGGGGCTGCGCATCGTCACCGTCCAGGCGATCGGGCTGGTGGTGGTCGCCGCCCTGATCGGCGCCGGCGGCTTCGGCGCCTTCATCTTCCAAGGGCTCGGCCAGTACGCCATCGACCTGGTGCTGCTGGGCGCCATCCCGACCATCGTGCTGGCAGTCATCGCCGACTTTGCGCTGCAGATTCTGGTCAGCCTGAGCCGCCCTTCCGGTACTCGCTGACGCCGTTTCAGGCACCGATCAGGAAAGACCCATGATTGAATTGCAAGGGCTGACCAAGACCTACGCGGGCAAGAACGTCGTCGAGGATGTCTCGATGACGCTGGAGACCGGTGAGTTCGGCGTGCTGATCGGCCCTTCCGGCTGTGGCAAGTCGACCACCCTGAAGATGATCAACCGGCTGGTGCCGCTGAGCAGTGGCCGGATCATTCTCAACGGCGACGACGTGACCGAGCTACCGGCCGAGCAGCTCAGGCGACGGATCGGCTACGCCATCCAGTCGACCGGGCTGTTCCCGCACTGGAGCGTGGCCCGGAATATCGCCACCGTGCCGCAGCTGTTGAAATGGTCGAAGTCCCGTATCGACGACCGGGTCGACGAACTGATGGCGATGTTCCACCTCGACCCGGCCGAGTTCCGCCACAAGTACCCGCACCAGCTCTCCGGCGGCCAGGCGCAGCGCGTCGGCGTGGCTCGCGCGCTCGCCGCCGATCCGGAAGTGCTGCTGATGGACGAGCCGTTCGGCGCGGTCGACCCGATCACCCGCGAGGCGCTCCAGGCGGAGATGCGTCGGGTTCATGGCCAGACCGGCAAGACCATCGTCTTCGTCACCCACGACATGGACGAGGCGCTGCAGTTGGCGACCCGGATCGCGCTGCTCAACAACGGCAGGCTGGTCCAGTACGACCGCCCCATCGAGATGATGGTGAAACCCGCGGACGACTTCGTTCGCGAGTTCTTCGGCCAGGCCGACCTGGGGCTCAAGCTGCTCTCGCGGCGCTGGGTCCATCAGTACCAGCGGCCTCCGAGCCTGACCCATCACGCCACGCTTCCCGGCCTCGATCACTGCTGGCGACTCGACGAGGCCGGCCGGCCGATCGTTCTCGAGGGCGCCCGGCTGGACGACCAGCATCAGCACACCGACGTCAGGTCGGAGTGGATCGCCACGCCGGAGATGAGCATGAAGGAAGCGCTCTCGCGGATGGTTTGGTATCGCGTGATGGTGCTGCCGGTCGTCGATGAAACCGGCAAGCTGGTCGGCGAGGTGGGCATGCAGGGCATCATGGGAATCGAGTCGAACGGCGGGCTGCACGCCGGAGGGCCGGCGTCATGAGCGGCGCAGCTCGAAGCGCGCGACAGTGGCGGGCGGCTTCCGCCGGCAACGGCGTACTGTTTGTGCTGATCGCGCTGCTGATCGCACTGACGCTGGGAATGGCCCAGCTCGAGCCGCTGTTTCGGGCGCTGTTTCCCGATCTCGGCAACCCGCTCTACGCCCGCGACAGCTTCCTCAACCTGATGCTGGCCCATATCGGGCTGGTGCTGGTGTCGTCGCTGATCTCGGTGACGATCGGCATCGCCGCGGCCCTGTTCGTCACTCGCCCGGTCGGACGTGAGTTCGAGCCGATGGTGTCGTCGCTGGCCGCCATCGGCCAGACCTTCCCGCCCGCCGCGGTGCTCGCCATAGCCGTTCCGCTGGCCGGCTTCGGCTTCGCCCCGACCATCATCGCCCTCTCCCTCTACGGCCTGCTGCCGGTGATCCAGAACACCATCGCCGGTCTCGGCACGGTACCGCAGACCACGCTGGAGGCCGCCCGCGGCAACGGCATGAGCCGTTGGCAGATTCTGCGCCGCGTCGAACTGCCGCTGGCGATGCGGGTGATCATCGCCGGCATTCGCGTCTCGGTGATCATCAACATCGGCACCGCCACCATCGGCTCCACCGTCGGCGCCAAGAGCCTGGGCACACCGCTGATCGCCGGCCTGGTCGGCAACAACCTCGCCTACGTGATCCAGGGCGCCCTGCTGGTCGGGCTGCTGGCGATCGTCACCGACCTGCTGTTCGAGCGGTTGGAGCGGCGCTACGCGTTCGGGGGCTAAGCCGGGGAAGCGCTCCCGTTCTCATCGGGGGCAGGGTCATCGGTGGGCGGGATCTGCTTTCGCAACTGACGAAGGAAGGCTTCCAGCGCCGGCGAGGCGTGCAGCGGCTTGCGCCGGAGAATGCCGATTTCCCGTGGCTCCTGCATGTTGACGGGCAATCGGGTGATGTCGTCGAGATTGAAGACGTCGACGCTGGAGGCCGGCAGCAGCGCGTAGCCGAGCTTCGCTCTCACCATGGCGATCGCCGAGCTCATGAAGCTCACCTCCCAGTTGGGCGCGACCTGCCTGCCGGCGTGCTCCATCGCCAGATCCGCGTAGTGCCTGGCGCTCGAGCCCGGGGCCATGGCGATGTAGGGCATCTGGTCGAGCCCGTACCAGGGCGATTCACTGCGCCTTACCACCCGTGGCGGCGTGATCAGCAGCAGATCGTCGTGAAACAGCGGCTGGAAATCGAGCTCCCGGTCCCGTTGCAGAGGCGACCCCAGCCCCATGTCGACCTCACCGCGACGCACCCACTGGTGAACCTGGTCGGCCAGGCCGTCGCGCAGGACGACGGTCACCTTGGGATGACGCTTGCGAAAGGCGGCGATGGCCCGCGGCAGCAACGACGAGGCCACCGAAGGCAGCCCGGCCACCGTGACCTTTCCCTGCTCGAGTTCGCGCACGTTGCGGGTGTCGTCCAGCGCCAGCGACATGTCGGCGAGGATACGCCGGGCGTGGCCCAGAAACAGCGCCCCACCTTCCGTCAGGACCACGGTACGGGTATTGCGCGCAAACAGCGCAATGCCCAGTTCTCCTTCCAACTTTCGTATCAGATAGCTCAACGCAGGCTGCGACAGGTGGATGTCCTTCGCGGCCCGCGTGAAGCTGGCCAACTCGGCGGTTCGCACGAATGCCTGCAGCTGCCGCTGATGAAACATCTCGCCCTCGAATCGAAATTTTTTATCAATTCATAAGATATATGGCTTTGCCTGATCCTGTCGCGCTACGCCATTGTTTTTCGATCTTCGATGCCATGGATCCCTCATGCTCCCCTCCCCTCGACGCATAGCGCATATCGGCTGCGGTGCCGGCTTTGCCGGCGATCGCCCCGACGCGGCGATCGCGCTGGTGGCGGCACTCGCCGAGCGCGACGGCCCGCGCTATCTGTTCTTCGAACTGCTGGCCGAACGCACTCTCGCCGAAGCCCAGTTGCGGCGGCTGGAAGACCCCGATCTTGGCTACGCCACGCACCTGTTCGCGTTTCTCGCGCCGATCCTCCGGCCCTGTCTGACTCACGGCATCCCGATCATTACCAACGGCGGCGCCGCCAACCCGGTGGCGGCGGCGCGTCGGCTGCGACGAGAACTCGAATCACAGGGGCTCGAGGCCCGCATCGCCTGCGTGCTGGGCGACGACCTGGGCGAGGCGCTCGACGACACGGCCGATTGGCTTCCCGCCGACTGTCCACGCGAGGAGATCGTCTCCTGCAACGTCTACATCGGTGCGGAAGCGGTCACGGAGGCGCTTCTCGGAGGGGCGGACATCGTCATCGGCGGGCGGCTGGCGGACCCTTCGATGGTGGTCGGTGCCTTGCGCCACGCCCACGGCTGGGCAGCCGACGACTGGCAGCACCTGGCGGTGGCCACGGCCGCCGGCCATCTGCTGGAGTGCGGAACCCAGGTCACCGGCGGCTATTTCGCCGATGCGGGACGCAAGGCGATTCCCGACCCCGCCCACCTCGGCTGCCCGATCGCCGAAGTCGGCAGCGACGCCAGCCTGGTCCTCACCAAGACCCCGGGCAGCGGCGGCTGCGTCACCGAGCAGACGGTCAAGGAGCAACTGCTCTACGAGGTCCACGACCCTGCGGCCTACCTGACCCCGGACGTCACCCTCGATGTCTCCCGGGCGAGCCTGGAAACGGTGGGCCCGGATCGTGTCGCCATACACGGCATCCAGGGCCACCCGGCCCCGGCGACACTGAAGGGCAACCTGGGGCTGCGCGGGCTGTGGTTCGGCGAGGCGGGAATCTCCTACGCCGGCCCCGGCGCGGTAGAGCGGGCCCAGCTGGCCATGGACATTCTGCGCCAGCGGCTGGATGACCGGTTGCCGGCACTACGGCCCCACTTCGACCTGATCGGCGTCGCCAGCCTGTTCAACGATGGCAGCGGCGACTGGCTGGCGGATCGTCTGCAGGATGCCGCCGCCGTCGAGGACGTCCGCCTGCGCCTGGGCCTCGTCGATCGCGATCGCGAGGCCGTCGAGCTGGCGCTGCAGGAGCTCGAGACGCTCTACCTCAACGGACCGGCCGGCGGCGGCGGTGTCCGCCGGCAGCTCGGCGAATCGCTGCGCACCCGATCCTTCTTGATCGCACGCGAACGGGTGACACCGTTCGTGACCTGGCCATGAGGTACCGACGATGACACCTGACGTGCTACTCGCCGATTTCGCCCACGCCCGCGCCGGCGACAAGGGCAACACGCTGAACGTGGCGGTGTTCGCCTTCGAGCGCCGTCACTACGCCTGGCTCGAGCGACACCTCTCCGAAGACGCGGTGGCGGCGCGCTTCGGCCATCGCCATCCGACCAGGGTCACGCGCTACTGCCTGCCCCAGCTCGCCGGTATCAACTTCGTCATCGAGGGCGCGCTGGAGGGCGGCGTCAACCAGAGTGCCACCCTCGACCGCCACGGCAAGAGCCTGAGCTATCTGCTGCTGGGCATGTGCCTGCCCTCGCCCGGGGATTGAACGCGACCGGGGTCGTCGCGTCGTGACGATCGGCAGCCAGCGGAGGACGGTGCCATGGGCCCCGTTCCCATCCAAGAGGCGCCAAAGCGCCCCAACCTACGCCAACTCACGGAGCCATCATGATAACAACGCTCGGATTCGTGATGATGCTGGGCATCATCGCACTGATACTGCTCAAACGACTGACCCCGGTGGTCGCGTTCGCCCTCGTCCCGGTCGCTGCCAGCCTGCTGGCGGGCTTCACCCCCGCCGAGACCGGCGGTTTCATCAAGGATGGCCTGACCGCCGTCGCCCCGACCGCGACGCTGTTCATCTTCGCCATCCTCTATTTCGGGATCATGCGTGAACGTGGGATGTTCGACCCGCTGGTCAACTTCCTGATCAAGCGTACCCGGGGCGAGCCGCTCAGAGTCGCCATCGTCACCGTGCTGGTCGCCGCCATCGCCCATCTCGACGGCGTCGGCGCGGCGACCTTCCTGCTCACGATTCCCGCCTTCCTGCCGCTCTATCAGCGCCTCAACATGAGCCCGCTGATCCTGCTCTGCCTGGTCGGGCTGAGTGCCGGGGTGATCAACATGGTGCCCTGGGGCGGCCCCACGGCCCGCGCCGCGGCTACCGCCGGCGTGGACGCCTCGGAACTGTGGTTGCCACTGATACCGGTACAGGCGCTGGGGATCGTGCTGCTGCTGGGGTTGGCGAGCTACTTCGGCATCAAGGCGCAGCGTCACAACCGCGTCACCGGGCACGGCCATGCCAGCGGCGACATGAGCGCCTACCTGCTGCCGCCGCGGGAAACCGCCCTGCCGCTCAGCGACTGGCGCTATTGGGCCAACGTGGGGCTGACGCTGATCATTCTGCTGATTCTGTTCACCGGCGCCTTCCCGCTCTACGCCAGCTTCATGGTCGGTCTCGGCATCGCCCTGCTGCTCAACTACCCGCGTCCGGAAGCTCAGGGCAAGGAACTGGCCAGGCATGCCAACGATGCACTGCAGATGGCGCTGGTGATGCTCGCCGCCGGCATCCTGCTCGGTATCCTGGCCGGCGCCGGCATGTCCGACGGCATGGCCGGTGCGCTGATCGAGCTGCTACCGGCGGGCTCGGCGAGCGTACTACACCTGATCGTCGGCTTCTTCGGTGTGCCTCTGGGGATGCTGTTCTCGCCGGATGCCTACTATTTCGCGCTGATGCCGATCGTGCGCGACATCGCCACCGCCGCCGGCGTCCCCGTGGAGGCGGTTGCTCGGGCGATGCTGATCGGCGAAAACACCGGCTTCAGCATCAGCCCGGTGGTGCCCAGCGTCTATCTGGCCATCGGCCTGGCCGGCGTCGAGCTGCGCGAGCACCTCAAGTTCACCTTCCTGTGGGCCTGGGGTATCGGCATCATCCTGCTCGCCTTCGCCTGGCTGATCGGCGCCATCGGTGGCTGATCGCGTCGCCGGTCCGGCCGGTCGATTGACCGCCCTGCCCGGCACGCTGCTGCCGCCGACGATCTTCGCCCCGGTAGCGCTGGCGGCCGGCTGGACGTGGGAATCTCTCGACTGGCTTGCCGGGCCGGGCGTCGGCGATCTGGAGCTTGCTGCCGGGGAGATCGTTGCCCGCTGGCCCGCCCGGAAACGCGGCTACCGGCTGCTGGTGGGCCACTCGGCCGGCGGCGTCGTGGCGTTACAGGTCGCGGCAGCGCTGGGCAATAGCCTCGACGGCCTGGTACTGATCGATACCGGCGCCAGCGCCGCCCATCACGGTGATCCCGATCTGCCGCAGCGCCTGCTGGCCCAGTGGGGAGGGGCCTTCATCGACACCTTCCTGCTGCGCTGCGTAGGAAAGGAAGCGCTGGACCGTCACGGCGATGCACTGCGTCGCTACGCCCTAGCCACTGGCCCCGAACGCGCCCACCGAGCCATGACCAGCCTGCGCGGCCTCGATCTCGCCCCGCAGTTAGGCGAGATCCGCTGTCCGACGCTCGTCATCCATGGTATCCGCGATCCGGCTCGCTCGCTTCGACACGCCCGGGAGCTGGCCACCGGTATCGCCGATGCAAGGCTCGAGACGCTCGATGCCGGCCACACCCCGATGCTCGAATGCCCCGACGCGCTGGCTGGCTGCCTCGACGACTTTCTCAGCGAGCTCCGCCAGCCAAAGTGCCGTTAACCGAAGTGCCGTTAACCAAAGTACTGGGCGCCGTTGATATCGATGATGGTGCCGGAGACGAAAGCGGCACCGTCGCTGGCCAGCCACAGCGCCGCCGAAGTGACGTCCTCGGGCAATCCGGCCCGCCCGACGGGAATCGTCTCGAGGGTGGCGCGCTTCGATTCGTCGGTGGTGAAGGTGGCGTGGAACGGCGTCGCCTCGATGAAGCCGGGCGCCAGCGCATTGACGGTGATACCGCGATCGGCCACTTCCTTGGCCAGCCCCCGGGTGAAGCCGAACAGCGCCGCCTTGGCGGTGGCGTAGGCCGTCGCGCCGGGATGGCCGCCGTTGCGCCCGGCCAGCGAGGAGACGGTCACGACGCGCCCGCTATCGCGAAACAGCGGAAGCAGGTGGTGGGTGACCAGAAACACCGAGTCCACGTTGAGCGCCTGTACCCGACGCCACAGCGAGAACGGCATCTCCTCGATGGTCGAACGCTGAATCAGGCCGCCGGCGTTGTTGACCAGAATATCGACACCGCCGACTTCCTCTCCCAGCCAGCTGGCGAACCCCTCGACGGCGGTTTCGTCGGTCACATCCAGCGACCGCGCCAGCGCCGGTTCGCCGCCGCTGGCGGCCAGTGCTGCCAGCATCCCGGCATCGGGCTCGTGGGAGCGATAGGTGATCACCACTCGCGCCCCGGCAGCGGCCAGCGCCTGGGCGATGGCGAAACCGATTCCCACCCCGCCGCCGGTGACCACGGCGACTCGTCCCTTCAGTTGATCGTCTGGCATCTGACTTCCTTCTCCGGTGATCGTGAAGTGCATCGATACCGGCATTGAGTCAGCAACTGGTGGCCAAAATCAACCGCAGGGCAGGACTGGCGCCACCGACCGGCGTGGCCGTGACCCAGCCGTCGCTCTCGAGTTCGGCCGCCGCCCGGCGGACAAGCGCGTGCTCGAGGCCCAGACGACGGGATACCAGTGCCGTGGAGACGCCGCTATCGCCCGCCGCGCCGGAGTGACGAATCGCCAGCAGCACCAGCGCCGCCAGCGGGTCGAGTTCGGGATGTTCGGACTGCAGCGTCGCCAGTCGACGCTGCAGCGCCTTCGGGTCGAGCGGTTCAGGCAAGTCGCGTGCTCGCCTCGAGCCTGACGGCGATCGACTTGGAGGCCGGGGTGTGACTGAAATCGCCTTTGTGGGAAAGCGGAATCAGCGGATTGGTTTCCGGATAGTAGGCCGCGGCGCAGCCCTGGGGGGTGTCGTAGGCGACGATCTTGAAGCCGTCGACACGGCGGACGACGCCACCGTCGGACTCGCCCACCAGATCGACCCACTGACCGGCCTCGAACCCGAGCCGCGCGATGTCGTCACGGTTGAGGAAGATCACCTGGCGACCGCCCTCGATGCCGCGATAGCGATCATCGTAACCGTAGACGGTGGTGTTGTACTGATCGTGGGAGCGCATCGTCTGCAGCGTCAGCCAACCTTCGCGCGAGGCGAGCTGCTGGTGCATCACCGCCGCTGGCAGCGGGTCAGCGGAGAACTCGGCCCTGCCGGTCGCGGTGCCGAACTCGAGCCCGGCCACCGGGTTGGCGAGCCAGAAGCCCCGCGGCACGCGCACGCGGCTATTGAAATCGTGAAACCCGGGAATCACCGCGGCGATATGCTCGCGGATGACATCGTAGTCCTCGCGCATCGCTGCCCAATCGATGACCTCGCCAGCGATCGCTGCGTCGGCGAACAACCGCTCGGCAATGCCGGTCAGGATGGCGATCTCGGAACGCAGCGACTGGTCCGCCGGCTTGTTGATCCCGGCCGAGCCGTGAACCATGCTCATCGAGTCTTCCACCGTGATCAGCTGCGACTTTCCGGCCGCATTGCGATCGATCTCGCTGCGGCCGATACACGGCAGGATCAGGGCCTGGTCTCCGGTCACCAGGTGACTGCGGTTGAGCTTGGTACTGATAAAGGCGGTCAGGCGGCAGTTGGCCATCGCCTTCTCGGTGACGACGCTATCGGAAATGGCGCGGGTGAAGTTTCCGGCCAGGCCAATGAATACCTTGCCCGGCTGGTCACGCATCGCCTCGACCGCCGCCACCGAATCGACACCATGTTCACGCGGCATCGGCCGCGCATATTTCGCCTCCAGCGCGTCGAGCAGCGCCTTCGACGGCTTTTCGAAGACGCCCATGGTGCGATCGCCCTGGACGTTGGAGTGGCCGCGAACCGGCGAGGTGCCGGCACCGGGCTTGCCGAGGTTGCCGCGCAGCATCAGCAGGTTGACGATCTCGCGCACCGTCGGTACGGAGTGCTTGTGCTGCGTGATACCCATGGCCCAGCAGGCGATGGTGGCATTGGAGCGCGCGTAGAGTTCGGCCGCCTGCTCCATCTCCTCCCGGGTCAGGCCGGACTGGGCCTCCAGCGTCGCCCAATCGGTCGCCTCGACGCGAGCACGGTAGGCTTCCAGGTGCGCGGTGTGCCGGTTCAGGAAGTCGTGGTCGAGCACCGCCTCCCCGGCGGCATCGCGGGCGAACAGCGCCTTGGCCATTCCCCGCACCACGGCCATGTCGCCGCCCAGCTTGGGCCGGAAGTAGTGGCTGCTGATGCGATGGCTGCCGTTGTGCAGCATCTCCAGCGGCTTCTGCGGGTCGGCGAATTTCTCCAGCCCACGCTCCTTCAGGGTATTGAAGGTGACGATGGTCGCCCCGCGTTCCGCCGCCTCGCGCAGCACGCCGAGCATGCGCGGATGGTTGGTGCCCGGGTTCTGGCCGAACACGAAGATCGCCTCGGCCTTTTCGAAATCCTCCAGCCGCGCGCTGCCCTTGCCGGTGCCCAGCGCGGCGTTGAGCGCCACGCCGCTGGCTTCGTGGCACATGTTGGAGCAGTCCGGCAGGTTGTTGGTCCCGAACAGGCGCGCCAGTAGCTGGAACACATAGGCGGATTCATTGCACGCCTTGCCGGAGGTGTAGAAGATGCCATCGTTCGGGGTTGGCAACGCCTTGAGCTCGTCGGCGATCAGATCGAGCGCCTCGTCCCACGCCACCGGCTCGTAATGATCGGTCTCGGCGTTGTAGCGCATCGGCTCGACCAGACGCCCCTGGTCCTCCAGCCGATAGTCGTCCCAGGTCTTGAGTTCGCTGACGCTGTACTTGGCGAAGAACTGGCGGGTGACGCGCTTGGCGGTCGCTTCCCAGGTCACTGCCTTGACCCCATTCTCGCAGAACTCGAACGACGAGCCGTGCTCGGGATCGCCCCAGGCGCAACCCGGGCAGTCGAACCCGTCGGGCTGGTTGAGCTTGAACAGCGAGCGGGCGTTGAGTGCCGGCGAGCGGCTGTGCAGCAGATGCCGGCCCACCGACTTCAGCGCGCCCCAGCCACCGGCCGGGTTGTGATAGTCGAATATCTTGGGTGCCTTGGCCGACGCGGCCCTTGGGGCATCCTCGGCGGGAGACTCGGGACGGGACTCTCGTTGAAACTGGGACATGCTGTTCCTTACACGTTCGGTGACGACCGGAAATCGCGGACGGATGCCCGCCGGCGCGCAGCGATACGGTCGGCTTGGGTCGGCATGAGATTCGGGATCCGGTGTCGGCGCAAAGCGGCTGATGCCCGCGAGAAGTGACGAGCGCGCTGCAGACGTTGGTCGTAATACAAAAGTATATTACGCCGCTAACGTTTCGGCTGTCGACAACTGGCGGGAGCTAGCAGGCACGCGGGACGAGGTAACGTATCGGCCGATACGCGCAGGGCTTTAGAGGAAGCAGGGCCGACGTTCTGACTCAGCTGTCGCCGCGGCTCAACAGTTCGAGCCGCTTGCCGCGGTGGCAGTTGATCAGGGTCAGATTGCAGCTGCGGGCGACCTCGACCGCGAGCCGGGACGGATAGGAGAGCGTCGCCAGCGACGGAATCCGAGCCCGGACGCTCTTCTGCACCAGTTCGAGGCTACAACGGCTGGAGGTCATTACCAGCGCCGGCATACTGCCGGCCATCAGGCTGGCACCAATTACCTTGTCCAGTGCGTTGTGGCGCCCGATATCGCGGCCGACGGTGTCGATCCGGCCCTGCTCGGAGAGGCCTAGTGCCAGATGAACACCCGGCGAAGACTCGGTTCGCAGCGCGTCCAATCCCGCGCCGAGGCTCTCGACGGGCGGCAACGACGTGACAGGCAGTCGGGTCAGGCCGAACAGCAGTTGCGACTCCTCCTGCACCCCACACGCACCACAGCCGCTGGTCGACAGGGTGGCCCGCGCCTGACTGCCGGCCCGCCGGGCAATCCGTTCGGCCACCCGCAACCTGACCCGAAAGCCGTGGCGGCTGGTCTCGACCGCCACCGCCTCGACATCGGAGTATCGGTCGATCACGCCCTCGCTGAACGCGAAACCGACCGCTAGCGCTTCGAGCTGATGCGGCGTCGCCAGCACCGTGGCGTAGGCGGTCTCGTTGAAGACGATGGAAACGGGAGATTCCTGCGGCCCGGGCAGCGTGTCGAGCGCGTGCGGACTGGCATCATCGTAGCCGGTCAGCGGCTCACGATCGCTTTCGTGCCCCTGCGGGCTGGACTTGGTGCGGAGTGGGGATGTCATGGCGGGCTCCGATCTATCGACGATTGCCGGGGAGACAAGGTGACGATATCACGCGTCGGAGGGAGGTAATGGGCCATGTGGGAACAAGCATGTGGGAACAATCAAGAAAGGAACCAATGCCCGATCCGTCGAGGACCGGGCATTCGGCTGTCAGCTGGCGGCGTCCTGAACGGCTTCACCGCCGCTTTCGATGTCCTTGCCGGCACCGTCGACCGTGTTGCAGCCTGCCAGGATACCTGCGCTGAACAATGCGAACAGAGAGAAAGCGATTAGGCGTTTCATGATGTCGTCCTCCTTAACGTTTTGGGCGGACGGACGCGTGGCCCATCCGGGCCGTTTTGTGATCGGCCTGTCATCAAAATAGCAGAGAGTCGTGCTAACGCGTACGAGATCTTGCCTAACTCCCGGATTCGGCATCCAAAACGCTATTGCGAAGCGTTCTGGATCTTCTCGCCGCCACGCTCGATGTCCTTGCCCAGGCCATGCATGGTATTGCAGGCGCTCAGTGTGACTATCAGCCAGCCGATGGCCAGCCATCCCAACCCAGCTTTCATTGCCATGTTCCTCGTTGCAAGGTCGCCGACCGGTGCGACGGAATCGAGAGCTTACCACCGTTGCCCCGTTCGCAGCGCAACTCGACGCTCCTGTGGCCCCGACGTAAAGTGACGCCTCGCGATTCGCTTTTCCCCTTCTCCACCGCCGGAGGCGTCATGCCCAATTTCACGCTCGACTCTCGCCTGCAACAGGACAGCATTCACATTGTCGATCTACCCCTGTGCCAGGTTCGCCTGAGTCGAGATGCCCGCTACCCCTGGGTCATCCTGATCCCGCAGCGCGCCGGTGTCGTCGAAATCTACGATCTGCCGGGCGACGACCAGGCGAGCCTGTGGCAGGAAGCCACGCGACTGGGGCAGGCGATGATGACGTTCTACGGCGGGGATAAATTGAACATCGCCACGCTGGGCAATGTCGTGGCGCAGTTCCATCTCCATGTCGTCGTGCGCTTTGCCGACGATGCCGCCTGGCCCGGCCCGATCTGGGGCCATGGCAGCGCCGAAGCCTATCCGGCCGATGTGCTCGAGCAGCGTCGCGCAGAGATCGCACGGCTGGCGAGCTCTGCGACGTCGTCGTCGTGACATCGACCGGAGATGTTCACCTCACCGCCGTGAGGGTCAGCCTCGCCCAGCGCCGAACGGCCCCGGCGCGGGGTCGGACTGCTGCGCGGTAGGCGCGCCAAGCATGGGGGGACCGGCGGCCGGCCCTCGCTGCCACTGGGCCAGGGTCAGCGACAGACCCAGCACCAGTATCAGCGCCCCGCCGGCCAGACCGACCCACGCCTGCCACTGGCCGCCGCCCCTGGCGGGCTTGAGATGGCGCTTGACCCAGTCGCGCGCCAGCACGCTGAGCAGGGCCAGCGATGAGACGGTCAGCGCCGTCCCCAGCGACATTGCCAGGACCGCGACCACCCCCTTGCCGAACTGATCCAGCAGGGAGGCTGCGCCCAGCAGCAGCACCGCGCCGCTACAGGGGCGGATACCGATCGACAGCACCGTCAGCAGCGCCACGCGCCAGTCTCCCGCCTGCTGGGGATCGATATGATGCTCGTGACCGCACCCGCACTGGGCGTCGTGTGCGTGTCGCTGCGCAGGCGCTACCGGGCCTGGCGACGAATTCCCCGGCGCCGGGCCGGTCGTCGTCACCGGCGTGAAGGTCGAGGTGAAGGTCGTCATGGCAGCGGTGCCAGCGTTGTGGCGCGTTCGCCACAGGCGTCGCAGCGACCGGATACAGAGCCACAGCCCGACCAGGGTGACGATCGCGAAGCTCGCCAGTTCCGCCTGATCGATGCTGCCCATCGCTTGGCGGGTCAACCACCCCAGACCGAATACCAGGACGCCGATGATGGCGATCGCCATCACGCCCTGCAGCAGAGCCGCCAGCACGGAGAGGCCCAGCGCGCGGCGCCAGGCGCCCCCCTGCGACGCCAGATAGGTACTCAATACCACCTTGCCATGGCCCGGTCCCGCGGCATGGAAAACACCGTAAGCGAAGCTCACACCGAGCAGCACGCCCCAGGCCGTCGCATCGGGAGCGCGCTTCAGCGCACTGACGGCCTCGACCAGGGCGTGATAGAACTCGCCCTGCCAGAAGACGATCTGGACCGCGACCTGCTGCCACCACCCCAGCGCATAACCCATTCCGCCAACGCCAATCAGCAGCGCCAGCGGCACCAGGAATCTCAGCGTCATTTTCAGCCCGGGCACGTGATCTCTCCGGTCTCGGCAAAGAAGCGCCCGAGATTCGGCTCGCCATTCTCACCCTTGTCCAGCATCGCCGCCTCCATCACCTTCTGCGGGTCCGGGGTCGCCTTGACGATCCGGGTGGTGCAGCCCGCCGGCGGATGGTCCAGCTTCAGGGCGTCGGGTAGTGGCTGGGAGCCGTCCTCGTTGGCCTCGTGCACCATCTCGATGTAGTAGGTGGGATCGAAAATCCGATAGTTCAGGGTATGGCCGGCCAGCGGTTGCGGTGCCGACAGGGGCAGCACGAACTCGTACACCAGCCGGTCGTCGCGATAGTCGGTATTGGTGTCGGTGACATCGCCCTGGGTGACGGGCTGACCGTCGAGCGTGATGTTGGTCAGGTTGTGCTGGGTAGCGAGATTGTTGCGGATCTCCACACCCAGCGCATCGAGGCGCTGGGCCATGCTGGTACCATCCTTGACGGTCGCCATCTCCTCCATCACCACCTGGCTGTAGAACGGATCCATGCGCCAGCGCTGGCGCAGAGCGGTCAGGTTGCCTTGATCGTCGAAGACACCCTCGACGCTCATGTCGACCCAACCGTGGGGATGCGCCAGCGCGGCCGGCGAAGCCCCCAGCAGCACCCCCATCGTCAACCCAAGCCATGCGCAGTGTCGCCAAATAAACCGTTTTCTCAAGGCAGCAATCCCAATCGATTCTGAACGTCGATGAACAAGGGGTCGAGTTCCAGCGCGTCCAGGGGCTGGCCGCCGCGCCGACCGCTCAAGGTGAGGTAGGTATCGCCATTCTGCATGACCAGCCCCGGCGGGCGTTCGCCGCCGCTGGTGATCTGGGCGTGAATCTCGTAGCCGGAGCGCGAGGCGAGCACGGCATCGAGCTGGCCCAGATCGCCATCGCCGTGGCGAATCACGAACCCGCGCTCGGCCAGCATCGCCAGCGTCGCCTTGAGCGTCTCATCCGCCGTGGCCTGTACGGCAATACTGCGTGGCTGTGGCTGCGGCGACACCGCACAGGCGGTCAGCAGCAGCAACCCGACCAGCACGCCCAGCCAGGCGGCCTTGCGTCCACCGGACCACGCTGTCACGGCTCGCCTGCGAGGCATCGTCTCGCGGTCTCTCATGGTGTCACTCCGGTGGCGGGCGGGTTCAGACGAGATTCGATGTCCTGGCGCAACTGCTGGCAGAACGAAGGCTGATTGTAGCTACGTGCGTCGATCACATAGCCGTTGTGATCGACCACCACCGAATCGCGGTCGACCAGCGTCGTCGCCTCCGGTGTCACCACCGAGACGCGCTCGACCTGCACCGGATCGGTGTTGTAGCCACCGCCGAAGTTCTGGAACACCCCCAGCGAATACCCGCTCCTGCCACCCAGGCCGAACCCTCCCCACAGGCCGGTACGCCCGAACGGGCTGTTGACGGCGCCAAGACCCGGCTGTGAGGTCTTGCGTTCGGCGCTGACCAGCCCCAGCGACGCATCGGTATCCAGGATGGTGTAGCCCTGGCTCTCCAGAGCATCTCGCGTGGCCCGTAGCCGCACCAGCGGATCGCCGCCGCCGGCCGGCCAGCGGCAGGCGGCGGGCAAGGCGTTGCCACCCATCGCCGAGGTGGGCTCCGGCGCCGACATGGCCTGGCATCCGCTCAAGAGACCCAGTCCGACGCACATCGCCGCCCAGCGCCCCAATCGATATCGCAGATCGTTCATCACGGTATCCTCGCAGAAGATTGCGAACAGTGTTCAGCATGCCAGTTTCGCGGCCACCGTTCCATGCTGCTTCCGCCGTGGCCGACACTGCGTTCCGCCACGCTCCGCCGACCGCAAGCCGCCGCCCGTCGCTGCCGGCTTGCAACGACGTTATGCTAGGGCCTGTCTGCGGGACCGATCGACGCGAAAAAAAACGGATACTGAGTCAAATTTGTCGATCGGATAAGGCGGATGGCCCGCTGTTTGACGCATCCGATCGAATGAACTTGGCCAAAGGCCCGGGATCCGCGGCAAATCAGTGTCACGTCCGACAGACGCCCAGGTCCTACCACGATGCGTTTCGATTCACTCCCAGCCGAGGATGCCATGAACATCGTCATCGCCCCCGATAGCTTCAAGGATGCCCTTTCCGCCCGCGACGCCGCTGCCGCCATCGCCGCCGGCATCGAGCGGGAACTGCCCGATGCCATCCTGCACCAATGTCCGATGGGCGACGGCGGCGAGGGCACGCTGGATGCCCTGCTGGCGGCGACGAGTGCCGAGCGGAGAACGGCAAGCGTGCAGGATGCGCTAGGGCGCGAGGCCACCGCGGCCTGGGGCTGGCACGAGGCATCGCGCACCGCGTTCGTCGAGCTGGCCGAGGCCAGCGGTCTGCAGCAGCTCAAGCGTGACGAGCGTACCGCGCTCGACAGCACCACCTTTGGCGTCGGGCAACTGATCGTGGCGGCACTGGATGCCGGCGCGGAGTCGCTGGTACTGACCTTGGGCGGCAGCGCCACCAACGACGCCGGCGCCGGCATGCTGGCTGCCCTTGGCGGACGACTGCTCGACAGCAGAGGCAACCCCCTGCCCCCCGGCGGCGCCGCGCTGGCCGAGCTGGCGACACTCGATCTCGATGGCCTCGATCCGCGGCTGGCCTCGCTGACGGTTCAGACCGCCGTCGACGTCGATAACCCGCTGCTCGGGCCACGCGGTGCCAGTGCCGTGTTCGGCCCGCAAAAGGGGGCCACGGAGGCCGATGTCGAGCGGCTGGACCAGGCGCTGTCGCACTTCGCCGATCATGCCGCCAGGATCCTGGGCGAGGATTTCAGGGAGCTGCCGGGCGCTGGCGCCGCCGGCGGGATGGGTTTCGCGGCTCGCGCCTTTCTCGGCGCCACCCTGCGTCCCGGCATCGAACTGGTGATGGATCAGGTCGATTTCGACACACTGCTGGCCGACGCCGACTGGGTCATCACCGGCGAGGGCCAGCTCGACGGTCAGAGCCTATCCGGCAAGACGCCGATCGGCATCGCCCGCCGGGCAGAGCGCTTCGGCGTTCCCACCATCGTGCTGGCCGGAAGGCTGGGCGATCAGTGGCAAGCCTCCTTCGATCACGGCATCACGGCCGCGTTCGCACTGGCGGATGGCCCGATCACCCTGGACGAGGCACTGGCTCGCTGCGGCGAACTGCTGGCCGATCGCGCGCGGACGCTGGCCAGGCTGTGGCGTGTGGGCAGCCAGGGATGACATACCACCGGACGCTCTTTCACGACGCTTGTTTTGTCGTCATGTGGCCCTGATATACCCAGGCATGGAACGCGCTTAACGTCCTGATAGAACGACGCTATCCGCGCCATATCGAGACTTGGATGGGGCTTCGGAGAGCGCCCGGTTACACTGTCACGATCACCTTTCAGGAGAGAGACCATGTCCGACATCGATACCAATGCCATCGGCCTGCATACTTCCAGCGCCGAGCAACTCGCCGAAAAGCTCAACACGCTGCTCGCCAACTACCAGGTGTTCTACATGAACACCCGCGGCTACCACTGGAACGTCAAGGGCGAGCAGTTCTTCGAGCTCCACGCCAAGTTCGAGGAGATCTACACCGACCTGCTGACCAAGGTCGACGAGGTCGCCGAGCGGATCCTGACCCTGGGCTATCAGCCGCTGCACGCCTACAGCGACTATGCCAAGGTGTCGCAGATTCAGGAGGACAAGCAGGTCGCCGACGGCAAGCAGTGCGTGCAGGGTCTGGTAAAGGGGTTTCAGGTGCTGATCGAACTGCAGCGCGAATTGCTCTCCCAGGCCAGCGACGCCGACGACGAAGGCACCGCCTCCCTGGCCAGCGACTACATCCGCGAGCAGGAAAAGACCGTGTGGATGCTCAACGCCTATCTCGGCTGAAGCGCTCGCTCTCACTGCCGCTGCCGACGTCGATGCCGCCCTCCGGGGCGGCATCGTCTTTTGGGGTACGGTTTATCTCACCGATAGTCGAGATTAATTAAACTTCGACACCACCCAGCCGATGTTGTGCGGTATCCACCACGAGCCCCGTCATCCGACAGGCTCGCGGCTTACTTCCCGCTCTGCGGAGGCCTCATGCCCCTCGACACTTCCACCGACAGCTTCGACACACTCGCCGCCCCGCCGCTGGAGGCGCTGTGGCAGGCGGTCAACCGCTCCCAGGCGGTGATCGAGTTCGACCTCGACGGCCATGTGCTCGACGCCAATGCGCGTTTCCTCGACGCCATGGGCTATCACCGCGACGAAATCATCGGCCAGCACCACCGCCTGTTCTGCGACGAGCGCTACGCCCAGAGCCGCGCCTATCAGGAGTTCTGGATGCGCCTGGGACGCGGCGAGTACGTCAGCGGCGAGTTCAAGCGCGTCACACATCAGGGCGAGGATATCTGGCTGCAGGCGACCTACAACCCGGTGCTCGATGACGAGGGCAAACCGCACAAGGTGATCAAGCTGGCCTCGGACATCACCCTGCAGAAGCGTGCCGTCGCCGAGTACGAAGGCAAGGTCAAGGCGATCGATCGCGCCCAGGCGGTGATCGAGTTCGACCTCAAGGGCAACATCCTCGCTGCCAACCAGAACTTTCTCGATACCCTGGGCTACCACGCCGACGAGATCGTGGGTCAGCATCACCGCCTGTTCTGCACGCCCGACCATGTGGTCAGCCGCGAGTACCGCGACTTCTGGCTGGCACTGAGCCGCGGCGAACTGTTCGACGGGCGCTTCATGCGCCTGGGCAAGCATGGCCGCCGGGTCTGGATCCAGGCCACCTACAACCCGATCTTCGACGCCGACGGCAAGCCCTACAAGGTGATCAAGTTTGCCACCGACATCACCGCCGAGGTCGAGCTGGAGGAGCATATCCAGGCCCAGACCGAGGCCATGAGCCAGTCGATCCATGCGCTCAACGCTTCCATCGCCTCGATCGCCGAGAATACCCAGCTGACCCGCTCGCTGGCCCGCGAGACCCAGCAGGAGGCCAACCGCGGCACTCAGTCGCTGAACGACTCGCGCGAGGCGATGGCGGCGATCCAGAAGTCCTCCGAGGATATCGATGCCATCGTCAAGGTGATCGGAGAGATCGCCTCGCAGACCAACCTGCTGGCGTTCAACGCCGCGATCGAGGCCGCCCGCGCCGGTGAGCACGGGCTGGGCTTCTCGGTCGTCGCCGACGAAGTGCGCAAGCTGGCCGAGAAATCTGCCGACGCCACACGTCAGATCAACCGTCTGCTGGGCGAGTCGCTCAAGCGCATCGACAGCGGCAACACGGTGACCCAGCGCGCCACCGACTCCTTCGCACGTATCGTCGAGGGCGTGGCCCAGACCACCGACTCGATCGAGGAGATCGCCACCACCGCCAGTGCCCAGCTCGAGACCGCCAACCGGGTCGATACTGCGATCCGTGAACTGGCCCGGGTTACTCGCAGCGAGGAGCGAGCGACGTCATGAGCGCGTGCGTCTTCGGCATCCTGCGCGTCGGTGCCGGCGATGTCGCCCTCGATGCCCACGACCTGCAAGAAATGGTACGCCTGGAGCGCCTGCCGCCGCCGCGCCCGCGGGCACCGACATGGTCGCTGGGCACGCTGTCGCTGCGCGGCCAGCCGCTGCCACTGGTCGACCTGGCGGGGCTGCTGCAGCTCGATCATGACCTCCCGGCAGCGTCCACTCTCGATGCCCATGATGAGCCCCAAGTCGACGAGGTCCCTATCGACGAAGCCCAGAGCAAGACTCTCCGCCAGGGCAAGTCTCGGGCCAGCTTCGTCGCCGTGGTGGCGCATCGCGGTGCGCGCTTCGGGTTGTGCGTGAGCCAGATCGTCGATGTGATCGAGGTGCTGCCCAGCCAGCGCCATGCCGTGAGCCACGGCGACGGCAGCACCCTGGCGCTGACGCCGGCGCTGATCGATCACCCGAGCCTGGCCCACCCGGCGTACCTGCTCGACCTGGATGCGCTATTCGCGCTGGAGGAGATGGTCGCGGTGACACCATCGCCAGAACGGACCGAGCGCCCGTCATCCGGCGCCTCGGCGCCGCCGACGCTGACCAGCGATGCCACGCCGACACGGCTCACCGCCCGGCGCTGGCTGATCGTGGAGAGTGGCGGACAGCCGCTGGCGCTGGATACCGCGATCGTCGGCGAGGTCGCCAACTGCCCCGAGATCGAATCGCCACCGATCGAACTCGACGCTTACCTCGGCAACGTCACGCTGCGCGGTGCACGGCTGCCCCTGTTCGACCCCAGTGCATTGATCGGGCGCGCCCCGCAGCGCGCACGGCCCCGCTACATGGTGGTGCTCGATGGCCCCGAGGGGCGTCTGGCACTGGCCCTGGAACACGTCACCACGCTCAGTGCCGACGGCACCCTGTCGCCCGCCGGCCTGGGGCAGCCGGCGGCGGTGGCCGGACTGGTCGCCTGCCCCACGGGGCGCGATGCGCTGGCGCTCGATCACCGGGAGCTGCTGTCGGCGCTCAATCTGAGTGCGCTGGCGCGCCTGCATGCGCGGCTCGACGGCACCCAGACGGGCAGCGCGGCCGCCGAGCACCAACCCCGGCGACGCTTCGCGCTGGTGCGCTTCACCTGTGCCGGCGACTACACCACGTTGCTCGATCAGCTCGACGCGGTCGACGTCGCCCCCACCGACTATCTCGCCAGCGGCGGTGACCCGCGCTTCGCCGGCGTCTGGCGCCGTCAAGGACGCAGCGTCGCCCTGGTCGATCTGCGCCGCCTGCTGGGCCGCGACGCATCGCGCCCACCCCAGCACGTGCTGATCGCCGACAGCGGCCAGGGGCTGATCGGCTTTCTCGCCGATACGGTGCAGCGCATCGACTACGTCGAGGCGGCCGAGGAGAGCCTGGTGGTGCGCTGGCGCGGTGA
The DNA here is from genome assembly GCF_003206585.1 of Salinicola sp. CR57. NCBI lineage: Bacteria > Pseudomonadati > Pseudomonadota > Gammaproteobacteria > Oceanospirillales > Halomonadaceae > Salinicola > Salinicola sp. CR57. The sequence continues at coordinate 318,156 of NZ_PZJL01000004.1, forward strand.
CATCGACCCCGCGGCCCCGGCGATCGAACGTGCCAAGCGGCTGGTGGCGCTCGGCGTCGGCGCCGACCATCAGGTGATGGCGCTGCTCTGCCTGCAGGGCCTGGCGATCGACCTGGCGGCGGGCGGTGCGGCACTGCCGAACGCCGCCGAGACCGCCTAACCCGGCCTGCCCTGCCCCGGGCGGCCTTGCGCGGCGGGTGCGGTATCGCTATCGGTATGCGCGCTATCTTCGGCGCGCTCGCTTTCGGCAGGGCCGCTCTTGGCGTGCTCGTTCTCGCCTCTTTCGTTTTCACCCCTCTCGTTCTCACCGTCGTCACCCGTGCGACTCGCATCAGCGTCGGCCGGGGTTCTATCGAGTGCCGTCTCGTCGGCGTCCGCCTCCCGGGTCAGATGTTCGGGCAGCGCGCGCTTCATGCGCACGCCGAGTTTCTCCAGCGCCAGCGCCTGGCCGACCAGACTGCCCTGACCGGTGGCGAGCCGCCCCATGGCCTGGTCGTAGCTGCCCCGGGCACGGCCCAGATGGCGCCCGACATCCTCGAGACTCGAGACGAAGCCCTGGAACTTGTCGAGCAGCTTGCCGGCGCGCTCGGCGATATGGCGCGCGTTCTCGTTCTGGCGCTCCAGATTCCACAGGCTCGCCACGGTGCGCAGGCTGGCCAGCAGCGTGGTCGGCGTGACCACCACGATGTCGCGGGAGAAGGCGTCCTGGAACAGGGTGTCGTCGAACTGGAAGGCGACCGCGAAGGCCGGCTCGATGGGCATGAACAGGAACACGAAATCGGGCGAGCGCAGCCCCGGCAGGCGCGGGTAGTCGCGTCCCGCCAGGCCGTCGATATGCGCCCGGATCGCCTGTACGTGGGCCCGCAGCGCCTGCTCGCGCTCGGCGTCCTCCTCGGCGTTGACGTAGCGCACATAGGCGTTGAGCGAGACCTTGGCGTCGACGATCAGATGCTTGTCGTCGGGCAGGTAGATCACCGCATCGGGGCGCTGACGGCCCTGCTCGCCCTCGATCGAGACCTCGCGGCGGTACTCGATATCGCGGCGCAGCCCGGAGCGCTCGAGCACCGACTCCAGCATCACCTCGCCCCAGTTGCCCTGCATCTTCTTGTCGCCCTTGAGCGCCCGGGTCAGGTTGGCCGCCTCTTCGGTGATCTGACGATTGAGGGTGGCGAGCTGGTCGATCTGCACCTTGAGCGTGGTGCGTTCGCGCACCTCCTGGCCGTGGATCTCCTCGAGCCGCTGGCGAAAGCCGCTGACCTGCTCGCGGAAGGGCTTGAGCAGCGCCTCGAGGCTATCGCGGCTCTGGGCGCTGTAGGCGCGCTGGCGCTCGTCGAAAATGCGCCCGGCGAGGGATTCGAATTCGTGCCCCATCCGCGTCTTCGCCTGCTCCAGCAACTGGAGCTGTTCCGCGTGCTGGTTCTGCTGCTGCTCGTGGCGGGTCTCGAGCCGCCCGTACTGCTCGCGCAGCGCCGCCAGGCGCTCGTTGAGGGCCTCGAGTTGCTGCTCGCGGGCACCGAGCTGCTGCTGCAGTTGCGCCTGCCGCTCGCGGAGATCGTCCTGCTGGCCGTCGCTCTGGGCCAGTTCCTGCTCCAGGCGCCGGCACTGCGTCTCGCTGGTCTGAAGCCGCGCCTGCAGGCTGTCGCGCTCGCCCATCCAGTGCCGGCGCTGCCACACCAGGACACCGACCAGGATCGTCACCAGACCACCCAGCAGGACGAGCCCGCCGGTAGACGGCAACAGCCATTCCCCCACTCCGCCACTCATCGCATCGCTTCCTCTTGCCCTGGCACTCACTCGCCATCTCGCGGCGGCCACCATCCCCGAGTCGGCTCCCGCGCGCAAGCCGCGTGCTCCAGCCCGAGGCGTCCGACGCGCGTTTTTCCTTGAACTTTGCCCAGACTATCCCAAACTTCCTGAGTGAGCCGAGACATGGACCGGGATGGCCCATGGGCTTGCCACTCATCGAAACATCAAGCCGATATATCAAGACCAGGAGGTCAAGATGGCTCAGCAACTTAACGGTAAACGTGTCGCAATCCTCGCCGCCGACGGCTTCGAGGAGTCCGAGCTCGCCTCCCCTCGTGCCGCGCTGCAAGGTCAGGGCGTCGAGACTCATGTCATCACCCCGGACGGCAAGGGCATTCGCGCCTGGGCCGAGACGGATTGGGGCGACACCTACGAGGCTGACAAGAGTCTCGACGCGGTCAACGAATCCGACTACCACGCCCTGGTGCTGCCGGGTGGCCTGTTCAATCCCGATACGCTGCGACTCAACGACAAGGCGCTGGCGTTCGTCAGGCACTTCTTCGAAGCCGGCAAACCGGTCGCGGCGATCTGTCACGCGCCTTGGATCCTGATCAACGCCGGCGTCGTCGAGGGCCGCAAGATGACCTCGGTACCCTCGGTCGCGCAGGATCTGAAAAACGCCGGTGCCCAGTGGTTCGACGAGTCGGTCGTGGTCGACAGCGGCCTGGTCACCAGCCGCACGCCGAAGGATCTCGACGACTTCAATGGCAAGTTGCTCGAAGAGTTGGCCGAAGGTCGTCACAGCAATCAGCACGCCTGATCGACGCTCGACAACGACCCTCCGGACGCCCACCCTATGGTGGGCGTCTTGGTATCTGGTATCGGTGAACGGCCAGACTTTGCACGATAACCTGCAAGTTCCCATACTCATCGTTAATCGAACCTAGGATTGCCAGCTATCGTGCCCCACTCCTCCGACACCGCTTCCGAAACCGACCGCGCTGGCTCGCTCCCCCGGCTGTTCGTGACCAAGCTCATCCACTTCACCAAGAAGCTGGTGCGCCTGTTCACACGTCCCATGCGGGGGGGCGACAAGGGCGAGGGTGGGGTGATCGTCCATCCCTATCGCGGCTACGGCTCGCATACGGAAGCCTTCATCATGGGCCGAGTCTTCCGCCAGCCCGGACGATTGATGAAGTGGGAGAAAGGCGGAGCGGCTCGCGATCTGGTCGACGTCACGCGTCGTCTGGTCAGGCATGGTGTCAGGGATGCACGGGTCGACATCCGGCTCGGCGCCACCCACGCCACCGTCACCACCGATCGCGATGGCTACTTCCACGCCCATATCGACATTACCCACACCCTGCCCGCCGAAGCGATCTGGCACTCGGTCAAGCTGGAAGTCCTCTCGGAGGACGACGCCATCAGCACCGAGACCGAGATCTACATACCGCCGGCGAGTACCGACCTGATCGTGATCAGCGATATCGACGACACCGTGATGTACACCGGCGTCGCCAACAAGTTGAAGATGCTCTATCGCCTGTTCATGGAAAAGGCCGACCGGCGTACCGCCTTCCCCGGCGTCGCCGCCCTATACCGGGCGCTCTACGGCGGTGCCGAGGGCAACCGCAAACGCCCCATGCTGTATGTCTCGCGGGGGCCCTGGAGCATCTACGAAGTCCTCGAGATGTTCTTCAACATGAACCGTATCCCGGTCGGGCCTATCCTGTTCCTGCGCGAGTGGGGCATGACGCTCAAGCGGCCCTGGCCACGCAAGGCCGAGGATCACAAGTCCGACGTCATCTGCAACATGCTGTCGCTCTACGACACGCTCCCCTTCATTCTCATCGGCGATAGCGGCCAGCGCGACCCTGAGGTCTACACCGAGATCGTCAAGATGCATCCCGACCGCGTCCGCGCCATCTACATCCGCAAGGTGGACAACGACCCGAAGCGGGACGCCGCGATCGAGGCCTTGGCCAATGAGGTCAAGCACGCCGGTTGCGAACTGATCCTCGCCCGGGACAGCGTCAGCATCGCCGAGCACGCGCTGGCGAAGGGATACATCTCGGAGGAAGGTTGCGAGGCGGTACGCGAGGACACGCATCGCCAGCAGCAGCAATAAGACGCTCTTGCTGGCCTTTCCCTGCCTGCATTGCCGTCGTTTATCGGAAAGAGGTCCGCCGAATATTCGGCCTCTAGCCTATGGAAATGGATTGATGCGGATTGACGCCACGTTCGACTGAGATGACGAGCCCCTCAGAGACCTACCTCGAAAAGTCGACGGTCTAGCGACAGGCTTCCGCCGTCGTGTCTCACTTTTCTCCCTGAGAGACAGGCCTCATCAGCACGCTTCTCAAACCACTGACCCTTCCAGGGTCGTGGCTATGATTTCTTCCTCCAGCCACACCCGTTTGAAGCTAACGACTGAAGAGGAATAGCGGAAGACGAGCCAGCTGCTAGGCATCATTGTGCTCCGCCTAGCGGGCATTCCTTTCCTTCGGGTCTTCGGTCAGCGAGTTGACTCAAGATCCATCGGCGAACGAGATAGTTCGCTGCGGGAAGGGAATTTCGATGCCGACCTCGTCGAATCGGCGTTTTAGATTGAGGTAACTGTCACATTGCAACACGAAACCGTTGGCAGGGCTGTCTGCCCAGGCCCAAGCTCTCAGCGTAACCGAAGAATCACCGAGCGCCGTGACTCGTACTGGCACGATCGGGGCGTTATCTCGTATCTGCTCTTCTGTGCGTTGGTCAATGAGCAGGGGATGCTTGACGATCTCGTCTTGCATGATCGTCATCGCCTGCTCCAGGTCGGATGAGTAGCCGACACCCACCTCGATGATCTTGCAGATTTTACTGTCTGTGTGGTTGGCATTGACCACAACCTCACTGCTGATCTGTGAATTCGGGATGATGATTCGATTGTTCTCCGCATCACGGAGGATGGTTTCCCGAAGCGTGATGTCTTCGACTGTCCCAGTGTAATTGCCGGAGACGGTTATTCGGTCGCCGATCCTGAACGGACGGAAGAACACGATCATGAAACCGCTGACAATATTGCCAAGTACTTGCTGCGAGGCCAGACCGCCGACGAGGGTGAGAATACCGGCGCCCGTCAGTAGTGAATGACCCACGATATCGAGCTCGGGGATCCGTGTCAGGCATGCGCCAACGCCGACACCATAGATCACGACGGATATTAGACGCTTGGCGAAATTGAGCGCGGTTTTGTCGACCGAGGCCGTTGCCAACTTAGACGCTTCCAGCCTATTGATTATCGCAATGACAGCCCAGTTCACCAGAAACGTAATGACTACGATGGTCACGAGTACCGATAGAAGCCGAAAGTCAGAAGGTACGCTGTCGAAGACTGATTTCATCTAGAAAGTCCTAAGAGCCGGAGCATGACGCCTGAGCGCGCTGGCCCCCTTGGCGCAGAGAAGCGGAGGCAAGGAGGCCCGAGTGACGAGAATCGATAGAACATGCCCGACGACTACTCATGTTGTAGGACATTGATGAGCTTTCCGAAAGGATCTCTGATGTAGAACCGGCGGACACCCCAGGGCTCAGTTACAGGCCCGTACTCAATCTTTATGCCATTGTTCTTCACCCTCTCCAGGGCGACTTCCAGGCTATCGACCTCTATGGATAAATCAGGAACAGGTGTGCCGGATCCACCTTCCGAGGCCACGCTTACCTGACTGCTCATTTCCTCACCCGAGCTATAGGTCCTTATCCATCCGTGATCCATCACAAGCTTAAGCCCAAAAATAGCTGAGTAAAAATTCTCCGCATTTGAGGGATTGGCTGCGGCAATATTCGAGACTATGCGTTTCACCTTCATTCATGCCTCCCGCAAGCTACGACTCTTCCGACCCTGCCAAGTATGAGCGAGTGTGTGCTGGCCGATCACCCAGTTTGGCACGAACGGAGGCGTTATAACCGGTCGTCGTGATCGGAAAGCGATTGGGGAGAGAAGCCGCCAAGGCGAGCGGTTCTCTCGATGGCGCTCCGGCGAGAACGCCTTGTCACGAGAGCACCACTCGCCAGACTCGTTTCCGGGTCGGCTTCAGGCAGCCTTGCCGGAGGCGATGTCGGCGACCAGCGCCTTGAGCACCTTCCAGAACTCCTCGACGGAGGCCAGCTCGGTACGCTCGGTGGGTGAGTGAGCGCCGCGAATCACCGGACCGAAGGAGATCATTTCCAGCTGCGGATATTTGCCACCGATGATGCCGCACTCGAGGCCGGCATGGATCACCTTCACCGCGGGGTCGCTGCCCAGCTGTTCCTGGTGGAGCCGACGAAAGCGGGTCAGCAGCGTGCTGTCCGCGCTCGGCGTCCAGCCTGGGTAGACGTTCTCGACCCGTGTCTGGGCGCCGATCAGGCCGAACAGCGCCGTGAAACGGTCCGCCAGGTTGCGCGTCGCGCTGTCCCGCAGCGATCGCACCAGCGCGCAGAGGTGGAAGCGCCCCTTCTCCAGCGATACCACCCCCAGGTTGTTGGAGGTCTCCACCACGCCCGGCACCTCGACGCTCATGCGCTCGACACCGTAAGGCGCGGCGTGGAGGGCGGAAACCAGCAACTGGGTGGCGGTATCGGTCAGCGCTTCGGCCTCATCGCAGGAGAGTTCGCCCGGCGAGAGCGTCAAGGTGACACCGTCGTCGACACCGGCCAGCTCTTCGCGGTAGAGCGCCTGCAGATCGGCGAGCGCCTGCTCCACCGCCGGCAGATGGTGTTCGTCTACCACGATGGTGGCGAACGCCTCGCGAGGCAGCGCATTGCGCAACGTGCCCCCCTGGTAGTCCACCAGTCGAATCTCGAACTCGCCCAGCCCTCGCAGCGCCCTCACCAGCAACTGGTTGGCGTTACCCCGCTCCTTGTGGATATCGGCGCCGGAGTGTCCGCCGACCAGGCCGGTCAGGGAGAGGCGACGCATCACCTCCTCCTCGTCGCAGCCGCGCATCGGCAGGTCGGCGTCGACCACGACATCGGCACCGCCGGCGCAGCCGATATAGACTTCGCCGCGATCCTCGGAGTCGAGATTGAGCAGGTAGCGCCCCTCCAGCCAGTTCTCGTCCAGCGACAGCGCCCCCTGCAACGAGGTCTCCTCCTCCAGCGTGAACAGCGCCTCGATCGGGCCGTGATCGATGTCGTCCGCCTCGAGAATCGCCAGCGCCGCCGCGACACCGAGACCGTTGTCGGCACCCAGGGTGGTACCACGGGCGTGGAGCCAGCCATCCTCGACGTAGGTGTCGAGTGGATCGTTGAGGAAATCGTGGGGGTGGTCGCTGTTGGCCTGCGTGACCATGTCGAGATGGCCCTGCAGGATCACGCCGGGGACGGACTCGCAGCCCGGACTCGGCGCCTTGCGGATGCGCAGGTTACCGTAGCTGTCGCGATCGTGGGTCAGGCCCTTGTCGTCGGCCCAGCGCTGCAGGATGTCGATCAACTTCGCTTCGTGGCCAGAGGAGCGCGGCGTATTGCAGAGCGTACGAAAATGACGCCACACGGGCTCGGGGGAGAGTTGCAGCAGATGATCGTTCATGGTCGATTCCAGCCTCGTCGCGCGGCGAGAAGCTCGCCGCAACGGGTGTCGAAAGAGTGATGAATGAAACCCGAGCCGCCAGCGAACCGCGGCTCGTTTTGAGGTGCAAACACCTTACTCGTCTGACTGCGGCTTGACCATATGTGCCGAGTGCTCGCGCGCCTCAGCCAGGCGCCGGTTCGGTACCCTCGTCATCGCGGCGGTCGTGGTGCCAGGCCAGCAGCGCCGCGGCCAGCCCGCGTGCGCTCGCCAGGCGTTCCCGCCGCCCCTGCAGTGAGAGCGCCTCGTCGCGATACTGGAACAACGCCGGGATGGCCATCCGCACCGACCGCGTCAGGTCGCCAGACACCACAGCTCCGCCCTCCTCGACCGCCAGCAGGCGCTCGACCGTGGCCAACGGCTGTCGCCGCCACCAGCCCAGCCAGGCCTCCCGCAACCAGGGCCGGATCGGTGCCAGCTCGCCGCCTCCGGCGGCAAACCAGTCCAGTCGCTCGTGGAGATCGGCGGACGGGACCGGCACGGGCCCTTCGTGCAGCCAGGCCGCCACGACGAGCGGCTCGATCTCCCGCAGTTCACCTGCCAGCAGGTCCGGCAGATGGCGTACGAAATCGTCATGCATCCGGTCGAGAAGCCGTGCCGATTCATTCGCCAGCGCCAAGGCCATCATCTGCGCCGGTTCCCCGCTGGACGCCTCTCGGGTCAGCCCGATCCGCAGCGAGCGGAACCCCTGTCGACGCCAGAAGCCGGTCAACGACGGCTCCGCACCGTAGCTCACACCCAGGTGATCGACAGCGCGCTCCCGTGCCGTCGCGGCAACCCGCCCGATCATCGCCGAGCCGATTCCCTCCCGCCGGGCCTGCGGGTGAACGGCGATCCGCATGATGCGCCACCAGCTGGCGAGCGCGGCCTCCCGGTAACCGCCGTGGGTGGCCAGCGATTGTGCCAGCAGATGCCCTCGCGGCCGCCGCTGCCCCCGATGGATCGCCTCTGCCAGTGCGGCATCGAAGCCCCCTTCCTGCTGCACCACGCAGATACCGACGGCCATGTCGCCGGAGAATGCCGCCAGCAGGTGAACGTCGGGGCCGTCCAGCAGGTGGCGAAGATCGCTCGGCGAGGTACGGTAGTGAGCCTGCACCAGCAGGCCGAAAATCGATCTCAGCAAGTCGTCGTCCCGGGCCAGCGCCGCCCGGTCCAGCCAGACATGGGCGACCGGCATCGGGGACGCAACGGAGCCGACGGCGACGATCTCGGCATCCAGGCACAGCAGGTCTCGGGTCAACGCTTCCAGCGGGTCGCCGGCCGCCCAACGAATGGGGGTATCCAGCGGTAGCCGCCGCCACTCCGGGGTCAGCCGATCCAGCGCCTCGCGCAGACGAACCTCGAATCCGCGGCCGGTGCCCTCGTAGCCATGCACCGTGGTGGCGAAGGCGATCCGCGGAAAGCGACCCAGCCAGTCGACCAGACGTGCGGCGGGAATCGCGGCCGCCTCGTCGACGAACAGCGTCGGCGGCGACTGCGCGTCGATGTCGCGTGCCGCCAGCGCGGGGACGACCTGCTCCGGTGCCAGCCATTCGACCCGGCACTCCCGACCGTCGACGCGGACCTCGAAACGACCCGCGTCGCGTCTACCGCCGGGCAGCAATCGCTGGAGGCGTTCGAACACCGCTTCCACCGCGACCGAACTCGATGCCGCGATCCAGAGCCGTCGCTCGCCCCGCATCAGTCGACGCGCGGCCGCGATGCCCAGCGCCGCGCTCTTGCCACGACCGCGATCGGCCACCAGCACCACCGGCCGGCGTCGCCGCATTCGCGTCAGTCGCGAAACCGCTTCGGCCTGGTCACGGGTCAGGCAGTCGCTGTCGTTGACGCGATCCTCGATGTGAGAGCCCGGGTCGAGCGCTGGCTCGATGCTTGAATCGATGACTGGATCGGAGCTCGGGCCGGAGAAGATCGCTGAAGACGAGAGCGGCAACGCGGTATCAGACGGCCATACCGCCAGGTCGGCGCTGTCTCGGAGCCCTCCGGCGAGGCGCTGCAGGTAGTAAGTCGACAGGGTTTCCGCATCATGGGGCCAGTGCGCCAGCCGTCGATAGTCGGCATCCGGCAGCCAGTCTGCACCGGTGGGCTGCTGCCAGTGCCTCGGTGTCAACAGCACCAGCCACCCCCCAGCCAGGACGGTACCGCTGATGGCGCCGAAGGCATCCGGATCGAACCCCGCCTCGGGGGATAGGGCGTCGAAGATCACCAGATCGTGCTCGCTGCCCAGTTGGCCGCGGGCGCGGGAGGCGCTCAGCCGCGTGATCCCCTCGGGCAGTGGCGACGCCTGGGAGAAAGAGGCCAACTCGGGGCCGATCCACAGCGGAGAGTGCCAGCGCCCCGCCGCGATCCAGGCCCGAGCCTTGCTGACGGCCTGGGGGGCGTCGTCGGCGATCCACAGCACGCCTCGCCAGCGCCGCCGCAGAAGCTCCTCGCTGCGACCGACCAGCCAGTCGCCGAGCCTGGGATGCGAGTTCGAGGCGGACACGACCGACACCTAGCCGAAGGCATCGCCCAGATCGGGTTTCATCGTGGGGCAGTATCGGGCTGCGGCCACCGCGAGAAGAATCCCGACCAGGGTCAGCGCCACCGGCAGCCAGCTGAACACGACGCCGGAAGAGGTGTAGAGATAGAGGAAGAACACCGTCATCACGCCACCACCCAGCAACCGACCGGCCCTGACACCGGCGAGGTAGACACTGGCCAGAACACCGACGAATGGAATCAGCACGCTGAAGAGATTGATCGTGAACGCTCGGCCGGCCGCCGCCACGGCGGGAAGTATCAGCCACGCCACCAGTTCCCAGGCCACCAGGTAGATCGCCACCGGCGCGGCGAAACTCCCGATCAGGCGCAGCACGGTGCGGGTCGGCTCATCGGCGCCGGGCTTGTTTGATTGAGGCGTTTTCATCGCGGCAAACCATCCTGAACGATCGAACGAAACGCTGAGGCGGGTCAGCAGGAGAGCCAGATTACAGAAAGAAGCTTCGAGCTTCGNNGCCCGCAGCCCGCAGTCAATGCTCGATCTTCTTGAGCAGGAACACCAGCGGCACGCTCAGCAGGTAGATGCAGCCCAGCCACAGGAAGATGTCGTTGTAGGCGAGCACCTGGGCCTGGACGCCAAAGCGCTGGCCGAGCAGCGCCACCGCGCTGTGGTAGGGATCGGCGACATGCCCGATCAGCATCGCCTGGTAATTGTCGATCTGCTGCTGGACCACGACTCGCCCCTCGTTGAGCGCGGGGATCAGCTGGTTCCAGTGATAGTCCTCGCGCCAGTCGCGCACGGTATCGAGCATCGCCAGCCCCACCGCGCCGCCGAGGTTACGCATCACGCTGAAGAGCCCGGCGGCGTTGCCCAGTTCCTGCGGTGGCAAGGTGCCGAGCGCGATGCGGGAGGCCGGGATGATGCACATGATCATGCCGATACCGCGCACGATCTGCGGCCAGAAGAACTGCCAGAACCCGGATTCGCTGGTGAGGTTGTTGTTCATCATCGTCCCGATACCGATCAGCGTCAGGCCGAAGAACAGCAGCACGCGCAGATCGACCGAGTTGGTCAGCCGCCCCACGATGGGGGCAGTGAAGAACATCGCGACCCCGGTGACGAACATGACCTCGCCGATCTGCAGGCTCGAGTAACCCCTCACACCGCCGAGAAACAGCGGCATCAGATAGACCAGGCCGTACATCGCGATACCGACCACGAATACGAGCCCGGTGCCGATGGAGAAATTGAGATTGCGAAAGGCGTGCAGGTCGACGATGGGAAATTCATAGGTGAACACACGCCAGAAGAAGCCGATGCAGGAGGCCACGCAGAGCAGTGTCATCCACACGATCAGCTCGCTGGCGAACCAGTCATCGCCCGGCCCCTCCTCGAGCACGAACTCGAGGCTGCCGAGAAACAGCGCGATCAGGATCAGGCCGCGAAAATCGAGACGTTTGGCGACCTCCTTGTCGCCCTTGTCGATATCGAGGAAGCGCCATGCCGCCAAGGTGACGAAGATCCCCGGAATCACGTTGGCCAGGAACAGCCAGTGCCAACTGAACAGCTCGGTGACGTACCCCCCGACGGTCGGGCCGATCGACGGCGCCATGGTCACCACCATGCCGATCACGCCCTGGACGGCGCCCATGGCGCGACGGGGAAACAGCGAGAAGCTGATCGCCTGGGTGATCGGGATCATCGCCCCGCCCATGAAACCCTGGATGGCGCGCAATACGATCAACTGCTCGATGCTCGAGGCGAGCGCACAGCCGAGACTGGCCAAAGTGAAACCGGCACAGGAGATGACGAAAGCGACCCGCGTCGAGAGCCAGCGCATCAGCACGCCGGAGAGCGGGATCATGATGATCTCGGCGACCAGGTAGGAGGTCTGGATCCAGGATATCTCGTCGCTCGAGGCCGAAACGCCGGCCTGAATCTCGTTCAGCGAGCTGGCGACGATCTGGATGTCCAGAATCGCCATGAACATGCCGAACACCGCCGCGATGAAGCCGAAGCGGTAGTGCCAGGACGGCATCTCCTGCGGGCCGGCGCCGGCTGGTGCTGCCACTTCACTCATGCCACGGACTCACAAGGGACTGTCACGATTGCGGCCCATCGTCCAGCTCGGGGCCGGGATCGAAATAGATCGCCTGGCCATCGACCTCGCGGGTATCCACCGAGGGCTCGACCGAGAGGCCGGACTGCAGCCGCCACAGTTGATCCTTGGGCCCGGTGACCCGGATCTTGACCGGCACGCGCTGGACGATCTTGTTGAAGTTGCCGGTGGCGTTGTCCTGGGGCAGCAGACTGAACTGGGTGCCGGTGGCCGGTGCCACGCTGTCGACCTTGCCGGTAAACGTGATGTCCGGATAGGCATCCACCGCAATCGTTACCGGCTGACCCACCCGCATACGCTCGATCTCGGTCTCCTTGTAGTTGGCGACCACGTAGGCGCTGGCAACCGGAACCAACTGCATCAGGGTGAGCGACGGCTGGGCCAGATCGCCGGGCTCGACGGTCAGATTGCCAATGATGCCGTCGCGACGGGCAACGATGCGCGTCTTGGCCAGCTGGCTCTGGTTGTAGTCGATGTCCGCCTCGGCGGCGTCTCGATGGGCCTTGGCGCTGTCGATGGCAGCCTGGTCGGCCGATAGTCGCCGTTTGGCCGATTCGACGCTCGCCTGGCGCGCCGCCAGCGTGGCCTGGGCGACCCGCAGCGACGCCTGGTCGTCCTGCAACTGCTGGCGCGAGGCGTAGTTGTTGGCCGCCAGCGACTGCGAGCGCTCGAGATGCTGGCGCGCCTGGGCGACGTCGGACTGGGCAGCGGTCACCTGAGCCTGCGCCTCGTCGATACTGGCCTGGTCGAGCTCGACCTGACGCTGGGCCTGGGTCACGTTGGCCGAGCTGACGGCCAGTTGCGCCTGGGCCTGGGCCAACTGGCTGCGGGTATCGCGGTCGTCGAGCCGCACCAGCAGATCGCCCTGCTTCACACGCTGGTTGTCGTCCACCGCCACCTCGATCACCCGCGCGCTGATCTCCGAGCGCACCGCGACACTATCGGTGTGTACATAGGCGTTGTCGGTCTCGATGAAAAAGCGACCGGTCTGCCACCAGTGCCACGCGAAGACGAGCGCCACCGCCAGCGCGACCAGTATCACGACTGCCGTGTAGAGTTTCTTTTTGATCTTCATGCCGAGCCTATTTTGATGCGGGAACTGCGCGCCCAACCAATGTGTAGTGTAGACTACACTATCTTCTTGAAAACGCCACCGCGTATCGAAAAAATCAAGCCTTGCCGGCACGAGGGAAAACCATGTCATCGCCACGCCCCCAAGACTCCCCCCCGACCACCGCGCGGGGCCGTCAGCGTCGGGATGCCCTGCTCGATGCGGCACAGCAGCTGTTTCTCGAGCATGGCTACGGCCAGGTCAGCGTCAACGACATCGTTGGTCGCGCCGGCGGTTCACTGTCCACCCTCTACCGCCACTTCGGTAACAAGGAAGGCCTGTTCCAGGCCATGGTCGAACGCCGCTCCCATCATATCTACGGCACCCTGACCGACGAGGGGGTCGACGAGCTGGCCATCGAAGCGGCGCTCCAGCGACTCGGCATCGACCTGCTGGTCAAGGTCATGGGTGAGGAAACCCTGGGCATCTACCGCGAAGTCGTGGCCGAGAGCCCCCGCCAGCCGCAGCTGGCCCGGCTGTTCTTCGATGGTGGCCCCGGTCGCGTCCGGCTCGCTCTGGCGGACTACTTCGAGCGTCGGGTGCAGCGGCGACTGATGCCGGCCTGCGACACCGTCGAGCTCGCCGGCATGTTCCTCGGCATGCTGCTGGGTGAATGGCATCTGATTCGCGTGCTGCAACTGAAATCGCCGCCCTCACGGGCGGCGATCGAGGAGCGGGTGACACGCTGTGTCGACCTTTTCCTGCATGGCGTCCAGGGCCTTCCGTCACGATGACGCCAACAACGCCTCGATGGTGATCGGCAGGTCGCGATGGCGCTTGCCGGTGGCGTGGTAGATCGCATTGGCGATCGCCGACGCCACGCCAGTCAGGCCGATCTCACCGACGCCACGACCCCCGAACTCGTTGTGCTTGAAGTCCGGGTAGTCGAGCAGCTCGACGTCGATCTCCGGCGCATCGGCGTGCGTCGGGACGATGTAGTCGGCCACGTTGGCGTTGATCAGCCGCGCATCCCGCGGGTCGTAGTCGAGCTTCTCGAGCAGGCCCATGCCGACGCCCATGACGATGCCGCCCTCGACCTGGTTGCGCGCCGTCGGCGGGTTGATCGCCCGGCCGATGTCGATCGAGGAGACCACCCGCGCCACGCGCACTCGGGAGATTTCCGGGTCGATACGGACCTCGACGAAGTGCGCGCCGAAGGAGCGGAAAGCGTACTCGCTTCGCTCGTCTCCGGGGGCGGCGCTGCCCTGACCGTTGACGCTCGACAGCTTGCTGGTCTCGAGGATCTCCTCGAAGCTCACGCGGCGCTCGCCATCGGTGAGGCCACCCGCTTGTGCGGAGAGCGAATCGGGGTCGCTGCCTTCGAATGCGCCGCCACTGCCCACTGCCACTTCCTTGATCGCATCCAGCGCGTCGCGCGCTGCCGCCGCCACGGCGGGCAGCACCGTCGCCGTCGCCATGGAGCCGCCGGAGAGCGGCCCGGCCGGCAAGCTGGTCTCGCCCAGCTTGACCTCGATGCGCGAGAGCTCGGCGCCGGTGAGCTCGGCCACGGCTTGGGCGACGATGGTGTAGGTGCCGGTCCCGATGTCCTGGGTGCCGCAGGCGGCGAACAGCGAACCGTCGGCGCGCAGCTCGACCCGCGCTTCGCACGGCTGACGTCCGGCTGACCAGGTGCAGGAAGCCATGCCGTAGCCGATGATCTCGTCACCGTCGCGCATCGAGCCGATGACCGGGTTGCGCTGCTCCCAGCCGAAGCGCTTGGCAGCGCTGGTCAGGCACTCGTTGAGATGCTTGCTCGACCATGGCAGCCCGCTCGCCGGGTCCTGCTCGGCGTTGTTCTTCAGCCGCAGCTCCACCGGATCCATCTCGAGCGCCACCGCCAGCTCGTCCATGGCGGTTTCCAGCGCGAAGATGCCGGAGACCTCGCCCGGCGCGCGCATCGGGCACGGCGTGCCGTGATTCACCTCGAGCACGCGCTGGCTGGTCGAGACGTTGTCGCAGGCGTAGAAGCTCGGCGTGGCGCTGCCGCAGGTGTCGACGTACTGATGCACCAGCGAGGTCTCGGTGGTGCTGTCATGGATCACCGAGGTGAGCTTGCCGCTGCGATCGGCACCCAGGCGGATACGCTGGCGCGAGGCGGGCCGATTGCCGCCGCTGGTCATGTCCTGCTGGCGCGGCAGCACGACCTTCACCGGCCGGCCGATCATCCGCGCCGCCACCGCGGTGGCGACCGAGTGGGGCCACATGAACAGCTTGTTGCCGAATCCGGAGCCGATGTAGTGCGAGATGACTTCCAGATTCTCCTGGGCGAGCCCGAAGACCCGCGCCATGGCGTTACGCTGGAAGAAGACGCCCTGGGTCGATTCGTGCACCACCAGCCGCTTGCCGGCGTCGCGCCACTCGGCGAGGGTCGCGTGCATCTCCATCTGCAGGTGGCTTTCGGCGGCGATGTGGTAGGTCGAGTCGACCTTGACCTCGGCACCGCCGAATGCCGCTTCCGGATCGCCCCGGGTGCTGCCGGCGCTCTCCTGCAGCGTGCCTTCGGCCTCGCTCTGCAGCAGGCTGACGACGGCACCGCGCTCTTCACGATAACGGGCAACCACGCGTTGGGCCGCGGCCCGCGCCTGCTCGAAGGTCTCGGCGACGACGAGGGCGACATACTGGCCGTGGTAGTAGATGCGCTCGTCCTCGAACGGCAGGCGCACCTCGTTGACCATGTCGCCATGGGCCATGGAGTTGGGCGAGCGATGCAGCGTCTCGAAGTGGCCGTGATGGAAGATGTCCACCACGCCCGGCATCGCGCGGGCGGCATCGAGGTCGAGGGACTCGAGCACGCCATGGGCGATGGTGGCCGGCACCGGGTAGCCGTAGAGCATGCCGTCGACGTGGAGTTCGCCGGTATAGCCGGCGCGGCCGGTGAGCTTGAACTCGCCGTCGATGCGCGGGGTGCGCTGGCCGACGACGCGGGGCTTGTCGAAGTCGGGTCGGGTCATGTCGTTCATGCCTGGCTCTCCTGTGTCTCGCTCGCCGGCTTGTCGCCGCGGGCCGCATTGCGCAGCGCGCGCACGATCGCCTGACGCGCCAGGGGGATCTTGTAGCCGTTGTGCTCGCGCGCCTGGGCCTCCTTCAGGGCGATGTCGGCGGCGCGCTCGAAGCTCGTCTTGTCGGCGGTCTGGCCGACCAGCGCCGCCTCGGCATCGCTGCAGCGCCACGGTTTGGTGGCAACGCCGCCGAGCGCGAGGCGCGCTTCCCGAATCGTGTCGCCGTCGAGCACCAACTGGGCCGCGCAGGAGGCAAGCGCGAACTCGTAGGAAGCACGGTCACGCAGCTTGAGGTAGTGCGAACCGGCGTTTTCCAGCGGCGCGTCCAAGGTGATCGCGGTGATCAGCTCACCATCGGCCAGATCATGCTCGATGTGCGGCGTGTCGCCCGGCAGGCGGTGGAAGTCGGCGAAGTCGACCTCACGTTCACCGTCGGGCCCCTGCAGCGTCAGCGTCGCGCCGATGGCAGCGATACCGACGCACATGTCCGACGGGTGCACGGCGATACAGGCGTCGCTGCCGCCGAGCACGGCGTGCATGCGGTTGATGCCGTCCATCGCATCGCAGCCGCTGCCCGGCTCGCGCCGGTTGCACTTGGCCGCCGGGTCGCGATAGTAGGGGCAGCGAGTGCGCTGCATCACGTTGCCGGCGGTGGTCGCCATGTTGCGCAGCTGCGTCGAGGCCCCCGCCAGCAGCGCTTCGGAGAGCACCGGATAGTGCGACTTGACCTCGGGGTGGTGGGCCAGGTCGGTGTTGGTGACCAACGCGCCGATCTTGAGCCGACCGTCGTCGAGCCGCTCGACCCGCTTGAGCGGCAGCGCGTTGATGTCGACCACGTTTTCCGGCTTCAGTACGTCGAGCTTGATCAGATCGAGCAGCGTGGTGCCACCGGCGACGAAGGCCGCATCGGGCATCGTTCGATGGGCGGCATGGTCGACGCTATCGGCGCGGGAGTAGGCGAAGGTTCTCATGCCGCTCCCTCCTTGCGCGTGGCGTCGTAGCCCAACTGCGCGCGGGATCTCTGGATCGCCTCGACGATGTTCTTGTACGCCCCGCAGCGGCAGATATTGCCGCTCATGGCCTCTTTCACCGAGGCGTCGTCGGTGCCGATGCGCTCGTCGTTGAGCAGCGCGGTGGCGGACATCATCTGGCCCGGCGTGCAGTAGCCGCACTGGTAGGCGTCGCACTCGAGGAAATTCTGCTGCACCGGGTGGAGTTCGCCGTCGCGGGCGAGCCCTTCCACCGTGGTCACCTGTTGGCCTTCGCACATCACGGCAAGGCGCAGACACGAATTCATCGCCTGGCCGTCGACATGCACGGTGCAGGCGCCGCACTGGCCATGGTCGCAGCCCTTCTTGGTGCCGCCGAGCCCGAGCTGCTCACGCAGCACGTCGAGCAGCACGGCGTTCGGCGCGACTTCGAGGGTGCGCGGCTCGCCGTTGAGCGTGAAATTGAGCGTCTGGGTACCGAGAGTCTCTGGCACCCGGGGTCGGGAATGCACGGAATCATCCATCTTGCCGGCTCCTCATCGGGGATCTAAACGGTGACGACACGGCGCGTCACTGCGCCTCGTCACGGTCGTTGTCAGGTGTCGTCTTCGCAGGTCGAGAGACGTAGAGCATTGTCTCGCTCTCTCGGTCACGGGCCTGAACCACAAATCGTCGCGGTACCCGCCCGTCGTCAATGGCCACCTACGGCTATGCGACGGCTCGGCCTGTCTGTCACGGAAGCGTCGGGTAGCCGATGTTGTCAGGACATCGATGCCACCCACCGACAACAGCATAGTCACGTCACCATGATCTCGCCCGAGCCGTCGGCGGGAAATTTTGTCGCACCGTACCGCAACGGGTTCGACATCCGTTAAGCTCGGCGGCTAACGAGTTCACACCGGTCGACCGGATCGATGAATACGCTGCTACTAGTTCTGATTTTACTGCTGGTCGCCTCGGCGACCGGCGTCATCACACGCTTCGTCCCCACGCTCCCGACCCCGTTGATACAGATATTGCTCGGTGCCCTGCTGGCATGGCCGGCATCGGGGCTGCACGTCGAACTCGAGCCGGAGATATTCCTGCTGCTGTTCATTGCGCCACTGCTGTTTTCCGATGCTCGCCGCTTCCCCCAGCGCGAGTTCATGATCCTGCGCGGCCCGATCCTGGCGCTGGCATTGGGACTGGTGCTGTTCACGGTGGTCGGGGTCGGCTACTTCATCCATCTCCTGTTCCCGACGCTGCCGCTGGCGATCTGCTTCGCCCTGGCGGCGATCCTCTCGCCCACCGATGCGGTGGCAGTATCGTCAATCTCCGGCCGCCTGCCGGTACCGCCACGATTGATGCGCATCCTCGAGGGGGAGTCGTTGATGAACGACGCCTCTGGCCTGGTGGCGTTCAAGTTCGCCGTCGCGGCAGCGCTGACCGGAACTTTCTCGCTGACCGACGCGGCCGGGAGCTTCCTGCTGATCTCGATCGGCGGTCTGGTGGTCGGCGGGTTGCTGGCCTTCGGTTTCAATTTCCTGCGCACGCGACTGATCGAGCGGCATCTCGGCGAGGCCACCACGGTACAGGTCATCCTGCTGGTGCTGCTGCTACCTTTCGCCGCCTATCTGCTGGCCGAGCATCTCGGCATGTCCGGCATCCTCTCCGCGGTGGCCGCCGGCATGGTGATGAATCGTGCCGACATCAAACGCGTCGGCCAGCTCCACACCCGCATGCAGACCCAGGCGGTGTGGGAAATGCTCGAATTCGTCCTCAACGCGCTGGTCTTCCTGCTGCTGGGATTCCAGCTGCCGGCGATCATCAGCGCCGCGCTGGATCACTCGCTGCACGACATCGGCGACTTCGAATTCCTGCGCCTGCTGGGTTACGTGGCCGCGATCTCGATCGCCCTGCTCGCTTCACGTTTCGCCTGGATCTGGCTGGCCCGGGAAGTGGGTCGCGGGCTCACCAGGCTGAGCGGCTTTCTCGGCGGACGGCCGCGGCTGCCCTCGCCGGACAGCGGTGGCCGTGTGCCGCTCAAGCTGATGCTGGCGGCAACGCTCGCCGGTATTCGCGGCACCATCACCCTGGCGGCGGCGTTGTCGCTGCCACATGTCATGGCTGATGGCACCCCCTTTCCCGCCCGCGAGCTGCTGATTTTCCTGGCGACCGGCGTGATCCTGTTCACCCTGATCACCGGCAGCATCGGCCTGCCGCTGGTGCTGAGAAATCTCAAGATCCCGGCCGATACCCATGAGTTCGAGGAGGAGCGCAAGGCCAGAATCGCCGGCGCCGAGGCCGCCATCTATCGCATCGAACGCTACCACCACGATCGCACCGGCGAATTCGCCCGCGACAAGACCAACGACGAGACGATCATCGCCTTCAACGACATCAGTTCGCAGTTGATGAGCTATTATCGCGAGCGTCTGACCCTGCACTCGACGGAGACGTCGACGCCGCAGCTCGCCGCCCTGCGCCAGCTGGAGCGCGACACTCGCCTGGAAGCGCTGCGCGCCGAACGCCGCGAGTACTACAAGCTGCGCCAGCGCGACCGCATCAACGACAGCGTGCTGCGCAAGCTGGTCCGCGAGGTCGACCTCGCCGAAGCAGCGCTGACCGGAGACCAGGGTGCAGCGCATCACTGATCGGCACGCTGAACACGCAAGCTCGAGCGACAGCCTCGAGTGCCACTACCGAACGACATCCTCGATCCGGAGACGAGACATGCCCCGACCGTTCTTCCGCCAACTGCGCCTGGCGCTGATCACCGCCGGCCTGCTGGGTTTCACCGCCAGCGTATCGGCGCAGGCGACACCGCCGGCCGAATCCGTACAGGAGACGCCCTCCGTTCCCGGCATGATCGTCGCCAAGAGCGACGCTGGCGTGCACGAAACCGCCATCCGCCTCGCCGAACAGGCGCGAACCAGCGGCATGACCGTATTCGCCCGCGTCGATCACCGTCAGGGCGCGATGTCCCGCAGCATGGCGCTGTTGCCCAACGAAGTGGTCATCTTCGGCGATCCCAAGGGCGGCACCCCGCTGATGCAGTGCGCCCCGACCGCCGGCATCGATCTGCCGATGAAAGCCCTCGTCTGGCAGGATAACGATGGCCAGACCTGGCTCGGCTACAACGACCCGGCGTGGATCGCCCAGCGCCACGGCGTCGCCGACTGCCCCGCCGTCAAACCGCTCCAGCAAGCGATGCAGAAGCTGGTCGAAGCGACGCTGCAGGAGTAGTTTCGAAGGGAAAAGCCACCGCGCCCGTCGGACATGATTGCCTGACAGACGCGGCGGCTTTCGTTGACGCGGGAGCGATCACCTCACGAAGATCTTGCCCTTCGTGGCGTCACGCGCTCCGTGCCTGGGGCACGTCATCCATCAGCTTGTCGAGGGTGATCGGCAACTCGCGGATGCGCTTGCCGGTGGCGTGATGGACGGCATTGGCAACGGCCGCTGCCAGACCCGTGACGCCGATCTCGCCGATGCCACGGGCGCCATACTCGTTGAACGCCAGATCCGGATAGTCGAGCAGGATCACGTCGATCTCCGGCTGATCGGCATGCACGGGAACCACGTACTCGGCGTAGTCGTTATTGACCGGGCGAGCGTTGCGCTCGTCATATTCGGTGGCCTCGAACAGCCCCATGCCGATGCCCATGACCACGGCGCCTTCGACCTGATTGCGCGCGGTGGTCTCGTTGATCACGCGGCCGACATCGATCGCGCTGACCACGCGGGCGACGCGCAGACGCGAGATGCCCGGGTCCCAGCGCACTTCGACGAAGTGGGCCCCAAAGGAGCGGTAGGAGTATTTCGAATCCGCCCCTTCGGTATGCGCCTCGCCATCGGCGCTGCCGTACCGGCCCGCCTGGAGGATGTCGGCGAAACTCACCTGCTTGCCATCGGCGTTGCGCAAGCCGCCATCCGCGACCTCCAGATCGTCGCTGGAGGCCCCGGCAAAGACCCCGTTGCTACCCGTGGCATAACGCTTCATTTCATCGAGCGCGTTGCGCGCGGCTCCGGCAATGGCCGGCAGCGTGGTCGCCGTCGCCCAGGAGCCGCCGGAAACCGGTCCATCGGGGTAGGAGGAGTCGCCGAGCTTGACGGTAATGCGATCGATCGGAATGCCGGTCACGTCGCTGACCGCCTGTGCCACGATGGTGTAGGTGCCGGTGCCGATATCCTGGGTGGCGCAGGAGGCAAACGCGGTGCCATCGGCGCGAATCGAGACCCGCGCGTCGCAGGCCATCTTGAGCGCTTCCCAGTTGCACGCCGCCATCCCGTAGCCAACGATCTCGCGGCCCTCTTTCATGCTGCCGACTTCCGGCTTACGGTCGGCCCAACCGAACCGTTCGGCGGCCCGCTTCGTTGCCTCGACGATATGGTTGCTCGAGAACGGCAGGTCTTTGCTCTCGTCGCGCTCGGCGTAGTTGTCGAGACGAAACTGCACCGGGTCGATACCCACGGCGTCGGCCATCTCGTCGATCGCCGACTCCAGCGCGAACAACCCGGGCGCAGCGCCCGGGGCGCGCATCGAGGTGGGCGTGCCGCGATTCACCTGGGTCGTCTCGTGGCTGACGGTGAGGTTGGGACAGCGATAGAGGCTCTTGGTGACGCTACCGCAAGTCTCGACGTACTGATCGGTGTAGGAGGTCGTGTTGATCGACTCGTGCCGCAGCGACACCAGCTTACCGTTGTCGTCCGTCGCCAGACGCAGGCGCTGACGCGTTTCCGGCCGATGCCCGGTCGTGGTGAACATCTGCTGGCGCGGCACGACGAGTTGAACGGGACGGCCGAGTTCCCGAGACACTGCCGCCGTGGCGATGGCGTGCGGCCAGGTCCACAGCTTGCTGCCGAAGCCGGAGCCGATGTAGGGCGCGTGTACGGTGATCCGCTCCGGCGGAATGGCGAATATCTTGGAGAGCGCGTTTCGTGCCACCACCACCCCCTGGGAGGCATCGAAGATCGTCAGGTCGCCGTTGTCCCACCACGCCGTGGAGGCGTGCATCTCCATCGGATTATGCGTTTCCACCGGCGTGCGGTAGGTCGCATCGATGGTGGTCGCCGCGCCGTCGAACGCCGACGCCGCGTCACCGCGATCGTGATTGCCGCTGCCCGCCTGGGTTCCATTGGCCTCGACACCCTGATCCAGATTGGCCACGGCCTTGTCCGCCGCGTAGGTCACCTTGACCCGGCGTGCCGCCGCTCGGGCATTCTCGAAGGTGTCCGCGACGACCAGCGCCACGAACTGACCGTCGTAGTAGACGCGCTCATCCTCGAACGGCAGCCGGGTCTCTTCGACCTTGTTGCCCTGCGCGAAGCTCGACGGCGTCCGGTACAGCGACGGGAAGTGGCTGTGGTGGAAGATATCGATGACGCCCGGCATCTTGCGGGCTTCGTCGACGCTCAACTGCGAAACCTTGCCACTGGCGATGGTGCTGAAGACGCCGTAGCCGTAGGCCAGGTTGGGTGGCAGGTTGTCGGCAGCGTAATTGGCACGTCCGGAGAGCTTGTCCGGGCCATCGATGCGCGCCACGCCTGCGCCGATGATGCTTTGCGGTTTGTCGCTCATGGTCGATTCTCCTCGCGGGCGATCAGGCGGCGGTCAGGTCGGAAAGATTGCGCACGATGGCCTGCTGGCCGAGCGGAATCTTGTAGCCGTTCTGGGAGTAGGCGATGGCATTCTCGAAAGCGAGCTTTGCGGCCTCGGCAAAGAGTCGTTCGCTCGCCGACTTGCCCTTGAGTGCAGCCTCCACCTCCGGTGCCCGCCACGGCTTGGTGCCGACGCCACCCATCGCCACGCGGGCATCCGTAATGGTGTTACCATCCATCTGCACGATCACCGCGCTGGAGGCGAGCGCAAACTGATACGACTGGCGGTCGCGCAGCTTGAGATAGCCCGAGCGGCTACCGTCGAGCGGCGCATCCAGCACCACATGGGTAATCAGCTCGCCCGGTTCCAGCGCATGTTCCCGTGCAGGGGTATCGCCAGGCAGCAGATGGAAGTCGGCGAAATCGATCTCGCGGACGCCTTCTGGCCCCTGTACTTCGATGGTGGCGCCGATGGCGATCATGGCGACGCACATGTCCGAGGGGTGCGTGGCGATGCAGTCATCGCTGGTGCCGAGCACTGCGTGAACGGTGCGGTTGACGCCGCCGATCGCCGCGCAGCCGCTGCCGGGCTCGCGCTTGTTGCAGTCGGAGACGCCATCGCGGAAATAGGGGCAGCGCACCCGTTGCATGACGTTGCCGCCGGTAGTGGCCTTGTTGCGCAGCTGGGTCGAGGCACCGGCCAGCAGGGCCTGCGAGAGTACGGCGTAATCCTCGACCACGCGCTCGTCACGGGCCAATGCCGTATTGGTCACCATCGCGCCGATACGCAGGCGGCCATCGTCCAGGCGCTCGATCTCGTCGAGCGCGACACCGTTGATGTCGACGATCTTGTTCGGCTGCATGACGTCGAGCTTGACCAGATCCAGGAGCGTCGTACCGCCGGCGAGAAAAGAGACCTCGCGGTCGCTCCCGTGGGCTGCCACCGCCTGCTGCGCGCTCTCGGCGCGAGCGTAGTCGAAATGTCTCATGCGTTGCCTCCCTTCACGGCGCCTCGAGCTGACTGGATCGCCGCGACGATGTTCTTGTAGGCGCCGCAGCGGCAGATATTGCCGCTCATTGCCTCGCGCACGTCGGCGTCACTGGTGCCGATGGAGTCGTCCTGGAGAATTGCCACCGCGCTCATCATCTGGCCCGCCGTGCAGTAGCCGCACTGATAGGCGTCGTGCTCGAGAAACGCCTGCTGGATCGGATGCTGCTGGCCGTTCTTCTCCAGCCCTTCGACGGTCGTGACCTCGTCGCCGTCGTGGGTGACCGCCAGGCTGAGACAGGAGTTGATCGCGGTGCCGTTGACCAGGATCGTGCAGGCGCCGCACTGGCCGTGATCGCAGCCCTTCTTGGTCCCGGTGAGGCCGAGACCGTGGCGCAGCGCATCGAGCAGAATCACGTTGGGGGTCACGTCCAGCTGATGACGCTGGCCGTTGACGGTCAGCGTGATGCGCTGCGAGCCCTCGGCAGGCGGGGCATCGATCTGGGTCTGCGGCTGGTCCGGCGACCCGGCATAGCTCACCTGGGAGAGCGCCGGTGCTGCCGCCACGACCAGGCCGGAAACACCTGCCGTCTGCAGAAAGCGCCGGCGGCCCGGAGAGGGTGGCTGGGTCGAGTCGTTTCCGGGTTCGTAGATATCCACGCCCGTGCTCGATCGTCGGTTGTCGTCCATGGAATCATCCTCATCAGTTTTCCGCCCGATCCTTTTCGTTATCGCTATCGAGATCGTTCGTGTCGGGCGCGCCTCATGCCGCCCGCGCGCATGGGAGCCCGCAAGGTAGAGGCAGGCAGCGAGAATTCGCTGGCCGGGAAGTCGGGTAGGCGCCGTCGTGTCAGGCGACGGCATCACAGTCAACTTAGAGGAGGATAGCGGCGGTCGCAAAGCGGTGGATGGCATTCAGGAGTATTCCGCCGCGATCGTGGAGGAATGGGCATGAGGCTGCGCCGACAGGCTGGCCTTTTTACCTACACTACCGTATGTTTTTGCCGAACCCGCTTCGTTACAGGGATACGAGACATGACTGCTCCACGGAATGGCATCTGGTTGCTGGCAATCGCCGGTGGCCTATCGATCAGCGCCTCGGCCGCCGCCGCCCAGCCCGAATGGGAAGGTACCGTCGGCGCCGGAGCGATCTATAGCCCGGATTACCTGGGTAGCGACGACTACGAATGGAATGCCTGGCCGTCGCTGGATGCCACCTATGGCGATACGTTCTTCATCAGTGTCACCGATGGCATTGGCTGGAACGTGATCAAGCAGGACAACTGGCGGGTCGCGCCGTTCATCGGCTACACCTTTGGCCGCGACGACACCGGCGACATCGATGATCTCGACCAGGTCGATGGGGGCGCTACCGCCGGGCTGCGCGTCAGCTACCTCGACGACGCCTGGCGCTACAGTGCCGCCGCCGAGACGCCCTTCAGCGGTGATATCGACGGCTATCGCGTCAAGTTCAAGGCGACTCATATCACCAAGCTCGGCGAGCGAACGGTCTTTACCATCGGGCCTCGCTTCGAGTACACCAGCGCCGCCTGGACCGACGACATGTTCGGCGTTTCGAATCGCGAGAGCGCGCGTTCCGGTATCAACGCCTACGATCCGGACGACGGCTACTTCGCCATCGGTGGCGACGCCTCGCTGAGCTACTACCTCACCCGGCAGTGGTCGATCACCGGCCTGGTCGGCGTCTCGCGCCTGACCGGTGATGCCAAGGATAGCCCGATCGTCGACGATCTCGGCGATGCGACCCAATGGCGGGCGGGTGCTTTCGTCAATTATCATTTTTAGATCGTAGAGATATAAAAACGCCCGCCCCGNNCGGGGCGGGCGTTTTGGTTTCTCATCGGAGCAGATCTATCGGCGCTTCAGTTCGGCGCCGAATTCCAGCATGCGATTCAGCGGTATCAGCGCCTGGCGTGCGATTTCGGGATCGACGTGAATCTCCTGGCCACACCCGTTGGCGTCCTCCAGCACCGCCAGCGTGTTCTCCAGCCCGTTCATCGCCATCCACGGGCAGTTGGCGCAGCTTCTGCAGGTGGCGCCATTGCCCGCCGTGGGCGCGGCCATGAAGGTTCTGTCCGGCATCAGTTGCTGCATCTTGTAGAAGATGCCGCGATCGGTGGCGACGATGAAGCTGGGGTTGTCGAGCTTCTGGGCCGCACTGATCAGCTGCGAGGTGGAGCCGACCACATCGGCGATCTCCACCACCGAGGCCGGTGACTCCGGGTGCACGAGCACCGCGGCCTGCGGATGCAGCGCCTTGAGATCGAGAATCCCCTTGGCCTTGAACTCATCGTGGACGATGCACTCGCCCTCCCAGCAGAGCACGTCGGCCCCGGTTCTCTCCCGCACATAGTTGCCCAGATGGCGATCCGGCGCCCACAGGATCTTTTCGCCCTGCCGGTCGAGATGATCGATCAGTTCCACCGCGATCGAAGAGGTCACCACCCAGTCGGCACGCGCCTTTACCGCCGCCGAGGTGTTGGCGTAGACCACCACGGTGCGTTCCGGATGCTGGTCGCAGAAGACGGAGAAAGCGTCCGCCGGACAGCCGATGTCCAGCGAGCAGGTCGCCTCCAGCGTGGGCATGAACACCCGCTTTTCCGGGCTCAGGATCTTGGCGGTCTCGCCCATGAAACGCACCCCGGCGACGATCAGCGTGGTCGCCGGGTGATCCTTGCCGAAGCGTGCCATCTCCAGCGAGTCGGCGACGCAGCCACCGGTCGCTTCCGCCAGCGCCTGGATCTCGGGATCGGTGTAGTAGTGCGCGACCAGCACCGCGTTACGCGCCTTCAACTGCGCCGCAATGCGCTCCCGATAGTGCGCCTTGGCGCCCTCGTCGAGCGTCTGCTGCGCATGGCCCGCCAGATGCTCGCGCACGCGATCCCGTTCCAGTTCCGCCATCGCTTCGTCTCCGTCAGTCCTGCAGCCACTCGGTGTGGAAGGTCCCGTCGCGATCGACACGCTTGTAGGTGTGAGCGCCGAAGAAATCGCGCTGGGCCTGAATGAGATTGGCCGGCAGTTTCTCGCTGCGATAGCTGTCGTAGTAGGCGATCGCGGAGGAGAACGTGGGTACCGGAATGCCGCTCTGGACCGCATGAGCGATCACGTCCCGAAGCGCCGATTGATAACTGCCGGCGATATCGCCGAAGTACGGCGCCATCAGCAGGTTCTTGAGCTCGGGATTCTCCTGATAGGCGTCGGTGATCTTCTGCAGGAAGCGCGCACGGATGATGCAGCCGGCGCGGAACAGCTTGGCCACTTCGCCGTAGTTCAGGTCCCAGCCATGATCCTCGGAGGCGGCGCGCATCTGGGCGAAGCCCTGGGCGTAGGAGGCGATCTTGCTGAAGAAGAGCGCCTTGCGCACCTTCTCGATGAACTCGGCCTTGTCACCCTCGAGGGTTTTCTGCGCCGGGCCCTTGAGCACCTTGGACGCTTCGACGCGCTCCTCTTTCAGCGCCGAGATGAAGCGCGCGAAGACCGACTCGGTGATCAGCGGCAGCGGCACGCCGAGGTCGAGCGCGCTCTTGCTGGTCCACTTGCCGGTACCCTTCTGCCCCGCCGAGTCGAGGATGATGTCGACCACGTCGTGATCGCTCTGATCATCCTTCTTGGTGAAGATCTTGGCGGTGATATCGATCAGGTAGCTGTCGAGCTCGCCCTCGTTCCAGTCGCTGAACACCTCCGCCAGCTCGGCATTCGACAGGCCCAGCGAGCCCTTGAGGATCGCGTAGGCTTCGCTGATCAGCTGCATGTCGCCGT
The DNA here is from genome assembly GCF_003206585.1 of Salinicola sp. CR57. NCBI lineage: Bacteria > Pseudomonadati > Pseudomonadota > Gammaproteobacteria > Oceanospirillales > Halomonadaceae > Salinicola > Salinicola sp. CR57. The sequence continues at coordinate 345,540 of NZ_PZJL01000004.1, forward strand.
ATTCGATGCCGTTGTGGACCATCTTGACGTAGTGGCCGGCGCCATCCGGGCCGACATAGGCCACGCAGGGCTCGCCGTCGTCGGCGCGGGCGGCGATCTTCTCGAGGATCGGCGCCACCATGTCGTAGGCTTCCTTCTGCCCGCCCGGCATGATCGACGGCCCTTTCAGCGCGCCCTCCTCGCCACCGGAGACGCCGGTGCCGATGAAGTTGAAGCCCGCCTCGGAGAGCTCCTTGTTGCGGCGAATGGTGTCCTCGAACGGGGTGTTACCGCCGTCGATCAGGATATCGCCCTGGTCGAGATGCGGCGTCAGCGACGCGATCGTCTTGTCGGTGGCATCGCCCGCCTTGACCATCAGCAGGATGCGCCGCGGGGTCTCCAGCGACGCCACGAACTCCTCGACGCTGTAGAACGGGACCAGCTTGCTATCGGGGTTTTCCTGCATCACTTCATCGGTCTTCTCCCGCGAGCGGTTGAAGATCGATACTGTGTAGTCGCGGCTTTCGATGTTGAGCGCCAGGTTGCGCCCCATGACGGCCATGCCGACGACACCGATTTGCTGTTTGGCCATTACCTTGTGCTCCTTGCGAAAATAAAGCCGTCACGCGGCGATAACGATGACAGTAGTGTAAGCCACAGAGGCGAATCATCCGAATCGCCTACGATTTTCCGATTTCACGCTGCGAAGTGGGAAGCGCTGAAGACGTGCATTCATGTGCTCCCCTAGTGGGCTTCGTCCCAGTTCGCTCCACTATTGGCATCGACGATCAGCGGGACATTGAGTTCGGCCGCATCCTGCATCCGGCCCCGGATCGCGACGAGGAAGTCGTCGACCTGACTCTGCTCGACCTCGAACACCAGTTCGTCGTGCACCTGCATCACCATCCAGGCGTCGAACTCGGCCTGGCCCTTGGCCGGGCTGAGCCAGTGGTGCACGTCGATCATGGCGAGCTTGATGATGTCCGCCGCGGTGCCCTGCATCGGCGCGTTGATCGCGGTGCGCTCGGCGGCCTGGCGCCGGGCGTGATTCTGGGCCTTGATCTCCGGCAGGTAGAGCCGGCGGCCGAACACGGTCTCGACGAAGCCGTCCTCGCCGGCCTGGGCGCGGATATTGTCCATGAACCTGGCAACGCCCGGGTAGCGGTCGAAGTAGCGATCGATGTAGACCTTGGCTTGCTTGGCCTCGATATGCAGCTGCCGGGAGAGCCCCCAGGCACTCATGCCGTAGATCAGGCCGAAGTTGATCGCCTTGGCGCTGCGCCGCTGATCCGCGGTGACCTTCTCCAGCGACACGCCGAAGACTTCGGCGGCGGTGGCGGCGTGGATGTCGCGGTCGTTGGCGAAGGCATCGAGTAGACCCTTGTCGTCGGAGAGATGCGCCATGATCCGCAGCTCGATCTGCGAGTAGTCGGCAGCGACGATCCGATAGCCATCGCGGGCGACGAACGCCTGGCGAATCTTGCGCCCCTCCTCGGTACGAATCGGGATGTTCTGAAGGTTGGGATCGGACGACGACAGGCGCCCGGTGGCGGTGACGGCCTGGTGGTAGCTGGTATGCAGCCGATTGGTCGCCGGGTTGACCAGCCGCGGCAGCTTGTCGGTGTAGGTCGACTTGAGCTTGGTCATGCCGCGGTGGGCCATGATCAGCTTGGGCAGCGGATAGTCCAGCGCCAGCTCCTCGAGCACCGCCTCGGCGGTACTCGGCGCCCCCTTGGGAGTCTTCTTGATCACCGGGATCTTCTGCTCCTCGAACAGGATCTCGGCGAGTTGCTTGGGCGAGCCCAGGTTGAACTCCTTGCCGGCGAGTTCGAAGGCCTCGGTCTCCAGCTCGCGAATCCGCCCCTCGAGCGCCTGGCTCTGGGTGTGCAGGCGCGTGGCATCCAGTGCCACGCCGTTGCGCTCCATGTGCGACAGCACCGGAATCAGCGGCCGCTCGAGGGTATCCAGCACCTCGGCGAGGCGGCCGGCATCTTCCACCTTCGGGCGCAGTTCCCGATGCAGGCGCAAGGTGATGTCGACGTCTTCACAGGCGTAAGGCACGGCTTCTTCGAGGGCGATCTGGTTGAAGGTGAGCTGCTTGGCCCCCTTGCCGGCGATCTGCTCGAAACTGATGGTCTTCTCGCCGAGATATTTGAGCGCCAGCGAGTCCATATCGTGGCGTGTCGCCGTGGAGTTGAGCACGTAGGACTCGAGCATGGTGTCGTCCAATGCGCCAGCGACGCGAATCTCGTAGTTCGCCAGCACCGAGATATCGTACTTGAGGTTCTGGCCGATCTTGCCGATCTTCGGATCCTCCAGCAGCGGTTTGAGCGCCGCCAGCACGCCGTCGCGTTCGAGCTGCGCGGGCGCATCGAGATAGTCGTGGCCGACGGGAATGTAGGCCGCTTTACCCGGCTCCAGCGCCAGGCCGATACCGACGATCGCGGCTTCCATGTAGTTGAGGCTGGTGGTCTCGAGATCGAAACAGAACGTCTCGCTGGCCTTAAGCCGCTCGAGCCAGCTGTCGAAGGCGGCCTGGGTCAGCACCGTTTCGTCTTCCCGACTGGAGGTGGCAAGCGCGGCGTCTTCCTCGATCTCGCCACTGGCCGCCTCGCCAAGCTTCGCCCGGCTGCCGCTCTGGACGTCATCGACGCCTTCGTCCTTGCCCTCGAGCAGCTCGGTCAGCCAGTTCTTGAACTCGAGCCGCTGATAGAGCGACTTCAGCGCCTCGCGATCCGGCTCGGCCAGATGCAGGTCGTCGAGCCCGACCGGCAACTCGCAGTCGGTCTTGATCGTGGCCAGCTCGTAGGAGAGGTAGGCTTGCTCACGATTCTCTTCAAGCTTCTTCGGCATGGTCTTGGCGCCGCGGAAGCTCAGCGTGGTGACGCGCTCGAGATCGGCGTAGATCGCGTCCAGACCACCCCCGATGCCCTGGAGCAACCCCAGCGCGGTCTTCTCGCCGACCCCGGGCACACCCGGGATGTTGTCGACCTTGTCCCCCATCAGCGCCAGGTAGTCGATGATCAGCTTGGGTGGAATGCCGAACTTGGCCTCGACCCCGGCGACGTCGAGGGTCTCGCCCTTCATGGTGTTGACCAGCGTGATGTGCTGGTTGACCAGCTGGGCCATATCCTTGTCGCCGGTGGAGATCACCGCATCGCGACCACGATCCGTCGCCAGCCGCGCCAGCGTGCCGATGACGTCGTCCGCCTCCACGCCCTCGATGCACAGCAGCGGCAGGCCGAGCGCCCGGACGCAGTCGTGCAGCGGCTCGACCTGCGGGCGCAGGTCGTCCGGCATCGGTGGCCGGTGCGCCTTGTACTCGGCGAAGATCTCGTCGCGGAAGGTCTTGCCCTTGGCATCGAACACCACCGCCATGGGGCTCTGCGGATACTGCTTGATCAGGCTCTTGAGCATCGCCAGCACGCCGCGAACGGCGCCAGTGGGCTGCCCATCGGACGTGGAAAGTGGCGGCAGCGCGTGAAAGGCGCGATAGAGATAGGACGATCCGTCGACGAGGACGATGGGGGCATCTGCCATGAGCTGCATGATCCGTGGCTGGCTTTCGATGGACTCATGATACGCAAGCCTCGGCTCGGCGTCAGGGCGTTCGCCCCCCCCTGCGCCAGTGGGGTGGAAAGCGATACACTGGGTTCATCCGTATCCCCGGGAGCCTGTGCTCCAAGACCCGCGAAGGAGTCCGCCATGTCACGATGGCCGCGAATGACCTCAAGATCGCGAACGACGGCACCGCTGGCGAGCCTGCTGATGGCGCTGCTGATCGCCGGGCCGGCGCTGCCCGCGCTGGCACAGCCCGCGGAGCAGCCCAGCATCACGTCGCAGCAGGACGGCCAGCGCACGATCGACGAGTACCGCGTCAACGGCAAGCTCTATGCGATCCGCATCGTGCCCGCCAGCGGCAAGCCCTACTTCCTCTACGACGACAACGGCGATGGCGACTTCACCCGCGTCGAGGCACCCAGCGTTGCGGTACCGGCGTGGGTCGGACAGGAGTGATGCCGGCAACGAACCACGGCGTTTTGGTCCGAGGTGCCCGCGGTTCGGCACGATCACCGGCCGGTGCCCGATAGCCGGTAGGAGAGCGCTCCGCGAGCCGCTACAATGCGCGCTGCCTTTTTTACCCTGACGACCGAGATCCCATGGCCGTATTCACTCCCTTGAGCGACGAACAGGTCGCCGATTTCCTCGAACGCTACACCGTCGGTCGCCTGCAAACGCTCAAGGGTGTGCCGCACGGTACCGAGAACAGCACCTTCTTCGTCACCACCGACCAGGACGAATGGGTGCTGACGCTGTTCGAGCAGGGGGAGTTCGAGGATCTGCCGTTCTTCGTCGATCTACTGGACTATCTGGCCGCACGGCAACTGCCGGTGCCGGGGCCGGTCCACGATCGCGACGGTATCGCCCTGCAGCGCCTGGCCGGCCGGCCCGCCCTGCTGTTCCCGCGCATGCCGGGCAGCCACCCCAGCGCCCCGAACCTGGCCCAGTGTGCCGCACTCGGCGATGCCCTGGGCCGGATGCACCAGGCCTCGCAGCGTTTCACCGGCCAGCGCACCAATCCGCGCGACCTCGACTGGTTGACACGGCGCCATCGCGAGGTACTGCCGTTCCTGTCCGACGACGATCAGGCCCTGATGCGTCGCGAGATAGCCGATTACGCCAACGCCTTCGGCGGCGTCGAGCTGCCGACCGGTGCCATCCATGGCGACCTGTTCCGCGACAACACGCTCTACGAGGGTGACCGGCTCGGCGGCATCATCGACTTCTACAATGGCTGCACCGGGGAGCTGCTGTTCGACCTGGCGATCGTGATCAACGACTGGGCCAGTGACGCCGACGGCAGCCTGAACGTCGCGCGCCATGACGCGATTCTGGCCCCTTACCTGAAACATCGACCGCTCTCCGACAGCGAGCGCGAACTGTGGCCGACCATGCTGCGGATGACGGCACTGCGCTACTGGCTCTCGCGGCTGCTGGTGATCCATGTCGATCCGCCGGCCCACGACATCACGCCCCATGACCCGGCGCGCTTCCGCACGCTGCTGGGCAGACGGCTCGAGGCCGCGCCCCCCGAACTCCCCGATGCCATCGCCTGAGCCGGTGCTGCCGGACGGACGTACGACGTCAACCACTGTACCTCTGACGACTTTCGACTAGCTTTTCCCTGACATCGAGGGTCGTGATCGTCATAATGCGCGCGAAAATGCGTTCCCGGCCCACCGTCATCGTTCACGCCGGGTGTCCACCGCCGGTCGATCGGAGAGCGTCATGAAGCATTCTTCCCCCGCCGCCAAGGCCCGCCGTACCTACAATATCGATCAATGGGGCAGCGGCTATTTCGATGTCGACGACCAGGGCCGCACGCTGGTCCGGCCACTGGGCAGCGAAACCCCTGGGCCGACGCTGGTACTCGACACCCTGGTCGATCGCCTGCGCGAGGCCGGATTGCGCCTGCCGGTGCTGGTGAGATTCATCGACATCCTCCACGACCGCGTCGAGCAGCTCTGCATGGCCTTCGACCGGGCGATGAAGGAGGAGGACTACCAGAGCAGCTATACCGCGGTCTATCCGATCAAGGTCAACCAGCAGCGGCGCGTGGTCGAGGAGATTCTCGCCACCCAGGAGCGTGGCCATGGCAGGGTCGGCCTGGAAGCGGGCAGCAAGCCGGAGCTGATGGCGGTACTGGCGCTGTCCGGCGACGAGGGCTCGTCGCTGATCGTCTGCAACGGCTACAAGGATCGCGAGTACATCCGCCTGGCGCTGATGGGGGAAAAGCTCGGCCACAAGGTCTACCTGGTGGTCGAGAAATACTCCGAGTTGAGCCTGATCCTGGAAGAGGCCGAGAAGCTCAAGGTCAAGCCGCGTATCGGCCTGCGCGCCCGGCTCTCCTCCGTCGGCAAAGGCAAGTGGCAGGATACCGGCGGCGAGAAGTCCAAGTTCGGCCTCACCGCCAGCCAGTTGCTGGCGATCACCGAACGGGTCCGTGACGCGGGCGCGCTGGACAGCCTGCAGCTGGTGCACTTCCACCTCGGCTCGCAGATCGCCAACATTCGCGATATCCAGCGCGGCCTGCGCGAGTGCGCCCGGTTCTATCACAGCCTGCGCGAACTTGGCGCGCCGATCGACACGGTCGACGTCGGCGGCGGCCTCGGCGTGGACTACGAGGGCACCCGCTCCCAGAGCTTCTGCTCGATCAACTACTCGATGCAGGAGTACGCCACCAACGTGGTGTGGGCCTTCCGCCAGATCTGCGAAACCCACGACCTGCCGCACCCCCAGTTGATCTCCGAATCCGGCCGGGCGCTGACCGCGCACCACGCGGTGCTGGTCACCAACGTGATCGGCGAGGAGCGGCTAGGACACATCGAGCCGGAGCGCCGGGTAGAGGGCGATGCCCATGTTGCCGAACTGTGGCGCGTCTACGACCGTCTCGAAGGCATGCGCGAACCGCGGGATCTGGTCGAGGCCTATCACGACGTGGTCCAGGCGGTGGGGGAACTGCAGGATCGCTTCGTGCTGGGGCTGGCCAATATGCAGGCCCGGGCCGAGGGGGAGTCGGTCTACTTCGCCGCTTGTCAGCGCCTCCATCAGCGCCTCGACAGCCGCAACCGCGCCCACCGGGAAATCGCCGACGAGCTGGCCGAGAAACTCGCCGACAAGCTGTTCGCCAACTTCTCGCTGTTCCAGTCGCTGCCGGATGTCTGGGGGATCGACCAGGTGTTCCCGGTGCTGCCGTTGACCGGTCTGGATCGCGAGCCGACACGTCGTGGCGTGATCCAGGACATCACCTGTGACTCCGATGGCCGCATCGATCTCTACGTCGACGGCCAGGGGCTCGAGACCACCCTGCCGCTACCGGAGTGGGACGACGACGACGACAAGCTGCTCGGCCTGTTCCTGGTCGGCGCCTACCAGGAGATCCTCGGCGATCTACACAACCTGTTCGGTGATACCGACTCGGTGGACGTGGCGCTGGATGCCAACGGCGAGTGGCGGCTATCGCACGTCCAGCAGGGCGACGCGGTCGCGGACGTGCTCGGCTACGTCAACTTCGATGCCGAGGCGCTCAAGCGGAAACTCACCGAGCAACTGATCGCCAGCCCGCTCACCGTCGAGGAGCGCGAGCTGTTCGTGAGCGAGCTGTCGGAAGGTCTCAGCGGCTATACCTATCTGGAGTGACGGGCCGCGAGAGCAAGATGGTCTCCGGCAAGAGAAGAGCGCCAGCGGNNCTGGCGCTCTTCGTAGCCCGTAGCCCGTAGCCCGTAATGGCCTTATCGCGTACGCGTGCCCACATCCAGGCCCAGCGACAGCGATAGCCCGAGAACGGCATCGCGCGGGAGCTGGCCGACGCCGGAAGGCGTGCCGGTCAGGATCACGTCGCCTGGCTCGAGAGTAAAGGTCCGGGTCATCTCTTCGATCAACGCCGGCATGTCGAACAGCATGTCGCTGGTCTCGCCGCTCTGCTGGCGCTCGCCGTTGATATCGAGATGGAACGTGATCGCGCCCCAGTCGATCTCGCCCTCCACCGGTACGAAACGCGAGATCGGGCAGGCGCCGTCGAAGGCCTTGGCCCGCTCCCAGGGGTGCCCTTTTTCCTTGAGCCGCGACTGCACGTCGCGCAACGTTAGATCCAGCGCCAGGCCGACCCCGGCCACGCCGCTCATTGCCTCTTCCGCGCTGACCCGACTCAGGCGTTTACCGATCAGCAGCGCCAGTTCAGTCTCGAAATGCACCTCGCCGTGGCTGAACTGCCTCTCGATCGGCTCTTCCAGTTCGACGGCACTGGTCGGGGGCTTGATGAACAGGATCGGCGAGGTGGGAACCGGATTGTTGAGCTCCTTGGCGTGTTCCGCGTAGTTGCGCCCCACGCAGAGAATCTTGCCCAGCGGCAGGCCGGTCTCGAGACCGTCGACGAATCGGGTGGTAAAAGGCATGTCGAACTCCAAAGTCATGACGATGAACGTGACCGACCGTTCGACGACTCGACGTTCGCGTCGAAACGGCAACCTCCAGACACAAGAAGCCGCCGCTGGCGGCAACTCATCGAGTCTACCTCCAACGGCGGCTTATTGGCATTAGATCGGCCCGGGCCTGGGTATCGAGCGAAAAGCTCGAGGCCACGGGACGGCGATCACCACTGCCTCAGTGGGTACCCTGCTGCGGCGTCCATACTTCGTCCGGCTGGTGGGCCAGGAACAAGGGCCGCTGTTTCCTGGCGCCGAAAGGCTGGACACAGGCGTTGTCGCGACGGTTGTAGACGAAGAACGCATTGCTGCGCGGATCCGGTGACATGTTGGCATTGGAGCCGTGCAGCGTGTTGCAGTCGAAAAGCAGCAACCCGCCAGCGGCACCGGTCGGCGCCTCGATACCACGCGCCTTGATCAACTCACGCAGCGCATCGTTGCTCGGTACCCCGAGCTCCTGCTGTTTCAACGACTGCTTGTGGTTGTCATCCGGCGTTTCACCGAGGCAGTGCACGAATACCTTGTGCGAGCCAGGGATCAGCATCAACGGGCCGTTGAAATGATGGTTGTCCGTCAGCACGATGGAAGCGCTGACGGCGTGCATCTCCGGCATGCCATCTTCGGCGTGCCAGGTCTCGAAGTCCGAGTGCCAGTCGAAGCCCTTGCCGTGGAAGCCGGGCTTGTAGTTGATACGCGACTGGTGCACATAGACGTCGCCACCGACGATCTGTCGGGCACGGCCCACCATGCGCTCGTCTTCCGCCAGCTCGGCAAAACGCCGGGACAGGTGGTGGACGGCGAACAGCGAGCGAATCTCGTGACTCTGCGGTTCCGTGATCGAGAAGTCCCGGTCTCGGAAGTCGTCACGATCCAGCATGGAGGCCAGCTCGGCGCGCAGGGCGTCGAGTTCCGCCTGGCCCAGAAAGTTGGGTTCGAACAGGAAACCGTCACGCTCGAAGCGATCCAGTTGCTCGCCGTTCAGTGGGCCATCGAGATGGCGCCCCTTGACGACGTCTTCCTGACGCTGTTGCCAGAGCGCGTCCTGCGGCTGGCGCAAGCGTGTCGGATAGCGATCCTGCTTCGTCCACGTGGCGTTTCGGTTTTTGGGGGATGCGGTCTGTACTGACATCCAATCACCTCCAAGTTTGTGATCAGGGTTCAGATCCAGTCCTAGGTGCAAAGCGCCATATGAGATGAGGCGCCGCACGACACTTGATTAGGAAAGGGTCAAAGGATCCTCAGTTGTCTTTCAGTGGGATACCTATCCTAGAAAAGAGCCGAGGGATTTCAACCTCGATGTCTCTCGTCCAGAGACGCCACGGTGACACTCACCGATCACGCCAACGATAACGTAAATCAAGTAATCCTGAATTATCCACGGCGGAAAATGGGGCGGAAAAGCGCGGGGCAACACGCTATTCATCATCGCGTCATACGCGCCGGCCACACTACGGCCCACGAAACGACGATGACCCAACCTCCACCCTCTCCAGAGGTGCGCCATGATTCGCGTCACGCTCGATCTCACCTGCTCGATCTGCGACCACGACCAGTTCTACCTCCCGGTGCGAGCCGACGAGAGACAACAGGTCCGGTGCGCCAACTGTACGGCGTTCAAGTGTTACTCCGCGGATCTGGAGAAAGCGATGATCGCCCTGTCTCGCGACAGGAAACGACGTTCTGGACAAGAGCGGGCCAATGCCGCATGACAGCGGTGCATCTTTAACAGGCAAGGCGCCTCGAGATTAGCTAGTGAAAGGTCAACGCCGCGACGATCAGTCCGATTCCGGTAATCTGCGCGCAGTCTCGTCGGGAAGGTCAACCCGGGGCGATCGGGATACCGGCAGTTGCGGGGCCGTGGGCTCCCAGTCGTGGTAGGGCCGCATCGGCTTGACGACCTGGTCGCGATAGAAGGAAACGAACGGCTCCGCGATCAATGGCGGGTCGGCCTTGGGCACGTCCCCGAAACGACAGCGGAAATTGGCACACGCCGGGGAAGCCGCGGGATTCGCCTCCGCGCTACCGCTGGCCATGGCGCCAGGACTCGAGCCCAGACCCGCGCCCGTCACACAGATGACGGTCAGTAAGCATCCAAGCGTTCTCATGGCATTCTCGCTTCGAGCTGGAATCGCGACGAAAAACCCGATTGTAGAGAGAGCCTCGCTCCGCTGCCGCCTGAAAGGCGTCATACTCGGAGCGCGAAAAGCGTGAGTCATCGCTAAGCGATCACCACCCCATCGCCAGTGCAGCGAGTCGCGACGATGCCTCGCCAGGCGGTTGATCAACACTGCTTCGCATCAGCCGGCAGCCGGTCGCAACCGGGAAAACGCGTATGACCACCCAGCGATGGAGCTCGGCGTGGCCGATCACCGCGATCCCTACGAAAGTATCTGAAATTTCTTTCGCTCCAGGACTACACTTTCTTTGTTTCTTGTCGTTAACTTATGTTAACTAAGCAGTAACAGCGGCCGTAGGTCAGTTTCCAGAGGCGACCATGAACGACGTCCTCTCGGAAACGACCAAAGATCGATTTCTGGTTGCTTCCCTGCGGCCGCTTCGACCCGGCATGGCAAACGGTCCTCACTGACGGTTTTCCATCGCCGGGTTTCTTTTGACCGTTCCTCTCTTCCCGAAAATGACAGCCCTAGACACTCACCGGAGCAGCCAGCCAGACCCGCTCATCGATTTCAGACAGCACCTAGTGCTACCGAGTGTAACGGCGAATCGAACACCCGGATGATTTTAATAAGTATCTTACTGTTTTTATTAATTAATTTGTTATGTAACTTTTGTTTTCATTTTACCTATCCCCTTTCTGCCATATAACGGCCACAATGTTTCCCCATGCACTGCTCGGACGGAAAACACCCCGTCCAGTTGCAACTGGGTTCATGGTCACAGTTCGCAGGGAGCAGCATCTTCAGGCCCGTAAGCAAGTCATCACCAGAATGACGCTTATCGGGCCGTTTTTTTGGGTCCAACCCTGCCGCATGGCACGGGCGTGACCGAGGTCGCGTTCGCCTGCCTGGTGCCTACGTGCCCTCCGAGGGATGGCCTCCGCCTGGATGGCGATTGCGACCGGTTGTTTCGGCGAGTGCGCGTGCGACTACATACGATGCGTCACTTCGCCTGCCCACTGCTGCACCGCCGATCGCCCTGAATTGCATGGCGATCCTGTATCCACTTGGACAGGAAGGATTTTTAAACCAGATCACAAAGACATGTGTCGTGACTTTGTTGACGCCAACGAAAAAAGCCACCCGAAGGTGACTTTTTAGCGATACCTAAACCAATGGTTTTTTGGTGCCGGTAAGTGGACTCGAACCACCGACCTACGCATTACGAATGCGTTGCTCTGCCAGCTGAGCTATACCGGCCAGGCGGCGCCTATCATAATCACCAAATCCGTGGCGGACAACTGGGGCGACGCTTCCGATATCGTCTGCCGCGCCTGAGTTCTCGGAGCGCTCATTTCACGCCCGGCGCAGCGACCGGGCCGTCCTCGTCCGGCGGAATGCTGGCGTCCAGCACGAGACCGCCACCCAGCGCCTGGACGAGCTGCACCGAGCGGTCGAGGCGTTGGGTGTTGATCTGGGTCAGGTTCTGTTCGGCCGATAGCAACTGCTGCTCGCTGCTGAGCACGTCGAGATAGTCTGCCAGCCCGGCACGGTAGCGCTCCTCGGCCAGCCCGTAGGCGGAGCGGGCGCTTGCCAGGGCCTGCTGCTGACTCTGGCGCTGACGCTCCAGCGATTGCAGTGTCGTCACGTCGTCCGCGACTTCTCCCAGCGCGGAGACGATGGTCTTGTTGTATTGCGCCACGGCCAGGTCGTACTCGGCATCGGTGCTTTCCAGGTTGGCACGAAGCCGGCCACCCTCGAAGATGGGCAGCGAGATGGCAGGTGTGACGCTGCCGGACTTGGCCGCTTCACTGAAGAAGTAATCCCCCAGCACCGAGCGAAATCCCGCCATCGCCGAGAGATTGATATTGGGGTAGAACTGCGCCTTGGCGGCATCGATGCTGCGAGAGGCGGATTCGACCCGCCAGCGTGCGGCGACGACATCCGGCCGGTGGCCGATCAGGTCGGCAGGGATCACGCTGGGCAGCGCGGCAATGGCGGGCGACAGCGCGTCGGGCTGTGGAATCGTCTCGCCACGGTCCGGCCCCTTGCCCAGCAGGATGGCGAGGGAAATGCGCTCGCTGCGGATCGACTGCTGCGCCGACTCCAGCGCCTGGCGTGCACTGGCGGCCGTCACCTGCGACTGCAGGCTCTGGGTCTGGTTGTTGAGTCCGGCCTGGAGCAGTTCATCGTTGATGTCGTTGATCCGCAGGGCTCGGTCCAGTTGGCGCTGGGCGACATCGCGGCGGGCATAGGCATCGGCGAGACTGACGTAGGCGCGTGCCACATTGACCGACAGCGTCAATCCGGCGGCACGGTATTCGATCTCCTGGGCGCGGGCTTCTCCCAGCGCGGCTTCCCAGGCGGCACGGGCGCCGCCCCATAGGTCGAGATCATAGTCGAAGGAGAGCAGCAGCGAGCGCGAAGTGGAGTAGAAGTTTCCCTGCCCGAGCGGGTCTTCGACCTTGGAGACGCGAGAGCGCGAGATTTCGGCGGAGGCATCGATGCTGGGGAGTTCATCGGCCCTTGCCGAGGCGATGGCAGCGTTGGCGGAACGTAGCCTCGCCTGCGCTACTGCAATGTCCGGAGAGTCACTCAAGGCTTCCTGAATCAGCGTATCGAGCACCGGATCCCCCAGCCGCTTCCACCAGTCGGCCTCGGGCCACGCGGCCGGTGATACCGGTGAGCGGCCAAGCACCTGATTGGCACTCAATTGGCTGATGGGCGTCAGCGTCTGCTGTGGTTCGATCCCGGCATAGTTGGCACAGCCTGCCAGCAAGGTCCCGGCGAGCATGGCGCCAGCGGCCCATCGGGCCGTGACGCCAGGGAATGGAGAGAAGTCAGACATCCGTGCCCTGATCCAAAGCGTTCCAAAAATTAATTAGCACTATAACAATAACATGACTTAGCCATCCACTGACGCACCGCGCTTCGGCGATTCGGGAACCACCTCGCCCGCCGTGCCCTCGCGTGACGCCATTTCGGCCTCTTGTTGCTGCTCCTGACGGAACAGCGACCAGACGACGATGAACAGCGCGGCGATCAGCGGCCCTAGCACGAAGCCGTTGATCCCTAGCAGGGTCATTCCGCCGACGGTCGAGATCAGCACCACGTAATCAGGCAGTTTGGTCTCCTTGCCCACCAGCGGCGGGCGCAGGAAGTTGTCGACGAGCCCGATGACCACCACGCCGACAAATACCAGGATCACGCCTTTCACGTAGGCCCCGCTGAGCAACAGGTACGCTGCTACCGGCACCCAGACGATCGCCGAGCCGATCGCCGGCAGCAGCGACAGGAACGCCATCATCACGCCCCACAGCAGCGCAGCTTCGATACCCAGCGCCCAGAACGCCACGCCGCCGATCGCCCCCTGGACGATGGCGATGATCACGTTACCTTTCACGGTGGAACGCACCACGGCAGTGAATTTCTCGATCAGCTTGGAGGTGTACTCGTCACTCAGCGGAATCGTCGTGCGTATCAACTGTCCGAGCGAGCGCCCGTCCCGGAACAGGAAGAACAGCAGATAGAGCATGATGCCGGCACTGACCAGGAACTGGAGCGTGTTCTGCCCGATGCTCAGCATATGCGTGGCGATCAGCCGGCTCCCCTGCTCGAGCGCCGAAGCCAGGCGGTTGCTAATATCGGAAAAGCTCCCGAAGCCCGCGTCCCCCAGCCAGCTCTGAACCGAAGCCGGTAGCGACCCCTGGAACTGCTGGATGTACTGGTTGAAGTCGATATCACCGCTGCCCACGCGCTGGTAGACGCTAGCCCCCTCACGTACCAGGGCACCGAAGATCAACGACATGGGAATGATGACGATGAATACGCATGCCATCACGCTGATGAGCGCGGCCCAGTTGTTCCGGCCCTTAAGTCGGATGACCAGACGCCGGTGCATGGGCTGAAAGAGAATCGCCAGAATCACCGCCCACAGCAAGGCACCGTAGAAAGGCAGCAGTAGCCAGACGAACGCGATGGACACCAGCGTCAGCAACAGGATGAACGCTTTGTGTTGGCTCAGAGAACTCATGGGGATTCCGAATTGAAGGGTCACTGACGCTAAGCATAGCGTTCTCGACACCTTGGCGTTCAATTAAGAATGCCGACAATCCGATCTCGACCGGTCCAGGCGCTCCAGCCACCCTCGCCAGACGGCAACGAAGAAGCGCCAAGCCTCACGGCTGAGCGCTGGTACTGACCCATCATCCCTGATGTCGAACCGCGCTTCCTGCGTTGCGCTTCCCTGCTGATCGATACCTTCCCGGTATCGCATCGCCACTCTAGCCCCCGGTAGATGACAAAACGTTAACAACGATGTGAATCTACCCAGGATGAATGTCCCGGTTTCAGCAACCTGCGAGCTTACAAAAAATTTCAATTTTCACGACTGGCTACCGGCTTAGCTGATTCAGCGACTTACCAGACACTGTTTAACGCAGGATAATAAGACATCGAATCCACTACCGTACAACCCTTGTACACCCTCCATCGCTATGCCAGCATGAAGTCGTGAATTCGGCACGGAAAGCCGGAACGATCGGGCAGGGATGCCCGGCACGGGGCGACAAGGATTTGCCGCCAACTGGTCAGTGAGGAAGACCAACGTCCAAGCCAAGGAGGGCTGATCGTGAAAGATACCATTGCTTGCACCCGCTGCGGTCACACCCAGCCGGTTCTATTCGAATCGCACACCGAGTGGGATGAAATCAGCTGCATCGAATGCGGCGAATTTCTCGATACTGTCGGTCATTGGAAGGATATCCATGCGCCCAGCTACTCGGTACAGATTCTCAATCAGTGCCGCAGTCTGACGTTGAAGATGTCGCGCGAGAAGGATTTGTCGCATCGCCTCCCGAATGACCATCACCTCGATTTGAGGCAATCGGCATGATGAAAGTCACTCTGGATCTCACTTGCTCCGTCTGTGGTCATCAGCAGTTTCACTTGCCGGTCAACAGCCAGCAAGGTTCCAATGTCCGCTGTGCCAACTGTAGCGCCTTCAAATGCAAGATATTGGACCTGGAGAAAGCGCTCAGTGCCGTGAACCGGCTATCCGCCAGAGGCCAGCCTGCAGCAGCCTGACGCGAACCATCATTTGACAAGCCGCCTCCGAGAGGCGGTTTTTTGCGTTGCCAATCATAATGAAAAAATCTATTAGAGGTTCCGACAAAGGATCCAGACCATGGTCGATATCGAGCAGTTGAAAAGTCACATAAGAGATGAGGTTGGTACTTGCCAACAGCGCCTGACAGAGTTCAGGCAACAGCTGGAAGCCCGTAAACAAGACCTGTGTCTATTGCAGAAAAACATCGAAGAGTGGGTTGATGCACTGGAGCTGGAAGACATCGATCGTCGCTACGATGAACAGACCCATACGCTGGAAAAGTTCGACGAAACCTTCGAGCTGACGCTCCAGAAGCTGACTCTCTCCTTTGGCAGCTGCAAACTGCATGTCGCTCCCGAAGAGCAGTACCTTCATGGTAGTCGCATACTATTGTATTCATCTGCCGATGAAGACGACATCAAGGAGATCATCAAGTCGGAAGGCGAATACTACTTCACTGAGCTGCAGTTCGGTCAGAAGCGGGACCTTTCGCGATACGACCAGTTGACCGACGTCTCGTTCTACAAACTGCTCTATCGATGGCTCCGTACTTGAGGCCATCATGATCGGATGGCCGAGCCCAGGGCCCTCCCTCATCGTGGCGCGAACCTCCAGCCACAAAAAAGCCCCGATCGAGATCGGGGCCAAGGAAAGGTTCCGCAGGGAACGAAACGACGGCTAGTCTAGCCAAGATACCTCTCGGCAAAAGCCCGACGAGAGCAGGCTTTGGCCTGCAATTCCACCTTCATTGCCGTGTCGACTCGATTCGACTTGTGCCTGGGGCGTCAGCGAAACCCATGAATTCCGCGACCGGCTCCCTCTGCGCCCGCAGCTTCTCGCCAACAGCTTGAAACTTCAGGTCTTTCTAGGCCGCCCCTGCGGGCCGATGGGGCGGCCCAACGCGATCTCGATCGCACGATCCCTGTCGAGACCACCTTCGATGAGTTTCTTGAGGCGTGTCTTGAGTGTGCCCGCCGGCATTTTTCCCATCGTTGCCCTGGTCGTAAGACTCCCCTCCTTAGGAGCATTTCTCTTTTTTAGAACGAGCACTCGCTGCTCGTGCGGGGTGATCTTCATCGCAACTTCCTTGGAGGCGCTAGCCCCCTGTTCTCGAGTGAGAGGAAAACGATATGGTCAGGAGATTCGGACACGACGGCTCGACGGTATCGAGCCTCACGAAGTTAGTCGCTTCTCTCACCGCTGACTACTACTTTCTTGGCAGGAAGTTCAGTTCCAGAGGCGCATCCCATCCCGTCGCGCCGGACCCCTGGCCGGCACCGAAGTCAGTACTCGCTAATTCGCTATCCTGCACCCATACTGACTTCACGATCTGCTCGGATTCTCGCCAGGCGCGTACCGATCCTCCAAGATCGGCCTGCACCTCTCGTGACACCTCACCTCGTAGCACGCCGTGACCGTCGGTCGCGACGCTTTTCACCTCGACACTCGACGAACTTTCGAGTGGCACCGCCTAACGCCAGCAGGCGTGCCCCATTCTTCACCATGGCATGGCGTTACCGCCTCGACCCGAGCCCTGCCCCCTCGGTCGGCGGCAGGAGATCACCAATGCATCGATGCAACGGCTTGCCGATCACTCTCTCCCGCGCCTCATCGCGGGGATATCAACCATGAATGCCTGGTGGCGGCGGGGCAACGCTAGTGCCACCCCACCTCCTCCCTGGAATTCCAGGGCCCCGGTCCGCGAAGAGCTGTTCGGCCCCGAGCGGCTCGAGCAGCACGCGCATAGTCTTGCACTGGCGCAGTCGGTCACCCAGCGCCCGCCAGCGGTCCTGCCCTTGCATCGACGACTTCTCGACAACACGGTGGCGCTGAACGCGGCCTACCGCAGCATTGCCGACGAAGTCGCCCAGCGCCGCAGCATCGTGCCAGCCGCGGAGTGGCTACTCGATCACTACCACCATGTCGAGAAACACGTCAGTGATATCGGAGAAGACCTGCCACCAGGTTACTACCGCCAGTTGCCCAAGCTGGCCGACGGCCCCTTCGCCGGCTACCCACGAGTGCTGGGCCTGACCTGGGCCTACGTCGCCCATACCGACAGCCATTTCGATCCCCTCACCTTGGCCCGCTTCATCAATGCCTACCAGCGCTCAGAAGCGCTGACCATCGGCGAGTTATGGGCGATCGCCATCAGCCTGCGACTGGTTCTGGTGGAAAACCTGCGGCGGCTCTCGGACCAGATCGTCCATGCGCGGGAAGCCCGGGCCGAGGCCGATACCCTATGCGAAAGCCTGTTGCGGCGTGAGGACGATGGCCGTTCGCTGCAAGCGTACGCCTACCTCGACATCAACGAGCCTTTCGCCGCCCACTTCTACGCCCAGATGGTCAAGCGCCTCAGGGATCAGGATCCCGGCAAGGTGCCGGCGCTGGCCTGGCTGGAGCAGGAGTTCGCTCGCCAGCACACCTCGATCGCCGCCGTGGTGCACAACGCCCAGCAACGCCAAGGTGCATCCAACGTCAGCGTCCGTAATGTGATCACCAGCCTGCGTCACATCGCCGATTTCGACTGGGCGACCCTGGTCGAGCAGGTCAGCCTGGTCGACCAGCGCCTGCGCGCTGGCAGCCGCTTTGCCGAGATGGACTTCGCCACCCGCGACCGCTATCGCAATGCCATCGAGCAACTGGCCCGCGGCTCGCACCGGGACGAGCTATTGGTGACCGAGCAGGCACTGGCCGCCGCGCAGGCCGAGCTTGCCCCGGATTGCCAGCCGGCCGAGGCGGAACGACGCACCGATCCGGGGTATTACCTGATCGACGACGGTCGTCGTGAACTGGAGCGATCGCTCGGCTTCCGTCCGCCCATGGCACTGCGAATTCGACGGGCCGTGCTGAAGCTGGGCCTGACGGGCTACGCCTGCGCCACCAGCCTGATCACGCTGCTGCTGCTGGGGCTGGCGGTTTGGGCGCTGGCGGCGGCCGGTCTGACACCGGAGTGGCAACTGCCGTGGCTGGTACTGATTGTCCTGCCCGCCTACGAGGTGGCGACGGCGCTGACCAACCGCGCCCTGGGCGAAGGTGTCGGCGGCGAGGCGCTGCCCGGTCTGGCACTCGAGGAGGGCATTCCCGCTACGCTCAGAACGCTGGTCGTGGTACCGGCCATGCTGACCGATTCGGTCGCGCTGCGTGAACTGATCGAGCGACAGGAAGTGCACTATCTCTCCGGCACCGGCGGCGATCTCACCTTCGCCCTGCTGCTGGACGGCCGCGACGCGGATACTGCCGAACTCGCCAGCGACGACATCCTGCTCGCCAGTGCGGTCGACGCCATGGCACACCTCAACCAGCGCCATGGCCCTGGTCCGGCAGGCCCGCGCTTCCTGCTGCTCTATCGTCGCCGACTCTACAATGCCAGCGAGGGCTGCTGGATGGGTTGGGAGCGCAAGCGTGGCAAGCTGACCGAGCTCAACCGCTTGCTGCGTGGCGCCGACGATACCTCCTATATCGACGTCGTCGGCCACACGCCCTGGGTACCGCCCGACGTGCGCTACGTGGTGACACTGGACAGCGATACTCGCCTGCCTCGCGATACCATCACCAGGCTGGTCGGCAAGATGGCGCACCCGCTCAATCAGCCGGTCTTCGGACCCAACGACCGGGTCGTTCGCGGGCACGCCATTCTCCAGCCCCGGGTGACGCCCTCGCTGCCCATCGGCCGCCAGGGCTCACGCTACCAGCGGCTGTTCTCCGCCCCCGGCGGCATGGACGTCTATACCGCCGCGGTATCGGATCTCTACCAGGACCTGTTCGGCGAAGGATCGTTCGCGGGCAAGGGAATCTACGCCGTGGACGCCTACGAGCGCTCCCTGGTGGGCCGAATTCCCGAGAACAGTCTGCTCAGCCACGACCTGCTGGAGGGCATCTTCGCGCGGGCCGGCCTGGCTTCGGATGTCGAAGTCGTCGAAGCCTACCCGGAACGTTACGACGTTGCCGCCAGGCGCCAGCACCGCTGGACGCGAGGCGACTGGCAACTACTGCCCTGGTTCTGGGGGAGGCGATCGGATCGCCAGGCGCTGACCGCCGTCGGCTGCTGGAAGATCGCCGACAACCTGCGACGATCGCTGCTGGCACCTAGCCTGTTCGGCGCGCTGATGATCTGTGCCTGGCTGCCGATATCGGCCGCGCTCACCACCCTGGCACTGACGCTGGCCTGCCTGATCATTCCCGCGCTGATTCCGGTCGTTTCTGCGATCGCGCCCCATCGCCGCGACGGCAACTGGCGCCATCATTGGCGGACACTGGGGCGGGACCTGCGAACCGAAATGGGCCGCTGCCTGCTGAGCCTCGCCCTGCTGGCGGATCAGGCCTGGCAAATGGGTGATGCCATCGTGCGCACGCTGTTTCGCGTCTATATCTCCCAGCGCCATCTGCTGGAGTGGACGACGGCATCGCAGCTGGCCGGCAACGAGCGTCTCGGCGCGGCCGGGTTCGGTCGCGAAATGGCCGGCGGCACCCTGCTGAGCCTGGCACTGGCGCTGATTCTGGCGATCGTCGAGCCACCGGCCTGGATCGTCATCCTGCCACTGTTGTTACTGTGGCTGGCCGCTCCGCTGATTGCGCTCTGGACCAGCCGCGCGCCCACCGACACCACCGACAACCTTCGTCTCTCTCCGCCGCAAGCGCAGGCATTGCGACGCATCGCGCGACGCACCTGGCAGTTCTTCGATACCTTCGTGACCGAGGATTCCCACGCGCTGCCACCAGACAATTTCCAGTTCGACCCCAAGCCGGTCATTGCCCAGCGCACCTCGCCCACCAATATCGGCCTCTATCTGCTGGCTTGCGTCGCCGCGCGGGAGTTTGCCTGGATCGGCACCCATCGCGCCGTGGAGCGACTCGAGGCCACGATGGCCACGCTGCTCACGCTGGAGCGCTGCAAGGGCCATTTCTACAACTGGTACGACACCCGAACACTGGCGCCACTCGATCCGCTCTACGTTTCCACCGTCGACAGCGGCAATCTGGCAGGCCACCTGATCACACTGGCCAACGCCTGCGAAGCCTGGGCCGCCCACCCCCACGTCCCCGACCCGCGCAACGGCCTCACCGACACCCTGCTGCTGTGCCGAGAGGACATCGCCACCACCGCATCGCTCGACGCAGAGACACGCACGGCCCTGCTCGACGAGCTGGACGCTCTCTCCTCCCATCTCGAATCGACCGGCTACGGCATCGATTACTGCGATGCCCTGCGTCAGTCGATCGATAGCTGCCTGCACCTGCTGGGCGCGCAGTCCGGCGATGCCACCGACGCCGACGAGGCGACCGGGGAAGTCCCGCCTCAAGGCTGGATGCGGATCCTGCAGCGCTGTCTCGACGAACACCGATGCGACGCCGAGAATACCGCGCCCCTGTCCCGGACTACCCCCGCCCAAGGAGATCCTTCGGAGGCGGCATCCGAGGCCACCCTGGGACGGCGCCTGTCCATGCTGGCAACGCAATCGCGGCGGCTCGCGCTGGAGATGGATTTCCACTTCCTGCTGGTGCCGGAGCGCAAGCTGATGTCGATCGGTTACGCCCCGCGGGAGGATCGAATCGACGAAGGCTGCTACGACCTGCTCGCTTCCGAGGCGCGCCTGGCGAGCCTACTGGCGATCGCCAAGGGCGACCTGCCCACTCGCCACTGGTTCCGTCTGGGCAGGGCGGTGACACCGCTAAAAGATGGCGTCGCACTGATCTCGTGGTCGGGCTCGATGTTCGAGTACCTGATGCCCTCGCTGGTCATGCGTGCGCCGTTCGGTAGCCTGCTGGAGCAGACCAACCGGCTGGTCGTGACCAGCCAGCGTCTCTATGCCAGGCGCAAGGAGATCCCCTGGGGGATCTCGGAATCCGCCTACAACGCGCGGGACATCGACTTCACCTATCAGTATTCCAACTTTGGCGTGCCGGAACTGGGACTCAAGCGAGGACTCGGCGACAACCTCGTCATCGCCCCCTATGCCACCGCACTGGCGACCATGGTCGCGCCGCAGGCTGCGCTGGAAAACTTTGCCCGCCTGCAAGCCATGGAGGCGGAGAGCCACTTCGGGTTCTTCGAGGCGATCGACTTCACCCCGACGCGACTGCCGATCGACCGGACCTTCGCCATCGTGCGCAACGTCATGGCCCATCACCAGGGGATGACCATCGCCGCCATCGCCAACAGCCTGTTCGAGGGACGGCTGCGCGGCCACTTCCATCGCGAGCCGATCATCCAGGCCAGCGAGCTGCTGCTGCACGAGCGCCTGCCTCGGGAAGTCGCGACCCTGCCATCTCCCAACGATGCCAGGCACGCCGCGCCGTCGAGCACCGCCGCGACAGCAGCGGCGGCGATGCGACGGCACGTCGGCGAGCCATCCTCGTCGCCTCCAGTGACCCACCTTCTCTCCAATGGTCGCTATAACGTGATGCTGACCGACGCCGGCGCCGGCTTCAGTCGCTGGCAGCGCCAGGCGATCACCCGCTGGCGCGAGGACGCCACCTGCGATGACTGGGGCAGCTTCATCCTGCTGCGCGACCGGGAGAGCAACGTGCGCTGGTCCGCTGGCGCGCACCCGCTGGCCAAGGCAGCCGATTGGCGAGAGGTGATCTTCGCCGAGGATCACGCCCGTTTCAGCCGCCGCGATGGTGAGATCACCACCACACTCGAGGTGCTGGTCTCCGGTGAGGACGATGGAGAGGTACGACGTGTCTCGGTCACCAACGGCGGTCGCCAAGCGCTGACCATCGAACTGACCTCCTATGCCGAGGTGGTGCTGACGCAGCCGCCCGCCGACGACGCCCATCCGGCCTTCGCCAAGCTCTTTGTCGAGACCGATTTCATCGCCGACTACGCCGCACTGACCGCGACCCGACGCCGCCGGGATGCCAGCGAAACTCCGATCTGGGCGGCGCACTTCGCGGTGGTCAAGGGGGAGTGCGAAGCGCCTCAGTACGAGACGGATCGCGCCCGTTTTCTGGGCCGGGGGCGTCAAATCGGCAATGCCCTGGCGCTGAACGGCCAGCCACTGTCGAACACCACCGGCGTGGTGCTGGATCCGATCTTCTCGCTGCGCTATGTGCTGCACATCACGCCGGGGCACGTTGCCCACATCGATTTCTGGACGGTGGTCGCCGAGAGTCGTGAAGCGGTGCTGGCACTGATCGACAAGCATCATGACACCAGCGCCTTCGACCGCGCCCGCACCCTGGCCTGGACACAGGCCCACGTGCAACTGCGTCACCTCGACATCGACCTGGAAGAGGCCGCCGATTTCCAACGCCTGGCCGCGCCGATCCTGTACAACGATGCCCGCTTCCGCCCCTCCTCCGATATGCTCGAGCGCGGAATGGCGATGCAGTCCAACCTCTGGCCGATGGGGATTTCCGGCGACCTGCCGATCGTGCTGCTCCGGCTCGGCGATATCGAGGATGTGGCCTGGCTCAAGACCCTGCTGCGTGCCCACGAATACTGGCGCGCCAAAGGGCTCGGCGTCGACCTGGTGGTGCTCAATGATCGCGCCCACTCCTATCTGGAGGAGTTGCAGGAGGCGATCGAATCGGCCGTTAGCGTCAACCGACCGCCCCCCCATGTCGAAGGCGATCTGGCGCTGGGCTCGATCTACACGCTGAGAGCCAACCAGCTGAATCTGGCCAGTCACGAACTGCTGCTGGCCGTGGCTCGTGTGGTGCTGACGGCGCGCAAGGGCGCACTCACCGCTCAACTCGACGCCCTGTTGGCGCCGCCTTCATCCAGGCCCGCTCTCGACACGCTGGCTCGAGCCGACAAACTCGGGTCCGGCGCGGTCAGGGCCGATACCCCGTCTCCCGACGCCGCTCGTGGATCCCTGGCGTACAAGACAGTCGTGATCGATGGCAACCCCGACACGCCGACCAGGTCACCGCGACCGGCGGTGGCACCGTCCTCGCGCCCGCCGCTGGGGGACCTGGCCTTTTTCAACGGCACCGGCGGCTTCGACCGTGGCGGGCGCGAGTACGTCTGCGTGCTCGACAATGGCGATACCACACCCCAGCCCTGGATCAACGTCATCGCCAACGGCGGTTTCGGTTTTCAGGTCTCGGCGGAGGGCGGCGGCTATACCTGGGCGGACAACAGCCGCGAGAATCAATTGACGCCATGGTCCAACGATCCGGTCAGCGATCTGCCCGGCGAGGTGATCTACGTCCAGGATGCCGACAGCGGCGCGCTGACGACCGTCACCGCGCGCCCTTGTCGCACGCGCCCCGGGCATCAGGCCCGTCACATCACGCGTCACGGTTTCGGCTACACCCGCTTCGAGCACGACACGCCCCAGCTATCCATGATGCTGCTGCAGTACGTGCCGTTGAACGACCCGATCAAGATATCGCGACTGACGCTGGAGAATCGCACCGCGACCCCCCGTCGGCTGATAGTGACCGCCTATACCGCGTGGGTGATGGGCACGGCGCGGGCCAGGACGGCACCGTTCCTGATCTCCCGACACGATACCGTCACTGGTGCGCTATTGATGCACAACCCGTGGAACCAGGCCTTCCCGGGCCGGGTCGGGTTCGTCGACCTGGACGGACGCCAGAGTCGCTGGACCGCCGACCGCCGCGAGTTCCTCGGCCGGGGCTCGCTGGCTGCGCCGGAAGCGTTGACCGCGATGCGGTCGTTGTCGGCAAGCAGCGGGGCGGGACACGACCCCTGCACGGTGCAGCAGTGCGAGCTGACACTGGCCCCCCGAGAGACGGTCGAAATCGTGGCGTTCATGGGCCAGGCCAGCGACGACGAGGCCGCTCGAGAGCTGATAACGCGCTACCGAAGTACCGATCTCGACGCCAAGCTGGACGAGGTCGAAGCCTACTGGCAGACGCTGCATGGCACCTTGCAAGTCAGCACGCCGGATCCGGCCATGGACCTCATGCTCAATGGCTGGCTGACCTACCAGACACTGGCCTGTCGCATCGTGGCGCGCTCGGCCTTCTACCAGGCCAGCGGTGCCTACGGTTTCCGCGATCAGTTGCAAGACGGCATGGCACTCACCTTCGCGATGCCGGCACTGGCGCGACATCACCTGCTGCGTGCCGCCGGTCGCCAGTTCGTCGAGGGCGACGTACAGCACTGGTGGCTGCCGCACTCCGGCCAGGGCGTGCGCACCCGTATCTCCGACGACCGGGTGTGGCTGGCTTTCGCCACCGCCACCTATATCCAGGCGGCAGACGACACCGCGGTGCTGGATGAGCGGGTCGCGTTCCTGGACGGGCCGCCGCTGGCGCCGGAGGCGCATGACGACTTCGCACAACCGCGGATAGCCGACGAGACGGCGTCGCTGTTCGAGCACTGCGCCCGCGCGCTGAATCAGGCGCTCGAACAATTCGGCGAACACGGACTGCCGCTGATCGGCACCGGCGACTGGAACGATGGATTCAATCGTATCGGTGATGCGGGCCGCGGCGAGAGCGTGTGGCTGGGCTGGCTACTGCTGCGCGCGCTGAGGCTGTTTGCGCCACTGGCCGAGGCCCGCGATGCGCCGCAAGATCGGGCCCTCGCCCAACGCTGGCGGGAACGCGCCGAGGCGTTGCGCCTGGCGCTGGAAAGCGAGGCCTGGGACGGCGAATGGTACCGCCGCGCCACCTTCGACGACGGTCGATGGCTTGGCACCCACGATAACGATGCCTGCCGGATCGACGCCATCGCGCAGTCCTGGGCGGTACTGTCGGAAGGCGCCGATCCCGAACGCGCCAGCCAGGCCATGGCGTCGGTGTCGCGCCACTTGATCCAACCCGAACAACGATTGGCGCTGCTGTTCACGCCAGCGTTCGACCGGACCGCCATGGAGCCGGGTTACATCAAGGGATATCCGGCAGGGCTGCGGGAGAACGGCGGGCAATATACTCACGCCGCGATGTGGTCGATCCTGGCGTTCGTCAAGCTGGGACAGGCCGAACAGGCCTACCGGCTGTTCTCGCTACTCAATCCGATCAACCACGCCCTGACCCCGGAAGACGTGGCGCGTTACCGCGTCGAGCCTTATGTGATCGCCGCCGACGTCTACTCCGAGCCGCCCCACGTCGGACGCGGTGGCTGGACCTGGTACACCGGTTCCGCCGGCTGGATGCATCAGGCCGGCGTGGCAGGCATCCTCGGGATCCGCCGCGAAGGTCGCCGCTTGATCGTCTCGCCCTGCATTCCCGACAGCTGGCCGGGCTTTTCGGCCACCATCGACCTCGAGGGTAGCGCCTGCGTGATACGCGTCGAGCGGCCCTCCGAAGACCGGCCGGCCGGCGCCACCCTGGATGGCAAGCCGCTGCCCGACAGCGCCTTCGATGCCTGGCTGACGCTGGATGGCAAACCTCATCTGCTGATCCTGCGTCTCGCGGAACGCGGGCCCGATCCGGCATGGTCCGGCGCCGTCCCGCGAACCTCGCCGCCACCCGTTGCAAGCGCCGACGGCGGCGGAGCATGAAAGAACGCCGGCGCGAGCCCCCACGCCAGGGCAAAGCTGCCCCACACGCGCCAACACTCGCCGATACGGCACCTCGGAGAAACCGCTCATGAGAATTCAGCTCGGTTGCGAAATGATCTACCAGTTCGCGGTCCCCACACCGATGATCGCCATGCTCAACGTGCACCACTCGCGCTTTTCGAGCCTGGAGGGGCCCGATCACCTGGTCACCTCGCCGATGGTCGATCTATCGAGTTATCGCGACAGCTTCGGCAACTGGTGCAACCGGATGGTGGCCCCGGCCGGCACCTTCACCCTCGGCACCAATGCGATCCTGCATGACGACGGCGGCTACGATCCCGTCGAGCCATCAGCCCGCCAGCATCCGGTGGAGGAGCTGCCGGCCGATGTCCTCCAGTATCTGCTGGGCAGTCGCTACTGCGAGACCGACCTGCTCAGCGAAGTCGCCTGGCAACGCTTTCAGGGCACGCCACCGGGATGGGCCCGTGTCCAGGCAATCTGCGACTTCGTCAATCAGCACATCACCTTCGGCTACGAGCACTCGCGACCCACGCGCACGGCCGCCGAAGCCTACCGGGAAAAGGTCGGCGTCTGTCGCGACTACACCCATCTCGCCATCACCCTCTGTCGTTGCATGAACCTGCCGGCCCGCTACTGTACCGGCTACATCAGCGACATCGGCAAGCCGCCACCCTACGCCGACATGGATTTCGCCGCCTGGATGGAGGTCTATCTGGGAGGCCGCTGGTGGACCTTCGATCCGCGCAACAACGCGCCCTGCATCGGCCGCGTGCTGATCGCTCAGGGTCGCGACGCCACCGACGTGCCGCTGACCCATACCTTCGGCCCCAATACCCTGGGCGGCTTCAGTGTGTGGATCTACGAGCTGGCGGCGAAGTAAGGACCGAGCGGAATGACGCGGGTCCGGGGGGCGGAAGGCCTACCGGGGGTGGGCGCGAGGCGAAGCGCCCCCTCGGGAGGCGCTTCAAGCGTGACGAGCGTCAGAAAGCGGTCCACTCTTCGGTTTCGGCTTGGCGTGGGGCGGCTTTCGCCGGTGCCCGTTCCTGGCCCTGGGACTTCGGCGCGCTCCTGGCCGGCGCGGTCGATGCCACACCGGTCGAAGCGGCAGGTAGCGCCTGGGCGGTGCCGCTCGCGGCTCCCCTGAAGAAAGAGACCTCTTTCAACAGCGCCGCGGCCTGACTCTGCAATGATCGTCCCGCGGCACTGGACTCTTCCACCAGGCTCGCGTTCTGCTGGGTCACGCCATCCATCTGGGATACGGCGGTGTTGACCTGATCGATGCCCTGCGCCTGCTCACGGCTGGCCACAGCGATCTCCCCGACCAGCGTGGTCACGCGGGCAACCCCCCCGACGATCTCTTCCAGCGCATGGCCCGCCCGATTGACCAGCTCGGTACCGGCGTTGACCTGACCCATGCTCTCATGAACCAGTTGCTTGATCTCCTTGGCGGCATCAGCGCTGCGTCCGGCAAGATTGCGCACCTCGCTGGCCACCACGGCGAAGCCGCGTCCCTGCTCGCCGGCCCTTGCCGCTTCCACCGAAGCATTCAGTGCCAGCAGATTGGTCTGGAAGGCGATCTCGTCGATCAACCCGACGATACCGGCGATCTTGCGGCTCGAGGCATTGATCCCCTCCATCGCCTTGACCGCCTCGCCGGCGACCTCGCCGCCGGCGTTGGCTCGCTGGCTGACATCATGCACGAGCCTGTCGGCTTCGGCGGCGTTCTCCGCGTTCTGGCGCACGGTCGAGGTGATCTCGTCCATCGATGCCGCGGTCTGCTCGAGGCTCGCGGCCTGCTCCTGGGTGCGGCGACTGAGATCGTCGGTACCCTGGGCGATCTCGTCCGCCGCGGTGCTGACCGACTGGGCATTGCCGCGTACGCTCATGACGACATGGGAAAACTGGCTCTCCATCGCCTTCAGCGAGCGCAGCATCACGCCGAACTCGTCCTTGCAGGTGATATCGATCGCGTTGTCGAGATTGCCGTCTGCCATGGCGTTGGCGAGATCCTGGGCTTTACCCAGCGGCGTCATGATTCCCCGGATCAGCCACAGTGCCAGCAGTACACTCACGATCAATGCACCGATCATGGTGCCGATGACGAGCTTGCGCTCCCATTCATACAGCGCGACCGCGCCCTCGAAGGACTCGGCGGCCTGCGCGCTGTTGCGATCCACCAGTTGCTGGATGTCGCCGAGCGCTGCCGAATATCGCTCGGCCAGCGTCGTCGTGGCGATCTCCCGGGCCCGATCGAAATCATTGCCGCTTACGGCGGCGTTGAGTTCGGCGATGGAGGACCGTAGCTCGGACAGCGAGGTGATGAAGGCATTGGCCATCTCCCGCTCTATGGGGCCGCTGATGCGATTCGGATAGTAGTCTTCCCAGGCCGCATCGATGATGGCGTCGTTCTCCGCGATCTCCTGCTGTGTCGCCCGCGCCGATTCGGGGTCGCGGTCACGCTGCTCCGCAGTGAGCTTGACCCGGTTGCCGAGCAGCGCCCGGTCGATGCGACTGAACGCTTTCAACGTCAGCACGTTGCCTTCGTAGGTGCGTTCGAGCGCATCGTTGGTCGAGCCCAGACCGAACAGCCCGACGCTTCCGACGATGAACAACATCACGACACAGGCGCCCAGGCTCGCGGCCAGACGCAATTTCACACTTCGATTCAGTAGCAGCATGGCAAGCCCCCGATAGATGCCCTCGGCTCTGGCCGTTGGGCGGTATGGAACTGGATCCGGCAAGCGTGAGAAGGCCTGTATCATTCGCACCATGCCGTGAGACGTCCTATCGGCTGCTGTACAAATAAACTTAATTACATTTAGTTCGCCGTAGTGCTCCGACCTCACCCGCAAGAAATCGTTGGCACCCTGAGCGTTGATCGAAAAGGATAAAATCTTTTATCGAAAAGTAATTATGGCATCGACGCCCCGCTGGAAGGCAGGAATGCTGCCGGCAGCAACATGCTGCCCATCGATGACGACTCTTGTACGCGAAATCTCCCTTGTACAATTTTTACGGCTATGCCAAAGTGTTCTTAACGGCAGCAAGGACCGCTGGCCGAATCGACAAGGATCGTCGAACCGTCGGAGGCAAGGACTGCCTCAACTCGCTGGCCAGGACGGCCAGCAATCACCAAGGAGGGAGCATCATGAAGCATCACATTTCATGCACCCGCTGTGGAAACCAACACGCAGTATCTGCAGATAGTCCACGAGATTGGGATGAGATCACCTGCACGGAGTGCGGAGAATTCATCGATACCTACGGCCATCAGGCCGATCTCGCCTCGCCGAGCTACGCGCTTCACGCACTCAATCTATCGCGCGGCCTGATCCTGCAGATGGCGAGAGAGAGCAGCCATCGCCTCGAGCAGCAGACGATGCGGCAATCGGCATGATGACCGTCACCCTGAATCTTGACTGCAGCGTCTGCGGCCATCACCGATTTCGACTGCCCATCAAGCAGGAGGAAGGTTCCCGCGTCACCTGCGCGAACTGCTCGGCGTACAAGTGCCAGGTTCAGGATCTCGAGAAAGCTCTGATCGCCGTTGGCCGAAGCCGGCACCGCACGGCCGTCTCTGCCGCCTGATTCATCATTCGATCGTACTTGTCTGGCCGCCATCCTGTATGGCGGCTTTTTTGGGTCAGTCGGTAGGATCGACCGGGCAACATCGTCACCCACGTGACGGCGACGAACCGATAAGCTGGGTTTTGGTCATGCCGCTATACCTGCCATTGATCAGCCCAAAGGCGATGATGCCGCACCAGAACGGCCGCGGGCCACGGAAGCCACTATCGTGGTGATGCGGCTTACCCGACTTCTCGGCTTTCGACTTAGGCAAGCTTGCGCTCCCGGGCCAGGCTGGCCTCGAGTGACGAGGCGATACAGATGCGTCTTCGACGCCCAGGTGGATACAAAAAACCCCGGCCGCTGGGGCCGGGGTTAGATCGTGGCAGTTCCTTGCCAATTCGCCATGGCGTCCTGCCATGCGTCCTTGTGAACATCGCTTCCCGCGACTCCCTCCTTGGCACTGCGTCTCCCTGACGCTGCAAGATCACCGTACGCCTCACAGCCATCAATGAAGTTCATACAGGTTAAAGAAGCGCGGAAGTTATGTTTCGTTGTGTAACGCCAGCCTGATCGTTAGACCCATATCACCCAGTCACTCGTCGCTGGAATCGTCAGCCCGATACGAGACTGCCCACGGGAAGCGCGATCACGACCAGCCACGCCGGCCAGCGCCATACCGTCAGCAGCAGGAAGCCGGCCAACGCCAGCGCGAAATCGGCCGGCTCGACAATGGCGCCCTGCCAGATCGGGGCGTACAGCGCGGCCCCCAGTATGCCGACAACCGCCGCGTTCGTGCCCTGGATCAGCCGCTGCGCGGTCGACGAGGCACGCAACCGGTCCCAATGCGGGAGGACGCCCACCAGCAATAGCATGCCCGGCAGAAAAATCATGATCGTCGCCACTGCCGCCAGCAGCCAGCCTTTAACGCCGGGCGCCATCACCGCCCCCAGATAGGAAGCGAAGGTAAATAGTGGACCCGGCATGGCCTGCGCTGCCCCGTAACCGGTCAGGAAGGTGCTCTCCGACATCCAACCGGGATCGACCACCTCGGCCTGCAGCAGCGGCAGCACCACATGGCCGCCACCGAAAACGAGCGCTCCGACTCGGTAGAACGCGTCCATGACCGCGACGACCTCGCCTCCCCCTGTCGACGCCACCAGCGGCAGCAGCGGCAGCAGCGGCAGCAGCAGTAGGAGAAGGAAGAACAGCGCAAGCGCGAAGCGGCTCCAGCGTCCGGAGAACTCGAGGCGACCGGGCCTAGTCATCGTCTTCACCGGCCGGCACCACCACACGCCGAGGCCAGCTCCCACCACGATGGCCCCCAGTTGGCCTGCCGTGCCGCCGATGAAGACGGCCATGAACACGGCCACCAGGGCGATCCCGGCCCGAGTCCGGTCGGGACACAGTTTTCCGGCCATCCCCCACACGGCGTTGGCGACCACGGCGACGGCCACCAGCTTGAGACCATGAATCAGGGACTGGCCGACATCGCTCCCCAGCGCCGACGCGCCGGAGGCGAACAGCGCCATTGCGATGGCCGAGGGCAACGTGAACGCACACCAGGCAGCGAGCGCACCGGGTAGGCCTGCCCGTCGCAGGCCGATGGCGAAGCCGACCTGGCTGCTGGCGGGACCGGGCAGGAACTGGCACAGCGCGACGAGATCGGCGAAATCCGACTCGGAAAGCCACTTCAGACGCACCACGAAAGCCTCGCGGAAATACCCCAGGTGCGCGATGGGGCCGCCGAAGGAGGTTAGCCCAAGCAGCAGAAACGTCCGGAATATCTCCCCACGGCGGAAGTGGGGATGCCGGGTCCCGATCATGTCGACACTCCTTGTTTGCGGCGACCTTTATCACCGCTCACCTTACGGTGTGGAAATGACAGGCAGCCACACCGCCAGCGCGACGAGCGTCGCCAGCAGTACCGGCGGGGTGATCAACAGGCCGATCTTCATGTACTGCCCCCAGCCGATCTTGTAACCCTTGCCGGCCAGCACATGCAGCCACAGCAGCGTCGCCAGGCTGCCGATGGGCGTGAACTTCGGCCCCAGGTCGTTGCCGATCACATTGGCGTAGACCATCAGCTCCTGGGTCACCGCCGGCACCTGGGCCCGGTCGATGGCCAGCGCCCCCACCAAGGTCGACGGCAGGTTGTTCATGATCGAGGCGACGATGGCGGAGAGGAAGCCGGTGCCGATGGTGGCGATGAAGTTGCCCTGCCCGGCCAGCCACTGCAGCACCCGGGCGCCGTAGTCGGTCAGACCGGCATTGCCCAGTCCGTAGACCACCAGGTACATGCCGATGGAGAACAGCACGATCTGCCACGGCGCGCCCTTGAGCGCCGCGGTGACCGACACGGCGGCGCCCTTGCCGCCCTGCCACCAGCGACCGGCGATCGCCATCAGCACGATCGCCGCGGCCCCGGTCACGAAGGCAATGGGAACGCCCAGCGGCGCGGTAACGAAGTAGGCCACGAGCAGCACCACCAGCAGCGGAAACGCGGCCCGGAAGATCAGCGGATCCAGGATCGCCGAACGCGGGGCATCGAGTGCTTCGAGTGAGTAGCGCCTGGGAATCCGACGGCCGAAGGCGATCCAGAGCACCCCCAGCGTCGCCACCAGCGAGACCAGGTTGACCGGCACCATGACCGCCGCGTAGCGGTCGAAGCCGATGTCGAAGTAGTTGGCACTGACGATATTGACCAGGTTGGAGATGATCAGCGGCAGGCTGGTGGTGTCGGCGACGAAGCCGGTGGCGATGATGAACGCCAGCGCCGCCGGCGGCGAGAAGTCCAGCCGCAGCAGGATCGCGATCACGATCGGCGTCAGCAGCAGCGCCGCGCCGTCGTTGGCGAAGAACGCCGCGATCACCGCGCCCAGCACCACCACCAGCGGGAACAGCAGATGCCCACGACCGTTGCCCCAGCGGGCGACATGCAGCGCCGCCCAGGCGAAGAATCCGGCTTCGTCCAGGATCAGCGAGATGACGATCAGGGCGACGAAGGTGAAGGTCGCATCCCAGACGATATCCCACACCACGCCGACATCGGAGAGCCGCACCACGCCCGCCAGCAGTGCCACCAGCGCCCCGCCGAGGGCGCTCCAGCCGATTCCCAGACCCTTGGGCTGCCAGATCACCAGGATCAGGGTGACGACGAAAATAGCCAGTGCCAGCATCGAATGCCCCTGCGTTCAGTGAGTGCTTTTTAGCAATTACGTTTAGTGAGTACGCTTAGCCTGTACGTTCTAGTGAGTGCCTTGATTGACGCGACGCGAGAGCGCTTCCGCGCTCTCGACCCGCTCGGAATAGCGATCGGTGAGATAGGCCGAGCGTTCCCGCGTCAGCCAGGTGAACTTCACCAGTTCCTCGCAGACATCGACGACTCTCATGTAGAGCGGCGAGGGTTTCATCCGTCCGGCGTCGTCGAACTCGGTGAATGCCTTGGGTACGGAGGACTGGTTGGGGATGGTGATCATCCGCATCCAGCGCCCCAGGATCCTCATCTGGTTGACCGCATTGAAGCTCTGGCTGCCGCCGGAGACCTCCATCACCGCCAGCGTCTTGCCCTGGGTCGGGCGAACGCCGCCCAGCGACAGCGGAATCCAGTCGATCTGGGCCTTCATGACCCCGGTCATGGCGCCATGACGCTCCGGACTGACCCACAGCATGCCGTCGGACCACTCGGCGAGATCACGCAGCTCCCGTACCTTGGGGTGCTCCGCCTCGGCATCGTCCGGCAGCGGCAGGCCGGAAGGATTGAAGGTTTTCACCTCGCAGCCGTACCAGCGCAGCAGCCGGCCCGCCTCCTCGGAGGCGAGCCGCGAGAAGGCGCGCTCGCGCAGCGAGCCGTAGAGCACCAGAATTCGCGGCGGATGGCACGGCGCGCCGGCCCCCACCAGCGCCTCGATGTCGATCGGCTGCAACTTCTCCGGATCGATATTGGGCAGGTCGTCAAGATCGACCGAATCACTCACTTCGCGCGCGCCGCTGTCATTCATGACCTCGTCGTTCATCTCCCCATCACTCATGCCCTGCCCCATCGGCCCGCACCACTTCGCCGTCTTCCTTGGTGAACGTCGCCACCGGGTTGGCCAGCAGCGCCAGCACGCGCTCCGAAGGTCGGCACAGCCGGGCGCCCTTGTCGGTGACCACGATCGGCCGGTTGATCAGGATCGGATGCGCCATCATCGCGTCGATCAGCCGGTCATCGCTCAGGGCCGGATCGTCGAGGCCGAGTTCCTCGAACGGCGTGCCCTTGCGGCGCAGCAGCTCTCGCGGCGTGATGCCCATCATCGCGATCAGCTCGACCAGGCGCTCGCGCGTGGGCGGCGTGTTCAGGTATTCGATCACGTCCGGCGTCTCGCCGGAGGCCTCGATCATCGCCAGCGTGTTGCGCGACGTACCACAGGCGGGGTTGTGATAGATCAACGGTTTCATGGCGCCCTCACGGTTTATCTTCGGTGTTCCAGCCACCGGGGGAACAGGTCAGAAAAGGTTCACAGGCCTCCGGGTGCCCGGCGCAGCAATCGCGAACCAGGAACCGGATCGTCTCGCTCATGTGAGAGAGATTGGCGCGGTAGATGATCGACCGGCTCTGCCGCCGGGAGAGGACCCACCCCGCCCTCGCCAGCACCGAAAGATGGGCCGACATGGTGTTATGCGGCACGTCGAGCTGACGCGCGATCTCACCGGCGGGAAGCCCCTCGGGTTCATGGCTCACCAGCAGCCGGTAGGCCTCGAGCCTCGTCTCCTGGGACAGGGCGGCGAAACTGTCGATAGCGCTCTTTATTTCCATATGTCCAGAATATAAGACATATCAAACCCTGGCAATGGCATTGGAGAGAGATCCAACGGAATTGGCTCCCTCAGGAGCCATCGGTTACGCCGATCTCAGTCGCTCTTGTCGTTCAACTGACCGAAGTGGACGGGACGGCAGATGCAGAAGACCGGCGCCCCCGTTGCCTCGACGGCCGTGACGAAGCGCTCCGCCGTCTCCTCGTCCATCGCGTACATCAGCTCGATGGGCTGGTCGGCCAGGTCGAAGAAATGGGCGGAGTGCAGCTTGCCATCCGCCCCGGTCCCCTCGACGTCGCCGCGCTGGGTCATCCGGCCGATGCCCAGGCTCTTCGCGGTCTCGACGATCCAGTCGTAGACACGCTTGCCCTCATGCCGACGCGACTCCGGCACGATGAATATCACTTCATAACCGCTCTTGAGCCGATTCATGATTGCGATCCTCCCAGCAGGTTCTGGATGACGCCGTAGGTCAGAAAACCCAGGCCGGTCATGGCGAGCGAGCCCAGCACGTGAATGCCGATGCCCAGCAGCGCCATGCCGTACCGCCCCGCCTGAATGTTGCCGAACATCTCGGCGGAGAAGGTGGAGAAGGTGGTCAGTGCGCCCAGGAAGCCGGTGATCGCGAACAGCCGGGCCTCCGGCGACAAGGACGGCAATTGCGCGAAAAGCGCGATGCCGATACCGATCAGCCACGCCCCCAGCAGGTTCGCCACCAGCGTACCGGGCGGGATCGCCGGAAACAGGGCGTTGAGCCAGACGCCCAACAGCCATCGCAGATTCGCGCCGATCGCGGCGCCGGCCCCGATCGACAATACGGACAACCACATACCTGACATCCTCGATAGATCCTTTTGATGAAATGATCCGCTCGAGGAGGCGAGCCAGCAAGGAAGGAAATACGGACACCTGCTGACACGCCTCGACCGAAGCGCCTCGCAGGCATCATTAACCAATAGACGGTGGTTCGAGCGGGCGGGAAAGCCGCTCGGGAGGAATGCCATCTCCCACGGCGAGACCTTAGCACCGAAGGCGATGGACGCGCCACTGAACCACAACCGCCACCCGCATTCAGGTGGCTTTGAAAGAAAGAATCGTCTTCATAGAAAGCGCCCTCGCAAAAGAAGCCCACCTTAAAGCGACATGGCGATGAATCCATGCCGTCCCAGTGCCAACGCTGCGCTCAAGCCTGACTGAACCGGCTCGATACCGGCTTCGACCTCCTCGAGCGACAGCCCTTGAGCGGCCAGCGCCTGCAGGCAGACCAGCACCGGCACCCCTTGCTGGCGCAGCGCGTTCCACCAGGGCGCGTTGGGGTTTTCCTCGAGTGACGGCTCGGCAACCCGCTCGCGATAGGCTGCAGATTTCAACACGCATGGCGTCGCCGGCCCGGCAACGACGACCACGGCGCGACACGTCACCTCGGCCTGTGACATCAGATTGAGCGTTCTTATCAGCCGCATGACGCCGCCATGCACGCGCTCCGGCGCATCGGCCGCACTGGAAATCTGGAAGAGCCCCTGACAGGTTTCGCCGGGCGCGGGAAGCCACTGATCGACCTCCTGCCCTACGGGCAGCGATGAGCTGGGGATCGCCAGTTCGGCATTACCGGGTTTGCCTCGAATCAGCCCCATGGAATCGAGCCACTCCGATGAGGGGTAATTGTGCATCTTGACCTCCGCATAGATCTTATAAAAAGAATAACGATATTCAATATATGAATATACGCTATCGACAGCGATGGTAAGGGTTCATTTTCAGCTCATCCCCATGGGCCAATCTGTCGCCATCGAATCAGGAGCGGGGCCAATGTGGGCAGGAGCGAAGGGGAAGTCGATGCAGTCGAGGCGAGTCCAGTGGATCATGATGCTGGCATTGCTCGGTGTCGCCACGCTGTCCATGGCGCAGGATCCGTTCGGGCAAAAGGGCGACTTCCTGCCGCCGGATCAGGCCTTCGAGCCGACGCTGATACAGGATGGCGACGAGGTAGACATCGACTGGCAGATCGAGCCCGGTTACTACCTCTATCGCCACAGCTTCTCTGCTAAGGCCGATGAGCGCGAACTGTCACTCGACATCCCCGAAGGAGTGACCATCGAGGACGAGTACTTCGGTCGTTCCGAGATCTATCGTCATGCGTTGCACATGACCACGCACCCCGGGGAAGCCGATACCCTCACCCTCCAATGGCAGGGCTGCGCCGATGCCGGCCTCTGCTATCCGCCCCAGCAGCGAACCTTCGATCTGGAGTCCGTCGCAGATGCCTCGGGGGGCAGCACCACCGACGCGAACGCGCTGGGAACGGATGCCTCGGCCGATGTGCCGAATGCGTCATCCGCGGCATCAGCGTCTGTCGCGTCAGGCT
The DNA here is from genome assembly GCF_003206585.1 of Salinicola sp. CR57. Lineage (NCBI taxonomy): Bacteria > Pseudomonadati > Pseudomonadota > Gammaproteobacteria > Oceanospirillales > Halomonadaceae > Salinicola > Salinicola sp. CR57. Next base: position 381,905 of record NZ_PZJL01000004.1, read on the forward strand.
CCACCACTCAGCCTGAGCCCCGGACAGACGCCGCGATGGCGGAAGACCAGCAACTGGCGGCGCAGCTCGCCGGTGGCAACGGGATCTGGACGCTGGCAGCGTTCTTCGGCATGGGGCTGCTGTTGACCTTCACGCCTTGCGTGCTGCCGATGATCCCCATCCTCTCCAGCCTGATCGTCGGCCAACGTCGCAGCGGCGAGAATCCGCGCGCCGCCGGCTTCGTGCTCTCGCTCGCCTACGTTCTCCCCATGGCTGCAACCTACGCGATACTGGGTGTGGCCGCGGCCATGGCTGGCGCCAATCTGCAGATACTGTTCCAGAATGTCTGGTTCATCGGCATTTTCTCGGTGCTGTTCGTGGTGCTGGCGCTCGCCATGTTCGGTGCCTTCGAGCTCGAACTGCCGCGGGCACTGCGTCAACGCCTGGATGCGGGACTGTCGAGACAGCGCGGCGGCCGATTCAAGGGCGTCGCCGTCATGGGGGTGCTCTCCGCCCTGCTGGTCGGCCCCTGCATGACCGCTCCCCTCGCCGGCGCCCTGCTGTTCATCGCCGAATCCGGCAATCCGTGGTTGGGCGGTGCGGCACTGCTCGCGCTGGGGCTCGGCATGGGTGCCCCGCTGGTTCTGATCGGCACGCTCGGCAGCCAGTTGCTGCCCAGGCCTGGCGCCTGGATGACCCGCGTCAAGGCGCTGTTCGGCTTCGTGCTGCTGGGCATGGCGATCTGGTTCGTCGCCCGAATCCTCTCGGATGCCATCGTTCTTGGCCTGTGGGGCGCGCTGGGCCTGGGCGCTGCGATCTCTCTCGTCGCCATGGCGCGGGGCAACGGCACGGGTGGCATTCTGCCCCGGTTCGCCACCGCCAGTGCCGCCATCATCGGTCTTTGGAGCGCGTTGATCCTGATCGGTGCCGCCGGTGGCGCCAGGGATCCGTGGCGGCCACTGTCGGTCTACACCCCGAGCGGTGGGGCAGCGGCCTCCAAAGACGCCAGCGAGTCCGGACCTATCGCGTTCGACGGCGTGAAGGATCTGTCCACGCTCGAACGCCGCGTCCAGGCAACCGCCAACAGCGGCCAGATGACACTGGTCGAATTCACCGCTGACTGGTGTGTCTCCTGCGAGGTCATCGAACGGGAAGTGTTCAGCGACCCGGCCGTCAAGAAGGCGCTACAGAACGTGCAGCGACTGAGTATCGACGTCACGGACTACGACGCCGAGGACCAGTCGATCATGCAGCACTTCGGTGTCGTTGGACCACCGACCCTGATGTGGTTCGGCCCCAACGGTCAGGAGCAGCGCAGCGCCCGCATCATCGGCGAGCTGGATGCCGAAGCCTTTCTCGACCGCTATGCGCAAGCCAGACAGCGTGCCAACGAGTCCACGGAGGGCTGACCATGAATCCGCTAGATCGCAGTATCGCCCTGGGGCCGCTGGGCGTGAGTCTGGGTCAGCTTCTGCTGGTCGTAGCCATGATCGTCGCCCTGATCGTGGGTGCCTGGATGGGCCGTCGTCGACAGATCAGCGTCGGCGATGTTCTGTTCAATGCGTTGCTGATCGGCGTCATCGGCGCACGCATCGTGTTCGTGGCCCGCTACTGGCAGAGCTACGACACGTTCTGGTCCTGGCTAGACATCCGGGATCGCGGGTTCGAGCCACTGGCGGGGCTGGTCATCGCTTTCATCTATCTGGCTTGGCGTTTCTGGCGGCAGCCGGCCATGCGCCGCCCCCTGGGTGCAGCGGTTCTCTCGGGTGCCCTGGCCTGGTCGATGACCGCTGGCGCCCTGACATTGATGACACCCCGCGGGGCGAGCCTGCCCTCGATCCCGCTAGCAGATCTCGATGGGTCGCCGGTGGTTCTGCCCAACGTACTGCAGGAAGCCGACCAACCCATGGTGGTCAATCTCTGGGCGAGCTGGTGCCCGCCCTGTCGTCGCGAGATGCCGATGCTGGAAAAGGCCCAGCGAGAGCGGGACGACGTGTCGTTCGTGTTCGTCAATCAGGGCGAGAGCGTCGACGTCATCAAGACGTTTCTGCAGCGGGAGTCACTCACGCTCGATCACCTCTATCGCGATCCGAACATGACCTTCGGTCGGAAGGTGGGCGCGGTGGCGATGCCGACCACGCTCTACTACGACGCCGATGGCCAGCTCGTCGACACCCACTTCGGTGAGCTTTCCCGTGCCACGCTCGATCGCAGTCTCGAGCGCTTCGCTCCATGACGACCCGGACGCGCGTTCAACCCGAGTGCTTCATTCGCCCCGGATATCCAGAAAAGGAGACGACAACGATGCAAGACCACGCCCCCCGGATAATGCGACTACGGCTCGCGCTGCCATTGGCCGCCGGTATTGCCCTGGCGACGAGCCTGCCCACCGCCGCCGACGACTGGCCCACGCCGATCCAGACACTCGAGCGGCAGGGCCTCACCATTCACGGTGAATTCGACGCCCCCGGCGGGCTCAGGGGCTACGCTGCCAGCATTCGAGGGCAGAGCGTGGCCGCCTATCTGACGCCGGACGGCGATCATGCCGTCGTCGGCACGCTGATCGACGCCCAGGGCCGCGACGTCTCCGCCGAGCCGCTGGAACAGCTCGTCGATGGACCCAAAAATGCCGAGCTATGGAAGGCAATGGCGGAGCATCACTGGGTTCGCGAGGGTGATACCGATGCCTCGCGCGTGGTCTACACCTTCAGCGATCCCAACTGCCCCTACTGCCGCAAGTTCTGGCAGGATGCTCAGCCCTGGGTCGAAAGCGGTGATGTGCAGATTCGTCATCTGATGGTGGGCATTCTGAAAGCGAACAGCCCTGAGAAGGCCGCCGCGATCCTGGCGGCAGACGATCCCAGCGCCGCGATCGCCGAGCACTATCGCACCGACGCCATGCCGGACAGCGAGGGAACCGATCAGAGCGAGCGGTGGGTCGCCGACAACACGCAAGTGATGCGCAACGCCCAGCTCTATGCCACACCGGTGATTTTCTATCAGGACGACGATGGCGCGGTGCATAAGGTCATGGGTGCACCCTCCCCGGACAAGCTGCGCACAATCATGGGTAGCGACTCGCCCTGAGCTTCCCTGTCCACCCCTGCTCACCCGCCCCTGGCGAATCAGGCCAGGGGCAGCGAGAGCGTAACCCGCAGCCCGGTACCGTCGCCGGAGGCGAGCCGCAGGCTTCCGCTGGCCCGGGTGGCGATCGCCTCGACGATGGATAATCCCAGGCCGCTACCCTGTGGATGATTGCCGCGATGAAAGCGCTCCGTCAGGCGGGCGATCTGTTCGGGCGGGATGGTCTCGCCCTGGTTGACGATGTCGATCACGGCCATGCCATCCGTCTCGTGAGCCTCGATCTCGATCGGGGTGTCGGACGAACCGTGACGCATGGCGTTCTCGAGCAGATTGCGCAGCGCGATCACCAGCAGCTCCCCGGACAACGCAACGTGAAGCCGGTAGACCGAAGCGTGCCAGTGACAGCGATCGCGACTGCCGGTCTCCACCATCGCAGCCTCCAGGGCCTCCCCCAGCCGCGTGGAATCGACACTTCCCCGCGCGACCTTCTCGCTCTCCATCCGTGCCAGCAACAGCAGCTGATCGAGCGTCTTCGTCAGCCGTCCCACCCCCGCTTCCGCCTGCTGCATCGCCTCCCGGCGAGGATCGCCGTCGACGCGTCGCGCGATCTGAAGATGGGTACGAATCGCGGTCAGCGGTGTGCGCAGCTCATGCGCGGCATCGTCGGTAAAGCGCTGCTCCAGCTCCAGCATGCGCCGGGTGCGTGCAAGCAGGGTGTTGAAACCGTCGATCAGCGGACGAATTTCCCCCGGCAGGCCGCGGATCGGCAGGGCCGAGAGATCGTCGTGATCGCGTGACATCAGGCGCCGCTGCAGCCTCGAAAGCGGCGACAACCCCCGGGTCACGCCCCACCACAGCGCAATCAGACTGCCGATCGAAGCAAACAGAAAGGGATAGAACGCCGCACGGCGTACCTGGGCCAGCAACGACTCCCGCTCACGCAGGCGATCCGCCACGGTGATCCGCTTGTCGTCGTCGATCAGGGTATAGACGCGCCAGCGCTGACCGTTATGATCTCGGTAGCTGTAGCCTTCGTCATCGACTGCGAGAACATCGTTCATTTCCGGATGCGTACCCGCCACCACCTGCCCGCGCAGCGATGATACACGGCAGGCGACACCCTCGAGCGCAGGGATGGTCGATGTCTCGCCAACCTCTCCATCCCAGGCCGCCGTCGGCACGCGACCGAGCAGACCGGCCACCATTCGCGCCGACTGTGCCAGACGCTGATCCAGCGAACGCTCGAGCTGGGTCGAGAGATCGCGCATCGACCACGCCGCCGTCAGCCCCCACAGCAGCATCAGCGTGATCCCAAGCGTGGCGACGAGACGCAGCCGCAGGCTCATGAGGGCGTATCGCCATGCAGTCGCTCGTCGGCGGGAAGCGCGCCAAGACGGTAGCCGACGCCCCGGACCGTCTCGATCACTTCGCGTCCCAGCTTGCGACGCAACTGGTAGATATGCACGTTGAGGGCGTTGCTCTCGATCTCGTCGTCGATGCTGTAAAGGCGGTCCTTCAACTGATCGGCACTCAGGATCCGCCCACGCGCGCGCATCAGCGCCTCCAGCAGCATCAGCTCGCGACGCACCAGCGCCACCGGTGCGCCATCCAGCGTCACGCTGCGAGCGACGGGGTCCAGCGCCAGGCGCCCGTGGCGAAGGGAGCGGTCGACCTGCCCGGCGCTGCGGCGCAACAGCGCCTGCAGCCTTGCCGTCAACTCATCAAGGTCGAACGGCTTGACCAGATAATCGTCGGCCCCGCCCTGAAGCCCTTCGACACGACTGGCCACGGCGTCTCTCGCCGTCAGCATCAGTACCGGCATGGCAATACCCGCACGACGCCACTGTTGCAGCAGCGTCAAACCATCGCCGTCAGGCAGACGGCGATCGAGCACCGCGGCATCGTAGTCGATCGCGGCCAGCGCCCCGCGTGCACCGTCCAGCGTGGTCACGGTATCGACGACGAAATCGCTCAGCGCCAATCCCACTTCGATGCCGGCCGCCACCGGTGCATCGTCCTCCACGAGTAGTACGCGCATGTTTCTCCCGTTTTCACCCGGTCCATTCCCGCCACAGTCTGGCGAACGGCGATGATGCCAGGATGAGTTGGCTCCTCAGTGAGCGGAAGAAAGCCGGCGCGCGAGCCACCATCCCACCACCATGGCCACCAGAAACGCCGCCAGCGGCCAACTCAGCCCTGCCAGCGAGGCCACTGCCGGCCCCGGGCAGTAGCCGGAGAGCCCCCAGCCGATGCCGAAGAGCGCGGCGCCACCCAGCAGACGGGCATCCAGGTCGCGCCGGGTCGGCAGCTGGAACCGCCCCGCCAGCAGCGGCGTGCCGCGGCGCCACACCAGCCGGTAACCGATGAAGGTAGTGACCACGGCACCGCCGAGCACGAAGATCAGGGTCGGGTCCCAGGCGCCGGCGACATCGAGAAAGCCGATCACCCGGGCAGGGTCGGTCATGCCGCTCAGCGCCAGGCCCAGCCCGAACAGCAGTCCGGCGAGATAACCCGCCACGGGCTTCATGCGCCACCTCCCGCCAGATGGCGCACAACGAACACGGTGAGTATCGCCACAAGTACGAAGACGAGCGTTGCGACCATCGACCGGGGCGACAGCCGCGCCAACCCGCAGACCCCGTGCCCGCTGGTGCAGCCGCTACCCAGACCGGTGCCCAATCCGACCAGCAGGCCGGCGATCAACATCGTCGTCAGCCCGCTCGTCGGAGCACCGATTATCGCCCCGCTGTCGCCTGCCACATTGCCCAAGTCCAGACCTGCCAGGATCAGCGAGGTTGGCCCGGAGACGAGGCCTAGCAGAAACGCGAAGCGCCAAGGCCTGTCCGCGCCGCGCTCGAAAACCAGCCCGGAGAGGATCCCGCTGATACCGGCGACCCGTCCCAAGAGCCCCATCAGCAGGGTGGCGGAGAGCCCGATCAGCACGCCGCCAGCGAGCCCGAACCCGGCACTCGATAGGTCCATCCTCGTATCTCCTTTGATAGCGTTCGCTGCTCTACGATAACCCTCTCTACTCCGCCGCCGAATGTGCCGCTGCCGGCGTGGCGAGACAGGGATGACTCAAGGGTGCGGCACCCCGACCATGCAGAGCGCACCAGGCGTCGAAAGTGCTCAGGAAGACCCGGCCGTTGAGCGTCTCCAGCAGCTCGGTGCGGCTCAGGCGATCCATCACCGGCCCCTTCACTTCGGCCAGATGCAGCCCGATGTCACGCTCGCGCAGGCGTCGGTTGAGCGCCTCGAGACTTTCCAGCGCCGTGGCATCGATGACGTTGATCGCCTGACAAGCCAGTACCAGATCCCGCGGCGGCGGATCGCGAGAGACCACTGCCGTGACCAGGTCTTCCAGGTGGCGGACGTTGGCGAAATAGAGGCTCTCGTCGACGCGCAGAATGGCGACCCCGGCGTCGGTTTCCACGGCGTGGCGGCGGACGTTGCGAAAATGCTCGGTGCCGGGAATGCGGCCGACTTCCGCACTATGAGGCCGGCTGGTGCCATAGAGGTGCAGCGCAAGCGACATGGCGACACCGACCAGAATGCCCACGTCGACGCCCAGCATCAGCGTTGCCAGTGCGGTCGCCGACATGGCGATGCCTTCGCCGCGGGCATAGCGCCAGACGCGCCTGAACGCCGCCAGATCGATCAGCGAGACGGTGGCGATGACGATGGTCGCCGCCAGCGTCGCCATCGGTAGTTCCCGCAGCCAGGGCGACAGAAACAGCATGGCCAGCGCGATACCCATGGCGGTGAACGCGCTGGAAGCCGGCGTGCGAGCGCCGGCATCGAAATTGACCACGGAGCGGGAGAAGCCGCCGGTGATCGGCATGCCGCCGGTGAAAGCCGCCGCCAGATTGGCCCCGCCGAGCCCGATCAGTTCCTGGTCCGGATCGACGCGCTCACCGCGGCGCACCGCCAGCGCCTGCGCCACCGAAACCGACTCCACGTAGCCGACGATGCTGATCAGCACCGCCGAACCGATCAGCGATCGCCAAAGCGCCGGCTCCCAGTCGGGCAGGGTCAGCGGTGGCAGACCGGCGGGAATCTCGCCGATGACGGCCACGTCGCGGCCCAGCCATCCCGCCGCGCCGGCGACCAGCGCCGCCAATACGATGGTGGCGATGGGCGCCAGCTTGACCAGCACACCGGCGATTCGAGCCGGTACGTGATAACGTTCCAGCGCGGACTTGCCCCATCGTCGGATCAGCCACAGCAGCAGCAGCGACCCCAGCCCGATGATCACGGTCGGCAGGCTGACACCGTTCAGCGCCGAGGGTAGATGGTAAAGCAGCGCCGGCAGCGTCGAACCAGAGAGATCGATACCGAGCAGCTGTTTGAGCTGGCTCGCCGCGATCAACACGCCCGAAGCGCTGACAAAACCGATCATCACCGGGTGACTCAGAAAGTTGACCAGAAAGCCCAGCCGACATAGCCCCATGATCAGCAGAATGGCCCCGGAGAGCAGTGCCAGCACCAGGGCTGCGGCGATGTAGTTCGGCGATCCCGACTCGGCAACCTGCGAAAGCGCCGATGCCGTCATCAGCGACACCACCGCCATCGGGCCGACGGAGAGCGTCGCGCTGCTGCCGAGCAGGGTGTAGATCACCAGCGGCACCAGGCTCGCGTACAGCCCCACCACCGGCGGGAGGCCCGCGAGCATGGCGTAGGCCAGCGCCTGCGGGATCAGCATCAGCGCCACGATGATGGCTGCCAGCAGATCCTCGCCCAGCAACCCGCCGTTGTAACGCCGTCCCCAGTCAAGGATCGGGAACCAGCGTGCCAACCCGGCCTTGTGCTGCTGATTCATGATCTACCGGCCTCGATCAAGTGCGCGCCTGCGGCTTGGCCAGCCATTCGTGCCCCTTGAGCATCAGATTCCAGTAGATGAAGGGGAGCTGCTGCGCCTTGATGTTCCAGCCGAGCCGGGTCGGCCGTGTAGCCTGATTGATCCAGGACGGGAACGTCGGCTGCAACTGGCCGCCGTAACCGAACTCCGCCAGCACGACGCGGCCGCGTTCGACCGTCAACGGGCAGGCGCCATATCCCGCATAGCTGGAGGGCATCGGCTTGCCATCGAGTGTAGCCAGCAGGTTGTCCGCCACTACGGGTGCCTGCTTGCGCACGGCGGCGGCCGTCTTGGCGTTGCTGGTACCGCTGGCATCGCCGAGACCGAAGACCTCATTGAAGCGGTTATGCTGGAGGGTGTCGGCGTCGAGGTCGAGCCAGCCACCCTCGTTGGCCAGCGGTGATTCGCGCACCAGCCGTGGGGCGCGCTGCGGCGGCACGACGTGAAGCATGTCGAAATCGGTTTCGATCTCTTCGCTGGTATCCTCGCTTGTGACGCGAAAACGCGCCTTCTGGGCCGGGCCGTCCACGGCGATGAGGTTTTGTTGGAACTGCTTGTGGATGCCGTAACGCTGAACGTATTCGTCCAGTGCCGGCACGAAGTCCGAGACGCCGAACATCACACCGCCGGCATTGTGAAAATGAACGTCGATGCCGTTCAGGACGCCCTGCTTCTCCCACTCATTGCAGGAGAGATACATCGCCTTCTGGGGCGCCCCGGCGCACTTGATCGGCATTGGCGGCTGTGTGAAAAGCGCCTTGCCGCCGCGCATCGACTGAACCAGCGACCAGGTATAGGGTGCCAGATCGAAACGGTAGTTCGAGGTCACGCCATTCTTACCCAGCGTCTCCTCGAGACCACCGACCGCCTGCCAGTCGATCTCGAGACCCGGCGCAACCACCAGCGCCCGGTAGCCGAGTGTCGAGCCGTTGCCCAGTACAACCTGGCGGGATTCCGGCAGCAGCCGTTCCGCCGCAGCCTGGTGCCAGGTCACGAAGCTCGGCATTACCGAGTGCATCGAACGCCGAGTCTGCTCCGGGGTGAAGACACCACCGCCCACCAGCGTCCAGCCAGGCTGGTAGAAGTGATCCTGCGCGGGATCGACGATGGCGATATCGAGATCGGAACGGCGTTTGTGAAGACTCGCAGCGACCGCGATGCCTCCCGCCCCACCGCCGATGATGACGATGTCGTGGCGCTTGCCGTTCGCAGCTGTCGACTGATTCGTGACTGTCGATTCGTTCATGACTGGCTCCCTTTGGTCGATTCGGCGCGGCGCGATAGCGCTTGGCGGCAACGCCTTCTCACTCCCACGCGGCACCTTCCAGGGCGTCGAGCGGCAATTTCAGATAGCGCTTGCCGTTGTTCTCCGGTTCGGGGAGACGGCCGCCGAGAATGTTGACCTGCAGCGCGTGCAGGATCAGCTTCGGCATCGGCAGTTCGCTGTCGCGACGGTTGCGCAGCTCGACATACTCGGCCTCGCTACTGTCGCCCAGGCGATGCTTGTTGGTTTCGCGCTGCTCACGCACGGTGCTTTCCCACTGCGGCTCGCGGCCGTCGGGCATGTAGTCGTGACCGGTGAAAAGGCGTGTTTCGTCTGGCAGCGCGAGGATCGCCTGGATCGAGTGCCACAGCTGGTGTGCACTTCCCCCGGGGAAGTCGGCACGGGCGGTGCCGAAATCGGGCTGGAACAGGGTGTCGTGAACGAAGGCGGCATCGCCAATCACATAGGTGATCGAGGCCAGCGTATGGCCCGGGGAGTGCATCACGCGGCACTCGATCCCACCCAGCTTGAAGGTATCCCCTTCATCGAATAGATGATCCCACTGGCTGCCGTCGTCCTGCAGGTCCGACCAGTTGTAGATTTCCTTCCACAGTGCCTGGACTTGGGTCACCGGCTGGCCGATAGCGGTGGGCGCACCAGTCTTGTCATGCAGATAACGCGCGGCGGAAAAGTGATCCGCGTGAGGATGGGTATCCAGAATCCAGTCGACCGCGAGCCCTTCCCGCTCGATGTAGGCCAAGAGCTCATCGGCCTGGAACGTCGCCGTGGCGCCGGACTTCTCATCGTAATCGAGTACCGGATCGATGATCGCGCAGCGGCGCGTGGCGGGGTCGCTGACGACGTACTGGATACTGAAGGTGCGAGGATCGAAAAAACCGGCGACATCGGGGCGACCTTTATTTCTGTCGCCTCGAGAGAGAGCAAAGGTGTTCATGACGGCTCCTGAAGGAATGCATGCCCCTAGAGTAACGCCAAAAAAGTTCTAACGTTATATTAATTTGAAATATAAAAATCGACTTGGCGTCTGGGTTATACCTCCCGGGCATAATCACCTTGTCCGAACATGAAAAACGGCACCGGTGTCGCCGGTGCCGTCCTAGTGCTAGCGTTCCTGAGGCATGTGAGGCCCAGCCGCGCGGGAAGCTAGAACAGCATCGCGTCTAGCCAGCCCATGGGATAGTGCAGGTTAAGCAGCGCCTGCATGCCGAGCAGGAAGATTCCAATGCCGATGGCGATCAGCAGCGCCGCCGACCAGCGTGCCTTGGCAACGAACCGGATGAAGCCCAGCGTCATGAGGACCGCAGTGCTGATGAAGCCGAGTAGCGAGGCCACGACGATCAGGGCCAGCAGTCCGCCGAGCCAGACCAGCGGCTGGCCGATGGGTTGGCTGACCCAGGTTGCCTGCCCCTTCCACGCCTGGGCGCCGGTCAGCAACGCGCCGATGGCCATGATCGCGATGGCCAGCATCGGGAAGATGCCGCCGATCATCGACATGCCGCTGACGTCGTACCAGGCACCGGCCGCCAGTGCGAGCATGCCCGCGACCAGCACCAGATCGATCTTGCCGAAGGTCGGCGCCGGCGAGTCGGCCGCCTGGCGATTGACGTCGGCGCCCACCGCCAGCGGCTGCCGCCGTCGCTGAAGCAACCGCTTGATCAGCGGGAAGGCAAACGCCAGCGCGATCAATGCCAGAATGATGATGACCCCGGGGCGAAGAAACGCCGCCATGCCATGAAACTGCACGCTCTGATAGAAGTAGGTCTCGGCACCCGGTGCGAGTACGAAGCCGATCAGGAAAGCGGGACGGGACCAGCCGGCCTGCTTGAACAGCAGCCCGATGGCGCCGACGGCAATCAGCGTGTACCAGTCTCCCAGCGAACGGGTGGCCTGGAAGGCGGCGAACAGAATCAGCGTGGTGATCACCGGCGCCAGCAGCACGAAGGGGATGCGCGTGAGCTGGGCGACCGGACGCGCCAGCATCAGGCACAGCGCGGCACCGAGGATATTGGCCAGCGCCAGCGACCAGATGATGGTGTAGGTGAGATCCAGGTGGGTGGTGATCATGCTCACCCCGGGCTCGAGTCCCAGCAGCAGCAGTCCGCCCAGGAAAATCGCCGCCGTGCCCGAACCCGGCACGCCGAACAGCAGCGTCGGCACCATGGCTCCGCAGGCACAGGCGTTGTTGGCCGACTCCGGCGCGATGACCCCGCGAATGTCGCCCTGGCCGAAATGCTTCTCGCCCTTGGCCGTCTTCGATGCGAACGCATAGGTGAGCCAGTCGACGACCGAGCCGGCAAGCCCGGGGATAGTACCGATGAGGCTCCCCATCCCGGCGCATTTGGCGACCAGACCGCGATTGTCGACGACGTCGCGAATGCCCTGGCGCCACCCGTGACCCAGCGAAGTCTGTTCCCGGGCGATGCTGCCGCGCCGGATGAGCAGATCGACGATCTCCGGCAACGCGAAGATCGCCAGCCCCACGACGATCAGCGGGATCCCGTCGAACAGATACTCGACGCCCAGGTTGAGGCGAAACTCGCCGGTCGCTGGCGCCGTGCCGATCGCCCCGGCCAGCAACCCCAGGCCGCAGGCAGCCATGCCCTTGAACAGGCTATCGCCGGAGAGCACCGCGACCATGGCCAGCCCCAGCAGCGTCAGCACGAACAGTTCCGCCGACGAGAACGCCAGCACCAGCGGCCGCGCGACCAGGATGAACCCGGTCAGCACGATGGCGCCGATGACACCTCCGCACAGCGACGACAGGAAGGCGCTGGCCAGCGCCCGCGCCGCCTGGCCCTTCTTGGCCAACGGGAAGCCGTCCATCACGGTGGCCTGTGAGGCGCTCGAACCGGGGATCCCCATCAGCACCGAAGTGAACGTGTCTCCCGTAGGAATGACCGCGATCATGCCCATCAGCATGCCCAGCGCCAACCCCGGCTCCATGCCGTAGAGAAACGGCAGCAGCAGCGCCATGCCGGCAATCCCGCCCAGCCCGGGAATGATGCCGACCAGCAGACCGATCATCACCCCCAGACCCATGTAGACCAGATGCGAGGCACTAAATACCTCGCCTAAACTCGCGACCAAGGTATCTATCATTGTGTTGTCTCCTCTACCGTCTCGGCGACGACGAATCAGTTAACGCGTCACGACCCGCACGCCGTAACGATCCTTGAGCCAGTCGACGACCCATTGACGGCGGGCATCGCTGAGTTCCATCGCTGATGCCAGTTGCCTGGCGGCGACCTCTCCCACGACCGGCTCGTACGGCCCGACCTGCTGACGCGCGGCGGCAAGAAAGTCCTCGTTCGTCATCAGCGCCTTGGCACCGTCGCGATAGCGCGCCAGCAGCTTGGCGTCGACCTGCTTGGGTACCAGCAGCAGCTTCTGCAGGGCGTAGCCGGAGGCGAAGAACTTGTGAAAGACCTCGTAGGCGACGTCGTCTCGACTGGCGCCGGGCTGGGCCAGATAGAGTTCCGAGAACGTGGGCAGATCGGGGAAGGCGGGGTCACGCACGATGACGCCCTCTTCGTTCATCACGCCCAGCGAAAAGAGCGGCACAGCCTGGCCGGATTCGACCAGCGGCGTGACGCTGCTGAAGTAGGCCGAGGTGGTCTGGAAATCGACCCCGGCCTCTCCGCGCTCGAACGCCAGGCGCCCCTCGCCACGACTGCGCATGCCGAAGACCGGCTCGACCGCCAGGCCCAGCATGTCGAATGCCAGCATCACCGGCATCTCGAGCCCGGTCGGCGTCTGCATCGCGAATTTCGTCGGCTCCTCGCGCAGATTGTCGAGGATCTCGCCGGTCTCCTTGCCGAAGCGCGGCTGGACATAGACCACGCCGCCGGTGGGCGCGGCAATGATCGGCGTCCACTTGGCGTAATCGAAGCGGACCCGTGGATCCTCGAGCATGGCCGGGAACTGGGTGGAGGCCGAAGTGACCAGCATCTCCTCGCCATTGGGCTGAGCGCGGGTATAGAAAAGATTGGTACCGGTGATCGAACCACCCCCGGGCACGTTGTCGATGACGATGGCGGGATGCGAGGGCAGCGACCGCGCCATCCAGTGCGACATGAAGCGGGCCCAGACATCGGTGCCCCCGCCGACCCCGAACGGCACGGTCCAGGTCAGCGTGTCGGGCGTGGGCTGGCCGTCGTCGGCTTCGGCGACCAGCGGTAACAGCGCCAGCGCGAAGACGATCCACCAGCGCCGGCAAGGCATTCGCGAGAGTTTTGGCTTGGCGTGCATATCCTCTCCTTCTCTTGGTTTTATGTTGGATGGGCGTTTCTGACGTCCTCAGCCGGCGGCATCCAGCTCCAGCGTTTCCGGGACGAATACCGAACCGCTGAACAGCCGGCGTGCGGTACGCACCAGCGAGCAGCGTGGCCACTGCTGCCCCGCGGGCCAATGGCTGACCACGCCCAACCGCCCGCTCGGATGCTCGAACTCCATCAGTCCGCTGTCGTCCGGCGCGCTGGCGAGACCCTTGGTGATCCCGCGTGCATCGGCGCATGCCACGGCAAGCCCCACCGCACCGGTGATGGCAAGCGCGCGATGACACCGGTGCGGCATGAAATAGCGCACCTGCAGAGTACCGCCCGCTTGCGGCGCGCTGATCAGGACGGGCTTCGGGATCACCTTGTCGGTGACATCGCCCAGCCCCATGGCGGCCCCGGCCTGTCGCCGGATCGACTCCAGCCTGGCCATCAGCTCACGATCACCGTCGAGCTCGGCCGGCGACTCATCACCCCGCTTGCCGAGATCCGTCGCCCGCATCAGAACCATGGGCATGGCGGCATCGAGACAGGTCACCTCGAGGCCGTCGATCACGTCTCGTGGCTGGCCGGTGGGATAGAGCTCACCGGTCTTCGCTCCCACGGCATTGCGAAACTCCAGCAGCACCGGCGCAGCGGTGCCGGGGACGCCATCGATGTGCGTCTCGCCGACGTAAGTGACCCGTCCACCCGGCGTCTGGATATCGGCGTCGATGACACTCTGGGTGTTGACGTTACGGATCGTGACCCGCGTGACATCGCCCTGGGCCGCCACCAGCCCCTGCTCGATGGCGAAGGGGCCCACCGCACTCAGCATGTTGCCGCAGTTGGGGGAGGTATCCACGCGCCGCTGTTCGACCATGACCTGGACGAACAGGTAATCCACATCGATGCCGGGCTCCGACGAGGGCGACACGATGGCGACCTTGCTGGTCTGCGGATAACCGCCGCCGATGCCGTCCACCTCCAGCTCGTTGCCCGACCCCATCAGCGCCAGCAGCATCTCGTCGCGCCGGACAGAATCCCGAGGCAGATCGCTACCCAGAAATACCGGGCCCTTCGATGTACCACCGCGCATCAGCACGCAGGGAATGGCTTGCATAGATCGCTCCTTCCACGTTTCGGCCAACCCGCGGCCACTGGTGGAGGGCAAACTCGCACGCTTGTATCAAGCGATCCAATGCAATTATCGTGGACATTGTTGCACTAGACGCATCAATAGGCAGAAAAGATACAACCAATTGATATTGATGAGAAAAATGACTCAGGCGCTGCAATTTACAGAGGCGTCTGCCGAGGTGGCATTAGACCAATGAACTATAAGTTTTGAGCCATGAACCATGGGTTTTAAGTCATGAACTATGAGCTGCAGCAGATCCAGGCGTTCCTCAAGGTCGCGGAACTGGAGAGCTTCCAGGCGGCGGCGCAGTCGCTCAATCTCTCCCAGCCCGCCCTGAGCCGTCGCATCAAGAAGCTGGAATCCATCCTGGGTACGCCGCTATTGGCGCGCACGACTCGCAGCGTGTCGCTCACCACCGTGGGGCGGGACTTCTTCCCCCAGGCCAAACGACTGGTGGATGAGTTCGACCATGCGCTGTTCAACATTCGCGCCCTTGCCGAGAACCGGATCGGCCAGATCACGCTGGCCTGCATTCCCACCGCCGCGTTCTATTTCCTGCCGGCGGTCATTCGGGAGTACAACGCCCGCTATCCCAATATCCGAATTCGCCTTCTCGACCTGAGCGCGAACGACGGACTCGGTGCCGTGCTCAGCGGCGAGGCAGAATTCGGCATCAACATGCTCAGCGGGCATCACCCCGATATCGTCTTTACCCCCCTGGTCGTCGAGCCGTTCGTGCTGGTGTGCCGGCACGACCATCCGCTGGCGGCGCATGACAGCGTCACCTGGAGCGAGCTCAGCACGCACAAGCTGATCGGGGTGGGAAAGATGAGCGGCAACCGGATGCTGCTGGACCATGAACTCTCGTCGCTGACCCAGCGACCGACCTGGTTCTACGAGGTCCAGCACCTGTCGACCTCGCTCGGCATGGTCGAGGCCGGACTGGGCGTGGCGGCGGTCCCCCGCTTGTCGATGCCCGATCAGGAGCACCCGCTGCTGGTCCAGCGCCCCCTGGTCGAGCCGCTGGTGAAACGGACCCTGGGCATGGTGCGACGCCGGGACAGCGCGCTCTCCCCGGCCGCGGAACGCTTCGTCGAAACGCTGCTGAAACACTGGGATAAGAGCGGCGTCGAGGGCAGCACCGGGCCGATCAACTTGTAACGACGCAGCTCCCGTCGACAGATCGCCCATGGAGCCCTTGCGACGTGAGCAGGACAAGGTCGAAGTGATCGACCATGACCACGACGGGTCGAGCCGCGCCCACGGCCATGCCGGCCAAGGCCTGGCCGGGACGAGGTATCGAACCGGTCATGCGTCGATACCCAAGCCCCAGCGCTGCGGGGTCTGTTCGAAGCTCTCGATCAGCAGTTCGGTGAGGGCGCGGATCTTGCGGGAGGGATACTGGCCTGGCGGCCGGACGACGTAGGCTCCTGCCGGCGGGGGCGGATGATCCGTCATTACCGGTACCAGAACCCCGCTGGCCACGTGCTCATGGGTGAGGCAATCGGGCAGGTAGCCGATCCCGAGCCCAGCGACGGCCGCGGCGACCAGGGCGAGACCGTTGTCGGCCTTGAAGCTGCCCTGCGGGCGAACCGTGATGGTCCTGTCGCCATCCAGGAGGTGCCAGGCCTCGGTACCTTGCATGAGGGCCTGATGCTCGACGAGTTCGTCCGGCGTTGCGGGCGCGCCGTGCGCCGCGATATAGCTCGGGCTGGCGACGAGCTTCCCGGAGATCGGACCGACGCGTCTCGCGACCAGGTCCGAGTCCTGCAGGTAGCCGACCCGTATCGCGCAATCAAAGCCCTCCGAGACCAGGTCCACGAAGCGGTCGCTGTAGCTTGTGTGGATATGAAGCCGCGGGTGACGCCGCGCCATTTCCGCCAGCACGGGGGCGAAATGCGTCGGGCCGAAGGATAGCGGAGCGGCGACACGCAAGCGGCCGCGAAGATCGCCGGCGGGAAGTATCGTTTCCCTGGCCACGTCGATCTCGGCGCAGACTCTCGCTGCATAGTCACGAAACGTGGCGCCGGCTTCGGTAAGCGCGGCGCCGCGGGTGGTTCGTGCCAGAAGCTGGATGCCAAGCTCCGATTCGAGCCGCGACAACCGCCGGCTGACGATCGACTTGGAGACGCCAAGCCGCCGAGCGGCAGGCGAAACACCTCCCGCGTCGGCGATTTCCACGAATGTCTGCAGCTCTTCGATATCCATTTCGCGTTCCCCATTTCGCGACACAGCGAGACACGGATGGCCACTACCGAATCCGCTCCACGAACGGCAATGTCTCTCCAGGCAGCGTCGCGGATGGCGCCGCCTCGCCGTACAACAACCCAACCATCATGACAGATATGGAGAATCGCCATGACCTTTCGCAACGGCCTTGAATCGCTACTCCGTCCCGAAGATTCGGTACTCGTCCTGATCGACCATCAGCCTTACCAGCTCGCGAACCTGAACAGCCACGACCCGCAAGCCGTGGTTAACTCCACGACGGCGCTGGCGAAGTTGGCAAAAGCCTTCGATGTGCCGACCATTCTCACCAGCGTCATCGCGGGACGCGGTGGTCTGCTGTTTCCACAGATCACCGATATCTTTCCGGACCAGGAAGTCATTGACCGCACCTGGGTAAACACTTGGCAGGACGAGAATGTGGTGGAAGCGGTCAAGGCGACCGGTCGCAAGCAGCTGATCATCGCCGGGCTGTGGACCGAAGTCTGCGTCGCGATGCCTGTCATCCAGGCCGCCGGCGAGGGCTGGGACGTGACCGTGATCACCGATGCGTCAGGCGGAATTTCGAAGGAGTCCCACGAGGTGGCCGTCCAGCGCATGATTGCGGCCGGCGCGAACCCGATGACCGTAATGGCGCTCGCTGGCGAATGGCAGCGCGACTGGGCCCGCACCGAGCATGTCGAGGAGCTGACCGAAATTCTCATCCAACACTTCAGCGGCAGCGGCATCGCCTATCTGTGGGAACAGCAGCTGCTCAATACGCCGGTGCCCGGCAACCCGGGCTGACCTGATAGAGCGGCGGGCCCGGGACGCGACCTGTCCGGGCCCGTCACCCGCGCCGGTGCAGTAACTATACCGAACCACGCTGAACAAGAGACTATCCCGATAGCGACAATCACGACCCATGAACGGGATGGCCAGCCTGTAGCCGGCCACCAAAGTAGAGATGACCGGTTCATCCCCAAAGTCGACCGCGTCTTCGCGGCAACGCTGCGATCCATCCCCGCTGCCGCTGCGCAACGTCGCGCACCGTCGTTGATTTCGTTCCCGGTCATTCGGGCGCACCAGTCGATATTCCTCGTTTGGCGCCAATCAATCCGGCAGCGGTATATGTTCCGCCCGGTCGCCGATGGGAAGATCGAAGCGCCCATTGCCCCAGTCTTCGGCACGCCACTCGGCCTTGGCCTCCTCGATGCGCTCGCGAGAAGAGGCGACGAAGTTCCACCAGATGTAGCGAGGACCGCCGAGCGTGGCGCCGCCCAGGATCATCAGCCGTGCCCCGCCTCCACCGGCGGCGACGGTAATGCGGTCGCCGGGCCGGAAAACCATCATCTGAGGCGCGGCGTAATCCTGGCCGGCGATCGAGATCGAGCCCTCGACGATATAGATGCCCCGATCCTCGTGGTCGTCCGGTAGCGGCAGCAGGCTTCCCGCTTCGAGCGTCACCTCGGCGTAGAAGGTCTCGGAGAACATCGTGACAGGGGCGGTCTTGCCGTAAGCGCTACCGAGGATCAGCCGAACACGCGTACCGCCATCCTCGATGACCGGCAGCGTCGCCTTGCCATGATGCTCGAACGTGGGCGCCATGTCCTCGTGGCTTTCGGGGAGCGCCAGCCAGGTTTGGATTCCGAACAGGCTGTTGGCGGCATTTCGAGCAGCGCTCGTCGTGCGTTCGGAGTGGGTAACACCGCGCCCGGCGACCATCCAGTTCACTGCGCCAGGCTGAATGATCTGGTCGGCCCCGGTGCTGTCGCGGTGATGGAAATCCCCGCGAAAAAGGTAGGTCACCGTGCCGAGACCGATATGCGGGTGTGGGCGGACATCGATGCCCTGGCCGGTCAACAGTTCGGCCGGCCCGGCTTGGTCGAAGAAAATGAACGGCCCGACCATCTGCCGCTTGGGTGCCGGTAGCGCGCGTCGAACTTCGAATCCCCCCAGGTCGCGGGCGCGGGGAATGATCAACGTCTCGATCGCGTCGATGCCAACGTCATTGGGGCAGCCGGGCTCGAATGCGGGATTCCAGCTCATGTGCGTCCTCTCTCCTCGGCAGGTGCGGCAGGAGTGAAGTCGGACCCGCTGCCATCAAGCGTCAATTTAGCGCTCGGAAAGCATTGATGACTAGCCCTGGGGACCGTCCAGCCGTGTTGCTGAACGGGGAACGCTACAGAGGCTGCGACGAGCCGGCGCCTAACGATCGGTTTGAAGGCAGAATCGAGCATCGCTTGTTGCGCCGTTCGCGCCAGGCCGACACGCTGGCACTCACCGACGACGCGCGGGCCTCGCGCGATGAAACGGATACCGGTTCACCGCCACGGTACGCTCCAACCTCGTTCGGAAACGGCGTGGATATCGACGACCGGGAGATCGCCCCACAGCGGAGAAATCGTGGCGGGATGGCGACGAAGCCACTTCGCCCAATGCCGTCCAAAGATGCGGCTTGTCAGAAATCAGCGCTGACTATAGGCCAGGCGCGCGGCGAACAGCAGCAGCACCATACCGGTAGTTCTATCCAGCCACTGGATAACACGCGCTTTGCGCAGGAAGCGACCGAGCGGTCGAGTCGCGGCGATGAGCGTCAGGGACCACGCCGAAACAATCAGCACGTGAATGGCCACGAGTCCAAACGTCCAGACGACTAACGAGCTACCTTGGGGAATGAATTGAGGAAGGAATGACGCATAGAAGACACCGACCTTTGGATTCAGCGCGTTTCCCAGAACGCCTTTCAGGAACCAGTTTTCACGCTTGACCGAGTGGACGTCGACCAGTCCGATACTGCAGCGAGGCGAAAGCACCATGTTCAGACCCAGCCAGCACAGGTAGGCAGCGCCGCAATACTTCAGCACGTTGTAAGCGAGTTCTGAAACGGCAACGATAGCGCCCAGGCCAAAGGCGACCGCTGCCCCCCAGAGAAAACAGCCGACATTGATTCCGAGCGCGGCCTTCACCGCCTGCCCGGGACCTTCAATCGAGGCCGTTCTGAGCACCAGCGCCGTATCGAGACCGGGAGTCAAGGTGAGCAGCGTGGCCGCGAAGATGAAAGCCATTATGTTTTCCATGGCGGCTCGCGATGTAGCACTCGGTAGGTGATCAAAAACCCCAGCTGCAAGCAGCTCATGGCAACAAGCATCTCATGGCAATTAGCCGCTTTTATCTACGTAGCCAATCTACACGCACAAAAAAACCGCCTTGAAGGGCGGTCTCTTGAAAGGCTTAAAAAGCCTTTTGAATCAATCTCTAAGCTCTGGTGCCGACACCAGGAGTCGAACCCGGGACCTACTGATTACAAGTCAGTTGCTCTACCAACTGAGCTATGTCGGCGAGCATAGAGACGTCAGCGATGGCTGGGGTAGCAGGATTCGAACCTGCGCATGCCGATACCAAAAACCGGTGCCTTACCACTTGGCGATACCCCAGCATTGATGGTGGCCAGAGACGGAATCGAACCGCCGACACGGGGATTTTCAATCCCCTGCTCTACCAACTGAGCTATCTGGCCCTCGCCAACGGGGACGCATTTAACCAGCATGCCGTTTGGGGGTCAAGCCTTTTTATTTCAAAAAGATGAGTTCCCTTCACGCTGCCGGAAAATCACTGGCCAGGCGGCACGTAGCCCTCGGCGTGATCCGTTTCCTGATTGTCGAAGAACCGATTCATCTGCGTCGTCAAATACTCCCGCGCCTGCGGGTCCAGCATGTTGAGATGCTTCTCGTTGATCAGCCGCGTCTGCAGTGCCTGCCACTCCTCCCAGGCGCGCCGGGAGACCGTCTGCTGAATCTCCTGGCCCTTGGCACCGGGCAGCGGCGGAAATGCCAGAGCCTCTAGCTCCTGCTGGTACTTGCGGCAGAATACCGTCTGCGCCATGTCAGTCTCCTCTCAGTCGATAAGTGCGTGCGCCTGGGCCAGCGTGGCCAACAGGGTCTTGACCGGCGCCGCCAAGCCCACCTGCGCCGGTGTGGCTGGATCGACCCACTGCTGGTTCGATTCGGCCACGGCGGCAGCCTGGCGATCCGGCAGTCGAGCCGGTCTCGGCGTGATCTCCAGGCGAAAGTGGGTAAACGTGTGCGTGAACGATCGCCAGGCAGTACCGAGGTGAGCACCTCGATAGCGCCGCTCCAGCCAGTCGTGCAACTCGCTGTCGCCATCGAACTGCGGGAAGCCCCACAGGCCGCCCCACAGGCCGCTGGGCGGACGTTGCTCGAGCAACACCCGGCCCGTGTCGTCCTGCAACAGTAACATCTGTGTCTGCCGCGTCGGCAACTCGCGTTTGGGCTTGGAGCCGGGGTAGCGGCGTTCGTCGCCCTGTTCGTGGGCCACGCAGACATCCTCGAACGGACACAGCAGGCAGCTCGGCTTGCCGCGTGTGCAGATCATGGCACCGAGATCCATCATCGCCTGGGTGTATTCCGGCAGCCGGCGTTCCGGCGTGTAGCGCTCCGCCAGCTCCCACAGCCTCGCCAGCACGTCGCTCCTGCCCGGCCAGCCCTCCACCGCGTGCAGGCGAGCCAGCACGCGCTTGACGTTGCCATCGAGAATCGCGGCACGCTGGCCGGTGCTGATGCTGACGATGGCGCCGGCCGTGGAACGACCGATCCCCGGCAGCGCCGTCATCGCCTCGAGATCGTGGGTCGGGAACTCGCCATCGTGATCGTCGACGACGACCCGGGCCGCCTTGTGCAGATTGCGAGCGCGGGCGTAGTAGCCAAGCCCGGTCCACAGGTGCAGCACGTCGTCCTGGGGTGCATCCGCAAGCGTCCGGACGTCGGGAAAGCGCGCCATGAAGCGCTCGAAGTAGGGAATGACGGTGGTGACCTGGGTCTGCTGCAGCATGATCTCCGATACCCAGACCCGGTAGGGCGTCTTGTCGTGCTGCCACGGCAGCGACTTGCGACCGTGGGCATCGAACCAGCCGAAGACTCGCTCGCGAAAGGCCTCGGCCGATAGGGCTATTTCCGCCAAACAGCACCTCTCCAGAGTGGTGGAATCGAGTGGATCATCGATAGGAAATCGATCCGGAAAATCAGTCGGCGCCAGAGTCTTGGACCGGCTTGACGAAAAGACGCCGACATCGCGTCGGCGCCAGGGTGCCAACCACTGGCTCGGCTCACTTGAACAGATCGCGGAGCTTGTTGCCGAGTTTCTCGGAAGTGCCTTCCCCCAGTTTGTCGTCGATCTTCTGACGGGTCTCTTCATCCAGCTGCTTGTTCAGCTCTTTGTCGACACGCTCGCCAGCCTTGCGCTTGGCCTCGTCCGTGGCGAGATTCGCCAGCGAGTCCTGAAACGCTTCACGATCGAATCCACACCACTGCCCGGGGGCATCACTCAGGTTGCCCTGACAGCGAATCGGGAAGTCGATTTTGGCCAGTCGCGGATTGACGCCGCAGGCGGCCTTGTCAGCGGTGTCGGTAAAGCGTGCCGCCGCGCGATAGTCGAAGCGGTTGGTCACCAGGTTGACATCGCCCTTGCCAGTCACCGCGATGCCGGGGATGGCGATATCCAGGTCGTCGTTGTGCGCCACACCCTTGTCGACTCTCACGCTGGCCTGCAGACGATCGAAGGCGGTGTCCTCGCTCCATTCGCGGGTCGACTCGCGCCCTTCCAGGGTCGCTACCGCGCTGCACAGCTGACGCGACACGTTGACATCGAGCATCGCGCCGTCGTCGATCCGCAGCGCCGCCTGGCCATCGAGATTCTGCTTGAGCCCTTCGGCGGTGTTGGTGCGTGAATCGAAATCGCCCTGCAGGTTGAGCTCGCCGCGCAGCGGCGAGTCCTTGCCGCTGAAGTCCCGGTAGAGCGGCGCAATGTCGACCCCATTCATGCGCTCGGTGAAGGACAGCTTCATCGGCGGCTGGCGAAGATCGAGCGCGCTCGAGGCCTTCAGCGAGCCGCCATAGAGCGAGGCATCGAGCGAGTCGATGCGCTGGCGTCCACCACTGCCGCTGGTGTTCAGTTCGACATCACCCATCTGAACGCCCTTGGCCTTGAGCGAGTCGAGCGTCAGATGCCCCTCCTGCTTGAGCTCGGCCAGCCAGGCGACCGGCAGCAGCTCGGCACCTTCGGCCGCGGCCAGCGCCGGCTGGACCCCGAGCGCCGAAAGCCATGCCGTGTCCTTGCCGTCACCACTCCCCGCCCCCTCCGCGCTCGGGGCCCGAGGGGGCAGATAACGATCCAGGTCGAGCTGGTCACCCGCCAGATCGAAGTCCAGCGCCCGACCGTCGAAAGCGCCCCCCAGCGAGCCCTGGAACGTCGTGTCGTCCAGCGTCAACTGCAGCTTGTCGAAGTCGATACGCTGGGCATTACCGGTGAAGGGTCCGTTCAACGAGAGCGCCGTGAGCGCCTTGTCGTCGGCGCTGTTCACCTCGACACCGAAGCGCGTCAGCCAGTCCCGAACGGATAGCGGCGCGAGTTCCAGCCGCCCCTGGTATTGCGGCGCGTCATCCAGTTGCGTGACGTCCAGGTTGCCTTTGAGGTTCAGGCCATCGTCCCCACTCAGGACGACATCGCCTAGCGTGGCGGTCCGGGCCTCCAGGTCGGCCACGGCATTGGCGCGAAGATCCAGCGATAACGGTGTTTCCTGCATGGCCGTGTGGTAGAGCGAGGCGCCCAGTTCGATTCCATCGGCCCGATACTGCTTGGCCTGGGTGTCCGCGACCAGCGTGGCGACCTTGAGGTTGAGCGACTGCGCCTGCTCGGCCAACGCCGGCAATTGCGCCTTGCCGTTGAGCGTGACGTTCTCGAAGGTGTAGCGCCCGGCGCCGAGATCCATGCGCATCTGGCTCTTGAACTGGAGGTTGCCGTCGACGCTCGGCTGACGTCCGTCGACAGCGAACGACAGCTGGACCGGGAATGACGACTGCGGGCTGACGTTGCTGCTCTGCAGGCTCAGGTTGGCCAGCGTGACATCCAGCGATTTCTGCTGGTCGACGTAATTCACCTGGCTGTTGGAGACCTTGACGCTGGCGATATCGAACGCCACGGCCTGGTCGTCGCCCGGCTTCAGGCCGGGGCCTCGTTTCTGGGGCTGGGCCGGCTGCTCCGACTGTGCGGTATTCTGCGGCGGTGATGTCGGCGGCGCTTCCCCCGTCTGGCCGGCGTCGTCGTTGCCGGCCAGGCGATCCAGCAGTACCTGCCAGTTGCCCCGGCCCTGCGCGTCGCGGGCCAGGTTGAGGCGCATGCCATCGAGAATCAGCCCGTCGACGGAAACGTCTCCCGTCAGCAGCGGCGTAAAGGCCACGCTGACCTCGGCGCTGTCGAAGCCGACGAAGGGCGCATCGTCCTGCGACTGTTCGGGAAGCCAGGCCTCGGCGTCCTTGACGCTGACGCCGATACGCGGATAGAAGGACCACGACAATGGACCATCGAGACGCAGTTCGAGCCCGCTCTGGTTGCGGACCGCCTCGATCAGACGCGGCTTGAGATCGTTCGGATCGAAGAACGTGGTGATGTAGACGACAGCCACGACGACCAGAATTCCCAGTACACCGATCGCCGCCAGCAGTGCTCTGACCAGCCCCTTCATTCGAATCCTCCCTGTGCGCGAACATGGGCAGGCACTCGTGGGCGGGAACCGCTGCTCCACTCGAGCCGAATGCGGCTGGGCGTGGCCCGATGATGCGACTCGACCTGCTGTGCGGTTTCCGGCATGCCCCCTGTGTCTCCCTGTCGGCGGAACGACTTGACTGCGGTGGAGAACGGCCGAATCACAGCCGCCCGATAAACACCGCCATTGTAGCGGATGCGGCGCCCGATTCACTATAATGGCCGATTCTCGCCAACCGTACCGGGAGATTTCCCCCGCATGTCCGAGCGCATCGCCACGGTGTCGCGCGACACCAACGAGACGCAGATCACGGTGACGGTGAATCTGGACGGCAGCGGCCGCCTCGATTGCCGGACCGGGGTCCCCTTTCTAGATCACATGCTGGACCAGGTGGCCCGCCACGGCATGCTCGACCTGACGATAGACGCCCAGGGCGACCTCGAGATCGACGAGCACCATACCGTCGAGGATCTCGGCATCACCCTCGGCCAGGCGTTCGCCCAGGCGATCGGCGACAAGCGCGGCATTCGTCGCTACGGCCACGCCTACGTGCCGCTCGACGAGGCGCTCTCTCGCGTGGTGATCGATTTCTCCGGGCGGTCCGGGCTGTTCATGGATGTCGAATTCACCCGCGCGACCATCGGCCGGCTCGATACCCAGTTGTTCTGGGAGTTCTTCCAGGGGTTCGTCAACCATGCCCAGGTCACCCTGCACATCGACAACCTGAAGGGTTTCAACGCGCACCATCAGGCGGAAACCATCTTCAAGGCGTTCGGTCGCGCACTACGCGCGGCAGTCGAGCAGGATCCGCGCATGGCCGGCCAGATGCCATCGACCAAGGGCAGCCTGTGATACCGGCCGGCGCCATCACCGACTCAGCGAGGAAACCGCAATGACGATCGCCGTGATCGATTACGGGATGGGCAATCTGCACTCCGTGGCCAAGGCGCTCGAACACGTCACCCATGAAAACGTCATGGTGACCCGCGATCCGCGCTCGATTCGCGGCGCTTCGCGGCTGGTGCTGCCCGGCCAGGGGGCGATCCGCGACTGCATGGGCGAACTTCAGCGCACCGAGCTCGAGGGGCTGGTCAAGGATCTGCTCGAGGAGCAGGCCAAACCGCTGCTCGGCATCTGCGTCGGCCAGCAGATGCTGTTCGAGCGCAGCGAGGAGAATGGCGGCGTCGATTGCCTCGGTTTCCTCCCCGGCGGGGTCCGTCACTTCGGCCACAAACTGGTCAGCCCCGAGGGCGAGCGCCTCAAGGTGCCCCACATGGGCTGGAATCGGGTGACCCAGCACCATTCGCATCCGCTGTGGAGCGGCATCGAGGACGGCGCGAGATTCTACTTCGTGCACAGCTATTACGTCGAAGCCGCCAGCGATGCCGATATCTTCGGCAAGACCGATTACGCTGGCGCCGATGCCCATGTGGTCACCGGCCGCGGCACCGTGTTCGCGGTACAGTTCCACCCGGAGAAGAGCGCCAAAGACGGCCTTCAGCTGCTGGAAAATTTCGTCAACTGGGCGCCCTAGGCACAATCCGAGACATGGCTGCCCCGCCGGCTTTTCAGACGGCACCTGACTGACAAGGACTCGAAACCATGCTGGTAATCCCCGCCATCGATCTCAAGGACGGCCAGTGCGTGCGGCTCAAGCAGGGCCGCATGGACGATGCCACCTCTTACGGTGACGACCCGGTGGCGATGGCTGCACGCTGGGTCGAAGCCGGCGCCCGGCGGCTCCATCTGGTCGATCTCAACGGCGCCTTCGAGGGCAAGCCTGTCAACGGTGAAGCCGTCACCGCCATCGCCCGCGCCTATCCCGACCTGCCGATCCAGATCGGCGGCGGCATCCGCAGCCCTGACACCATCGAGCACTATCTCGCCGCTGGCGTCAGCTACGTGATCATCGGCACCAAGGCGGTCAAGGAGCCGGCCTTCGTCGGCGAGATGTGCCGCCGGTTCCCCGGCCACGTGATCGTCGGCCTGGACGCCCGCGACGGCTTCGTCGCCACCGATGGCTGGGCGGAAGTCTCGACCGTCAAGGCAGTGGACCTGGCCAGACGCTTTCGGGATGACGGCGTCTCCTCGATCGTCTACACCGACATCGCCCGCGACGGGATGATGCAGGGCGTCAACGTCGAAGCCACCGCCCAGCTCGCTCGCGACGGCGGCCTGCCGGTGATCGCCTCCGGCGGGGTGACCGACCTGGAAGACATCCGCGCCCTGGCCGAGGTCGCCGACAGCGGCATCATCGGCGCCATCACCGGCCGCGCCATCTACGAAGGCTCGCTCGACGTCGCCGAGGCCCAGGCCTTGAGTGATTCGATTCAGGGCGATTCGATGCGGGGCGATGGGATCGATACCGAAGGAGCCCGCTCATGACATTGGCCAAGCGCATCATTCCCTGCCTCGACGTCGACGCCGGCCGCGTGGTCAAGGGTGTCAATTTCGTCGGTATTCGCGATGCCGGCGACCCGGTGGAGATCGCCAAGCGCTACAACCAGCAGGGTGCCGACGAGATCACCTTTCTCGACATCACCGCCAGCCATGAGGACCGCGACACCACAGTCGAGATGGTCGAGCGCATTGCCGGCGAAGTGTTCATCCCGCTCACTGTCGGGGGCGGCATTCGCCGCTGCGAGGATATCCGCACCATGCTCAACGCCGGGGCGGACAAGGTCTCGATCAATACCGCCGCCGTCACCAACCCGGATTTCGTGCGCGAGGCCGCCGAGCGCTTCGGCAGCCAGTGCATCGTGGTGGCGATCGACGCCAAGCGGGTCAGCGCCGAGGGCGAGCCGCCGCGCTGGGAGATTTTCACCCATGGCGGCCGTCGCCCCACCGGGCTGGACGCGGTCGAGTGGGCGCGCAAGATGGTCGACTACGGCGCCGGGGAACTGCTGCTGACCAGCATGGATCGCGATGGTACCAAGGTCGGTTTCGATCTCGGTGTGACCCGCGCGATCAGCGACGCGGTCGAAGTGCCGGTGATCGCTTCCGGCGGCGTCGGCAACCTCGACCATCTGGTGGCCGGGGTGAAGGAAGGCGGCGCCGATGCAGTGCTCGCCGCCAGCATCTTCCACTTCGGTGAGTACACCATTCCCGACGCCAAGCGCTACATGGCCGAGCACGGGATCGAAATGCGGCTCTGAGCGCTCCAAGACCGGCGCCGAAGCCGCAAGCAAGCACTGATCGACGAAAAGCGCCGCGACCCGGCCGGGTCGCGGCGCTTGCGTTGGTGCGGCGCGCTTCGATGCCGTAGCCAGGACGATGTCAGGGCAGATAGCGCGGGCGGAATATGCCCTCGAGATCGGCATAGGGGATGGTCAGCACCGGCTGGCCCACGGCGTACGGCGCCAGGTCGTAGACCTGATACTTGACCGCGACGGCATCCGCCAGCGGCGCGACATTGTCGGAGACGACGAACGGCCACTGGGATTTGGACAGTCCGCGCGCCTGGTCCGTCTGCAGCCAGCGCCGGTGGGCCCGCTCCAGCGCCGCTTCGTAGGCCGGTCGCTTGCCCGGCTGCAGCATGTCGGCGAGATCGACGATCTGCTGCGTGTCGCGCTGGATCACCATGTAGGAGGTCAACGGCAAGCCGTGGGCGCCGCCACTGTAGAGATAGCCGTCGAGTTCGATCACCAGCAGGTCGTCGTGGTCCGCCACGACATGGGCCTTGAGATCGGCCTCGTAGCCCGGCAGCTGCGGCACGTCTTCGCGAGCGCGACGCGAAGCTGCAAAGACCTGGTCGGCAAAGGCGTCGAATGAGGTTGCCTGTCCCATGGCACTGCCGTCGGGGTTGTCGCTGAGCCCGCTCGCCAGCCCGAACAACCGTCGCTCGAGCTCGGCGGAAAGCCGTGGTGACTCAGGGAAACGCAAGTAGGCCGCATTGACGTTGGCGCAGCTGTCCTTCTCGCAACCCGGCTCGTGGGCGCTCTTCACCACCGCCTCGGTTCGTAGCGCGTCACCTCCCCATCCGGTCAGGCTCTGGCAGCCTGACAGCATGACGGCCGCCAGAGTCAGGCCGCCAATCAACCAGCGCTTCTGCATGATGTTCCTCCATGAACGTTCGTAGGTGAGGCGCCGAGTGGTCGTCAGCGTTATCCACACGCCTCAGCGTAGCCGGTTTATCCACAACCGGTAGCGGGTCAGTCGAGACTCAGGCCCAGGTTGCTGACCCCCTGGTTACGACCGAGCGCGCGCAACGCCGAGAGCGCCTTGAGCCCCGGGTCGGCCTCGAGCGCTTCGAGTACTGCGTCCTGAAAGTCGCGCTCGTCCTGCATCAGTTCATGCTCGCGAAACAACGCGTCGAGCCGTTCGGCATCCTCACTGCCCTCGGTCATTTCGATATAGGCGCGTACGCCGTTGCGCGAGACGCGGCTCACCTCCAGCGCCGCTTCCGGGGCTTCGCCGCGCAGGGTGTCCAGCAGCGTGGTCAGGGCCATGACCGCCTCCGTCGCCCGCCGCGCACCAAAGCTGTCATCGGCCTCCGGGGGCTCGACATCGGCGAGCTTCTCGGCCTGCTTGTCGAAGTCGATCTTCGCCGCGGCGATCTTGAGCCGCTCCCACACCAGATCCAGCACGTTGTGGAGTACGCTGGGGTTGCCCTGGCCGCTCACGCCGGCGTAGAGCGCGTAATTGGGTACCAGCCGCTCGCTCAACGCGGCCATGAAGGCGATCCGCTGGCGCGCGTCGAGCTGGCGCAATCTGGCGTTGAAGCTACCCGAAGGCTTGGTCATGAACTCTCCGTCATTCTGGCCACATCAAATGCGTGGGTACGCGGCCGCTGGCATCGAAAACGACACCCTCGGCGCGCAGTTTCTCGTGCTGTCGCTGGGCACCGCCATGGTCCGCGATTCGGCGGCTGGCACCAATCACCCGATACCAGGGCAGGTCGTGCCCAGTCGGCAACTGTCGCATTGCCGTACCGACCATGCGCGCCGTGGCCCCCTCCGTCATCCCGGCGATCCGACCATAGGTGGTAACACGCCCCGGCGGGATCTGCGCCACGATGGTGTAGATCTGTTCGAGAATCTGGGCTCGGATGGCCATGACTAAATGCTAACTCCCCGCTTGTGGAGTCGCCCGGTCGACCCCATCATGGATGCATCATGCATATCTATTTTCTCCAGCATAGTCCGTTGTTCGGTCCAGCCCGCATGGCGGACTGGCTCACCGGCACGGGTCACAGCTACAACCACTGCCGGCTCGACGAGGGCGAACTACCGCCGCCGCTGGCCAACTGCGACGCGCTCGTCCTGCTCGATGCTTTCTCGCCACCGGAGGCGACGCTGTTCAAGCGAGAGCGCAAGCTGGTGGATCGCGCCCTGAAGAGCAACAAGCCGGTGCTGGGCATCGGCTTCGGCGCCGGCCTGATCGCCGAGGCGCTAGGCGCCATCGTGTCCCCCGCGGTTCAGCCGGAGATCGGCTGGCAGCCGCTGACCCTGGCCGACGACAGCCCCTTCGATCTGCCCGAGATGTTCGAGACGCTGCTCTGGCATCGAGACATCTTCGGCCTGCCGGATGGCTGCCTGCCACTGGGCAGCACACCAGCCGGTCCGGTCCAGGGGTTTGCCTGGGATGCGGGTCGCGTCGTCGCGCTGCAGTGCCATCTGGAGTCGACGGCTCAAGGCACGGCGGCGCTGTGCAATCACGACCTGCCGACGACCGCTGCCTATGTGCAGACCCGTGACGAGATTCTGCGCGACCCGAGACGCTTCGATCGGCAGGCGGCACTGCTGGACCGGGTCATGACCCAGTGGCTCGATGGTCACTAGCGTCGAAACGGAGAGGGCGGCACTAGGCCGCGTACTCACGCTCCCACTGCCGGGCGACCGTCAGACAGCTGTCCCAATCCCCGACGTGCAGGGTCGGCCGGGGCTGGTGCTCGATCTGATGACGATACATCGGGTCGTAATATTCCCGTAGCAGCGGAGCCAGCCAGTCATCGTGCGCCTGCACGTTGCCGAGGCGTTGCGCCGAGAATGCCCGCTGCTGTGCCTCGATCAATCGGGCCAGCCGCTCGCTCCCCAAGCGTTTGCCGAGGCGTTTCAGGGCGCCGGAAAGTTGCTTGCGAAACAGCACCTCGCCCAGTTGCGGGCCATAGTGGCGATGGTAGATTTCGCTGAGATCCTCGATGTAATCCTTGCGGATCTGTTCGAGGCGCCACTCCAGTGGCATCTCGACGCGAATGCACGGCGCCGCTTTCATCGACTGCCAGAAGGTCGCCGGTATCGCCAGGCGGCCGATGCGCTGCGACTCGTCCTCGACCACGCGGGCCCGTGGCAACCGCATCAGATCCAGCGTCAAACCGTGCTCGAAATCGATCTGCGAGGGGCCGGCCATCGGATGCTGGCCAAAGGCCGAGCCCTTGTGACGTGCGTGGCCTTCCAGGTCGACTCCCGAACCGAGCGCATTGATCAGTGCGGTCTTGGCACAACCGGTCAAACCCGCGACCAGCAGCAGAGGGGCCTGGCTATGGCTTTCGAGCGCCTCGATCAGTTGGTTGCGCATCGCCTTCCAACCGCCGCGAATTCGCGGTAGCGGATGGCCCCGTTCGGCCAGCCACTGCTGCGATATCTTCGACCGCATGCCGCCGCGGAAACAGTAGATCACGCTATCCGGTGCCGCTTCGAGCGCCTGCTCCCAGGCGGCGAGAGATCTTTCACGGCGGTCGCCCGAAACCAGGTGGTTACCCAGCGCCACCGCCGAGGCCTGGCCGGCCTGCTTGTAGCGGATGCCGACTTCGCGACGCTCATCGTCATTCATCAGTGGCAGGTTGATCGCACCGGGCAAGGCGCCCGCCGAGAACTCGATCGGCGCGCGCACATCGATCAGAGGCCGTTCCAGCAGTGCCAGGTCCGCGTCGATGAACTCGTCGCTTTTCAACCGCGCACCTCGATCAGTCCCGCGCCGCCGCGAGGCGTGATGCACTCGCCGAACGCCTCCAGCTTGAGCTGGTGCTGGCGCCCGATCCGCTCGACATCGTCAGCCCAGGCCGGATCCACGGCCAGCAGCAGCCCTCCGGAAGTCTGCGGATCGCACAGCCACTGCCAATGGGCGGCGTCCATGTCCGGCAGCGCCTTGCCGATCGCCTCGCGATTGCGCCCCGTACCGCCCGGCACCGCACCCTGGCGCCGATAGGCCTCGGCTTCGGCCAGCCTCGGCAGCTTGGCGAAGTCGATTCGCGCCTCGACGCCGCTGGCCGCGCACACCTCACTCAGGTGACCCGCCAGGCCGAAGCCGGTGACATCGGTCATGGCATGTACGCCCTGAATCTTGGCCAGTTCCTTGCCGATGTCGTTGGCGACCAGCATGGTCTCGCGCGCCAGGCCGTGATGTCCGGGCTGCAGCCTGCCCTGCTTCTCGGCCGTCGTCAGCAGCCCGACGCCCAGCGGCTTGGTCAGATAGAGCAGGTCGCCGGGCTTGGCACCGCTGTTGAGCTTGAGGTTGGCGAGATCGACCAGGCCGTTGACCGCCAGCCCGAAGATCGGCTCCGGCGCATCGATGGAGTGCCCGCCCGCCAAGGCAACGCCCAGGGCGCGGCAGACGGCCTGGGCGCCGGACATGACGTCACCGGCGATTTCCGCCGGCAGCTTGTCCAGCGGCCAGCCGAGGATACCCAGTGCCATGACCGGGTCTCCTCCCATGGCGTAGACGTCACTGATGGCGTTGGTCGCCGCGATACGGCCGAAATCGAAAGGGTCGTCGACGATCGGCATGAAGAAATCGGTGGTAGAGATCAGGCCGCGACCGTCGCCGAGATCGTAGACGGCGGCATCCTCGCGCCCCTGGTTGCCGACGATCAGATTCTGGCTGTTGGCGCCCGGTCCCGCCTTGGCGAGAATCCGATCGAGCACGTCTGGGGCGATCTTGCAGCCACAGCCGGCCCCGTGGCTGTACTGCGTCAGGCGAATGGCACTCATTTCTGGCTCCTCGTCCCGTTCTTGGAGATATCGATCCTGGCAGTCAGTTTAACCGACCCAGCGACGCCACTCAGCGCTGGTAGCCGAGTCGCCCCCTCTTACAGCGCTTCCAGCGCCTCGGCCAGCTTGTCGACCGCCACCACCTGCATGCCGGCGGGCGCCTTCTTGGGCGCATTGCCGCGCGGCACGATGGCCCGCGTGAAACCATGCTTGGCGGCCTCGACGATGCGCTCCTGGCCGCTGGGGACCGGCCTGATCTCACCGGAAAGCCCCACTTCGCCGAATACCACCAACTCCCGCGGCAGCGGCCGGTTCTGCAGGCTGGAGACCACTGCCAGCAGCACCGCCAGGTCGGCGCTGGTCTCCAGCACCTTGACCCCGCCGACGACGTTGAGAAAGACATCCTGATCGCCGGTGAACAGGCCGCCGTGCTTGTGCAGCACCGCCAACAGCATGGCCAGGCGGTTGTGGTCGAGCCCCACCGCCACGCGCCGGGGATTGCCCAGCGCGGACTCGTCGAGCAGCGCCTGGACTTCGACCAGGATCGGGCGGGTGCCCTCCCACACCACCATCACCAGACTGCCGGAGGCCTGCTCCTCACTCCGCGACAGGAAGATCGCGCTGGGGTTCTTGACCTCCTTGAGGCCGAGCTCGACCATCGCGAACACGCCGAGTTCGTTGATCGCGCCAAAGCGGTTCTTCTGCCCGCGCAAGGTGCGGAAACGCGAGTCGCTTCCCCCCTCCAGCAGCAGCGAGGCGTCGATCATGTGCTCGAGCACCTTGGGGCCGGCCAGGGTGCCATCCTTGGTCACGTGGCCCACCAGCAGCAGCACGGTGTTGCTCTGCTTGGCGAACCGCGTCAGCGCCGCCGCCGACTCGCGAACCTGGGCAACGCCGCCGGGTGCCGAGCCGATATCCTCCAGATGCATGGTCTGGATGGAGTCGATGATCAACACTTCGGGACGCTCTCGCTCCGCCACGGCCAGCAGCGTCTCGATGCTGGTCTCGGCGAGCATCTTGAGCCCCTGGGTCGGCAGTTGCAGACGGTGGGCCCGCATCGCCACCTGCGACAGCGACTCCTCACCGGTCACGTAGAGCACCCGCTTGCTCTGGGCCAGACGGCAGGCCGTCTGCAACAGCAGGGTGGACTTTCCGGCACCGGGATGGCCGCCCAGTAGCACCGCCGAACCCGGCACCAAGCCGCCGCCGAGCACCCGGTCGAACTCCTCGAACGTGGAGCTGAACCGGGGTACCTCGGTAAGATCGACGCCAGAGAGATCGACGACTTCCCGCGACAGCGTACCCGCGTAGCCGCCACGAGCACCGCTGCTACCGGGAGTCGAGGCGCCGGGTCGCGCGCTGCCGAGGCAAATCTCGGTCAGCGTGTTCCACTCACGGCAGTTGCTGCACTGGCCTTGCCATTTGCTGTATTCCGCACCGCATTCGGTGCAGACGAAGGCACTCTTCGCTTTTGCCACGCGCGGGGTCTCCGTCAGGCCGGGTAGAGGATCGCAAGATACGTAGGGTGCCACAAAGGGTCAGCCCTCAACGACGAGAGGCGGCCCATGGCCGCCTCTACGCTCGTCAGTGCCTGGCCTACTGGCGAGTCAGGCGCAACATCTGGCCGTTTTCGAAACGACGACGCTGGGGATCGATCAGTTCCAGCGTGCGGTCATCGATCTTCTGGAAATAGTAGATCTGACCTTCGCCGTTCGGCGTCAGCTCGTAGACCGTCGCCTGCGGGTCGACCGCGGTGCCCGTCATCGTTTCCCACTGACCTTCGTACTGCTCGGGATCCGGATTCTGCGGGTGATTCATGTAGTCGGCTTCGAGCGTGAAGGTGCGCTGCGAGGCCGGCGAGGACTCGGTCCCGTTGAGATTGACGGTCAGGTCGATGCCATCGCAGCTACGGCAAGGCAGCGTGCCTTCGTAGGTGACGGCGTTCGACGACATGCCGGCAGAGGAATCGGCGGTGCCAGACTGAGTCTGAGATCCACCGCTGGCACAACCGGCCAGTACGGCTACCGTGGCGGCGCTGGCCAGCAACGTCCTGATCTGCATATTGGTTCTCCTTACACTTCTGGGCCATACAGGCCGCATTGGCGGCCACGTGACTACAGGATAGCGGTAAGTCTCCTGCATGACATCCCATTCAAACGAGAGCATCAGGCTGCCACGCGAGCGCGTCTCAATCCATTACTGAATAGTCGGTATAGCCTTCGGCGCCACCGCCATAGAAAGTCTCCGGATTCGGTTCGTCGAGGGCCGCATCACGCCGAAACCGCTCGACCAGGTCCGGATTGGCGATATAGGGGCGGCCGAAAGCGGCGGCGTCGCCCAGCCCATTGCCGATCAAGGTCTCCGCGCGCTCGGCCGTGTAGTGCCCGCAGTAGATCAAGGTGCCGCTGAAGCGCTCGCGCAGGTCGCGGCGGAAATCGTCGGTCAGCTGCGGGCCTTCGCCGGTCCAGTCGGGCTCATTGACGTGCAGGTAGGCGATCCGGCGACGGCTCAGCTCGCTGGCCAGGTAGCGCATCATCGCCTCGGGCTCGTCGTCCGACAGACCGAATATCTCGATGAAGGGCGACAGGCGCACACCGACACGTCCTGCCCCCATGACGTCGATGACGGCATC
Source organism: Salinicola sp. CR57 (assembly GCF_003206585.1). NCBI lineage: Bacteria > Pseudomonadati > Pseudomonadota > Gammaproteobacteria > Oceanospirillales > Halomonadaceae > Salinicola > Salinicola sp. CR57. Next base: position 416,831 of record NZ_PZJL01000004.1, read on the forward strand.
GGTGACTTCCAGCAGCAAGCGAGCGCGGTTGACGACACTGCCGCCATAGCGGTCACTGCGCTGGTTGCTGCCGGTGGCGAGGAATTGCTGCAGCAGGTAGGCATTGGCGGCGTGGACCTCGACCAGATCAAAACCGGCCCGCTGGGCACGTTTGGCAGCCTGGCGGTAATCGTCGATCACACCGGGGATCTCGTCGAGTGCCAGCGCACGCGGGGTGCTGGTGGGATGCTGGCCCGAGCTGCCATCTTCGAACTCGACGAAGCAGTTGGCCCCCTCGGCGCGCAGGGCGCTGGGGGCGACCGGCGCCTGACCCTCCGGCTGCACCATCTCATGGGAGATACGTCCGACATGCCAGAGCTGGAGTGCCATCTTGCCTCCGGCCTCGTGCACGGCATCGACGACCTGACGCCACCCGGCTTCCTGGGCATCGGTCCAGATCCCGGGGGTGTAGACGTAGCCCCGCGCCGTGGGCGAGATATTGGTCGCTTCGCTGATGATCAGCCCGGCACCGGCGCGCTGAGCGTAATATTCGGCCTGTAGCGCCCCCGGCACGCTGTCCGGGGTGCGTGCGCGCGTGAGCGGTGCCATCAGCACGCGGTTGGAGAGTTCGACGTCGCCGACGGTGATGGGCGAGAGCAGCTTATCGTAATCCATGGAATCCCTTCGATCGTTGAGTTGAGCGGATACCTCATAGATAAGGCAGTTAGAACACTAATCAACCCTGTCACCCACATTCGACGGGAGTGGCTTGCACCGCTTCGGACCAGAGGTCACTATGAGCTCAGACCCGCCACGCCTAACGAGCATCGTAGAAAACGTCCCGCGAGAGATCATGAGTCAATTCTGGAGTCCCGCCGTTCGCGCCCTGACGCCCTACGTACCGGGCGAGCAACCGCGCGAAAAACTGGTCAAGCTGAATACCAACGAGAACCCCTATCCGCCCTCCCCGGCCGTCGAGTGGGTGTTGCAGGCGTTCGCGGTGGACCACCTTCGCCGCTACCCCGATCCCGAATCGCTGGCACTGCGCCAGGCATTGGCGAGGACACACTGTGTCGAGCCGGACCAGGTCTTCGTCGGCAATGGTTCCGATGAAGTGCTGGCACTGGCGTTCCAGACCTTCTTCTGCCAGCCGAAGCCACTGCTGATGCCCGCCATCAGCTACAGCTTCTATCCGGTCTACTGCAAGCTCTACGATATTCACTATCGAACCGTGGCGCTGGACGACCGCTGGCAGATCGCCCTGGAGGCCTTCGATACGGATAACGGCGGTGTGGTGTTCGCCAACCCCAACGCACCGACCGGCCATGGCCACTCGCGCCAGGCTGTCGCGCAGCTGCTGGAGCGCGTCACCGAGAGCGTGGTCCTGGTCGACGAGGCCTATGTCGATTTCGGTGGCGAGAGTGTCGTGCCGTTGATCGCGGACTATCCCAACCTGCTGGTTACCGGGACCTTGTCGAAAGGGCGCAGCCTGGCCGGTTTGCGTGTGGGCTACGCGATCGGCTCGCGTGAGCTGATCGAAGGGTTGGAGCGCGTCAAGAATTCCTTCAACTCCTACCCGATCGACATGCTGGCCAGCGAAGTCGCCATCGCCTCGCTCGAGGATCAGTCGCACTTCCGGGCGTGCTGCGAACAAGTCATGGCCACCCGCGAGTGGACACGCCAACAACTCGAGACGATGGCGTTCGAGGTCCTGCCATCACAGACCAACTTCCTGTTCGTGCGTCATCCCCGACACAGTGGGGCCAGCCTGTTCAGCGGTCTGCGCGAGCGCGGCATTCTGGTCCGTCATTTCAACAAGGATGGCCTCAGCGATTTCCTGCGTATCTCGATCGGCACCGATGACGAGATGGGCAGCCTGGTCGAAGCATTGCAGGTCATGGTCTAGCCGGGCGCCATCAAAATGGTACCGGCTTGCCATCCCAGTCCCAGAAACTGCCGCTCTCGTCGGGGTGGCGGTCTTCCATTACCGCGAGCAATCGCGCCGCCACGAAATCTGGCGTGAATAGCTTGCCCTCCGGAACTCGACGCTGGAAGGGTCGGGACAGGCCGGTATCCGTGGTGCCGGGATGGAGATTGAGCACTATCGCCTGCCGGTTATAGCGCGCCAGCTCGACGGCGGCAGTGCGCAGGAACATGTTGTGTGCCGCCTTGCTGGCTCGATAGCCGTACCACCCACCCAGTTTGTTATCGCCGATCGAGCCCACCCTGGCCGAGAGGCTGGCGATGATGGCGGGGTGGTGACCCTTGAGGGAATCGACTAACGTCTGGATCAGCAGAACCGGCGTGATGGCGTTGACGTGGAACAGCGTGGACAGCGTTTCGGCGTCGAGGTCCTCGAGCCGCTTATCCGGCGAGATCCCGCGCCGCTCGTCATGCAACAAGCCTATGGTATTGAACAGCAGGTGCAGGGGCGCACCATCCAATTGCGTCTTCAGCGCCTTGCGCCCCTCCCCGGTCGTGACATCGGCTTTCAGATTTTCGACTCGGCGATCTTCATGCTCGAGACTCTGACGGGAAACCGCAATGACACGCCCCGGACGATCACTCTTCAATAACCGTTTCAGCATGGCCTGACCGATACCACCGCCGGCACCGGTCATTACAGCCGTGAACCCTTCGGGTAGCGCTTGTAGCACGGCTTTTCCCCTCGCCTGGAGTTGAATTCATCGGTACGGCAAGAAGACTAGTTGATACGGCCACGAGATGCGCCTCCCGGGATCTTCCGAGGGTGCGGCCATAAAAACCCCAGCCTCGATCGAGACTGGGGTTGGGGATAGAAGACAGATGGGAGTCTGGGCGGCGCTCCGCCACTCTCTACAGGGGGCCAGACCGCGAAGCGGCCCCTCGGATCAATAACGGGCCCTGTCTCTCTTCCGAGGGTGCCGCCATAAAAAAACCCCA